>CAZYYJ010000036.1:0-49970 GCA_964651595.1 uncultured Pseudomonadales bacterium | reverse complement strand
CAGTTTGACCCGCGGTGTATCGGGCATCCCCAGGGAATGCGCGACAAAGTCGCCTTGCGGCCAGAACTCTTCGGTAACCAGGGCGATGGATGGAATCCCCAGCTGCGCTATGTTGATGCCGTCACGCACGGTGCCGGTAGTGCAGCTGCCTCAGTGCCCGTAGGCGGCGATCGCAATCTGGCAGCTCGCCTCGATCTCTTCGAGCATCTTGGCGGGCGCCGGGATGGATGCGTTGCCTTTGTTCCAGGCGCGCACTTCGAGCCCGGCAAATCGTGCCTTGAGTGCCGCGCCCAGCGCCTCCAGGAAATTCTCGGAATCCGGAAAGCCGTTGGCCAGCAGGGCAACTGTGGTGCCGCGGCCGTTGTCAGCAGTCAGGTCGTGCACCAGCGTGTACGGATCCATGGGCGTGCCCACTTCACCGCGTGGGTCGTGGAAGGTGATCATGTCGAAGCTCCAGGCGACGTTCAGACCCTGGATTCTACGCGTGCCCGGAAACGGTGCACAGGGCCGGTGGAAACGCGCCTGGCTCAGTATACTGGCGCTGACAACCGTCGTACGCGAAGCGCGGCGATAGAAATTCATGGTCGAGGACACGAGGAGAATTGGGGATGGCTGAACAGCAGACGATGAGCTACGACGATGTGGTGATGGGGCGCAGGAGCATCCGCGGGTACAAGCCGGATCCGGTGCCGCGTGACGTGATCGAAGACATCGTATCGCTTGCTGTCCGGGCACCGTCCTCCTATAACTCCCAGCCGTGGCATCTGCACATCGCCACCGGTGAAGTGCTTGATCGCATTCGCAGAGACAGCACGGAGCGAACGGCGACAGGGGTGCGGCCGTCCTTCGAGAGGATGGAAACGGGCAGCGCCTACGACGGCGATCACCGCAAGCGCCAGATAGAAGTAGCTGTGCAGCTCTTCGAGGCCATGGGCATTGCCCGAGACGACAAGGAAGGCCGCAATAACTGGACCATGCGCGGGTTTCGCATCTTCGATGCGCCCGTGCTCGTGATTGTCACCTATGACCGTGAGCTCAAAGGCGGCGACATAGCGCCGTTTGATTGCGGAGCCCTGGCCACGTCGCTGGTAAACGCCGCCTGGTCGCGGGGCGTTGGTTCTGTGATCAACAGCCAGGGTGTCATGCACTCTGAGGTGGTGCGCGAGCATCTGAACATGCCGGACGATGAAGTCATCCTGATCAGCATCGCCATGGGTTATCCGGATGAAGCGTTTCCCGCCAACGCGGTGATTTCCCGACGCCGGGAAGTGACTGATGTTGCGACTTTTCTGGGATTCTGAGCATCGAACAGGTACCCACGATGAAGAAACTTCTGAGCCTCGCTGCGCTCTTCGCGTTTTCCCATGGTTTTGCCGCTCAGCCCGGGGAGGAGACTGCGCAGGCCTACGCGGCCTATGGGGTACAGATACCGGCCCCGGCGCCAGACAGGGCGGAAGGGGAAGGCCAGGGGCCCTATGAGCGACTGGTGGTCGACGGGGTGATGCTCGTGGATGGCCTCGGCTCGCCGCCCCGGGGTCCGGTCAGCATTGTCGTCGAACAGGAGCGCATCGCCGCCATCCTCGACCGGCGGCCTGAGCCCGAGCCGGGCGAGGAACGCCTGGATGCCACGGGTATGACCGCCTTGCCGGGTTTTGTCGATGCGCATGTTCACATCGGCAACGCCGGCCAGGGTCTCGCGGGACCGGTGACACCGCCCGAATACGTCTTCAAGCTCTGGCTTGCGCATGGCATCACCACGGTGCGAGACGTCGGCTCCATCATGGGGCTGGCCTGGACGGTGGCGCATGCGAGGCGCAGTGCTGAGGGCCGCATTGTCGCCCCGCACATTGTTCCCTACGCCATGTTTCCCGGCTCGGTCATCACCGACGCGAAAGGCGCCAGGAACTGGGTTGCCGCCGTAAAGCGAAGCGGTGCGCAGGGCGTGAAGCTGCGCGGCGGCACGAGAGAAGCGCTGACCGCCGTCTACGAGGAGACAGCCCGCCTCGGCCTGGGCACTGCGAATCATCACGACCAGAACGGCGTCTATCACATGAACGTGCTGGACAGTGCCCGGCTGGGCCTCGACAGCATGGAGCACTGGTACGGGTTGCCGGAGGCCATGTTCACGGACCGAACGATCCAGGCCTATCCACCGGACTACAACTACTCCGACGAGCAGTGGCGCTTCGGGGAGGCGGGCAGGCTCTGGCTGCAGGCTGCGCCGCCCGGTTCAGAAACCTGGCAAGCGACGATTAGGGAGCTGCACGCGCTCGACTTCACGCTGGTGCCCACGTTCACCATTTACGAAGCCAATCGCGATGTCATGCGGGCCCGCCGGGCTGAGTGGCACGACGACTACACGTGGCCCGCGCTGGCAAAGTTCTTCCAGCCCGACCCGCGGCTGCACGGTTCCTATCATTTCGATTGGACCACGGGCCATGAGGTGGCTTGGCGCCACAACTTCGACCGCTGGATGCAGTTCGTCAACGAGTACAAGAACGCGGGGGGCAGGGTGGCCGCCGGCTCTGACGCCGGATTCATCTTCAAGCTCTACGGCTTCGCGTACATTCGAGAGCTGGAGCTGCTGCAGGAAGCCGGTTTTCATCCTCTGGAGGTGCTGCAGGCGGCGACGCTGAACGGCGCCGAGTTGCTCGGCATGGAAGACGAGGTTGGCGCGCTCACGCGGGGTAGGCGGGCCGACATCGTGCTGGTGAAAGGTAATCCGGTAGCAAACTTCAAGCTGCTCTACGGAACCGGACACATGTACCTGGATAGAGACGCCGGAGAGGTCGTGCGCGTGGGTGGTGTGAGTCACGTTGTCAGAGCCGGCGTGGTGTACGACGCGAAACGGCTGCTGGCCGACGTGCGAGAGATGGTTCAGGCAGCCAGACGGGCCGGAGAAAAGCAATGAGCGGGGGCAAGGCTCTGCGTCATGCGGCCCTCGCGCTGTGTTTTCTCGGCGCCCTCTCCAGTGCGGGGCACGCGCAGCAGGCTGATACCGTGATTGCGGTGCTGGAAACCTCCCTCGGCACCATCGAGGTGGAAGTGGATGTTGCGAGCGCGCCGCTTTCAGCCGCGAGCTTTCTTGCGTTTCTGGACAGCGGTCGTTTTAACGGCGGTGGCTTCTATCGGGTGGTGCGTCCGGACAACGATAACGGCGCACCGGTCATCAGTGTCATTCAAGGCGGGGTGCTGGACAACACCACCATCACCGCCAGGGACCGGGTAGCGCACGAAACCACCGAGCATACGGGCATCCGGCACACGGACGGTGTGATTTCGCTCGCGCGCGGCGAACCCGGGACAGGGACCGGCGGCACGTTCTTCATCTGCCTCGGCCCTCAGCCGGGCCTGGATTTCGGTGCCGGCCGCAACGCGGACCGCCAGGGTTTCGCAGCCTTCGGGCGGGTTCGGTCTGGCATGGAGGTGGTGAGAGCCATCAATGCCATGACCCGCACGCAGGCCGGCACCGATCCCTACGTGAAGGGGCAGATACTGGCAGAACCCGTGATGATCACGGGCGCCTACCGCAAAGCCTCGCAGCGCTAGGCTCAGCTCGCGCGCCGTCTCAGCGCCCGCATCACGGCCTGCGTGCGCAGGCGCGCAAGGATATCGTTCATGATTCCCATGCCTTGTGCCGCGATGGTCGCCGTGTCGTCCGACAGTTGTCCTCCGAAAGCGTCGAGAAAGTGATCCACCTCGAAAGTGGCGATGGGACGGATGGCTTCGGAGAAGCGTCTGAGATAAGCGAGGTCGTAGCCGGCATCAGGACCAAGGCCCAGATCTTTCAGCCTGGCCCACTGCTCCAGCACGCCGACATCACGAAAATCGAGCATGGCCGATCCATCGACGTGCTTGATCTCGATGATGCCAAGCTCATGGGCCTCGTGAAGAAATGTGAGGTCCAGGCCGGTGTTTGCCGCAACCACGTCCAGCGCCTGATCGCGAGCCGGCAGCTCGCCGTTGACACGCGCCTGCACGGCTAGTTCGAACCGGGCCAGATCGTCGCCGGCGGGCAACGCGTCGTAGTCGAAGTTGTCGAGAATCTGCCTGATCGATTCCAGCGACAGCGATCGCTCCTGCTGCAGCTGCTTGATGGCCCGGATGCGTACCACGTGCTCGTTGCTGTAGTGCGCCACATTGCGCTTGGGTCGCTGCGGCTCAGGCAGCAGGCCCTGGCGCAGGTAGAAGTGGATCGCTTCCCGGGTGACGCCGGTCTGCGCTTCCAGGTCTTTCATTTTCAGCGGGATCTGCACGCGCTGCTAGGCCGGATGGACGCGCACGGGCAGCTGCGAGTATCCCCGGACGAAGTTCGAACGCACCCGCACCGGTTCGCCCACGACTTCTATCGTATGGAAACGCGCGAGAATTTCTTCCCACACGATACGCAGCTGCATCTCCGCGAGGCGGTTGCCCATGCAGCGATGAATGCCGAAGCCGAAAGAGAGATGGTGGCGCGCGTTCGGCCTGTCGATGATGAACGCGTCCGCCTGTTCGATGGCGTTGTCGTCACGGTTACCGGACAGGTACCACATCACTACCTTGTCGCCCTTTCTGATCTGCTTGCCGCGCAACTCGGTATCCACCCTGGCGGTGCGCCGCATGTGGCTCAACGGTGTCTGCCAGCGAATGATTTCCGAGACCATGCTCGGGATGAGCGCCGGGTTGTCGCGCAGCTTTGCGTACTCGTCGGGATATTCGTTCAGCGCCACCACGCCGCCGGATATGGAGTTTCTCGTTGTGTCGTTGCCGCCAATGATCAGGAGCAGCAGATTGCCGAGAAACTCCATGGGCTTGTTGACGATGCCTCTGGTGCTCTCGCCATGAATGAGCATGGATATCAGGTCGAATTTCAGCGGCTGATGCTCACGCTCGCGCCAGAGACGCGTGAAATACTCCAGGCACTTACCCATCTCTTCCCGACGTTCTTCTTCGGTGACCGAGTTGGACCCCGTGAGCTCCGGCGTGGCGATGGCCACATCCGACCAGTGGGTCAGCAGCTTGCGGTCTTCGAAGGGAAAGTCGAACAGCGTGGCCAGCATCTGCGTGGTGAGTTCTATGGAGACCCGGTCGACCCAGTTGAACGTCTCGCCCACGGGCAGGCTGTCCAGAATGGTCTGCACGCGTTCGCGAATGACCGGTTCCAGCTCGGCGAGGTTGCGCGGCGCCACGACATTCTGCACGGCCTTGCGCTGCTCATCGTGAATCGGCGGATCACTCTGGATGAAGTTCACGAAGGTGAAATCTTCCGGCTGGTCCCCCAGCAGAATCGTCGGCTCCGACGAAAAAATTTCGTGATGTTTGTCCACGTACTGGATGTCGTCGAAGCGGGTGACAGACCAGAAAGGGCCGAAATCCCGGCTGTTCGTATAGTGCACCGGATCTTCTTCGCGCAGGCGGCGGAAGTAGGGCCGCCACGTATCGCTTTCGTACAGCTGCGGGTCGGCAACGTCGATCTGGTCCAGGGGCAGGTTGCCGGCCTCGATAGCCGGCGTCTGAATAGCTTCGCTCACGGTCTCCTCCCATCCGTTCATCGAATGTCCGTAGGCTACCGTTTTAAATAGTATGTAGCAATACTACATACTTTTACAGGCCAACCAGCTCCGCCGACACTTTCCAGAGGCGCTCGCCCAGAGCAGCGTCCTGCCCCGCCTTGCTGACGCGGGCCGGTTTACAGTTCGCAAAGTACTGGCCGGCCATGCCTTCCGCGTCGGGATGGGCAGCCAGATAGCAGCTGGTAGCGGCGCCCTGGGGCACGGTGATCATGAATGGGTACATGACGAGGCCCAGAAGACGGGTGAAACCTCCTTCCATGTGTCGGCCCAGATTGGTGGCGATGACACCGGGGTGCAGCGCATTGGCTGTGCTGCCGTCGGGGAGGTGACGGTTGAGCTCGTTGGCAAAAAGCACATTGGCAAGCTTCGACTGTCCGTAAGCGCGCCACCCGGAATAGCCCGCCTCGCCGCTCAAATTGTCGAACTCGATACCACCTTTCGGTGCCTGCGCATGCGCCGCGCTGCTTACGACAACCACCCTTGCCGGTCTGGTTTTGCCGATCAGAGGGAGCAATTCGTTGACGAGCAGGAAGTGGCCGAGGTGATTTGTGGCGAACTGTTTTTCGATGCCATTAATCTGCTCCAGCTCCGGCAGGGCCATGATTCCGGCGTTGGCCACCACGATATCGAGGGTTTCCAGCCCGAACTCGCGCACCGCCTGAGCGCACGCACGCACGCTGTCCAGGTCGGTGAGCTCGCAGGCCAGCGGCACGGTGTCACCGTTCACGGCGTCGCACGCGGCAGAGGCTTTCTCCAGAGTCCGCGCTGTGCCGAGCACCCGGGCGCCCCGCAGCGCCAGCACCCGCATGGTTTCGGTGCCGATGCCCGAGTTCACGCCGGTAACCAGCGCCGTGGAGCCTGTGAGGTCGATGCCTTCGGTGACGGCTTCGGCCGTGAGTTTACGTGCCATGATCATTGTGCTCCCGCGACTTCGACAAACGCTTCGTAGGCCGCCTGCCCCGTACTGAACGGGAACAGGCGGGCGACGTCGTCGCTGATGGCCGGGCTGCTGCTGGTGAGGTCGTTCAGCCCCGGCCAGCCATCGTGAATCCACACCGTACCAGCCGGTACACGTTCTGTGACATCCGCCACCGCCGCAAAACTCGCGCGGTCGTTGTGCATGCGGATCGAGTCGCCGTGCTCGATGTTCCGCACCCGGGCATCGGTCGGCGAGATCCACAGCTTCGGCTCGGCGTCGCGGCGTACCAGCGAAGGCAGCGCGCGGCCGTTGTCGTAGAACGCGTGAAAGTGATTGATGGTGCGGCCCATGCGCAGCTCGAGCGGAAAACGACTGTCCGCCCGCGGGACGTAGCTGGGCAGCGGCGGCAGGCCGTGGCGCTCGGCAACCGGCGAGTAAAACTCCACCTTGCCGGAGGGTGTGGCGTAGACGTGGTCTATGTAGGCGACCGGCGAGACGTTCAATGCGGCCATGCCGTTACCTTCGCGAAGGGCGGCTACGGTTGTATGCCCGGTGCACGGATGGTCGAGAGTCACGTCTATATGTCCGCCGTCGTCGTGCCACGGGTAGAAATCCCTGAGCTCGAGCCGCGCCGCGAGGGCTTTCATCACGTCGGGAATCGAACGTGTTTCGCCGGCAGGCTCGAGGATCCGGTCCATGAGGTAAAGGTGTGTGGTGGTGGCTTTCACGCCAAGGCCTTCCAGCCAGGAAGTTGCCGGTAGAACGATGTCGGCGCATTCGCGGATGGTGTCGTTCATGAACAGATCATGGGCCACGACCAGATCCATAGCCTTCAGGCCTCTACGCACGCGACTGGCGTCCGGAAAGGAGGAAGCGAGGTTGGTGCCGAAGAGCAGCATCGTCTTCAGAGTGCCGTCGTCGATAGCATCGACGATGGCTGATATCTGATTGGGAATGTAGTTCCCGGGCGGGCGTTCGCCGATGGCGAGGATGCCGGGGTTCAGGCCGTGACCATACGCTTCCGCGGCGTGCCGTGGACCGAAGCCCGCGCCAGCTTTGCCGAGCTTGCCGGTGAGGGCCGGCAGGCAGGAGATGGCGCGGCTCGCCTGCCAGCCGTTGGCGTCTTTGTACAGCGAGCTGCCCCCGAGGAGCAGCATGGCCCGCTCGGTGGTGGCGTATTCACGCGCGAAAGCTTCGATGCGAGCCGCGTCGATGCCGCAGATCTCGGCTGCCCATGCCGGGGTGCAGGCTGCCACGTGCGTGCTCAATGCATCGACGCCGAGCGTATGGGCGGCGATGAACGCTTTGTCGTGCCATTGCTCGCGCAGGATCACGTGCATGACCGCAAGCGCCAGGGCGGCATCCGTGCCCGGTTTCACCAGAAAGAACTCATCGGCAGCCCGGCAGGCATCGCTCTCGCGAACGTCGATGGCAATTACCCGTGCGCCCCGCTTGCGCGCAGCGGCAACGTGCCGGGCCGTGTTCGGCTGGCTGGCGTGATTCGAACCCCATTGCACGACAAGATCGGCGTTGGCGCTCATGTCTTCCTTGGTATTCACCTGCATGGTGCCCGTGAGGCCGAAGCCCAGGCCCCCCAGGCCCCAGCACACCATCGCAGGGTCCCATGCCTGAAAACCCGCCATCAGTGCCAGCCTTGAGCTGAGAAACGCGTTGGCGAACACACCGTAGTCGTTGGCCACCGCGCCGTGGCAGGACCACAGGCCCACGCGATCCCGGCTCGAGCGTTCGATGCTGGCGACTATCCGGTCCAGGGCTTCGTCCCAGGAAATACGATGAAACGCACCGTCCTCGCCGCGGGCGAGGGGATAAAGAATGCGCTCGCGGTTGTCGATGATTTCTTTGGTGGCGCGGCCCCGCACGCAGAGAAATCCCTCGCTGTCCGGATTCTCCGGGTCACCTTTCACCTCGATGAGCTTACCGTCCTGCACCGTGACGAGCATGCCGCAGAAGGTCGGGTGACAGTTCATCGGACACATCGTCCGGCAGGTTTGCGATTGAGCCATGGCAGTATCCTTGGATTGTCAGGGGAGAGCGGCGCGGGGCCGTTTCAAGATGTCATGCCGTAGGCGTCCCGCCAGGCAGGACCGTCCGGATCGTTTTCGATGTGCGGCGCGTCATCGATCACGAGACACGCCCGCGTGTGCCCGTCGTAAGGTGGCCAGTGGGGCAGATCGTTGCCGTTGGGGTCTCCATGGCGGGCGAAGCGCGCGAGGGTGCTGGACCAGAGCCCCGCGATACGCTGGTTGTCGGGACTTTGCGTATCGTGAAAGGTCAGCCCGCCGTCGATCAGCGTGTCGAAGACGAACGGGATGTCGCTGCCATGGGTGGTGCCGAGGGGGTGATCGGTCGGCACCGCGAAGTTGTACACCCAGCCGCCAGCGCCGCCTTCCGTGGCCGCCTGCCCGCATCTCAGCACGCTGCCCCGGAACATGTCTGTCCACGTCTGGCATATACGTTCTGCGGGATCAGCGTCAGCCATGATCGTGTCACGCTGGCTGAGATAGTGAGCGGCGTTACGGTTGCCGGCGGTGACCGCGAGCCCGAAGGCGACGACTTCTGCGTGTTCGGGAGCGACGATGGGGGCAAACAAGGTGCCTTCATCGAGACAGGAGCCGATGATCAGGGGTACGGCGCTGCCGGGGTTGCGCAAAGCTTCGGACGTGGTCCGTGTGACAACCGTCCCGTCCACGGCGATGGCGGCGTTGTAGATGCCCGCCACCTGCAGCGCTTTGAGCGCTTCGCCGGACAGGCTCTGGAGGTGACCGAGCAGATCGTCTTCTGCGACGTTTTCGTGCGCCGCGAGCGGCGTAACGTTGTTCAGCGGCGGATTGAGCGTTTCGCCTGGAGACAATGCGGCGGCCCTGTGGAACAACCCCTCGGCAGATGGTGCGCTCAGCAGTGCCAGGACCGAGCCGCCCCCCGCAGATTCGCCGAACACGGTGACACAGTCCGGATCACCGCCGTAGTCGGCGATGTGCTCCTTCACCCATGCAAGCGCTGCGATCTGATCCTGCAGCCCGAGGCTCGCCGAGCCGGCGTAGGCGGCGCCGTAACGACTCAGATCCAGAAAGCCGAAGATGCCCAGGCGATAGTTGATGGCCACGACGACGACATCGTTTTCCACCGCCAGCCTCGCGCCGTTGTATTCGTTGGCAGATCCCTGGATATAGGCGCCCCCGTGGATCCATACCATGACCGGGCGACTACCCCGGGCGCCCGGAGTGAACACGTTGAGATAAAGACAGTCTTCACTTTCTTCGCCATGGACTTCAAAGCCGGAGAGCACCTCGTGGTACGGCGTCTGCAGACAGCGGTTGCCGTAGCGGGTGGCGTCCAGGGAAGCCCACGGCTCGACCGGCACCGGTGGCATCCAGCGTCGCGGACCGATGGGTGGTGCGGCGTATGGCACGCCCAGGTAGGCCTGTGCACCGTCTATTTCGGTGCCGGTTACGGGTCCCAAGCGCGTATCTATCATGGTTTCCCCAGTGTTCGGTGCTGTGCGATCGGCGTCCTAGCGGCCCAGAGCATGGATCGGCGTGTCCCGTTCCCGCAGGCCCGGCTCGATGCGATCGAACACCTCCTGGTAACGGTAGAAAGGGATGCGCGGGAACAGGTGGTGAATGGTGTGGTAGTTCTGCCACAGCCACAACCACGTGGCGATGCGGTGAATGGAGCGGGGCAGCAGGTACGTGGACGTGTCGCGATAGCGCTCGGTCTCATCGAACGGTATGTGCACCAGCCAGGCGAAGATGATGACCAGCCAGGTGACCCCGACAACGCTGGTGGCCACGCAGAAGAGCAGTACCTCCATGGGAAACCAGATCGCGAGGATTGCCCGCCAGCCGACGAACGCCGCTATTTCCAGCAGCACGATGATGCGCTGCCTCGTCGGGAGCTTTGGATAAGCCTTGCGGAAGAACAGGCGGTACTCGTTGCCGACGAGCAGAACGCCGCCCAGCAGGCTGTCGTAGAGGTTGTTGCCTTTGAACACGTGATCCGGATCCTCTCCGGGAACGTTTGTGGACAGATGATGCACCCGGTGGGCCCACTTGTGAGCGTGGAACGAGAAGCCGAGAATCGAGGCCATGGTGTAGCCGACCAGATCGTTGAGCCAGCGTTTGTTTTTCTCCCGCCCGCAGATGTTCTGATGCACCGACTCGTGCAGCGGCGTGTAGGCCATGAAGGCCAGATAGCTGGCAGCGGCAAAGGCGGCCCATGCGGGCCACACACCCGCGATGCCGGCGTAGACGCTGAACGCATAGGCGCCAGCGATAGCGAGGGCAAACCAGGCCGTCGCGGGCGCTGGATTGCCCATGTAGTGCTTGGCGATGCCCGTGATCTCAGCTTCCTTCATCGTGGTCTCGCAGCCTCCCCGGATGCTTAGCTTACCTCAGACGCTGCCGCGGCTGAGATTCCGGCATTTTGATCCGTGGGCCGTCGCCCGGGTAGGCTACCGGTCACCAGAACCGCCGCGGATAACCTGTGGGCCCCAACCCCCTGCCAGCCCTGGAGATACCCACGATACCGTCACTGTTCGTCGAGCAGATGCTGGCTGCTGCAGGATCGACGCTGCTCACGGATCATCCGGTAGCCCGTCGCGCCCGCGCCGGCAGGAAGCTCAGCGTGGCGGAGTACGTGGCGCTCGTCAGCGCGCTGAACGAGCATTGTGACGACGAGATGATCGGGATGCTGGATCGCGCGGTGCCCCTCGGCAGCTTTGCGGTGCTGTGCAACATGCTCGCGCACAGCCCGACCGTCGAAGCGGCGCTCGAGAGCTACAATCGCTTCTACAGCCTGTTCATCGCCGATCACCAACCGCTCCTGCTCATCGATTCGGCCGCGGACCGTCTGTTGCTCACGGTAAACCCCGCGCTGCCGGCCAGCCACGCACCCTATTTCGCGTACTCGACGCTGCTTGGCGTGGTGAAGTTGCTCGGCTGGTTGTGCGGGCAGCGGCTGGCCCCGTACAAGATCACCCTGGGCTTCGAACCGTTTGGGGTGGACAGCGAATTTGCCTATCTCTTCGGCACCGAGCCGGAGTACGGCAACCTCACGCGGGCGGAATATTCTCTCGAGGTGTGCCGCTACGCTGTGGCTCCGGTGATCGATGCGTCTGAGTTTTCGCGTCAACGCACCTCATACCTCCTGCTCTGGGGCATGGATGAACGCTTCGAGCGGCAGGTATACGCCCTGGTGGCAGATCGTCTCGAGCGCGGCCGTGTATCGTCGGAGGTGATAGCGGAGCAGTTGCACATGGCCCGGCAGACGCTGGCGCGACGCCTGCAGGAGGCTGGCACCAGCTACAGCGCGGTGCTCGAGCGCGTGCGCAAAGACAAGGCGATCGCGATGCTGCGCACAACGACGATGCCGCTTTTGAGCGTTGCAGACTCGCTGGGATACAGCGATACCCGTTCCTTCAGCCGGGCCTTCAAGCGTTGGACGGGGAAGGCGCCGGGGGCGTACCGCCGGGAGTGACCGCGACAAATAGTCACATCCCTGCGACATTCGGCCCTCGCGTGCGCGGCCTCGTCACCGTACCTTGGTGCTCGATCAATGCGAGGAGACCTGCACCGTGAGCCCAGCTACCAACCGTTTCGATGCTAATTTGCAAAGCGATCTGGCAGCCCGCTACCAGAAAACACTCTCGAGTGCCGCCGGCGTCTACGGCGACGCAGAGCTCGCTCCTCATCTCGATGCGCTGGCGCGGGATGGCTACGTCGTGCTCGAGGGCTTGATCGACGCGCCCACGCTGAGCGGCATACGGGATGCGGTGCAGCCGCTGCTGGATCTTGCAGGGCGTAACGAGTTCGAGGGGTTGAAGACGCAGCGCGTCTATACGGTGATCGCCAAAACGCTCTCCTGCAACCTCCTGGCCGAGCACCCGCTGGTGCTGGCATTGCTGGACCGGGTGCTGTCGCCGGGGTATCTGCTGTCGCAGCTGCAGGTCATCAACATCCTGCCAGGTGAGGCGCAGCAGTCTCTGCACTACGACGATGCGTTCTATCCATTCCCGCGCCCGCGGCGGCCCCTGGGCGCGGCAACCGTATGGGCGCTGGACGATTTCACCGGCACCAACGGCAGCACCCAGGTCATTCCGGGTTCGCACCAATGGGGCGACGTGGCTCCAGCGGACGAAAACGATTCGCGGCAACTCAGTTGTGAGATGCCGGCCGGCTCTGCGGTACTGTTCCTGGGCACGCTTTGGCATGGTGGTGGCGCCAACGAATCGCCTGCGCCGCGGCTTGCCGTGACGGCGCAGTACTGCGAACCGTATCTGCGCCAGCAGGAGAATTTCAGCCTCTCCATACCGCCGGCGCGGGTGGCGGAGTGCTCGGAAGACATCAAGCGGATGCTCGGCTATTCCATTCACAGCTCGTTCATGGGTATGGTCGACGGCAAACACCCGAAGCGGCTGCTGGAGGCCTATGCATGAGCGGGACGGTGATCGATTGCTACTGGGACCTGGGCAGCACCAACACGTACTTTGCGCTGAAGCTGCTGCCGCCGCTTGCGGAACGCTATGGCGCCACCATTGCCTGGCATCCTTTCAACCTCGGCTATGTTTTTCAAAGCAACCGTTACGAGCTGATGAAGGAGCCCAGGGACAAGCTCAACAACCGTCTGGACGATCTGCAACGCTGGGCGAAGAAATACGATCTTCCGTTCAAACGGCCGGCGAACTTTCCCATAAAGACGGCCAGGGCGTTGCGCGGGGCTCTGGCCATGCGTGAGAAGGGTCTGGAGTTTCCCTTCATCGAAGCAATCTTCACGGAGTACTGGGAACTCGACAACGGGGCGATCGGTGAGTATGCGGAGCTGCGGAAAGTAGCGCAGCGGCTGGGGGTGGATGCAGACGAGTTCGAGGCGCTCAGCGAGAGCGCTGCGGTTCGTCAGCAGCTCATAGACGCCACCGATGGGGCCAGAGCGCGGGGTGTTTTCGGTGCGCCCAGCATGATTGTCGAGGGTGAGCTGTACTGGGGCAAAGACCGCATGGAGTTCATCGAAGATCAGCTGAAACTGCTCAACGCCTAATCAATGGCCCGCGTGACGGTGTCGCGCAGGTGTGCTTCGAAAACCCGCGCGGTCGCGTCAAAGTGCCGCTGTCCGTACATGTGGCGCAGCGTTGGCTGCGAGTTGACGAAGTAGTTTACGGCGCCGAGCAGCTGATAGATGACCGCCAGGGCGCTCGGCGCAGACAGAGCAGCGCCGCCCGGGGTTGCCCGCAGCATGGCCACCAGGGCGTCCAGATACGGTTTGAGATACCAGTTGCCGGCCCGTCCGGCGCGCGGTTCGTTGTCCAGAAGCTCACGCATTAACAGGCGCGAGTGGTCGGTGTTCGCAAGCTCCTCGTGCAAGCGGCCGACGATGGCTTCCTCGAGCTGCCGGGCGGGTTCGACGAATTCCGCCTTGACCGCTTCTACCCGTTCCAGGGCGTGTGAGGAGATCTGCTCCAGGATCTCCCCATACAGCTTTTCTTTGCTGCCGAAGTGGTGCAGCAACGCCTGCTTGGTAAGCCCCAGCTCGCCGGCAATGTTGGCAATGCTGGTGCCGTAGAATCCGCGATCGGCAAATTGCCTTGCCGCTGCTTCCAGAAACTGTTCCCGGGTATCGCTGCTCATCTTGACAGCTTACCACTCGGTAAGTAATCTGCAACCAATCCTTACCGATCGGTAAGGCGCGTTGAAAGTCGGCCCCAAAGAAAGTTGCAGCGAGGTATGTGATGAACCCGGATCTACAAAACGAACTGCTGAGGGAGCTGGTTGATCTGCAGGCAGCGAAACAGCCCTTTCTCGACGAGACCTGGCTGAAGGTCGGCATGGAGAAGTACTTCGATCCGGAGCACTTCGCCCGCGAGCGCGCATCGTTGTTTCGCGCGCAACCGCGTATCGCGCTGCACAGCAGCGAGTTGCCGGAAGCGGGCGCGTATCAGACGCTCGAGATGGCGGGGCGTCCCATGCTGGTGGTTCGTGGCGACGATCAGCAGGTAAGGGCGTTTTACAACGTCTGCCGCCATCGTGGGGCGCAGCTCGTGGGCGAAGATCACGGTTGTAACCGGCGCTTCAGCTGCCCGTACCATGCCTGGACCTGGAACAACCAGGGTGAGCTCGTTGGTGTCCCGCATCAGCAGACCGGCTTTCCAGACCTCGACCGCGCGACGCTCGGCCTGCGCCAGGTGCCTTGCCAGGAGTACGGTGGATGGATCTGGCTGGCGCAGGAAGGGGAACTGGATGTGGCCGCGCATCTGGGGCCGCTGGCCGATGAAGTGGCCGCTCTTGGTGGCCAGGATATGACCGTGTTTCAGACAGACAGCTGGGAATTCGATGCCAACTGGAAACTGATTGTCGAGGGGGGGCTCGAGGCATACCACTTCCGGGTGGCGCATCGCGACACCATTGCCCCGTTGTTCCTCGACAACCTGTCGTCCTACCGTAGTTTCGGCCGCCACATCCGGTCGGTGCTTCCGCGCAGCAATCTCGACGAGCTGCGGACACTGAACGAGGCAGCATGGTCCCTTGGCGACTACGCCAACGTGATCTACACGATTTTTCCGACGACACAGTTCCTCGTGCAGTCGGACCACATTGCCTGGATACAGCTCGAGCCGCTGGCCGCCGATCGCACGCGACTGCGCCTCAGCACGGTCGTGCCGGCGGCTATGCGGGAAGAGCGTTGCAGCTACTGGCAGCGCAACCACGATCTGACCGTACGTACCCTCAAGGAGGACTTTGCCATCGGCGAGGGCATACAACGCGGCTTTGCAACCGGCGCGAACGAGCAGCTGAACTACGGCCGTTTCGAAGGCGCCCTGGCGCGCTTCAATGCAGCCGTCAGTTCAGCGTTGCAGGATTAGCGGGCGCGCTGCTGCATGATCGGTGATTGCGAGAAATCCACCCAGCCTGACGCAAGGCCTGCGGTGTAACCGCCGTCCACGGGAATGTCGACGCCGTTGAGCCATGTGGCTTCACCAGTGAGCAGCAGGTCGACCACTTCGGCAATGTCGCCGGGGCTGGCGGCGCGGCCGGTCTGGGCCTTGCTCCAGTCGCTCTGGGCTTTGCCCATCAAGGATTCAAATTGCGGGTAGAGCGGCGTCTCGATTGGCCCCGGGCTGACGCAGTTGATGGTGTAGTTCCCCGCCAGTCCCTCCCGGGCAGCGCGCAGGGTGTGGGCGGTGACGAGCCGCTTGGAGAAGGTGTAGGGGTCCCTGGCCAGAACGTCCTGGTTCGCGGTGCACCACGCCAGCCCTTCGGCGAAGGTGCTGGTTTCCAGCAGTGGCAGCAGTCGCTCGTACTTTGCCTGCCAGTCTCTGCCGGCAATGGACGAGACGTTGACGATGCGCGCCTTCGGCGCCAGTTGCGGGACAAGCTGCCCGGTCAGCTGTCGCAAGCCGAGGAAGTTCACAGCCAGCACCGTTTCCGGTTGCGGTGCAGCGGCGATCCCGGCCACGTTGGCCAGGCCGTCGATCTCCTCGTCAATGGCGGTGACGACACTGTCGATGCTTGCTGGGTCCGCCAGGTCGATGGCGAGGTAGTGGTGCTTCCCGGCGAGCTGCGCAGGGGCGTTGCGGTCCAGCACCCAGACCTCGTGCTCTGACAGCCGTTGCACCAGAGCTTCGCCGAGGCCTGAAGCACCTCCGGTTACGATGAATTTCATTGTTTTCTCCTTTCCGTTCAGGCCCGGGCTATGACGGGCATCGACAGATACCCCTGCACAAAATTGGAACGCAGCCGCGTCGGCTCGTCCAGCAGCTCGAATCCGCTGAAACGCTCGAGCATGCCCTCCCACATGTGCTGCAGTTGCATCCGTGCCAGGCGGAAACCGATGCAGTGGTGGATACCCGAGCCGAAGGACAACAGCCGCGGTCCCGCCCGATCCAGCACCAGCTTGTCCGGATCGGTGAACACCGCGCTGTCCCGATTGCCGGAGACGTAGAACATCACCACCTTGTCCCCTTTGCGAATGGTTTTGCCGCCCAGGGTCGCTTCCTCGAGGGCGGTGCGCCGCTGGTGTACCACAGGCGTGACGAAGCGGACGATCTCGTTCACCGCGGTCGGCAGCAGCTTGCGGTCGGCGCGTAGCTCGTCGTAGAGATTCTGTTTGAGGACAGCTTCCAGACCGCCCGCAATGCTGGTGCGGGTGGTGTCGTTGGCGCCTACCGTCAATAGTCGCAGGTGATTGAGGAACATCTCGTTCGAGATGTCGGGCTGACTGTGCACCAAGTGGGACACGAGATCCGGCCGGCACGTCGTTTCCCGCCGGCGTTTCTCGCGAAGGTTGAGAAAGTACTGCGAGAACGACGGGTGCCTGGCGGCTTGTGCATCGTCGCGCGGGACACCGCCCACAATCGCCACCTGGGCGTTGGTCCAGTACAGCATGTGGTAGCGATCCTCTTCCGGGATGCCGAAGAGCGTGGCGAGCATCTGCAACGGCAACTCGTTGGCGACGGTTGTCACCCAGTCGAACGGCTCGTCGAGGGGCACGCGGTCCAGAATCTGCCCCGCTCGTTCGCGTACCTCTTTCTCCAGCTCTGCCAGATTGTCACTGCTGAAGACCGGCGTCACCGCCTTGCGGTGGGTCTTGTGGTGGGGTGGGTCCATGTTGATGAAGCTGGCGTTGGCACCCACGGTGCTGTCCAGAATCGAGATGCCACCGGCAGCTGAAGAGAACACGCGATGGTTCATGTCGACGGCAACGATGTCGTCGTAACGCGTGATGGCCCAATACGGGCCAAAAGCGCTGTGCTCGCAGAAATGCACCGGATCCGTGGTCCGCAACGCCTGGAAGAGGGGATGGAAGGTGTGGGTTTCGTACAACCCGGGGTCTGAAACGTCCATGAGACACCTGTGTCCTGATAGTTAAACAAACACTTGTTTGGTGAATTAAACAAACACTTGTTTGGTAAGTCAACTGTTGTATGCTGCGCCAGGTGAAAACGCAGCGATCGAACAGTCGGAACGACGAGCTGGTGCAGGCGGCGGCCGAGCTATTTGCGGGGCAGGGCTTCAAGGCCACCAGCATGCGGGACATTGCCAAGGCGGCTGGTATGCTGCCTGGTTCGATCTACTACCACTTTCCCTCGAAAGACGATCTGCTGCTGGCGATCTATGAAGGTGGCGTAGAGCAGATCACCGCCACGTTCGACGCTGCGATCGAGCCTTTGAACGATCCCTGGGATCGCCTCGAAGCCGGGGTTGCAGCGCTGATCCGTGCCGTTACCGAAGAAAGCTCGTTTACCCGGGTGATCTTCAAGGTACGTCCCGACGAGGTACCCCGGTACCGCCACGAGCTGGTGGCCTTCCGGGATACTTTCGAGGCCAGGTTTGCAGCCCTGGTGGACGGTCTGCCCCTGCGTCGCTGGGTGGATCCGCAATTGCTCAGGCTCATGGTGCTGGGGGCCGGCAACCACGCGCAGCTCTGGTTCTCGCCGGCCGGGGAGCGCTCCGCCGACGAGATTGCGACGCAGTTCTGTCGTTTCCTCAAAGAGTCCGTGGAAAGGTGATGCTCATGACCCTGCGATTGACCTTCGTTCTGCTCGTCCTGATGGCTGCTGCAACCGTCCGTGGGGGCGAAAGTCCCGTGATCATCGAGCCAGGCGTGGCGGGCAAGCTCTCTCTGCCGGCTGCGGGCAAGCCGCGTCAGGCGGTGCTGCTGCTGCATGGCTGGAACGGCTCCATGGACGAGGTAGGCAACCTCTACGCAGATCTGGCCGAGGCCCTGCAGGCGCGCGGCATAGCGAGCCTGCGGTTCGACTTCAGCGGCGAAGGCGAGCGTGTGGGCTTTGTTGTGACATCCACTCTCGACTCCAGAATCAGCGAATCGAAAGCGGCGTTCGAACACTTGCGTGAGAAGGTGCCGGACGCAAGCTACGGGGTGGTGGGTTTCAGCCTTGGCGGCCTCACGGCCATGATGGTGGCTGGCGAGGAGCCGTCCTGGTTCAAGAGCATGGTGTTATGGTCGGCGGCGCAGGAAATGCGTATGGCCGGCGACGCTGGCTACAACCGCGCCGTACGCCAGGCCATCACCGAAGGACGGGGCACGTTTACATCGTATGCGGAGATTACGCTTACACGGGAGTTTCTGCTGTCCTTTCTGGGCGTGAACGCGAGAGCCAGGCTGGCAGCCTATCCCGGTGCGTTGCTGGCGATCCGTGGTGACAACGACTTCCTCGCCACCTACGATCCGGAGTGGTTGCAACTGGTGCCGACCCGGGAGAAGGCCTTCCTCATGATCGGCGGCGCCGACCACATCTTCAACGTGCTGGACAAACCCCGCCCGGCCTATGGAGAGCGGGTTATCGAGGCAACGGCAGACTGGCTGGCGCGCACGCTCGACTGAAGCTCATGACGCGAGCAGCGTCTCCGCCGCTTCGAGAGATCTGGCGCCGTCGCCGGCAAGCTCCCGCTCCACGAACGTCAGCAGCGCCTGCTCGTGGTCCACGAGAAACTGCACGGCTTCCACGTCGGGCTCCGGGGCGAGCGCAAGCAGCTGATCAAAGCGGACGATGGCCTTTTCCACGACGTCTTTCATGCGCCGCATCGCGTCGAGATGCGGCGCGTTGGCGTACTGATTGACCATGTCTTCGCCCACCTCGATGGCTTCGTCGGTGCTGGCCACCTCACCGTGGGTTGCCAGCAATTCGGCCATTCGATTGCCTGTCACCTGCTCGAGGCGGGCGAGGACGTGCCACTTCGCCTGCAGGTTGTTGTCCGTTGCACGCTCCGCCAGGGCGTTGAAAAAAACCTCGCCGAACTGCTCGCCCAGCCACGCGCCGCGGATGCCATCCAGATAATCGTCCCGTTCCATGCGTACGGTCCCCCGTGTTTACAGCAGGCCGCCCGTCTCCGGCGCGGGCCGTGCTCGCTGGTTGTAGAGCAGCGCGCGCAGCTTGGCGATCTCTTCCTTGTCGAGCTTGGAGTAGTCGTTCTGCATGTCGGCACCCACCGCCATGCCGCGCTGGACGGCGGGCCGGTCGCTCAACTCTTCAAACCACCGTTTGAAGTACTTGAAGTCGTTGATGTCCTGGCCCTGGCCTTCCCAGTTCACCGTCCAGGGGTAACAGATCATGTCTGCGATGGTGTACTCGTCGCCGCACAGATAGCGCTGGTTGTAGAGCTGGTTGTTCAACACGCCATAGAAGCGATTCACTTCATCGGTGAAACGGGTGATGGCGTAGCTCTGATCCCCGGCTTCGTCGCCGGCCCGGCGGAAGTGGCCGCACTCGCCGGTCTTTGGACCCTGGTTGGCCATCTGCCACATGACCCACTGAATCACATGGTACTTGCCGCGCATGTCGGAGGGCATGAACTGACCGGTTTTCTCGGCGACGTACAGCATGATGGCGCCGGATTCGAACACGGAGATGGGTTCGCCGCCGTCTTCCGGCGCGGTGTCCACCAGCGCGGGCATACGGTTGTTGGGATTGATGCGCAGAAAGTCGTCGGTGAACTGATCGCCCTTGCCGATGTTGCATTCGACGACGTTGTAGGCAATGCCGCATTCCTCGAGCTGAATGGTGACCTTTTTGCCGTTGGGTGTGGGCCAGTAGTAGAGATCCAGCACGTATGCCTCCCAAGGTGAATGACGTTTCGTCAAATGTAAGGAATGCGAAGGCGCGGCGCCAGCGTATCCGGGGCTTTGCCCGTCACCGCCTGATATTCGCGCAGCACCGGTGCGTAATCCTTTCGCTGCACCGGCATGACATCGCGCAGCAACAGGGCGTCTGCGGCGCTCACGGCCGCGCGGATGGCGTCTCTGAGCCCGCTTGTGACAGTGCTTCTGTGGTGAGCGCGCCGCACGACATAGGGCGGTGAAGGCGCCGGCGCCGTGCGCTCGATGATGGCGATGCCGGCCACGGCTTCGGGCATGTCCCGGGCGAGAATGTGCCACGTGACAGCGTCGATCGCGGCCACGTCCGCGGTGCCGGTCCGCAGGGCCCGCAGGCTGGCGAGGTGGGAGCCGGTAACGACCACGCGTTCCGGTTGATGTACGGTCAGCAACGCCGACCAGCCGGAACGCGAAGACAGGGAGTTGACGGCCGCAGTTGTCCCGGTGGTGCTGCCGACGAGGTAGCTGAAATAGGTGCCCGGTTCACAGGGGAGGTCGAACACCGGCGCGGCGGCCGGTTCGATCGGGGCATCGCACAGGTAGAGGTCCAGGCCACAGGCCTGGGTAACCAGCAGGTCGGCGTTGCGCCACAGGCTCTCGGGATCGTCGCCCCGCACGTATCGACCGCGAAAGCCGGTGGCACGCCAGAGCGCATCGTTGGCCCAGGCCACGCTCGGCAGGTTGTACCAGGGAAACGAGGTCAGCATCACCACCGCCTCAGGCGCACCCGCGGAAAGCCTACGGTGCCCCGCGGTTCATGATGTCCAGCACCTTGCCGTAAGGGGCCATGTTGGCGACCCAGTCGAAAGAACCTTCGGTGAGCATGGCCTCGCAGCTGTCGAGAACGGGTTTTGCCCCCACGAAGGACAGGGCACCGCCGATACTCACCCGCTGCGCGCCGGCCGCCTGCAGGCTGGCCAGCGTCGCGCCGCGAATGCCGACACCGAGGACGTTGAAGGGCCGGTCCAGGGCGCTGGTGACGGTGCGCAAGTCTTCCAGCGAGCTGATGCCCGGGGCAAACAACACGTCGGCACCAGCTTCCGCATACGCCGACAGGCGCGTGATCACTTCGTCGAGGTTTTTCCCGGCGCGCAGCAGGTGCTCAGCCCGCGCCGTCAGGGTGAAGGGAAAGTTCTGCTGGCGGGCCACCGCCACCGCGGCGGCGACGCGTTCCACCGCCAGGGGCAACTCGTACAGCGCCTTGGTTTCGCGGTTGAAGTCTTCGATGCTGCATCCGGCCACGCCGGTCTCAACCAGGGCGGTCACGTTGGCGGCAACCGCCTCGGGAGCCGCTGCGAAACCGTCCTCGAAGTCTGCGCTCACGGGAATATCGGTTGCGCTTGCCACCGCGCGACAGTGGGTCAGCTTTTCCTCCAGGGTCGGTTGACCGTCCGCTTTGCCGAGGGCATAGGCGAAGCCGCTGCTGCTCGTGGCGAGCGCCTTGAAGCCGAGCCCCTGCAGCAGACGGGCTGAGCCTACGTCCCAGGGGTTGGCGATGATGAAAGCGTCTTCCTGCGTATGCAGGGCGGCGAAGGCACGCCCCTTGTCTGCTTGTGTCGGCAAGATCCCTCCTTCTGCTACCGGGTTGTCCGGCGGCAGTTATGCGCCTTGTGCGATTCGTTGACAAGCGGTTCCCGAGGCGATTTGCTGCTGGCTGGCAATCTCGAGCCAGAAATCGCAAGCGCGTAAGGGCCTGAAGCATGCTGGACGCTGACACGATAGGGGATTTCCACCGGGACGGGGTGGTGCTGTTGCGGGCGGCGCTCAGTGCTACTGAGCTGCGGGAGGCTCTGCACGCGTGGCAATGGAGCACCGGACATCCGGGCCCGCTGGCGAGCGGCCTGATCCCCGAAACAAGCGATGCGTTTCAGGATCTGTGTAATCCGGACGCGCCGGTGGTGTACGACGCGCTGGTTCGCAGCCTGCCTCTCGCCGGTATTGCCCGGCAGCTGTGGCAGGGGACCGCTGTCTGGTTTCTCTATGAGCAGGTGTTCCACAAGCGCTCCGGGCAGGTGCCGCGCACGCCGTGGCATCAGGACACGTCCTACTGGTCCCTCCGCGGCTCGCAGCTTGTTGCCTTCTGGATCAGCTTCGAGCCTATTCCGCGATCCGCGGCCCTGGAGTTTGTGCGGGGTTCCCATCGGGGCGCGCTGTACAACACCTCCCGTTTCGATGCTGACGATCCCACGCTGCCCATCTTCGAGGTGGCGCCGGGCGAGGACGGGTACCTGCCGCGCTTGCCGGATATCGAAGCAGAGCGGGACGCCCACGATATCGTTGCCTGGGCCACCGAGCCTGGTGACGTGATTGCTTTCCACACGTCCATGCTGCACGGCGGCGGTGCGACAGATGCCGCGACGCCCGAGCGGCGCACGCTCACGCTGCGGTTCTTCGGCGAAGATTGCACGGTGGCCCACAGCCCTGGACCGCCCGCGCCTTTCACTCGTGATCTTGCGGAGCTGCGCCCCGGCGACGCGCTGCGGCACCCGCGTTTTGCCCGAGTTCTGTAGCGCGGATGGCACCACCTCTCCCCCGTGACGCTGCCGGTGTAGTATAGGTTGCAGGTGCCGGGGTACGGGAAGAGCCGCGGCAGGGAAACTGACCGGGGAAAGCAGCGGGAGATCAGCCAATGACCAGCAATTCCAGTGACCTCATCATCCGCAACGGCATTGTGCACGACGGCACCGGCGCTGCGGGGCGACGCGCCGATGTGGCCGTGGCAGGAGACCGTATCGTCGCCGTCGGTGAACGCCTCGATTTTTCCGCCACCCGGGAGATCGACGCCGAAGGCAGAATCGTAACCCCCGGCTTCGTCGACGTGCACACGCACCTCGATGCTCAGCTCGCCTGGGACCCTCTGCCCACTTCATCCTGCTGGCATGGCATCACCTCCGCCGTGCTGGGCAATTGTGGTGTCACCTTTGCGCCAGTGGAGGCGGGCCAGCGGGAGTTTCTCGCTGAGATGATGGAGTCGGTGGAAGACATTCCCCGCGATGCCATTCTCGATGGTCTGCCCTGGGACTGGCGCTCGTACGGCGACTACCTGGGCTGGCTCGATCGGACGGAGAAAGGCATCAACGTGGGGGGACTTGTGGGTCACTGTGCCCTGCGCGTGGCGGCCATGGGCGAGCGCAGCATGACCGAAGGCTCGGGAACCGCGGAGGACATAGCGCGCATGGCGGAGCTGGCTTCCGAAGCAATGGCGTCCGGAGCCCTGGGTATCTCTACCAGCCGCACGCTCGGGCATCGCGTGCCGGACGGGCGTCCGGTGCCGGGCACCTTTGCTGAAGCCGACGAGCTGCTGGCGTTCGGTGACGTCCTCGCCCGCGCCGGTTTCGGTGTGTTCGAAGGTGCCATGCGCCTGGGCGAGCGGGACGACGACGAGCTCACCAGAACCCGGGAGGAACTGGCCATCATGGGCGAGATCAGCCGCCGTTCCGGCCGTCCGCTGAGTTATGGCCTGGTGCAGTCCGATCGGCGCCCCGATCTCTACCGGCGGGTCATCGAGTTCAACCGGGAGGAAAACGCCAGGGGGGCAAACCTGCGTCCCCAGACCACCGCCCGGGGCATCGGCATCATCTACAACGTATTCAACCGCACGCCCTGGGACCGCACGGAGTCCTGGCGCGCGCTGCGCTCGCTGGATCGCGACGGCAAGCTGGCGGCATTACGCGATCCTGCACAGCGGGCCAGGCTGATCGCCGACGCGGCGAACGCCGAGCGTGTGCCGGATGCGGCGAAGATGTTCGTGCTGCCGGACGGTGATGCACGCTACGATTGCCGCGAAGAAGACGCCCTCGCCGCGCATGCTGCCCGTCGCGGCGTGTCACCGGCGGAAGCATTCATTGACCTGTGCCTGGCGCGCAACGGCAGGTTGAACCTCAACTACCCGATTCTCAACCACCAGCTCAGCGCCGTGGAAGAGATGCTCGATACTGATCTGGTGACGCTTGGCCTTGCCGATGCCGGCGCCCATGTGGGGCAGATCATGGACACGAGCCAACCGACGTTTCTGCTCACCTACTGGGTGCGCGAGAAGCAGCGCTGGCCACTGGAGCAGGCCATTCGGCGTCTCACGTCCGACACGGCGGATCTGTTTGGTTTCACGGATAGAGGTCGCATTGCGGAGGGGGCTTTCGCAGACATCAACGTGATCGACTTTGACGGTTTGTCTCTGCCGCAGCCCGAGTACGTCAACGACCTGCCGAACGGGGCCGGGCGCTATGTGCAGGGTTCCAGCGGCTACGACTACACCCTCGTCAACGGCACCGTATTCATGGAGAAAGGTGAACACACGGGCGCCCTGGACGGACGCGTGGTGAGGGCCGGGCCCTAACGGCCGGAAGGCGTTTTGAAGCGCAGGGGCGCAGCCCGCTCCAACGGGCCGGATTACGTCTCGGTGGTTGCCGGCGACCGCATCGAACCGCCTGCGCCGTTGCTGGAAACGGCCTACAGCTGGATCGACGCAGACGAAGTGGATGCGGCCCGGTACGTCAGCGAAGAATTTCAGCGGCTCGAGAATGAGCGCCTCTGGCCGCGCACCTGGCAGATGGCGTGCCGCGAGGAGCATATTCCCGAGCCAGGCGACTTCTACGTCTACGATGTAGCAGATCTATCCATAGTTGTGTTGCGTACGCCTTCCGGCGAAGTGCGTGCCTTTCACAACAGCTGCCTGCACCGGGGCACGACGCTGGTTGAGGGTGCCGGCCACGCGAACGTTCTGCGGTGTCCTTTTCACGGATTCAGCTGGAACCTCGATGGTACTTTCCGTGGCATGCCGGCGGACTGGGACTTTCCCCAGGTACAACGGGAAGACTTCTCCCTGCCGGAGGCGCGCGTGGCGCTGTGGGGTGGCTTCGTGCTGGTGAATCCGGATGGCAAAGCCACACCCTTCGAGGACTATGCCGAGCCGTTGACAGCCCACTTTGCACCGTATCCCCTGGACGAGCGGTACGTCGCGTACCACACCTGCCAGGTGGTCGAAGCAAACTGGAAAACCACGCAGGAGGCGTTTCTCGAGGGCTATCACGTGTCCACCACGCACGGGCACACAGTGCGCTTCGCCAACGATTTCGATTGCGCGTACGACGTGTTCGGCGCCAATGTCAGCCGCCTCGTGCAGGCCCTTGCAGTGCCGGCCACGCAACTCGTGGGCCACGTGAGCCAGAGTGAGATGGCGGCAACCATCCAGAAGATGATGCCGAGCGAGGACCGGCGCGAAGTGCCGGACGACGTGCAGGCGCGACCGTGGCTGGCCGATGGGTTCCGCAGGTCGTTCAGCCGGCAATGGCGCTGCGATCTGTCGAGCGCATCGGACGCCGAGATGCTCGACAGCATTCAGTATTTTCTATTTCCCAACTTTGCCCCCTGGGGCGGTTACGCGATTCCCATCGCGTATCGCTTCCGCCCGTGGCAGAACGACCCGAATCGCTCGTTGATGGAGATCATGATGCTGCATCCTAAGCCGGACGATGGTGTTTACGAGGTGGCAGAACCTTTCTGGCTGGCGGCGGGGCAGTCGTGGACCGAAGCGCCGGGCTTCAAGGGTCTCGGCTTCGTCATCGATCAGGACATGGCGAATCTGCCGAGAGTGCAGAAAGGACTTCGCGCAGCGCAGCACGACACCCTCACGCTGAGCGATTACCAGGAGACACGCATCCGGCACTTTCATGCGCGCTTGAACGAAGTGCTGGGGCTTTGAAGAGCGGAGGAAGCGCCGATGCGTACCACCCCCACTGAGCAGGTTCGTCTGGGTGTCACTGACACGTTGCTGGACTACTGCCAGTTTGTCGACGAAAAACGGCTGGACGAGTTTGCGTCCCTGTTCACGCTCGATTGTCATTTCGACGAAGGCGCGGTGTACGAGGGCAGACCCGCAGTACGCCGGGTTGTGGGCAAGCTGGTCGCGGGCTTCTCGCGTATGAGTCACCATCTCTCCAACATCAGGGTGTGGAGCACGGCACCGGGGGAAGCCGAGGCGCTTTCTTACATCTATGCCTGGCACGAACGCACCGACGGCACCCAGTTCGAAATCTGGGGGCGTTACGCCGATGTGCTGGTGGACGACGGCGACCGCTGGCGGTTCCGGCGCCGGGTCGTCATGGCGCAGGGCAGCAAAGGCATCGAGAATCTGCCGATCAGGGCAGTGCCTCTGCAGGAGACCTAAAGCCGCTCGAGCGGTGGCTGTCCCAGAGCTTCCCGGTAGCTGTGATGGAAGTGATGCAGAGCCGGCTCGTTGCGGCCGAAAATCACTTCTTTGAGCATGCCGGTTTCCGCTGCCCGCTGCTGCATCTCGCCCATGACGTAGTCTTCCTGCTCCACAGTGCTGGAGAACACCTCCAGGGACGCCTCGACGCCCCCAACCCTGCCCTGGCGCCCGTCGTAGTCGTAGACATCGTTGATCTGCGCCCCGGCAGCCTGCTCGGCTTCCAGCGCGTCGATGACATCGGCCGTGTAGTAGAAGCTGATGCGGGTCACCGAGCGCCCCGGATTCGTTTCGTTGGGATAGATGCGTATGAGCGTCGCGGTCTGCTTGTCCACGATGAACTGGATGTTAGGGAACAGGTGGTACATCACGAAGGTACCGTGGGCGATGTTCCACTCCGCTTCGGGCTTGTCGCGCAGAGCGCCAATACCGAAATTGGCGGTGACGAAGCGGTGGTGCCGGCCGAACGTCTGCAGGTGCAGGTTGTTGCCGTGATAAAGGCGGCCAAGGGTGTCCTTGTGCAGTTTGCCGAAGTGATACGTCTCGCCGAACGTGTCGTTGGCAAACTTCCAGTTGAGGTTCATCTCTATGCTCTTTTCGCCAACGAAGCTGTGGTTGGCAACTTCGAACGATGCAAGCTCAGCCGCAAGCTCGGCACCCAGCAGATTGTCGACGTCCAGCTTGCCATCGACGTTCGGGTGCACCCATAACAAGCCGTTGCGTTCCACGGCCGGCAGCTCGATCAGGCCGTGGCACGACTTGTCGATGGCGCCGAAGTGGTCTTCGTCGGGGATGTTCAACAGAGCGCCGTTGCTGGCATAGCTCCACGCGTGAAAGGGACACATGAACACGGATTTCCTGCCACGGCCGTCGTTCGCGACTTTCACGGACCGGTGCCGGCAGGCGTTCAGAAACGCGTGAAAGACGCCGTCCTTGTCGCGCGTGGCGAGAACGGGAATGCCGAAGTCGTCCATGGTGAGAAAGCTGCCCGGCTCGGGCAGGTCGCCCGACAGCCCGATCAATTGCGGGTGGTCTCTGAAAAACGCCGCTTGTTCCTGTGCGGCGACCTCGGGGCAGACGTAGGCCGTGGTGGGCATGCGGTATTGCACGCCTGCGTCTATGTTCCTGCCCTCGTCGAGCTGGCGCATCAGTTCCTTGAGAATCTCCACCTGTAGTGCGTGTTCCATGCCGTGCTCCCCTCGTCTGTCTGTCTGGTGGTCAGTCGCCCTCAAGTACCTTGCCGGCTCAGCAGGTGTAGTTCAACGCCAGTCGACCGCCGTCGGCATAGATGGTCTCGCCGGTGACGTAGCTTGCTTTGTCGGAAGCCAGGAACGCGACGATGGCGGCGACTTCTTCGGGTGTGCCCACGCGTTGCAGGGGGGTGCGTGACAGTACCCGTTGCATGGCCGCAGGGTCGCTGTTCACCCCCGCCATCATGGCGGTGTCGATGGAGCCGGGGCCTACGGCATTCACCCGTATGCCGTGTGGTGCCAGGGCCAGGGCTGCCGCCTTCGTGAGCTGCATGATGCCGCCTTTGCTGGCGCAATACGCCGGGATCGACGGAATGGCCATCTGCGCGTTCACGGACGACATGTTCACCACAGACCCGCGGATTTCCCGCTCGATCATGGTTTTTGCGGCGCGCTGCGTGGCGGCAAACGTGCCGATGAGGTTGACCTCCAGCACTGCCCGAAAGTCCTCGACCGAAGTTTCGAGAAACTCACCGGGCCGGGCGATGCCTGCATTGTTCACCAGCACCGAGACCGGGCCGAGCTCACGTTCCACTTCGCTGAACAGGTGCTCGACCTGCGCCGGGTCCGCAACATCGCATGCCACGGCGCGGGCGTCGCCAGCAAGGCGAGTTGCGGCATGCTGTGCGCCCGCGGCGTCCACATCTGCCAGCACCACGGCATAGCCGTCGGTGGCCAGGGCCTCGGCGCATGCATAGCCAATACCCTGCGCGGCCCCGGTTACCAGTGCAATTGCGCGGCTCACATTCCTCTCCTTCGCGGCGAAAGCCCCATTGTACGTTCATCGACCGCGTACACAGACGTGCGATACTGCCCACTCCAACCAGCCAGGCAGCTCATCATGACCAACTCCGCCCGCCGTGGTCCCCTCGAAGCCCTGACGGTCATCGATTGCACGCGAGCCCTTGCGGGGCCTTTCGGCGCCGGTCTTCTGGCGGATCTGGGCGCGCGGGTGATCAAGGTGGAGCCACCCAGCGGGGACGGCTACCGGAATATTCCGCCGTTCCTCCCGGACCACGCACCGGCTTCTGAAGACCAGCAGGCCGGCACCGATTTCGGCGCGCCCTTTGCGGCGGTGAACCGCAACAAACGCAGCGTGTGTCTCGACCTCAAGGACGACGCGCACAAGGACGTTTTTCTGCAGCTCTGTGATCAGGCGGACGCAGTCGTCGAAAACAATCGCGCGGGGGTCATGGATCGCCTCGGCCTGGGCTATGAGGTCATCGCCGCGCGCAATCCGCGGATCGTGTACGCGTGTGTCCGGGGTTTCGGGGATCCCCGTACGGGCGAAAGTCCCTATGCCCACTGGCCGAGCCTCGATGCGGCTGCGCAGAGCTTCGGCGGCCTGGTGCATGCAAACGACGGTCTGGTCACCCCCGCCATCGCCGACATCTTTCCGGGCACGCTCATGGCGCTGGGGGTGGTCTCTGCCGTGCACCACGCCCGGGACAGCGGCAAAGGACAGTTTCTGGACGTGTCCATGTACGACGCCATGCTGGCGTTCCAGAAGAGCGCGGTGGCACAGTTCGGCTTCACCGGCAAACCCAACCCGGCGGGTTTGCAGCGCGCCATGACGCTCTATCCGTTTGACCTCTTTCCAACGAAAGACGGGCGCATTGCCCTTGCGGTGGGTCAGCCCCATCACTGGGATCTGCTCTGCGCGGCCATGGAACGGGTGGATCTCATGACCGACGAACGCAGCGCCACCAATCAGGCGCGGCTCGCCAACGTAGACTGGGTGGAAGCGCAGATCTGCGCCTGGACCACGCAACACACGCGGGCGGAAATCATGGGCAAGCTCGACGGCGGTATACCGGTGGGCCCCGTGCAGACGATGGCAGACGTCTACGAAGACCCGCACGTTGCCGCGCGCGAGATGCTGGACACCTGTCATCCGGGGGGCGACAACCCGGAGATCACCCTTGCCGCGAGCCCCATCAAGTTCAGCGAAACCCCAACCGGGCTCTACCAGACACCACCGACGCTGGGGGCCCACAACGCCGAGGTGCTCGCGGAGTTCGGCATCGAGTTTCCGGCGGCGGAGCAGAGCTGACCGCTCACCGGGCAGACAGGTCGGCTTCGGCGTCTGCCAGCCGTGCCCCGCGCAGCACGTTGGGTAGCGCGTAGTTGCCTTCGTGGCACGCGTACTCGAAGACGCGGCCCGCCGTGACGCCGCGGGATGCCTGGTCGGTGGTGAGCGGTGCCGACACGGTCCACGGTTCCGTAAACGAGGCCGGGTCTTCCACAGTGAAAACGTAGTCGATGGTGGTGGCGTCAATGCGGGTCAGGCGCTCGGTGATCTTCAAGGACGGACGCGCGGCGCGCCACGGCCAGGCCCAGAAATAGTGGGATTTATCCAGGAAATTGCTGCTTTCGATCACCAGCGTGCGATCGTCCCAGTGCGCGCGCGGCTCCCCCAGCCACATGGGCGCACCCAGGGGCTCCGCGCCAGTGGTGAGGGGAATGATGCGCACCTCGTGATACATCTCCTGCATGATCATGAGGTGGTCGGGTGTCTGAACCAGGCGGAAGTTCATGTTGTAGGGCTGCAGGGGCGCCATGGTCACCCCGTCCGACAGGCAGCGTTCGCCCGTGTCGAGATCGGTGTGCGCATCGAAGGGCCCCACCCCGTAGCGGGCGCGCTGTGCGTCGCTGGCTGCTTTCGCGTCGGCCCGCCAGGGGATGCGGCCGCTGGCCGGTGCAACGATGAGGGACGTGCGTCCGTCCGCCAGCATCTTCATGCCGGGATCCAGCCACGCGCGATTGTAGCCACCGACGCTGCCCTGCGGCGGGGGACCGGCATCGATGCTGGCCATGCGTGCCTCCTGCGCAGCCTCCAGGGCTTCGCGCTGCGAGCCCGTGAGGTGCTCGCCGGGGCTGGCGGCGGAGCGTTCCAGCGGCGTCAGCGTGGCGCTGGTCCACGTGCCTTCGAAGCTGGGGTCGCCCCAGGGTGTTTCCACGTTGCCGGCGTTGGTAGCAGGGCTGATCAGCGTTGCGATCAACGTGAGCGCCCGCAGGAAAGGGTGCGTTGACACCATGGCCGTCCGCCTTGCGTGTTTTTTTGCTAGCGTAGGCGCGAGCAGCAAGAGAATGCAATGAGCCAGGCAGACAACAACCACGACGTCATCGTCATTGGCGCCGGTGTGGGCGGCATCTATCAGATCAAACGGCTGACGGACCTCGGCATCGACGCGGTGCTTCTCGAAGGCGACGACAACCTGGGTGGCACGTGGTATCGCAACCGCTATCCAGGCTGCCGTTTCGATTCCGAGAGTTACACGTACGGCTATTCCTTCTCAGCGGAGCTGCTCGACGAGTGGCACTGGAAAGAACGCTTCTCCTCACAGCCGGAGAACCTGAAGTACCTGAATCATGTGGCCGACAAATTCGACCTGCGCCGTCACATGCGCTTCAACAAGTACGTGGAGAGCCTCTGCTGGCAGGAAGAGCGCCGACGCTGGCAGTTGCGGCTGGCGGACGGCGACGAATACAGCGCGCGATTCGTCGTGGCGAGCATGGGACCACTTTCTGCGCCCACGCTTCCCGACATCGAAGGCATGCACACCTTCGACGGCCCCTCGTTTCACACCTACTGGTGGCCGCAGGCGCCCATGGCCCTCGAAGACCGCCGCGTCGGCATCGTCGGTACGGGGGCCACGGGCATTCAGGTAATCGGTGAGATTGCCGACAAGGTCGGTGAGCTCACCGTGTTTCAGCGGCGTCCGAACTGGAGCTCGCCACTGAACAACTCGCCGATCTCCGAGGCTGAGATGGCACACATCCGGAGCCGCTACGACGAGATCTTCGCCACGTGCGCCGCCACGCCGAGCGGGTTCGAGCACAAGCCTGACCGGCGCGGTTTCTGGAACGTCCCGCGGGAAGAGCGGGTGGCGTTCTGGGACCGTCTTTACGCCACGCCGGGCTTTGCGATCCTGGCGGGCAACTTTACCGAGATCTACACCGACGAGGCCGCGAACCAGGAGCTGTCAGACTACATTGCCGACCGGATCCGGCAGCGGGTGCACGATCCTGAGGTGGCCGAGAAGCTGATCCCGAAGGATCATGGCTTCGGCATGCAGCGCCTGCCGCTCGAGACGCGCTACTTCGAAGCCTACAATCGTGACAACGTGCATCTGGTAGACATCACCGCCACCCCGATCGAGCGGGTGACGCCCGCCGGTATCGAAACCACGGATGCAAGCTTCGATCTAGATCTCATCATCTACGCCACCGGCTTCGATGCCATTACCGGGGCTTACGATCGTCTGGATATCCAGGGTGTGGACGGGTTGCGGTTGCGGGACAAATGGCGGGACGGTCCGCTCACGTACTTCGGCTTCATGAGCGCGGGTTTCCCCAATCTCTTCATGATCGCGGGTCCTCAGAGCGCGTCGGGTGCATCCAATTTTCCCCGCGCCATCGAAGTGAACGTCAACGGTGTCACGGATGTGCTGCAGCAGGCTCTGGCGGCGGGATGGTCACGGCTGGAAGCCGAGCAGGCTGCCGAACAGGGCTGGGTGGAAGAGGTGGAGCGCAGCTATGCAAAGCTGCTGCTGCGCAAGGGCAAGGGCTGGTTCGTAGGCTACAACTCAAACGTGCAGGGTCACGACGGTCGCAGTAACCGGTTCCCGGCCTACCAGGGGGGTGGGGCGCGTTTCGCGACGCTCTTCAACGAAGCCATGGGCGATCAGCTCCGGGGCATCGACATTCAGGCCTGAGTTACAGAACGGCGCGCAGGGACGCTTCGATCTGGCCGCCGCACCACGCATTGCCGTAAGCCTCGTCGCTGGAGCGACGCAGGCTGGCCTGCTCCGGAAGATCGGCAAGGCGATCTGCCAGCCCGGCAATGGCCGGTGCGGTGCTGTCCAGCAGCGGCCGCAGGGCAGGTAGCTTCGTAGTCATCGTGTGCCACAGCACGTACGTTGCCAGGTCGGCAAGGCCGGGTTGTGCCGTAGCGAGCATGGTGCCGGTGTCTGCGGTCAAGCCATGGCGCCGGCCGGTCTCTTCAAAGATCTCCAGCCAGCGAACGAGACGCGGACGAAACTCCTTCCAGCTGGCCGTGGTCCATTGCTGTGCACCGTTGTACCGGGTCATCTCGTAGAGCACGTCGTTTGCATCAGCGACCACTTTCGCCGTGAGGGCTTCGCCCCGGGCATCCTCCGGAAGCAGGCCGTGTGTTCTACCGAGGTAGGTGAGAATGGCCGGCATCTGCGAGATCGAAAGCGCCGTTGCATGATCGATGAGCATCGGCGTGCCCATGAGCGGCACAGGCTGGTTCGCAGGCTCCGTGCGCCCGAGCGCCAGCACGTCGTCGTAGGTGCGTTCCTCCCACGAAGCATGCACGTGGGCCAGCACGGCCCGGACGAACTGGCCCCGGAACGGAATGGGCCAGTAAAACAGCGTGTATGCAGCCACCGCGAAGGAACTATTTCGGTATCAGACGCACGGGCACCTCGGCGATGCCGCGGATGAAGTTGTTCGGCAGACGCTTCACGTCGCCCACAACTTCCACTTTCTCGAAGCGCTGCATGATTTCTTCCCACAGCACGCGGAGCTGCATTTCTGCCAGCCGATTGCCCATGCACCGGTGAATGCCGAAGCCGAACGCGACGTGTCTGCGCGCATTGGGCCGGTCGACGATGAAGCGGTCAGCGTCCGGGAAGACCGTTTCGTCGCGATTGCCGGAGAGATACCACATCACCACCTTGTCACCCTGGCGGATCTTCTCGCCACCGAGGGTGAAATCCCGTGTGGCGGTTCGTCGCATGTGAATGACCGGTGTCTGCCACCGCACCATCTCGGCAACCATGTTGGGAATGACCGTCGGATCCGCCCGCAGCTTGTCGTACTCATCGGGAAACTGGTTCAGGGCGATGACCCCGCCTGAGATGCTGTTGCGGGTGGTGTCGTTGCCACCGACGATCAGCAGCAGCACGTTGCCCAGGAACAGCATCGGGTTGGCAATCATGTCACTGGTGTTTTTTCCGTGCGCGAGCATGGATATGAGGTCGAACTTCGGCTCAGCGGCAGCACGTTCCTGCCAGAGTTGCATGAAGACCTGCGCGCACTCCATGAGATCCGCCTTGCGCTGTTCCATGTCCAGCTCCAGGCCGGTCAGCTCCGGTACGTTCGTGGTGATGTCAGACCAGTAGATCAGTTTGCGCCGGTCTTCGTAGGGAAAATCGAAGAGCGTCGCCAGCATGCGCGCGGTCAGCTCCACGGAAACGGCGTCCACCCAGTTGAACGTCTCGCCGACCGGCAGGTTGTCGAGGATGTCGGCAACCCGCTCGCGGATGAGGGGTTCGAAGTTTGCCAGGTTTTTGGGTGCCACCGAGGGTGACACGGTGGCCCGTTGCATGTCGTGGCCGGGTGGATCCATGGAGATGAAATTCTCGATCGGCACATCGGTGTCTTCCAGCTCGTCCCGATCCCGGGCGTCGAGAATCGCGATGCCTTCCGCTGAGGAAAACACCTCGTGATTGGTGTCCACCTGTTTGATCAGATCGTGGGTAGTGACTGACCAGAACGGGCCGAGGGCGCTTTCGGCACAGAAATGCACGGGCGCTTCCTGTCGCAGCCGGGCGAACCAGGGTTGCCAGCTGTCGTTGCCGAAAAGCGACGCGTCGCTTACGTCGATGCCTTCGAGCGGCGTGTTGTCGATGTCCAGTTGTGTTGCTTCGCTCATGGCGCGCCCCGGAGGTTTGGGTGGAACCCACAAATTAGTCGGGCGCGCGCACGGGCACAAGCGCTGCCTGCGCGTGCTCAACGGGCGGGAAAGCTCAGATGTGTCAGTGTTTCGGCCAGGCCGCCACGGCCTGTTGAAGCTCGGTGTTGTCGCTGTCAATGCCAGCGCAGGCGGCGACGGCCGTGCTGAAGAAGTCGTGGCCGCGCTCGCGCAGCGCGCACAGCAGGCCTTTCAGCTCGGCGGCGCAGACGTAGGTGGGTTTGGCGTCGCCATGAGTCAGCTTCAGGGCCCATTCCTGCTTGCCCCGCTTGGGCGGCAGTTTGAGGAACACGTCGTCGGCGAGCGCATGCCAGTTGGGCGTGCGCCGGGTGCTGCAGGCCTCCCAGTGCCCGTCGCCGGGCAGCCGGTTCAGCCAGTCGGCGACGGGATCGGCGGCCGGAGCGTCATCGGGTCCGGCCCGCTGCGCGATCTCCTCCGCCAGCTCGCCGTAGCCTTTCGCCTTCAGGTCTGCCAGGAGGTCCGGCGCAAAATCGAGACCGAAGGCCACGCGATTCTTGCAGAGCTCGACATTGTTGATGGTGCCGCTCGGCCCGCGATTGTCGCGCACGACAATTTTGACGTGGGCGCCGTCGGTATACAGCGTAGCGGTGGCCTTCGGCCAATGCAGATCGAAACTGTCCATGGCCGAAGTATCCGCCCGCACAAAGGCGGCGGACTGAGACGTGCGTCACGCTTCGGTGCGAGGTTTGTGTGGATTGGACCGGTGCACGGGAATTGGTCGATCTCCGGCATCTTGGATAAGCTAGCGGTTTCGCATCTGGAGAGAATAGATGGCCGCGCAGCAGCAACCCGATTACGACGTCATTGCCATCGGCGCCGGCTTTGCCGGCCTGGGCCTGATTCACTACGTGCGTGAGGCCGGTCTGTCGATCCGCGTCTTCGACAAAGCCTCCGACATCGGCGGCACGTGGACATGGAACCGGTATCCGGGCGCCGCCAGTGACAGTGAGTGTTACTACTACTGTCTCACGTTCTCCAGGGAACTCCTGCAGGAGTGGAAGTGGTCGGTACGTTATCCCGGCTGGAAAGAAAATCTCAGCTACATGCACTTCGTGGCGGACCGGTGCGAGATGTGGCCGCACATCCAGCTGAACACCGAGATCGTCAGCGCGGAGTTTCAGGAAGACAGCGGGACGTGGAAGATCCGCGACGCAGGCGGTACCGAGCACACCTGTAAGTACCTTGTCAGCGCCATGGGCATGATTTCCGAACCCGTGGTGCCGAAGATCAAGGGCATGGATACGTTCAAAGGCCCGTGTTTTCACTCGGCGCGCTGGCCGGACGGGCTGGAGACGGCCGGTAAGCGGGTGGGGGTGATCGGTGCGGGTGCCACCACCGTGCAGATGCTGCCGGTGCTGGCTGAGGCTGCGGAGAGTGTCACGGTCTTTCAGCGTACCGCCAACTTCGTCATGCCGGCGGTGCAGAAGCCCATGACGGAAGAGTGGGAACAGGAGATCAAGGCGAACTACGACGCAATCATCGACAAGTGCCGCAACCACGTGTTCGGCATGGCCTTTGACAGCCCGGTGGGACGCACCATCGAAGAGACACCGCCGGAAGAAGTGCAGAAGATCTTCGAAGAGCACTGGCCGCGGGGCAGCTTCCGCTTCGTGTTCGAGACCTTTGATGATCTGCTGACCAATCCCGAGTCCAATCGCATCGCCGGTGAGTTTGTCGTCAACAAAATGCGGGAGAAGGTGAACGATCCCGAGGTGGCGGACATGCTCACGCCCAAGGGTTATCCGTTCTTTGCCAAGCGCCCGCCGCTCGATCACGGCTATTTCGAAACCTACAACCGCGACAACGTGAACCTGGTGGACATCCGCGAGCGGGAGCCGATCGTGGAGTTCACGGAAACGGGTATCCGTACCACCGAGAACGAGTACGAGCTCGACATCATCGTGCTGGCGACGGGATTTCAGGCCTACACCGGTGCGCAGGAAGCTCTGGCAATTCGCGGCCGTGGCGGCAAGCTCCTGCGTGACAAGTGGGACAACGAATCGTCATCGATCATGGGCGTGTTCGTTGCCGATTTCCCGAACCTGCTGATGGTGACGGGGCCGCAGGCACCATTTGCCAACCTGCCTACGTCCATCGAACAGAACATCATGTACATCGTCGACTGCATCAGGAAGATGGAGGCCGAGGGCTACGATCTCTGTGAGCCGAGCCAGCAGGCCGAGGACGCGTGGACAGCGGAAACCGCTGAGATCCACAACCAGACCCTGATGGCCCAGGGTGACAAGGTTCATTCGTGGATGATGGGAGCGAACCTGGAAGACAGGAACCCGCGCGTGCTCATCTACTTTGGCGGGGCCAACGTGTACTACGACAAGCTGCGCGAATCTGCGGACAGCGGTTTTCCCGAAGTCGAGTTCGAGCGCCTGGCGGGCTGACGGGGCGAGGGCCGGAGGCCTCAGCCCCCTTTGACGTCCCGGAACGGCATGGCCTTGTCGATCTCGGGCTCTTTGGGCAGGCCCAGCACCCGCTCGCCGATGATGTTGCGCTGCACCTGATCGGTACCGCCTCCAATTGAGGTGAAATACGCGTTCAGGGCCAGGAAATTGGCATCTTCGGCCCGCGGGTGTTCCGGGCCTTCCAGAAGGCTCGTGGCGCCCAGGAGGTCGGTGCGCAACCGGGCACTCTCGTGCAGGATCCGCGACATGGCCAGCTTACCCAGGGACATGATCGATGACGAGGTACCCTGTGCGAGCTCTGCCTTGGCGCGCGCGCTGTTGAGGTCGTTCAGCTTCCGCCAGGCGATGACCTGCGCCAGTCGCTGGCGCAGGGACGGGTCGTCCAGCCTGCCCGCTTCACGGGCCAGAGCGACCAGTTCGTCTTCCCCCGCATCGCGAGGCACTGTCACACCGCTGCGTGGACCCCGGGCCGCTTCGCCCATTGTGGAACGTTCGTAGGCGAGCGCAGTCACTAGGACCTTCCAGCCTTCTCCTTCCCGACCGAGCAGATTGTCTGCCGGGGCCCGGGCATCAGTGATGAAAACCTCGTTGAAATGGGATTCGTTGGTGATCTGGCGCAATGGGCGCACTTCCACTCCCGGCTGTTTCATGGGCAGGAAGAAAAACGACAGGCCCTTGTGCTTGGGTACGTCCCAGTCGGTTCTGGCGATCAGCATGCCGTAGTCGGCGGTGGCCGCGCCCGACGTCCATACTTTCTGACCGTTCACGAGCCACTCGTCGCCGTCGCGCTCGACGCGGGTACGCACGCCCGCCAGATCCGACCCGGCTCCCGGCTCGCTGTACAGCAGGCACATGTTGACTTCGCCGCGCATCAGGCCGGGAATCAACGCCTGCTTCAGGGGTTCTGTGCCGTAGGCGAGCAGCGTATTGATCCAGAGGTTCGTACGATCCTGACCCGTACCGAAGGCGCCGACGCGGGCGAACTCTTCGCGTACGGCACGACCGCGGGCGTCGTCGTAGTCGCGGCCGAACCATGCCTTTGGCCATTGGGGCGCCGCCCAGCCGGCTTCCACCACCTTCGTGAGCCAGGCGATGCGATCGGGACCTTCGACAGCCTGGGTTTTCCAGGCGGGATTCCAGTGAGCATCGAGCCAGGCGCGCACGTCTGCACGAACAGTCTCTACGTCAGGTAATTGTTCTTGCATGGTCAACCTCCCAGCGCCTGCAGATAACGTTCCCGATAGGCATCGGAACTCCCAAAAAGCTGTGCGCACGCGCGCGAACGGCGCAGATACAGGTGCGCGGGATGCTCCCAGGTGAACGCGATGCCCCCGTGCATCTGCACGGCGTCCGCAGCCGCGCGGGCGTACGCATCAGCGCAGGCAAAGCCGGCGAGGCACCGCCACACGTTGGCATCTTCCGCGCGCGCGTCCGTCGTGGTGGCAGCCTGGCGGGCCGCGGAAACCGCCGATTCCACCTCCAGCAGCAGATCAGCGGCCATGTGTTTGATGGCCTGGAAGCTGCCGATGGGGCGGCCGAACTGATGGCGGATTTTCGCGTACTCAACCGCGATCTCGAGAATTCGACGGGCACCGCCCGCCTGCTCTCCGGCGAGGGCGACGATGCCGTGATCCATCGCGTGCTGCACCGCCTGCCAGCCTGCGCCGGCATCGCCAACCTGGCTGGCCGGGGTATCGCTGAGCACGATCTCGTCGAGGACGAGCGTATGGTCGAAACTCGGCAGCGGTGTGCAGCTCACGCCGGCGGATTGTGGAGCCAGCTCGAACAGCGTGGGTCCTGCGTCGCAGTTGGCGACGGCGAGCCAGACATCGGCGCTGCGACCGTGCAGTACGAAGCTGCTGGTGCCCGTAAGGTGCCAGTTGCCGTCTTTCTGCTCGGCTCGTACCGCAACGTCTTCGGCGGTCCAGGCTCCGCCGGGACCGGTGATGAGGAGTGTGGCAATCCGGTCGCCGGCCGCGATGCCGGGGAGTAGACGCGCCCGGGCATCTTCGTCGTCGCTGGCATTGAGGGCGGCAACGGCCATGACGGCACTGGTGAGCAGGGGTGCCCCCAGCAGGGCGCTGCCGGCACGTTCCATGACGCGTTCGACAGCAACCGGCCCTGCGCCCGTGCCGCCATAGGCTTCGTCCACCATCAGCCCCGTTATACCCATGGCGGCCATGGCCTGCCACAGCTCGTCATCGTAGCCGCGGCGTTCTTCCATCCAGGCCCGTACATGCTGCTCAGTGCAGCGATCCTGCAGGAGGCGCTCGAAGGCGTCCTCCAGCGCAATCAGTTCTTCTGTGCTCAGCGCAGTCATCTGCGTCTCCCCCTTTGTGCGTTCATTCTAGCGGCAAGCGATCACGGCATGTATGGGATGCGTGGCGGCCCGAGCTGCGTGGCCAGCACCCGCTGTGCGTCTTCCGCAAACTCGCAGGCGAGCTGGCGCGTTTCCCGCGGATCGATGATGTCCTGCCCGGTGGCCTCGGCGGTGCGGAAGGGCGAGGCCAGCGCCTGCAGGCGTTGTTCGATCTCAGCCCGTCGCGCTTGCGGATCGTCGGCGCTGTCTATTTCCCGGCGGTAGGCAGCAGCTGCGCCGCCCGCGATGTGCATGGAGCCCCAGTTGGCAGAGGGCCAGGCGTAGCGGCGGAACATACCGCTGGGGCGATGCTGACACTGACCCGCGACGCCGTACAGCTTGCCCACGACGATGGTGAGCCAGGGCGTCCAGCTCTGTGTGGTTGTTGCTACCAGCCGGGCGCCCGCGCGCTCGATGCCGGCGAGCTCGGAGTCGAGGCCCACCATGAAGCCGGGCTCGTCTGCGAACGAGACCAGCGGCAGATGAAATGTGTTGGCAAGCTGGATGAGCCGCATCACCTTGTTGCCGGCGGCCACGTCCGTGGTGCCGCCCTTGTGCCGCGGATTGTTGGCCATGACAGCCACGGGATAGCCGTTCAGCCGCGCCAGGCCGGTAGAGCGGGCTCTGCCGTAGAGTGGCGCAAGCTCGAAGAAGCTGTCTTTGTCGACCACGGATTCGATCAGGTGTCGGGCGTCGTACACCTTGCGGGGATCGCGCGGTATGAGCGATAGCAGCGCTTCGTCCGCGCGATCAGGAGGATCGTCGGTTGCGACGCGGGGCGCCGCTTCCCACACGTTGCTGGGCAGGTAGGCGAGAAAACGTCTGATCTGCGCAAAGGCGTCCGCTTCGTCCAGCGCGAGGTTGTCGATGCTGCCGCTCTTTCTTACATGTATGCGGTCGCCGCCCAGAGCTTCCTTGGTGATGTCGTAACCGAGCGCAGCTTTCACGACCGGCGGACCGCCGGGAAAAAGGTGACTCCTGTCTTTCAGCATCAGATTGAAGTGTGCGAAACAGGCGTTGATGGCGGGCAGGCCTGCTACTGAGCCCAGCACCGCGGAGACCACCGGCACCTGGCTCAGAAGATCGACATCCACGGCCGACCAGATATTGCCGTCCGGAAGATACGTACGCCCCATCTCCTCGAAGGAGCGAACGCTGCCACCCGCGGCGTCCAGCAGGCGGACGTACGGAACGCGCCATTCTCGCGCTCGCACGTTGGCGGGTAGCTCCTGGCCCAGGCCGCCACGGGCACCACCCGAGCCGCCGCGCACGGTGAAGTCGCTGGCGCTGATGACGGCTTTGCGCCCTTCGAGGTCAGCCATGCCCTCGACGCTCCCCTTGGGCGTGAACGTGCTCAGCGTATCGTTGTCGTAGCCCGCGTCACCGGTGAGGCCCATGAACTCCCGGAAGCTGCCCGGGTCTGCAATGGCGTCGATACGCTCGCGCACCGTGAGCTTGCCGCGAGCGCGCTGGCGCGCAATGCCTTCCGGCCCGCCCATCGCTCTGGCCAGCTCGCGGCGCTGGTGCAGTTCCTCGACTTCTTTTTCCCAACTCATGATGATTCCCTCCCTGCCATTAAGTTACTACACAAGGCCTTGATCGTGACGAACGGGATGCTCCTCGGTATCGGCGAATGCATGGTAGAGCTGCGTGACAGCGGCGCACGCGAGCTGCGCCTGGGCTTCGGCGGCGATGTGCTCAACACGCTGGTGTACGCGGGACGCCAGGGGGTACCCACCGCCTTTGCGACGGTGACCGGCGACGACCACTACGGCCGCTGGCTGCGCACGTGCTGGGAAGACGAGGGCATAAACTGTGATCTCGTGCGCCACGACGAGGGCACCGCCCCTGCGTTGTATGTCATCCGTAACGAGCCGTCGGGAGAGCGGCATTTTCATTACTGGCGGGATGCTTCGCCGTTCCGTGCCTTGTTCCGCGATGCGACGTATGTCGAACAGCTCGCCGGTGCGCTCGGGCGTGCTCCCTGGGTCTATGTTTCCGGCATTGCGCTGGCGCTCCTCGACGATGCAGACCGCACGGTTTTGCTCACCCTGCTGGCGGGGGTGCGGCAGCGCGGTGGCGAGGTGGCGTTCGACCCGAACTATCGCGCGCGCCTCTGGCCGGACCGTGGCACGGCGCGGCATTGGCTCGACAGGGCGTATGGCTGCGCAACGGTGGCCCTGCCGTCCCGGGAAGACGAGCGTACGCTGCGTTCGGATGAGATCGATGCGCCAGCGCTGGCCGGGGAGCTCTTTGCGCGGGGTTGCCGTGAAGTCATCGCCAAAGACGGCGTGCAGGGCGCCTTCGTGCGCTCGAGCGCCGATGAGGGCTGGGTGACGGCGCACGCGGTCTCGGCGGTGGTGGATACGACGGCCGCCGGAGATGCGTTCAACGGCGCGTGGCTGGCCGCGCGCATGCGGGGTGCCCCGGCGCTGGAAGCGGCCCGGGCCGGGGCGCGCCTCGCCGCTTCGATTGTCCAGCATCCGGGCGCCATAACCCCGCGGGCGGTCCGTTGACCGTGTGGCAAGCTACCGGTAAAGTGGCCTTACCAATTTATACGTATGAGACCCATACTGCGCGAAAGCCGCGGGACAGGTCCTGGCAGCGGGCGGGGAGAAGACAGGGTGAATCGACGGGATCTGCTGACAACCGTGCCATTTGGCGCGCTGGCAGCACTTGGTGCCGGGTGCGCGCCGGTTGGTGCAGGTGCAGCTGACGTGAGCGACGCGGGCTCGCAGGCATCGGGCAGTCGCAGACTCTCGGCCTATGGTCTGCAGCTGTCTACCATCACGCCGTTGCTGATGGCCGATTTCGAAGGCACGCTGGCCGCGGTGGCCGGGATCGGCTACCGGCAGGTGGAATTTTCTGCGCTCGGCTTTCTTGGACGGCCTGCGGCGCTGGTGGCGGAGTTGCTCGAGGCGAACGGCCTGAGCGCGCCCGTAGGTCGCATCTCACCTCGGTTACCGGACGGGTTCGGCGCGTTGCCGCGGCTGGAGCAGATGACCCTGTTCCGCAAGCTCGCCGGTCCTGAGCATCTGCTCGACAATGTGCGGTTCGGCCTGGAAGGGGCAACAGTGCTGGGACAGAAGCATCTCGTGTTGCCGGCTTTGATGGCGGATCACTTTTCCAGCACAGCCAGCGTTGCACGGAGCATAGATCTGTTGCGCCAGGCTGGGGAGTTGTGCGCGGCCGCCGGGGTGCAGTTCGGCTACCACAATCATGATTGGGAATTCGGCACGGTCGATGGGGTAGTGCCCTACGACCTCATGATCGAACGCATCGAGCCCGAGCTGATGGCTTACCAGATGGACGTTTACTGGGTAACCAGGGCCGGTCGCGATCCGCTGCAGTATCTCGCGGCGCTGCGTGGGCGGGTGCCCAGCTGTCACCTCAAGGACATCGACGACGGTGGGGATTTCGAAGATGTCGGCTACGGCAACATCGATTTTCCCGCGGTTGTGAGTGCAGCCCAGGCAGCAGGCACCGGCTATTTCTTCGTCGAGCGCGACAATCCGCCGCAGCCCATGCGCACGGCACAACGGGCGTTCACGTATCTCCAGCAGATGACGTTCTGATGCTGCGACGAGCGGCTCGGACGCGGCCCGGGTGGGGGACATGACTGAGGTGCGTTTTGCGGTGGTCGGCTACGGCAACATAGGCCGTGCGCATGTCACGACACTTGCCGGTGGGGCGGTTGAACGGGCGCGACTCTCCGCCGTGGTCACCCGGGATGAAGCCGCGGAGCTGCCCGCTGGTGTTGCCCGCTTCGCCAGTGTGGAAGATCTTCTGGCCGTGGACGCCGCAGACGCGGTCCTCGTCGCCACCCCAACCATGACGCATGCCGAGCTTGGCGAACGGGTCCTTGCCGGGCGGCGTCACCTCGTCATGGAAAAACCGGTGGCAACGTCGGTGAAAGGAGTGCGGCAGCTTGCGGGCAGCGTTCCCGACGGCGTGCACGCGGCGGTCATGCTCAATCAGCGTTATCACCCCGTGTACCGGGAAATTCACGCCGTGGTCGCCGGCGGAGCGCTGGGTCGTATCGTGCGTTTCAACTGGCTGATGACGGCGTGGTACCGCCCTGACGTGTATTTCCTTGTCAGTCCCTGGCGCGGTACCTGGCCTGGGGAGGGTGGTGGGGCACTGCTCAACCAGTGCATCCACAATCTGGACGTGCTGGCGTGGGTGCTCGGGCTGCCTGAAAGCGTGCTTGCAGACGTGCGTTTCGGCAAGTTTCACCAGATTGACGTGGAAGACGAGGTAAGCGCCATCCTCAGTTATGCAGACGGTGCCACCGGCGTGGTGGTGGCGTCCACAGGCGAAGCGCCCGGCATGAACCGCCTCGACATTGTCGGCGACCGCGGCACGCTGAGCTTCGACGGAGAACGCCTCAGCGTGGCCACTGCCGATGGCAGCGTTGCCCGGCATTGCGCGTCGAGCCGGGAGATGTTCGGGGTGCCCGGGTTCGAAACTGCGGCGGTGCCGGTTGGTGCGGAAGTGAACCAGCACGCCTGCGTCCTGCAGAACGTGGTCGATACGGTGCTCGACGGCGGCAACCTCGCCACGCCGCTCAGCGAAGGTGAGCTTTCGCTGACGCTTGCAAATGCCATGCTCCTCTCCGCCTGGGAAGAGCGGCGGGTGACGCTGCCCCTGGACGTCGATCTCTATCAAGCGGCGCTGGAGGCGCGCATCGCGGCGGGCGCCTTTCGCCAGCCTCTGGATCTGGACGTGCACATCGACATGGATGCGTCCTATCGATGAGCACAGTCTGGGAAAACGTTCGCGCGGGAGGCCCTGGCTGGCTGCAGGGTGCCATGACCCTGGGCGGGGGGTCGGCCATCACCTCTCTCACGCTGGGGGCGGTGTTCGGCTACGAGTTTCTGTGGGTGCAGCCCGTTGCCATGATGATCGGCTGCATCATGCTGTTTGCGCTGTCTCACCAGACGCTCTCGACGGGCGTGCGGCCGTTCGAAGCCATGCGCCGCTACGTGTCGGTGCCGCTGGCCTGGCTGTGGGCCATAGCGGCGCTGGGCTCCAGCATCATCTGGGGATTTTCTCACTACCCGCTCAGTGCCGGCATGCTCGAAGAAGCGATCAGCGTCGGCACCGGCTTCGACCTGAAAGGTGAAGGGCAGGCCGCGGTTCGCGAGCTGTACCTGTTCGCCTTGGCGCTGGTCGTCTGGGCCGTGTGCGCGTGGACCGTGTGGCGTTACAGCCGCGGCGGCGCCGCGGTGCGGCTTTTCGAGAACGGCATCAAGCTTCTGAGCGCTGTCGTGGTGCTCAGCTTTGCCTGGGTGGTGCTGCAGGCGGGCCTCAACGGACGCATCGACTGGGGGAGCATGCTCTGGGGGCTGGTGCCGCATTCGCTGCCCGATGATGGCTTTGGCGTGACGACGCTGATGGCCGCCCTCGGCACGGCTGTGGGTATCAACATGACCTTCGTGTACGGCTACACCCTGCTCCACCGCGGCTGGGGGCGCAGCGAACGGACCTTGTCGCGCTACGACATCGTTCTCGGCCTGGTGCTGCCCTATCTGCTGGTGACCACGCTCATATCGCTGGCTGCCGCAGGCAGCCTGCACGGCGGGGAAGGGACGGTTGCCAGCCGGTTGAGCCCGCAGCAGGCAGGGGCAATGTTTGCCGCAGCCGGCCTCGGTGATGTCGCCGGCCGACTGGTCTTTCCCCTGGGCGTGCTGGGCATGGCCGTGGGATCTCTTGTCATGCACATGCTGACGTGCGGCGCCGCAGCCAGAGAGATGTTCGGCTTTGCAGATGATTCTCTGGCCTACCGCCTGTGCTGTCTGCTGCCTACGCCAGCAGTGCTGGGCGTGTTTCTCTGGACCGCCATGGGTCCCTACGTGATTCTGCCCACGTCCGCCATCTGCGGCTTTCTGCTGCCGATTGCCTACGTCGGATGGCTGGTGCTGAACAATCGCTCGGACTATCTCGGCGATGCCATGCCGGCAGGCCCGCGGCGCCAGCTCTACAACGGTGCCATGGTTCTCTGCATCGTCACCGTGCTGGCCAGCGTCACTTACAGCACGGCCGTGGGCCTGGGCTGGATGTAAGCTGTCGTGTCGATCAAAGATGGTGCCAACTACGCCCCGGAAGCAAAACCGCAGCCCGTGGTGGCACCGGGTGAGTTCCGTTTTGCCGCGGCCTGGCTGGATCATGGCCACATCTACGGGCAGACGAACGGCCTCATTGGCGCGGGCGGCACGCTGACTCATGTGTACGACCCGGATCCCACGCGGGTAGCCGCGTTTCTCGAACGGTTTCCGCAAGCCAGGGCGGTGGCGTCTTTCGACGATCTGCTGAGCGACGATTCGCTGCACCTCATCGCCAGTGCTGCCGTGCCGAGCCGGCGTGGCGCGCTCGGCGAAGCCGTCATGCGCGCCGGAAAAGACTATTTCACGGACAAGGCGCCATTCACCACGCTGCAGCAACTCGCCTCGGCACGGGCAGTCTGCGAGGCGACAGGCAGGCGCTACTTCGTTTACTACGCTGAACGCGTGCATAACGAGGCTGCCTGGCTGGCCGGGGAAATGCTTGCTGCGGGCGCTATCGGCCGCGTGCTGCAGGTGGTGGCGCTGGCACCGCACCGGCTGGCGAAAGGCGGCCGGCCGGCGTGGTTCTTCGACAAGGCCGCGTACGGCGGCATCATCACTGACATCGGCTCGCATCAGGTGGAGCAGTTCCTCACGTACGCTGCCTGCGCCGACGCGACGGTCAACTTCGCCCGCGTGGAGAATTTTGGTCATCCGGATACACCGGGCCTCGAAGATTTCGGCGAGTTTTCGCTGACGGGTGACAACGGTGCGTCGTTCTATTCGCGCGTTGACTGGTACACCCCGGACGGCATGCCGGTCTGGGGCGACGGTCGTACGTTCGTGCTGGGCACGGCGGGGTCGCTGGAAGTGCGCAAGTACACCGATCTGGGGCGCCAGGCCCCGGCGGGCCTGGTGTTGAAGGCCGACGGCAGCGACGTGCAGGTGATCGACTGTCTGGACCGCGTTGGCTTCCCGTTCTTCGGCAGGTTGGTTCTCGACGTGTTGAACGGCACCGAGAAAGCCATGTCACAGGCGCATGTTTTCAAGGCCGCTGAGCTGAGCATGCAGGCTCAGGCCATGGCAGAACGGGAGGGGTTGTGAAGCTCGAGCCCATCGAGGTTGCAGAGCGCCTCTACGTACGCGTTGCCAGGCGTATCGCCGGGCTCGTCAGCAGCGGGCAGGTACAGCCGGGCGAAAAGCTGCCCTCAGAGCGTGACCTCGCCAACATGTTGCAGGTCTCCCGGCCCACCATTCGCGAAGCGATGATTGCCCTGGAGGTGTCCGGCCTGATCGAAGTGCGCACGGGCTCCGGGATCTATGTGAGGCAGGGCCAGCAGGGCGCCTTGGCGCTGCTCAAGGATGAAGGCGTTGGCCCTTTCGATATCTTCGAGCTGCGTCTGATGATCGAGCCCGAAGCCGCCGCCCTGGCGGCCGAGCGTATGCGCGATGAGCAGATTGCCGCCCTGCTCGCGATCGTGGAGGAGATGCCCGCACTGGCACAGACCAAGGCCCTGGAGGCTGTCGATCAGCAGTTTCATATCCAGATTGCCCGCGGTACCGAGAACGCCACCATTGTGGAGGCTGTGGAGTGGTTGTGGCGTCTGCGCGATCAGTCGGCGCTCAGTCGGAGCTTTCATCGCACGATCATCGACGAAGGGGTGTATCCGGTCATCGAGGAGCATCGCGCGGTGGTCGATGCCATCGCCGCCCGCCAACCCGAAGCGGCCCGCCGCGCGATGCGTGAGCACCTGGCGGCGGCGACACAGGCTGCCGCCACACACTTCGGCGCACCCTAGAGCGCCAGCGCCGCGTTCAGACTGTGCGTGCGCAGGCGTGTCAGCGCGGCGCTGATGGCGCTGATGGCTGCGGGGCGTACGGTTTCCAACGTCTCGAACACCCGGGTTCCGCTGAAGAGCGCGTTTACCAGAGCCTCAGCCTCGTTGTGTTTGCGGTAGAGGCTCTGCAGCGTGGATGCCAGCGGATCGGGCGCGGGGGCTTCGAGGTGCTGGATCCAGGCGGCAACCACCAGGGCCAGGCGCGTCACGGGGGCCCCGGTCTCCAGCCGCTCCCTCAACACCGGGATCAGGCGTTGCGGGAGCTTCTGGGAGCCGTCCGTACCCACCTGCCGTGTCCCGTAGGCAATGGCCGGGTTGGCGAAACGTTCGAAGATGCTGGCGACGTAGCGTGGTAAGTCCAGAGCAGGCAGCGCAGGGATGCCCGGCAGAAGCTCTTCTTCCACCAGCGCAGACAGGAACTGTCGCAGAGGCGCGTCCTGCATCACCTCGTGCACGAACTCGTGGCCGCGCAGAAGCCCGAGGTAGGCGCCAGCCGAGTGTGGGCCGTTCAGCAATCTCAGCTTGGCGCTTTCGTAAGGCAGCACCTCATCAACGAGCAGTGCACCTGCGTCTTCCCAGGGCGGGCGCTCTGCGGCAAAACGGTCTTCGATGACCCACTGCCTGAACGGCTCGCATGTCACCGTCGCCTCATCGCGGAACCCGTGGTCGCGGCTGAGCGCGACGCGGTCATCTTCGGTGGCGCCCGGGACGATACGGTCCACCATGGTGGCGGGAAAGGCCACGCTGTTTTCGATCCAGCTCGCAAGCGCCGGGTTCCGCAACTGTGCGTACGCGGTCAGCACATTGCGCAGCACCTGACCATTGCCGGACAGGTTGTCGCAGCTGATGAGGGTGATCGGGGCCCCGCCGGCGCGCCGGCGGGCGTCCAGGCCGGCGGCGAGCACGCCAGGCAGGCTGCGCCTGACACCGGCGGTGCGTAAGTCGTGGCGTACGTCAGCGTGGGTCTCGTCCAGGGTGCCGGCCGCATGGCAGTAGCCTTTCTCGGTGACGGTGAGCGTGATGGCACGGATGGCCGGATCTGCCATGACGCTCATCAGCTCGTCGTAACCGGGTGCCGTCGCCGCGGTAAGCACGTGGGTGATGGCGCCGATGACGCGTGTGCGCGACGTGTCCCGTCCCAGGGCATTCACCGTGTACAAACCATCCTGCGGTGCAAGCTGGCGTTCTGCCGTGGCGCTGCGCAGGCTGGCGCCGACAATGCCCCAGGGGCCGCCAGCCCCGTTCAACACATCGTCGGTGTACTCTGCCTGATGCGCGCGATGAAAAGCGCCAACACCGATATGCAGCAGCCCGGGCTGCAGTGTGCTTCGGTCGTAGCGCGGCAGATCGAGGCCCTGCAACGCCGGCAGCAGAGCCTTGCCGAGACGCGGTGGGCTCATCAGAGCCGATAGGCCGCACGGGCCAGATGACAGGCCAGATCTGCCGCGACGAGGTGTGCTTCGTCCTCCGGCAGCCGATGCTCGGCCACCAGGCGCGCGAGATAACCGCAGTCGATGCGTCGAGCCATATCGTGACGCGCCGGTATCGACAGAAAGGCCCGCGTGTCGTCGTTGAAACCCACCGTGTTGTAGAAGCCGGCGGTTTCTGTCGTCTGTTCGCGGAAGCGGCGCATACCTTCGGGGCTGTCGTGGAACCACCAGGCAGGACCAAGCTTCAGGCAGGGATAGTGGCCAGCCAGCGGAGCCAGCTCGCGGCTGTAAGCGGTTTCGTCCAGCGTGAAGACGATGAGGCGGAAGTCGGTGTTGTTGCCGAAACGGTCGAGCAATGGCTTCAAGGCGTCGACGTAGCCCGTGGGTGTCGGGATGTCCGCACCCTTGTCACGCCCGTAGCGTTCGTAAAGCGGTTGGTTGTGATTGCGGTAAGAGCCCGGATGAAGCTGCATCACGAGACCGTCGTCGAGGCTCATGGCGGCCATCTGTACCAGCATGTGCGCCCGGAAGCGCTCGGCGTCTGCGGGTGAGGGATCGTGACGGACGCGGTCGTAGAGCGCGTGAGCCTCCGTGTCCGTCAGCAGGGCGGTGCGCGCCGTGGGATGACCGTGGTCGGCTGCGGTGGCGCCGTGCGCGATGAAATGCTGGCGCGCATGGCGCAGGGCCTGCAGATAACCCGCATAGCTCGCGGTGTCCTCACCGGTGAGCGTGCCCAGTTGCTCGATGTTGGCGGCAAATCCCTCGAAGTCGGGATCGACGACAGGGTCGGGGCGAAAGGTGGTGATCACACGGCCCTGCCAGTCGCTCCTGGCAATCACCGCGTGCTGATGCAACGAATCGAGGGGGGATTCCGTGGTTGCCAGGACCTCGATGTTGAAGCGGTCGTAGAGTGCCCGCGGGCGAAATGCCGGGGTGCTCAACTGGGCTTCTATGGTGTCGTAGAAAAGCGCTGCAGTGTCCGGGGAGAGCGGCACGTCCAGGCCGAACACCTCGCCGAAGACATGGTCCAGCCAGATCCGGCTGGGCGTACCGCGGAAGAGATGGTAGTGCGCGGCGAACACCTGCCACACGTCCCGGGGATCGACCGGATCCGCGTGCCCGTCTTTGTCAGCGATACCCAGCTCGTGCAGGGTCACGCCCTGGCTGTACAGCATGCGGAACACGTAGTGATCGGGCTGGATGAGCAGGGCGGAAGGGTTGTCGAACGGTGCGTTCCCGGCAAACCAGCCTGCATCGGTGTGACCGTGCGGGCTGACGATGGGCAGCTCGCGCACGCTGTCGTAAAGCGACCGGGCAATGGCGCGCACTTCCCGATCTGCGGGCAGCAGCCGGTCGGGGTGATTGAGGGGGTTGCGCTGGACCGCCACCGTTAGCGGCCCGCCCGCAGCCTCGTCATGGCATGAATGACGCCGCGCAGCTCAGCGAGGCCTTTCATGCGCCCGGCAAAAGAGTATCCGGGGCGGACGTCGCTGCGGCCGCGTTCTTCGCCCAGCGTGTGGCCATGATCCGGGCGCATGGGAATGCGCTCGACAGCGCCGCCGGCGGCGCTGCGCCGCGCTTCTCC
>CAZYYJ010000035.1:22767-50174 GCA_964651595.1 uncultured Pseudomonadales bacterium | reverse complement strand
AGAGGAGCCCGCGGACGTGCTGGATCAATACCGCGAGCGGCTGCGCGAAGACGCTGACAGCGCCTTGTCGGAGCTGGGCATACAGACGAACGACGGGGGTGGCTACCGCATCGGCAACGTGGCGCAGTCGGAGTTTCTCCGTCGCAGCGGCCTGCAGACCGGAGACGTGATCGTTTCGGTGAACGGGCGCCCGGTGGGGGACGTGCAGAGCGACCAGCTTGAACTCGAGAGTCTGATGGAACAAGGTTCCGCACGGATCGAGATTCAGCGGGGTTCGCGACGCTTTTTCATCACCGCATCGTTACCCAATCAGTAGCCCGGCCACCGGTAGAGACAGACTGAGAAAAACACCAACTATGAACAAGTACCAAAGCAGGATTCAGTCTCTGGTGGCAAGAGCCGCTCTGGCACTGACACTGGCGCTGGGGATGTCCGGGGCGCAAGCCCAGGATCAGACGTGGCGCATGACGGCAAAGAATGCCGACATGAACGAGTTTGTCGCACAGGTGGCCGAGATCACCGGTAAAACCTTTGTGATCGACCCGCGCCTGAAAGGCAACGTGACGGTAATTTCCGACACGCCCATGGACAAGGACGGCGTGTACTCGTTGTTTCTGAGCGTGCTGCGCCTGCACAATTTCACGGCCGTGCCTTCCGGCGACATCATCCGCATACAGCAGAACGCCACGGGTAAGCAGACACCCGGTGCGCAGGGTGAGCTGAACCAGGTGTCGCCCGAGGAGCTGGTTACCCGTGTGATCGCCGCGCAGAACGTCGATTCCGCCGAGCTGGTGAAGATTCTGCGTCCGCTGATTCCCCAGTACGGTCACATCGCCTCGGTAGCACAACCCAACGTGGTGATCATCAGCGACCACGCGGACAACATCATTCGCCTGAAAGAGATCATCGGCAACATCGACGTTTCTGACGAAGACGACGTGGTGATGGTGCCCCTGAAGGAAGCCTGGGTAGGCACCGTGGTCTCCATTCTGGAAAAGGTAGCCCCCGATCAGATCGGCCGCGGCGCCAAAGGTCCTCAACGCGTGCAGATCATTGCCAACGAACGCAACAACGCGCTGGTGCTGCGCGGCAAGCCGAGGCCCATAGCCGAGGTGCTGAAGATCGTGGACAAGCTCGATCAGCCCGCGACCACCACCGATGCCACGCAGGTGGTGCCCTTGAATCATGCCGATGCTGTGGGCGTGGCGGCCATTCTCAACGGCATCGTGAGCGGCCGGCAGGCCGGGGAAGAAGGCGCGGCGCAGGAAACGTCGATCCAGGCTGACGAGTCGCTGAACGCCATTGTGCTGCGCGCTGACCCCGGCACCATGGGCGAGCTGCTGGACGTGATCGAGAAGCTCGATGTGCGGCGCGCGCAAGTGCTGATAGAAGCGGCCATCGTGGAAGTGACCATCGATGAGAATTTCAACTTCGGCGTGGAGCTGGCCGCGGGTGACGCTGGCGAGTCGACAGTGCCTCTCATATCCACCAATTTTGATGGGGTGTTGAGTGCGCTGCTGGGCGGTATTGTGGACGAAGACGGCGATATCGACCTGATCGGCGCTCTGGGCGGCACCACCACGCCGTCATCCACGGTTGCAGCCGCGAAGATCAACACGGACGGGCGTTCCTTCGGCGCGGTGATCACCGCGCTGGCCGGGCACAGCAACGCCAATCTGCTGTCGACGCCGAGCATCATGACGCTGGACAACCAGGAGGCGAGCATCCTCGTCGGCCGGGAAGTTCCGTTTCGGACCGGGTCGTTCACGACAACCGGCGACGGCACATCCAATCCGTTCACCACCGTACAGCGCGAAGACGTCGGGGTTGAGCTCACGGTGACCCCCTATGTGCACGACTCGTCTTCCGTGCGCCTCAAGGTGCAGCAGGAAATCACCAACGTCATCAACACACCGGTTGGCGGCTCCGCCTTTGCAGACGTGGTGACCTCCAAGCGCAGCATCGACACCACGATTCTGGCTGAAGACAAGCAGACCATCGTGCTGGGCGGGCTGATTCAGGACGACATCAACGACACCCTGAACAAGGTGCCCCTGCTGGGAGACGTGCCACTGCTGGGCAATCTCTTCAGAAGCCGGTCGAACACCAACGTGAAGACCAACCTCCTCGTATTCCTGCGACCCACCGTGCTGCGCAGCCTGGAAGATTCCACTCGCGTCACTAAAAACAAGTATGAGTCGGTGTGGGAAGTGGAAATCAGTTCAGGGGGAGACAACGACATCGACGGCTTGTTCAGCGGCGAGCGTCCCGAGTAAGCCAGAGCACCAGATGAGCGGCTTCACGCGATGGTTCAAGCGGTACACGTACCGCCTGGCTAGATCGCTGGTGCGCCTCCTGGCGCGACCCACCATCACCGGGGTGGAGAATCTGCCCGACAACCGGGAAGTGGTGTATGTGCTGCAGCAGCGATCGCTGTCCGACCTGATCGTGCTCGACCTGCTCTGCGAAGAGCACAGCCTGCCCTCGCCCCTGGCGCCCATCGACCAGGAAGGGGTGACCGAGCGCAGCCGTTTCTTTCCCCTGTTCCGGGCGACCTCTTCGGGCCGCATCACCATGCAATCGCACTCGCCCCGCATGACGCGGCTGTTGCGCACTCCCGAGGCTTTTCAGCAGAGCGCGTGCTTTATCCCGGTGTCGGTGTTCTGGGGGCGGTCGATGTCCAGCGAAAGCGGCTTTCTGGGTCTCCTCACCTCCGAGCACTGGGCCATGACAGGCCGGTTGAAGCGCGTGGTGAACCTCATCATCAACCGCCGCAACATCTTTCTGCTGCTGGGACGACCGGTGGGCTTGCGGGAGCTGGCCGATGGCGACGAGTCGATTGCGGTGCGTCGCACGGCGCGCCTGCTGCGTGTGCGGCTGCGCCAGCAGCGCGTACGGACCCTAGGGCCCGACTTTTCGCACCGCCGCACGTTGATCAATCAGGTGGTGCAGAGCCGCGCGGTGCGCCGGGTGGTTGAACACCGGGTGTCCATGGGTGAGAAAGCCGGCAAGGTGGAGCGGCAGGCAGCAAAGTATGCACGGGTGATCGCGTCGGACATGTCCAACCCGACCGTGCGGGTTCTGGCACGGCTGCTGAGCTGGTTCTGGAACCGCATCTACAACGGTATCGAGCTGCAGGGTATTGAACGGATCAGCCAGGTTTCGGAGACGCATACGCTGGTGTACGTACCATCGCATCGCAGCCATCTGGACTATCTGCTGCTGAGTTACCTGCTCTACTACCAGAGCCACATGATTCCGCACATCGCTGCGGGCGACAATCTCGATCTGCCGCTGGTGGGGGGCGTGTTGCGGCGCGGGGGCGCGTTCTTCATGCGCCGCAGCTTTCGCGGCGACGCGTTGTATGCGGCCGTGTTCGACGAGTACCTGTATCACGTGTACCGGCAGGGCCATTGTGTGGAGTTTTTTCCTGAAGGGGGCCGCACGCGCACAGGGCGTCTGCTGCCTGCCAAGTTCGGCCTGTTGAAGATGACCCTGGAGCATCAGCAGCGCGGCTTACCAAAACCGCTGGCGTTTGTACCGGTGTACGTCAGCTACGAGAAACTGGTGGAGGCGCGCAGCTACCTCTCGGAGCTGCGCGGCGCGGACAAGAAGACGGAGTCGCTCTTTGATGTGTTCCGTAACGTGCGCCTCGTGCGGGAGAACTTTGGCGAGGTGGTGGTGAACATCGGCGAGCCTATCGCCATGGATCTCTGGCTGAACGAACACGCCGACGAGGACGAGAAAGATCTGCTGGCGGGGCTCGGCCGCGAGATCATGGTGAGCATCAACGCGCACGCGCATCTGAACCCGGTGAATCTGGTGGCGCTGATCACCCTGGCGACGCCGAAACTTGCAGTGGAGGAAGCCAGCCTGCTGACCCAGATCGCGCTGTATCAGGATCTGGTTCCGCGGCTGCACCCCGCCGGTACAGTTACGGTGACCTCGCTGAGTCCCGCAGCCGTGGTGGAACGTACGGAAGCGCTGAAGCTGCTGGCCCGGGAGCAGTACGATTATGGCACGGTGCTGAGCCATACACCCTACGCAGCGGTGCTGATGACCTGGTATCGAAACAACGTGGCGCACGCACTGGCACTACCGTCGCTCATCGCCTGCCTGCTCATCCGGCGACGCCGGGGCGTGACCATCGATCGCCTGCAGCGCATGACGGAGATCATTTACCCGAGCCTTGCGGTGGAGCTGTCGACCGAGTGGCGCATACCGCAGTTTGAGCGCTGCATTGCGCTGCTGACGGAACACGGCCTGGTGGTTCGCAGCGACGACCAGCTGACCATACCGCCGCCGGAAGCGGCAACACACGAGCAGCTGGAGCTGCTGGCCAACCTGGTGATGCCGACGCTCGAGCGCATGTTCATTGTGGTGCATCAGATCAGCCGCGCGCCGGTCACGCGCGACGACCTGCGTACGCGAAGCCAGACCATCGCACAGAAGATTTCGCGCCTGTACGGTATCAACGCGCCCGAATTCTCGGACCAGCGCCTCTTCGACCAGTTCATCGACTTCCTGCTGCAGCGCCAGGCGGTGACGCGCGACGACGATGGGCTGCTTCACGAGACGGAGGTCATCAGCGAGGTGGTGCGCGCGGCCGAGCATGTGATCGAGCCGCACATCAAGCACGGCGTCCAACTCGCGGTCCAAAATCAGGACACACGCTAAACCAGGCTCACAGAACTCGGGAGATTTCGGGCGTGGGTTGTGGGTGCAGGCTCACGAAAGTCCCTCATTGACTTCCCTAAGATCGGGTATGTGACAACACCGCGCCATCAGCTCGTGGATTTCAACAATCCACTGTTCTATCACCTTGTCTCGAGGTGCGTCCGCCGAAGCTGGCTATGTGGCAGAGATGTACGCACGAGACGAGACTACAGTCACCGCAAGAGCTGGTTCACCGAGAGATTGAAGCAGCTGGGCGGCGCCTTCGCGATCGATGTTTACGCATACGCCATCATGTCGAATCACTTCCACCTGGTGGTGTACTACGACCCTTCGGCACCCAGCCGATGGACCGATGATGAAGTTGCCGATCGCTGGCTGCGCGTCTGTCCACCAAAGACGCCTGACGGGGATATCGATGAAGGCATGCTCGAACTGAGAAAATCGGAGTTGCTGTCCGATCAGGAACTCCTGGCGAAAACCCGGGCAAAGCTCGGTTCTCTATCTCAGTTCATGAAATTCCTGAAGCAGCCGATCGCCCGGCGTGCAAACCGCGAAGACAATTGTCTGGGTCACTTTTTCGACCAACGGTTCTACTCGGGTGCGCTACTGTCCGAAGCCGCCGTACTGGCCGCGATGGCCTACGTGGATCTCAATCCTGTTCGTGCGCAAATTGCTCAGACCATTGAAGACGCGAAGCACACCGCTATTCACGCCCGGCTTGCCAAAATGGACGGACCTGCGGAGTTGGCGGCGTATCTCGAGCCAGTCATAAGCGGCCTGGACGAAGAGCCGCTTATACAGATCACGCTCGGCGACTATGTCGAGCATCTCAGGGTACTCTGCAAGGGGGCGCGGCCGCACTGGGCGCCGGCGAAGCTCTCGAAATGGCGAAACCAAGTGGCGACGCTCAAGAAACGCCAGCGCGTCTTCGGACCCCGCCGGCTCATCGCGCGATGGGCCACCGATCGTGGGTGGCAGCTGCGCGAATCACCGCTCCCCGAATAGGCGCTTTCCAAAGTCGCGTCGGTCGCTTAAGACTGGTAGACGTCGAACCTCACCGTCCTGCCTCGCAGGCTGAAGCTCGGCTTGCCTGCCACCGGGTCTTTCGCCCGCCGCTTCAGTACAACGCGCTCGATTGCAGTCTCACGAGCCTGTTCCAGCAGTGCATCCAGACCGGCAGGAGACGTGGTCTGCGCTAATGCCCGCAGGTGCTGCATGGCCAGCTTTGGTAGCGCGGTTTTGCTGCGTGCCGGAAACATTGGATCGAGATAGATCACGTCCCATGCGTCTTCGTGCATGTGTTGCTCTGCAACGCCCAGCAGATGCGCCACCTTCTCCCCCGCACGCGCGCACAATTCGGTCTGCAGCACGTGCACAATTGGCGCACGATCAACCATTGTCACTTCATGACGTTGCGCAAGAATCAAGCCGTCCAACCCAAAGCCGGCACAGGCATCCAGCAACCGCAGGTTAGAGCGTCCTCGAGGCGTACACGCTCTGAGAAGAAGATTACCCCCTTTCTCGCGTACTGCAATTTCCGGCACCGGAAGATGTAGTGGTTCCGGACCGTTCGGCAACAACAACGCAGCGCCCCCGTGATCGAGCCACACGCCATACCCATCCCGAATAGGCGCCACTGGCTGCGGTATCCATCGAAGAGGACACACAACTTCCGACACCCACGCGGGGCGTGCGAGGTTCGCCAGAGACTCGTGAATGAAAATGTCCAGGGGAACTGGTGGTTCAGACGTACTCGTCAACGTGGCGCGGGCGGGTTTGAGGCTCACGATTGTGCTGCTGGTAGGCGAACAGCGCGTGCTGCTCCTGGTTGCGGCCGATGCGCACGGGCCGTGCTTCGCCCTGCGCAGCCGCAAGCGGCGGTGCCACAGACCGCGGCGATTTGGCGATGGCACCGCGTACCGGTTGCTCCAGGCCACGCTCTGGCGCGGGGCCGCGCGCACGAGCCGGCACACCCTGTGGGGCGCGCAACGCTGGCGTTGTTGGTCCGGTTGGCGTCAGCATCGGTGTGATTGCAGCAATCAGGCAAGACGGTAGTTGGCTTCAAGGAGTATAGCTAACCTCGCGCCGCCCGCTCGGCGGTGGTCAACCACGGAGAATCCCCCGGCATGTAACGCGGTAATGCCGCATCCCCCCAGCATACGCCTTCATGGGTGGCCAAAGAGAGCATCGCTGACGCTTGCGCACTCACATCGCTCAGAAGGTTGAGCGCCGGAAGCTCCTCCGCCCATGGGGGAACCGCGCCGACCCAGACAACGTTGTCCGCCAATGTCGCAAGCCCCTCAGGACACACATCGGTCAATTCATCATCATCGAGACAAACGAGGTCGCTACCTTCTTCTTTTCCTAATCCGAAGCGCGCCACATAAACCAGCGACGCCCGGCTGGGTATGCAGGTGACGAACCCGGCCGCATGAGGACACACAACCTGCGCGCTGCGAGCAAGCACCAGCGAGCTGGGCACCGCGCCCAGCGCTGCGCCACTGGCGAGGGCAAGCGCCTGCGCTGCCGCTGCACCTAGCCGTATGCCTGTGAAAGAGCCAGGGCCTGCACCAAACAGCACCTTTGTCACCGCCTGCGGCGCCATTTCCACCGCACGGCACACTTCGTCCAGCATGCGCAGCAGGTGCTGGTTGTGCTGCCGATCGAGGCGCTCGTGCAGCGCAGCCTGGCGCTCGCCGGCCTGCGCAGCAACGCTACAATAAGCACCCGACGTTTCGATACATACGGTGTTCACCATTGCCGGAGCATAGCCAACCGCTCGACCTCGCGGAAGCACTGACCGCGCTCACTGCCCTGCTGCCGGGGCCGGAACCTGCCGAACAGGAAGTTGTGCGCATACAGCAGGCACGAGGCCGCATCCTGGCGCAGACCGTGGAGGCGCCCGTGAGCCTGCCCCCGTTCCCCGCCTCTGCCATGGACGGCTACGCCATTGCCGCCGACGCAGATCTGTCCGCACCTTTCATCGTCATTGGCGAGAGCTTCGCCGGTCATCCTTTTACGGCACCAATTGCCGGCAACCAGTGCGCCCGGGTGTTCACCGGCGCCCAGGTACCGCCGGGCAGCGCACGGGTGATGCTGCAGGAAAACGCAAGCAGCACCGGCGACGGACAAGTACGTTTCGATGCAGGCAATGGCACCGATCGCTTCATACGTCCCGTCGGCCACGACGTCAGCGCCGGTGCCTGCCTTGCAGAGGCTGGTGAGCAGATCTCACCGTATCTCCAGGGCAGTCTCGCCGCCGCTGGCGTCGCGAAGCTGCCCGTGCACCGTCTTCCACGCGTGGGCGTATTCTCCACCGGCGATGAGCTGGTGGACCCGGCCACGCCCCCTGAGGCGCTGGAGCCTGGCCAGATCTACGACTCCAACCGTCTGACGGTGTTGTCGCTGCTGGCCGACGCGCCCTGCGAACTGCTCGATCTAGGCTGCGTCCCGGACGACCGGGCCCGGACCCTCGATGCCCTGCAGACCGGTGCGGCCCGGTGCGACGTGCTGATTACCAGCGGAGGCGTCTCGGTAGGCGATGCAGACTACGTCACCGCCGCGCTGGAAACTCTGGGCACACTGCAATTCTGGAAGCTGAACCTGAAGCCCGGAAAGCCGCTGGCGTTCGGTCAGATCGGTGCTTGTCAGCTTTTCGGCCTGCCCGGCAATCCCGTGTCCACGATTGTCACGTTGTTGCTCATCGCAAAACCCGCGATCTTCCACCGGGCCGGCCACGCACTGCCGCCCCCCATACGCCTTCCCGCCCGCCTGGCAGACGGTGTGCAGCACTCGCCAGGGCGCGCCGAGTATCAACGGGGCAGCTACCGGGCCGACGCCGACGGCCTCATCGTCACCCATACAGGCGATCAGTCGTCCAATCGGCTGCGCTCGTTCGCCGGCGCCAATTGTCTCATCGAGATACCGAAAGACAGCGCAGACCTGCCACCGGGCGCGCCCGTTGCAGTGATCCCGTTCAACGCCCTGTAGCGTTCACACGGCCAGCGCGTCCCGGATGGCACCCTGGATGGTGTCCACGTCGCCCCGTCCGTCGATGCGCACATACTTCAACCCGGCACTTTGCTTTGCGCCATAGAAATCTACCAGCGGCGCGGTCTGCTCGTTGTATACCCGTATACGATCACGCACCGTATCCTCGTTATCGTCCTCCCGCTGCACGAGCGGATCACCGGTCACATCGTCCGTATCGGCTTGCTGCGGCGGGTTGTACACCACGTGATACACACGTCCGGAAGCGGGGTGCACGCGACGTCCGGTGATGCGCCGTACCAGCTCCTCATCGTCCACCTGTATCTCCACGACGGCATCGATCGGTACCCCGGCCGCATCCATCGCCTCTGCCTGAGGAATCGTGCGTGGAAATCCGTCGAACAGAAAACCGCCGGCACAGTCGGGTTCGGCAATGCGCTCCTTCACCAGCGCAATGATGATCTCATCCGATACAAGATCCCCCGAATCCATCACCGCTTTCACGCGCTGCCCGAGTTCGCTGCCGGACTGCACCGCCGCGCGTAGCATGTCTCCTGTAGATATCTGCGGGATGTTCAGGGCGTCTTTGATGAACTGGGCCTGCGTGCCTTTGCCCGCCCCCGGGGGGCCTAACAAAATCAGTCTCATGGTGGTCTCCGTTTTCTGCTTACAACTGGCTAGTGGATAGGGATTCAACGCCTGGCATGAGCAGCAGGTGACAAAGCAGGTGACACCGCTTGTCCCAATCACAACCCGGCAGGGTGAGGTTGATGATGGCGCTCGCTCCGTCGTCGGCAATTCCGGCCTGCGTACCGCTCAAGGCAAGGCCAAGCTGCGTTACACGCTGGGTCACTTCCAGCAGCAGCCCGTCACGGTTATCAGCCGCCAGATCCACACGCAGCGCGCGCCCGTCAACGTGAGCCACACCGTCTTTCCGCAGCGCTTCAAGCACCGCAAAGGCCTCCGCATCACTGTTCATGACGGCCATCGCTAGCGCATCGACATCAGCAAAACCCAACCCGGCCGCTGCAGCGCCCAGCGCTTTGTCTGCTTCTGCCGCCAGCCCAAGCGCGCTGACGAGGCGCTGACAGAGCAATCGGCCCGCCGGCAGCTTTTCCCCTTCTTTCAGCGTGCGGAAATAGTTCACCAGCTTTGCCCGAGCCCGATCGGTCAGCACGTAGCCGAGCGGACGTTCCAGCCACAGACGCTGGGGCGCCGCCGGTCCGGTTGAGATATCCACCTGCTGGGAAGTCGACAGGGCCTGATCCAGCAGCGCCGGGCGCCCGTCCACCCGCGCGGCAATGCAGCCATGGCCTACGTCAGTGTGCACGCGGTACGCAAAATCCAGCACCGTCGCACCGTTCGGCAGCTCCAGCACGTGGCCCTTCGGGGTGGCTACAAAAATGCGCTCATCCTCTATGCGGTGGCGCAGCAGCGTGCTCAGCCGCTCTGTCCCCCCCAGCTCTTCGTGCCACTCCATCACCTGCCGCAGCCAGTCCATCTTCTGGCCGTACGCCTCGGTTGTCGGCGCGTCGTCTGTCTCCCCTTTGTAGCTCCAGTGCGCGCACACGCCCAGCTCCGCTTCTTCGTGCATGGCGCGTGTCCGCAGCTGTACTTCCAGCGTTTCACCATCGTCCAGCGTCACCGCCGTATGAATGCTCTGGTAGCCGTTCTCCTTGGGATTGGCGATGTAGTCGTCAAACTCGCTGGCCACGTGAGGCCAGCGGGTGTGGATCACCGATAGCGCTGCGTAGCACTGTCCGAGGCTGTCAGCAATGACACGCACGGCCCGCACGTCGTACACCTCGTTGAAGTCCACGTCTTTCGCGCGCATTTTGCGGATGATCGAGAAGATATGCTTTGCCCGCCCCGTCACCTCCGCATCGATCCCCTGGCTGCGCAACAGGCCCCGCACCTGGTCGACGATGCGATGCATCTGCGCTTCGCGTTGCGTACGTTTGCCCTGGAGCTGACTGGCAATGTCTTTGTAGGTATCCGGCTCGGTGTAGCGCAGCGCCAGATCTTCCAGCTCCCATTTGAGCTGGCCAATGCCCAGTCGCCCCGCCAGAGGGGCGAACACCGCCTGCGCCTCCTGCGCCGTGCGTCGGCGTCTTGCGGCCTCGTAGTGCTTGGCGTGCCGCAGGGCCAGCACCCGCTCGGCGAGCTTGATCACCGCCACCCGCGGGTCGTCGATCATGGCCACGAGCATGCGTTTGACGTTTTCCACCTGGCTTGTCTGCTCGCTGGAGTGCAGGCGCGCGTCCGACATCTCGAGCAGGCTCGTCTGCGCCATGGCGGCCACAGCCTGAGCCAGCGACACCGCCCGGGCACCGGCAATGGCCTCCAGCTGCGCGTCGCCAAGACGCCCCAGGCGCACGGTGCGATAGATGAGACCAGCGAGCACGGCGGCCTGATCCAGCTGCAGCTCAGCCAGCAGCGCCGCCAGCTCCATGCCCTGGGCCGCCGAAAGAGGATCGTGATTCGACAGCTCCGCGGCAGCTACGGCCAGCCTGTCGTCTTCCAGGCGTTCGTGCGTCGCGCCCACCGCGGCGGCCCAGGCCATCGTGTCCACCACGCCGTCAGCGCGGCGCGGCAGTTCTTTCTGCACTTTGACCATCAGCTACCCTGAGTCACCCCTGCGATCGCCCACCGCGCTATGCGCGGCGGAAAACACCCAGCGTCTCCACGTGCGCGGTATAAGGAAACATGTCGTACGCGCCCACCGCCTCCAGCGAAAACCCTGCCGCAACGATGCGCGCCGCATCAGCCGCAAAAGTGACGGGGTTACAGGAAACGTACGCGATGCGCGTCAGCGCCGGCGATTGTACCCAATCGCTGAGGGCCTCGCCTGCACCGCTGCGTGGCGGATCCAGCACCAGACTGGAGACGTCGGACGGCAGCCGCAGCGAGCCATCGTAGAGATTCGCCACCTCGAAGGTGGTACGTGCGGCCACGCCATTGAGTTGCGCATTCTCCGCCGCGCGCGCCACGGCGTCAGGGGCAAGCTCGTAACCGTGCACCGTCAGACCCCGTCGCGCCAGCGGCAGCGAGAAGTTGCCAATACCACAGAACAGGTCCGCCACCGGTCCCGCCGTGCCGTCGAGGTAGGCAAGCACCGCATCCACGATGGACGCGTTCACCGCAAAATTCACCTGCGTGAACTGCCTGGGATCGAAGCGCAGCACCACGCCCGCACGTGGCAGCTGATAACTGAGCAGCCGCACCGGACCGTCGTCCAGCCCGTGCACCGTTTCATAGCCCCCGGGCTGCAGCAGCACCTGCACCCCGTGGCGTTGTTGAAAGGCGCGCCACAAATCCACGTCGTCGCCGTGCATGGCGTCCAGATGTCGCACAATGATCGCTACCCCGTCCTCCCCCTGCGCCACCTCCACCTGGGGAACGCGATCGGCGCCAGACAGCGCACCGATCGTCGTCTGTAACGGCACCAGCAAAGCCGCCAGCTCCGGTGTCAACGACAAACAGGTCGACAACCGGGCCACACGATTGCTGAACGACTCACGGAAGCCCACCAGCACCCTTTCTCCCACCTGCCGGACACCCAGGCGCGCTTTCGTACGGTAGTGCAGCTGCCCTTCGCTCACCGGCGCCCGCCAGCGCTCCGGTTGCACCCCGGCCGCCTGCAGTTCCCGCGCCAGCATCTGTTGTTTCAGATCGAGCTGACGCGCGTAGTCCAGGTGATGCAACGCGCAACCACCACAGCGGGGAAATGCGGTGCACGCGCTGGCTACACGCTCGCCGCTGGCGTTTGCCGCCACTTCGATGCCATCCCCGTACAGCACACCTTTGCGCCGCTTCAATATGCGGCCAGTGACCGTTTCCCCCGGCAGCGCGTTGCGCAGCGCGATGCGTTTGCCGTCAACCTGCCCCTCTCCCTGGGCTTCGCCGTTGAGGCCCGCCACGTCCACCCGCACTTCCCGGGGGCCTCGCCGGGAGGTCACGACAACGTCTCCCGCTGGGGATTGAGCAACTGGCGGCTCACCAGCGGCTCCGGTCCTACCAGAGGCATCAGCGCACTCTGCAGCACCTTGCGTGCGGCCGCCGGAACCCCGGGGCGATGCCACTCGCCCGCGGCCACTCCGAGCAGCACATCCCCCCGCAGCGCCTGCCCATCGTCTCCCCGGCAAGGCACCAGCCCCACCTCGGGAACGAAACGGTAGAAGTTGTCCGGCGCCAACGGCGCGCCCGCGTCCCCAGTGACAGAAAAGTCAACGCCATAGCCCAGCGCGTGCAGCACGTGGTATTCGAACTGGCGCAGGCTCACGCTGACCGCCTCGTTCGCTTCCAGCGCCGCCAGCACAGCCAGCGTGGCATCGTACACGTCCGGCTCTGCCTGGCGCTCGACCAGGCCCCGCTTGATCAGCTCCAGCACGTAGAAACCAGCTGCCAGCGTGTCGCCCACAAGCGCAAAAGTCCGTTCCATCTCGAAGCCGGTCACCGTGAGAAGACCACCGCGTCCGGCGGTACCGAGCGCACCCACCTGAAAGGCAGCGAGCGGTGTCTGACGACTGCGCGCGCGTCGGTGCCCTTTCACGACACCTGTGAGCTGTCCGTCCTCGCGGGTGAAGAAACGCACCATGGCGCTGGTCTCGCGATAGTCACGGACATGCATCACCAGCGCGTGCGGGTACTGGCGCGCCATCAGTCATAACCCAGCCGTTTGAGCTGCCGCGCATCGTTGGTCCAGCCTTTGCGCACCTTCACCCATAGATGCAGCATCACCTTGCGGTCGAGCAACCGTTCGATATCGCCGCGGGCTTCCTGGCCGATCAGCTTCAACCGCTGGCCCTGATTGCCGATGACAATGCGCTTCTGCCCTGCCCGTTCCACATAGATCTCAGCGTGAATTTCCACCAGCTCCGGCCGCTCGTCCCATCGTTCGATGGTGACGGCAGCGCTGTGCGGTATCTCGTCCCCCAGCTGTCGCATCAGCTTCTCGCGCACGATCTCCGCGGCCAGGGCCCGCTCGCTGCGGTCCGTAATTTCATCCGGGGCATACAGGTGTGGGGATTCGGGCAGGTAGTCGAACACTACCCGCCGGAACTCGTCGATACCGTCGCCGCGCAGCGCGCTCATGGGAATGATGTGCTCGAAGAGGCCGCGCTCATGCAGCGTTGCCATCTGCGGCAGCAGGGTTTCTTTGCGGGCAACCAGATCCACCTTGCTCAGCACCAGCACGCTGGGCTTGCCGACGGTACGCAACAGCCCGGCAACCGTTTCGTCCTGCGTGGTCCAGCGCCCTGCCTCGGCAAGCATGACACGCAGGTCCACGTCACCCAGCACGCTCTTAGCAGCGTTCACCATGTAGCTGTTCAGGGCTTTGCTGGTTTTCGCCTCCTGCTCGTGGATCCCGGGCGTGTCGAGGTAAAGCGCCTGATAGGCACCGTCAGTATCCACCCCCAGCAGGTTCTCGCGCGTGGTCTGCGGCTTTCGCGAGGTGATCGCAATCTTCTGTCGCAGCACGTGATTCAGCAGTGTCGACTTGCCAACGTTGGGCCGACCGAGCAGTGCCACGTAACCGCAATGTGTTGCAGATTCATCCATCTCTTTGGTCCAGAAGGGCCAACACCTTCTCCGCCGCCAGTTTCTCCGCCGCCCGCCGCGAGCTTGCTTCTGCCTCCGCTGCCACGTCCAGCGATGGCACCGTGCAGCGCATCGTGTACCGGCGCGCGTGCTCCGCGCCTTCCGTCGCCACCACCTCGTATTCCGGCAACGGCAGCTTGCGGCCCTGCAGGTGCTCCTGCAACTGCGTCTTCGCGTCTTTCAGATCGTTGAGCAGGTCGTCGAGCGCATCGTTGGACAGGCGCGTCAGTCGCGCCTCGAAGAGCCGTTGCACGAGGCTGATGGCGGGCGCGGCGCCGTGGGTCGCGTAACTGTCTTCGTGTACGGCCCCCACCAGCGCTTCCAGCGCATCAGCGAGGATTGAGTCCCGATGCCGGCCGCCGCTTCTGCGCTCCCCGGCACCGACGCGCAGACAGTCGCCCAACTCCAGCTCGCGCGCCAGTTCCGCAAGCGTAGAACCTCGCACCAGCTGTGCGCGCATCAGCGACAGCACGTCCTCCTTGAGGCCGCGATGCTGGCGATACAACTCTATCCCGATCACGTAACCGAGCACGGCGTCGCCGATGAACTCGAGCCGTTCGTTGTTCTGTTGGGCGAAACTCTTGTGCGTGAGGGCGAGCTCCAGAAGCTCGACGTCGGCGAAACGGTAGGCCAGGCGCTCCTGCAGGCGCTCGAGAAGACGCGGTCTATTCGAAGACGCGTTGCTCACTGAAAACCAGCACCACGTCGGCGTTGTAGAAGAGCGGTTCGCGCACCTCGTAGTTCACGCTGATCGATGTGCGTTCCCGATCCCGCTCGATCTCCACGATATCGCGGGCTTTGAACGTGATGGTTTCTATGCGGAACTGCTTGTCGAAGTGCTCGCGGATACTGTCCCGGGACATTTTGTTGCTGTGCACATCCGCGGGGAGGCGTTCCAGCGTACTCTTGACGATCTCGAAGTCGATATAGTGCGGGCCCACCTTCAAAGCGGTGGTGAACGCCATTATCGAGAACGCGGTCACAAACAACCAACCCCATTTGCCCATGCCGCGCTGATACTTCGGCCAGCGGGGAGCAGTACGGGGAAAGCTGCGGGGAGATATGACGGACATGGTCGATGCGATCACGGCTGCAGGAGCTCGCAGCGTACCTTAATTCAGCCACTGGTTACGTTCAAAAGTTGGCAATTTGAAGCCTGGATCCTTATGCATCCAGATCGCAACCGCTTTCCCGACAATGGCGGACTCGTGCGCCAGACCCCATACGCGGGAATCTTCGCTCATGTCCCGGTTGTCTCCCATCATCAGGTAGCGCCCTTCGGGAATCTCCCACTCCCTGGCGCGCTCGGGTCGGGTTGTGCGGTAAATCGAGTGCTCCACCCCGTTGATGGTTTCGATGAACTCGTTGACGGGTCGGTTGCGGGTACCGCCGACCTGCCCAACCAGCTCGTACGACAGCCGTTCGTCGTTTATGTAAAGCACCTTGTTCTCATAGCGGATTCGATCGCCCGGCACACCGATTACCCGCTTGATGAAGTAACGCGGATCGTGGGGCGGGATGAAAACCATGACGTCACCCGGCTGCGGATCTCCCACATCCAGCACTTTCGTGCCGAACACCGGCAGACGCAGGCCGTAGGCGTATTTGTTCACCAGGATGAAGTCGCCCACCTCCAGCGTGGGCACCATCGACTCGGACGGTATCTGGTACGGCTCCGCAAGAAAACTGCGGAGTATCAGCACAAGAAACAGCACCGGAAACAGCGACTTGGCGTACTCCACGAGCGTGGGATCCGGTGCTTCCGCGTCGGCCTCCAGACGCCGGTTTCTGAACAGCAGCACGTCTCCCAGCCAGATGAGGCCACACGCGAGCACCGCCCAGAAGAGAATCGCCGGCAGGTCTATGTCCATGCGCGTTCGTTCCTCAGCGCTCGACGCGCAGCGCCGCCAGAAAGGCTTCCTGAGGAATCTCCACACTGCCCACCTGCTTCATGCGCTTCTTGCCTTCTTTTTGTTTTTCCAGGAGCTTTTTCTTGCGCGTCACGTCGCCGCCGTAACACTTCGCAGTCACGTTCTTGCGCAGCGCCTTAACCGTCTGGCGCGCGATGATCTGTCCGCCGATGGCCGCCTGTACTGCCACGTCGAAGAGCTGGCGCGGAATCAGCTCCTTCATTTTTTCCGCCAGGGCGCGCCCGCGCCCCTGCGCATGGTCGCGATGCACGATGCTGGCCAGCGCGTCCACCCGGTCGCCGTTGATGAGAATGTCCAGCCTCACCAGGTTGGCTGCTTCGAAGCGTTTGAAGCTGTAGTCCAGCGATGCAAAGCCCCGGCTCACGGACTTGAGGCGGTCAAAGAAGTCCATGACCACCTCGTTCATGGGCATTTCCCAATGCATGGCCACCTGCCCCTGGGAAAAATGCATGTCTTTCTGCACCCCGCGCCGGTCCACGCACAGTGTCATCACATTGCCGACGTAGTCCTGCGGCACCAGGATGTTCACATCGGCTATGGGCTCGCGCATCTCGTTGTAATTCGCCGGCATGCGGGATGGGTTGTCCACCAGCTGTACGCTGCCGTCGCCAAGCTCCACTTCATACACCACCGTGGGAGCCGATGTGATCAGATCCAGGTTGTACTCGCGCTCCAGTCGCTCCTGCACAATCTCCATGTGCAGCATGCCCAGGAAGCCGCAGCGGAAGCCGAAACCGAGCGCGTCCGAGCTCTCGGGTTCGTAGAACAGCGCCGCGTCGTTCAGCACCAGCTTCTCCAGCGCTTCGCGAAAGCTTTCGAAGTCGTCGCTGGACACGGGAAACAGGCCCGCATACACCTGCGGTTTCACCCGGGCGAAACCCGGCAGTTGAGCCACGTCGGCTGCCCGCGCCGACACCAGCGTGTCGCCCACCGGGGCGCCCTGGATTTCTTTGATACCAGCGACCACATAGCCCACCTCACCGGCAGCCAGGGCCTGGTCGGATTCCCGCTTGGGGGTGAAGCGCCCCACGTCATCCACCACGTGCTGCCTGCCCGTGGACTTCACCAGAATCTTTTCACCCTTCCGCAGCCTGCCTTCGACCACACGTACGAGCGACACCACCCCGAGGTAGTTGTCGAACCAGCTGTCGATAATCAATGCCTGCAGGTCGCCTTCCGGATCACCGGCCGGTGCGGGTATCTGCTCGACGAGATACTCGAGCAACCCCTCCACACCCTCGCCGGTCTTGGCGCTGACGCTCTGGATGCCATACACATCGAGACCGATGATGTCTTCGATCTCCGCAGCCACGCGATCCGGCTCGGCCTGCGGCAGATCGATCTTGTTGAGCACGGGCAGAACTTCCAGGCCCTGCTCGATGGCCGTATAGCAGTTCGCCACGGACTGTGCCTCAACGCCCTGCGCGGCATCCACAACCAGCAGAGCACCTCCACAGGCCGACAGCGACCGGGATACTTCGTAGCTGAAATCGACGTGCCCGGGCGTGTCGAAGAGGTTCAACTGACAGCGCTGTGCATACGAGCGATCGTAGTGAAGCGTGACGCTCTGCGCCTTGATGGTGATGCCCCGCTCCCGTTCGAGATCCATGCTGTCCAGCACCTGCTCGGCCATCTCACGCTCGGACAGACCACCGCAGAGCTGGATGAAGCGGTCTGCCAGCGTCGACTTGCCGTGGTCGATATGGGCAATGATCGAAAAGTTGCGGATGTGCTCGATGGCGGGCACGACAGCTCCAGTGGGTAATCGCCGGGAAGCGGACGCTTCCCGGCGCGCGAGTTTAGCTTAGCAGCCTGATGAAGAACAGGCGGCCCCGCCGCCCGCGCAGGGTGGCAGAACCCTATTCAGGCACGCGAATGGGCAGGAACACCGGGCTGCGATTGCGCAGCACAAGCACGGCTACCGTGACGTCGGCCTCCAGCGACTGTTCCGCGTCGCGGTATTCGCTGACACTCGTGACCGTAAGGTTGTTGAGACGCGTCAGCACATCCCCCGGACGCACGCCGGCTTCTTCCGCGGACCCCTCCACACTGCGCACGCGCACGCCGCCGCTGACGTCGAGCCGTTCCTGCTCTTCTGGTGACAGCGCCTCCACCACCAGCCCCAGGCGGTCCGGTTGCAACGCTGTGAGCTCAGGTCGCGAACCGTCCGCTGCGAGATCCGCCAGTTCACCGACCTTCAGATCGAGCCGCATCACGCGCCCGTCGCGCACCAGCTCCACTTCGGCGCTCTGGCCGGCCCGCACACGCCCTACACGCTGGGGCAGTTCGGAGGAGCGCTCGATCGCATGACCGTTGAAGCGTGTGATGATGTCTCCTTCAACGAGGCCGCCCTGCGCCGCCGGCGTGTCGGGAATGACGCGGGAAATCAGCGCGCCATGCGGCCGATCGAGCCCGAAACTCTCTGCAAGATCGCGGTTCACCTCCTGAATCATCACCCCGAGCCAACCGCGGGAGACCCGCCCCGCATCCTGCAGCTGCTGCGCCACGTCCATGGCAACGTCTATGGGAATGGCAAAAGACACCCCCATGAAGCCGCCGGAGTTGGAGTAGATCTGCGCGTTGATGCCAATCACCTGCCCATCCAGATTGAACAGAGGCCCGCCGGAGTTGCCAGGGTTGATAGCCACGTCCGTCTGGATGTAAGGCACATAGTTTTCGTTCTGGCGCGTGGGCAGGCTACGTCCTTTGGCGCTGACAATGCCTGCCGTCACCGAATAATCGAAACCGAAGGGGGAACCGATCGCCAGCACCCATTCACCCACCCGCAGAACCTCGGAGCTGCCGATCTCCACAGTGGGCAGGTCGTCGTCCGTTTCCACCTTCAGGACGGCCAGGTCCGACCGCGGATCGCTGCCCACCAGCTCCGCCACCAGCTCACGCCGGTCCGAGAAACGCACGATGATTTCGCTGGCACCATCAACCACGTGGTGGTTGGTGAGAATCAGCCCGTCGGCAGAAACGATGAAGCCACTGCCCAGCGATCTCGACGGCTGTCGCCGCTCTCCGCGATCGGGCGGCATGAAAAAGCGGAAAAACTCATCCAGCTCCTCGTTACGACGCCCGCGCCACCGCGGACGCTCCACCTCACCCACTGTCGATATGTTGACGACCGCAGGGGCGTTCTGATCAACCAGCGCCGTGAAGTCCGGCAGCTCCCGCGCAGCCAGCGTCGGCGACAGAATCCCCGCAACGACACCGAGCACGATACAAACGATGGCTTTAGGCATGATGGACTCCTTGAAACGAACTACTGCGTTGCCGCCGGGCGGCAATTCGCGCCTGTATGGCGCCCATGCTCAGGACGCCGAGGACCGCTACCAGCGCCATGCCCGGGCTGGCGGTATCCAGCAGCCAGGTCAGCGCACCGAGCATGACGAGACCGAGGGCCGCAACCATCGTGAGATGGCGGGAGGCATCCCGCACGCGTGCCGCCCTGGCTGCCGTGACCGGCGGGGGTGCTGCACAGCCGCGGCACCCGGCGCCACAGCCCGCAGCCCTCACGCGCCGGCCAGCGAAGTCAGCACCTTCTGGCCGGTCGCGCTGGGAATTTCACCCACCAGCGTCACGAGATAGCGTCTGCCGAAGGCCTGCACGCCCTGCGTAATGGCCACGGTCGCTCCGCTTTGGGAGATCATCGGCGCGGCACCGGTCTCGGGCATGGATTCGATGAAGATGGAGAACGTGGCCAGCCCGTCGCTGTAGACCATGCTGGTCACGTCCTGCGCGTCCGCGGGCCTGCGTCGCAGGTCCTGCGCCGCCATTTTGAAACCCTGGGGCAACCAGCCCACGCTCCAGCGGCGCGGCGATTGCCCGGCTTCGTTCTGCGGCAATTCCGTAGGTGCCTTGAGGGTGAGATGACTCACCATCGAGCCGCTGATTTCTTCCGGTTCCAGCGCCTCCGGTGCTACTTCGTCACCAAACCTTACCTGGCTGAACTGGAACACTTCCAACCGTTCACCGTCGTGGTCGACCAGCTCCGAGCGCAGCAGCAGCGATGTTTCCGCATCCAGCCACAGCCGGAATCCGTAACGGTGCTCATCGAGGGGAGAGACCGCAACGCGTACCGCCTGCCGGCCCGCAACACGTCCTTCGCCCATGGTGTCCACACGGTACGAATCGGCAAGGCGCTCGAACTCGCGCACGAAGGCGCGGGCGAAGGGGCCGGCGGGAATCGCCTGTTCCAGCACCGCAATGTCGTCGCCTGGGGTGACGACGCAGATGACGTCTTCGCCGTGGCGGATGATCTCGCGCGGGGCACCGTTCAGATGAATGAGGCGTTCACGCTGAGTGCCGTCCACCACCTTGTGCACCACGCGCAAAGCGGTGAGATCCGTCCCCGCCGCGTAGGTGAACACGCCGTCGTAGTCCAGCTCCGCAAAGGCCTGGTTCATGCGCACCAGCAGCGCATTGCCGTCGGCGACGACCTGCGCCGGGGCCAGCAGCACAGCCAGCACCCAGCACGCCAGCGTGGGCCGCAAGACAGACACCTGCACCCGCCGCAAAACGCTCAGCGCTCGGCGGGTGGATTGACCGCAGGAGGCGCCTCCGGCTCCACCGCCCAGCGGTCAGCCTGGCTGCGGCCGTAGGTGGCCATGCGGATGAACGGCACCGCACCCGACGCGTTCAGTCCGTTGGACTGATGGTGCAACATGCGCAAAGCGTCCTGCCGCGTGACGTCGACCTCGGTGATCTCCGTGTTCATGAACGGGTCTGCTTCCGCAAGTTCAGGCGCGTCCGGGGCGCCGCCGAAGTCCGCACTGAAGACAATCAACATGGCGACACCGGCCGCTACCGCGGTGCCGGTCATGCGACCCAGCCAGTTCGGCCGGGACGACGCGCCGCCGCCACCCGCTACCTCGTGCAACGGTTCGGCCTGAACCGCGTCGTCGAACGGTGCTGCCAGCTCAATCTGCACGCGTTCACGCAGCGTGCGGGCATCATCGGTGGATGCCAGCTCGCCGCGAAGCACATCGCGCATCAGATGCATACGGTGCCACTGCTCGCGCAGGTCTTCGTTACCGGTGGCTTCGTCCAGGACCCGGCGCAGCTCGAACGCGTCAGCTTCGCCGTCCATGACGGCGGACATGGATTCTTTCAACTGCTCAGACATGATTCTCCACTTCTCTTCCTCTGCACGGCGCTGGCGACCAGGCTTTCTTACCGCAACCTGACCCGTTGCGCAGGTCGTGCTCCCTCTATGACACTCTCCGCCTTCTTTAGTTCGCGTCTCTTTTATTCGCGCTCGTACCCCTACGAACCGGTGTCCTCGACCGCATGCGGCCGCAGAATCGGCTGCATGCGCTGATCGACAAACTCCCGCGCCCGGAATATCCGGCTGCGCACAGTACCTACCGGGCATTCCAGCACCTCGGCAATCTGCTCATAGCTTAGCCCATCGAACTCGCGCAGCGTCAACGCACTGCGCAGATCGTCCGGCAGATCTGACAAGGCCTGATGAATGGTTGCTTTCAACTGATCGCGCGATAGCGCCGCCTCGGGATTTTCACCGCTGCGCAGCATGTCGGCATCATCCCGGTGATCAGCGTCGTCCACGTCCACATCGGTGCTGGGCGGACGGCGGCTGCGTGCCACCAGATAGTTCTTGGCCGTATTGATCGCGATGCGGTACAGCCACGTGTAGAACGCGCTGTCACCACGAAACTTGGGCAGGGCGCGGTACGCCTTGATAAACGCCTCCTGGGCCACGTCCTGCACTTCCTCGCTGTCGCGCACGTAGCGGCTCACGAGGTTGAGGATGCGACTCTGGTAGCGGGCGAACAGGAGGTCGAATGCAACCTGGTCGCCCCGCTGGACGCGTTTGACGAGTTCTTTGTCGGTATCTTCAGCCAAGATGTGTTTCCATCACCGAGCGCTCCGATCGAGCCCGGTCGAAGCGGCGATATTCTGCCGCTCTACGGCTCTATATACTAGCGCTGGCTGTCATCACAGTGTCGAAGGGACAGACTCAACGTTCTGTGAAGGTTGCAGCCCAGGATCGTTCCACCCGGCAACAGCAGGAATTCGGTGTGTCGCAGCGTTTCTCAACAGACGTTCTCATCATCGGCGGCGGCGCCGCGGGTCTTTCGGCCGCGCTGCACCTCGCCGACCACGCCCGCGTCACCGTTCTGTGCAAAGGCGACATCACCTCCGGTTCGTCTCATTGGGCACAGGGGGGCGTCGCCGCGGTAACCGCACCCGAAGACAGCTTCGAAGAACACGTGGCCGATACCCTGACCGCCGGTGCCGGACTGTGCGACGACGAGGTGGTGCGCTTCACCGTGGAGAACGCGCCCGACGCCATTGCGGCGCTGTCCCGCTGGGGCGTGGATTTCGACCGCGAAGCCAACGAATACCATCTCACCCGCGAAGGCGGGCACAGCCAGCGGCGGGTGCTGCACGTTGCCGACGCAACCGGCCGCGAGATTACCGAGAAGATGACCCAGCGGGTGCTCGACCACCCCAACATCGAGCTTTTGAACGACCGCATGGCCATCGACCTCATCAATCTGTCCAAGCTGGGACGCTATCCGCGCCGGTGTGCCGGCGCTTATGTGCTCAACAGATCCACCGGGCACGTGGAAGTATTCCAGGCGAATTTTGTTGTGCTGGCCACTGGAGGCGCCAGCAAGGTGTACCTGTACACCTCCAATCCGGACAGCTCCACCGGAGACGGCATTGCCATGGCATGGCGGGCCGGCTGCCGCGTGGCGAACATGGAGTTCAACCAGTTTCACCCGACGTGCCTGTATCACCCGCACGCAGGCAGCTTTCTCATCTCGGAAGCCGTGCGCGGCGAAGGCGGCACGCTGAAGCTGGCGAACGGCCAGCGCTTCATGGACAAGTTCCACGCCGCCGGGGAGCTTGCACCGCGGGACGTTGTGGCGCGCGCAATCGACAACGAGATGAAACGGCTCGGCGCAGACTGTGTGTATCTCGATATCTCCCACCGGTCCGGCGACTTCGTGCGCTCACATTTCCCTACCATCCACGAACGCTGCCTGCAGTTCGGCTTCGACATCACCAGAGACCCCATACCGGTGGTGCCGGCTGCGCACTACACGTGCGGCGGCGTGGTGGTCGACCAGTACGGCCGGACAGATCTGGCCGGCCTGTATGCGGCAGGCGAGGTTTCCTACACCGGGTTGCACGGTGCCAACCGTCTGGCCAGCAATTCACTGCTGGAGTGTCTGGTATTCGGACGTTCAGCCGCCGAAAAAATCATCTCCCAGCTGCACCGACCGGTGTCGATACCCACCATCCCCTACTGGGACGAGTCACAGGTCACCGATTCTGACGAATCGGTGGTCATCGCCCACAACTGGGACGAGCTGCGGCGTTTCATGTGGGACTACGTCGGCATCGTGCGCACCAACAAACGCCTCGCCAGGGCGCTGCACAGAATTGACCTCCTCAAGCAGGAGGTGAACGAGTACTACACCAACTACCGTATCACCGACGACCTCATTGAGCTGAGAAACCTGCTGAACGTGGCAGAGCTCATCGTGCGGTCAGCGAGCCTTCGTCAGGAGAGCCGCGGCCTGCACTACAACCGTGACTATCCCGACACTGCTGCCGTGGCCCAGGACACCATCATGTTTCCCGGCAGCATGGATCAGCTCGAGTTTCTCAAACCCACCGGCTGAACCGCGCCCGACACCAGCTGCCGGCGCAACCGCGCCCAGGACAGCGCCGAGACCTCGTCACGATACACCAGCAGCCACTGCGGCCAGGGCCGCTCCGCGCGCGGGAGCGTGAGGCATACGACCCATTGCCAGAGCACCGCCTGACGCAGCGCGGCCGGGTCGAAAGCCAGTGGCTTGGGAGACCCGCGGCGCAGAAGCTGGGCGCGCAGGTCGCGATGAAGCAATGCCACGGTCAGCGCCGCACCGAACGCGCCGAGCCACCAGGAAAGCCAGACCATCGCCGACACCGCGAAGACCACTGTCACAATCAGACGCAACCGCCCATGATGACGGTGGCAGCTAAACGCGGCCGTCATGACGTTTGATTTTCTCCATCACGCTCGCCTGCGCCGCATCGTCCGGCTGCCCCCGGTCCTGCAACCAGTCAAAAAGCTGCCAGTCTTCCTCTGCCAGCAGCGCATCATAGGCCCGCTGTTCAGGCTCCGGCAGCTCGCGGTAGCAGTCCCGCAGGAACGGCAGGAGCTTCACCTCAAGCTCCTGCATGCCACGACGGCTGCGCCAGTAAACGGCTTTGAGATCATGCGGGGTGTCATCTGCCATCTTGTCTGTTGCCCATCACCTTATTGCAGAGATCCGATTGGATGAGGCAGTCTACCGGCATCGTGTGCGCAGGCAATCAGCGCGCCGCTTCGTAGGATCCAACTCATGGCAGACAACCCGAGCCAGCCCGGCAGCGCCCCCCTGCGATGGGAGGACGCTCGCGTGGTACATGTTTCCGGCAACGACCCGCAGGCGTTCCTGCAGGGTTATGTCACCAGCGACGCGGAAGCGGCAGATGCAGCGGGCCAGCCAACGACGCTGTGCAACCTGAAAGGCCGTGTCATCGCTTCCGGCTGGCTGCGGACGGCAGACCACCAGGTGAGCCTGCTGGTGCATGGGTCGCTTGCGGAGCGCGTCGTCGAGTTCTTGACGCCTTACGCGCGCTTCGCGCGCTGCCAGCTTGCCGTCGGTGGCGCGCCCATGCTGCAGCCCAGCGATACCGGCCTCATCGCCGGGCGCTGGGCGTGGGTGGGCGACACAGGTGACAACGCAGGCGTCGATGCTTCAGCCGCTGCGGCTGCCCACCTGATCGAGACCGCCTTCGCCTGGCTCAGCGCGCCCGTCAGCGAGAAATTTCTGCCGCAGATGCTGGGGCTCGTGGCACAGGACGCAGTGGATTTCACCAAGGGCTGCTACCTGGGCCAGGAGGTGGTCGCCCGGGCCCAGCACCGTGGCGCCGTCAAGCGCCAGCTGCAGACCTTCGCGTGGGCCCACACCCCACCCGCGGTGGGCGCCGCCTGGCCCGACGTGACGGGCAGCACGGTGGTGGCTGTCGCGGGCAGCCCGAAGGCAGAAAATGAGGCACAGGGCTCAGGTTTACTCGTCGCCTGAAGGCGTGGCCGGGAGAGTGTCTATACTCATCGAAGGCCCCTCTTTCACCGCTGCAGGACACCTACATGCCCGCTATCGTCGAGTCGATCGCCGAAGACATTCACACCGCCCTTGCCAAAGATCAGCTGGATATGCCCTCGCTGCCCGAGGTAGCGCTGGAAATCCGTGACGCCGCCGAATCCGAGCACGTCTCAGCAGTGTCGCTGGCTGCCGTCGTCTCCAAAGACCCGGGACTGGCTGCCCAGATCGTGCGCGTTGCCAATTCGCCCATGTTTCGAGCCACCCGCTCCATCGATGATCTGAGCATGGCCATCAGTCGGCTCGGGGTGGAGTACGCCGCAAACGTGGTTACCGGCCTCGCCATGCAGCAGATGTTTCAGGCCACGAGCGACCTGGTGGACTCCCGCATGCGCGAAGTCTGGCGCAACAGCTCGTCCGTGGCGGCATGGAGCTCGATCCTGGCAACCCAGTACACGCGCCTGCGCCCCGACCAGGCGATGCTGGCCGGTCTTACGCACTGTATCGGCGTGCTGCCGATCCTGAGCTGGGTGGAAGAGAACGATACCGTGGTGCGCGACAGCCTCACGCTGGACAAGGTCATAGAAACCCTGCATCCGACGCTCGGCACCATGATTCTCAAGCACTGGAATTTCCCGCCGGAGCTGACTGCCGTGCCGGAAAACTATCTGGATCTGGAACGCGATGACGTCGAGGTCGCAGATTACGTGGACGTGGTGTGCGTCGCCAACCTCCTGAGCCTGATGGACACCGATCACCCGCTGCTGGACGACGACGCGTGGCGCACCGCGCCAGCCTTCGACCGCCTCGGCTTCGACGCGGAGATGGACGATCTGGAACGCGAGGCGCTGCTGGAGCAGGTCGGCAGCGTGAACGACGCGTTCGGCTAAGCCAGATCCGGCTTGTAAAAGCGCTGGATGCTCGAGAAATCGAGCGTTCCGGCGTCATTCTGCGCCCGGTGCAACTCGTACAGGTTCTGGGCCAGGCCACCCATGGGTACCGGACTTGCCGTGCCCCGGGCAGTCTGCATGGCCAGCGCCAGGTCTTTGCGCATCAGATCGACGAGAAAGCCGCCCGCATAGTCGTTCGACGACGGTACGCCGTCCATGACGCCCGGATAGGGGTTGTAGACGTTCAACGCCCAGTTACCGCCTGACGAGACCTTCATGATCTCCGAGAGCACCGCTGGATCGAGCCCGTTGGCAACGCCCAGAGCCAGCGCCTCGGAGGTGCCCGCCATCAGAATGGCCAGCAGCATGTTGTTGCAGATCTTGGCCACCTGCCCGGCGCCGGCGTCGCCGGCATGGAAAATGTTTTTGCCCATGACTTCCAGCACCGGACGGGCCTTTGCGAGCGCATCGCTCTCCCCGCCGACAATGAACGTGAGCGTGCCTGCCTGCGCACCACCAACCCCCCCGGACACCGGCGCGTCCAGCATGCTGATGCCCCGTTCCGCAGCTCCGGCAGCAACCGCCCGCGCCGACTCAGCGTCAATGGTGGAACAGTCGATCACCACCGCGTCGGCGCGGATATGGGTTAACAGTCCGGGCTGATCCCCGCTGCCCAGATAGACGGCTCGCACGTGCTGCCCGGCAGGCAGCATGCTGATGACCACGTCTGCATCCGCCACCGCCTCGGCCGCCGCGCTACAGGCTGTGGCACCTGCCACGGCGTCCATGGCCGCCTGCACCAGGTCGAACACCTGCACTGTATGCCCGGCTGCCACCAGATTGCCGGCCATCGGCCCGCCCATGTTGCCAAGACCTACAAAACCGATCGTACTCATGATTTCTCCCTCTTACGCGAGATCCGCCAGCGGATGTGCCGGCCATGGCGCCTCGAAGTGGCTCAAAACGTGTGCCCATTCGAGGTGCTCGATAGCTCCGAAGCGCCAGGCCGGCGCGTTGTCTTTGTCGATGAGGAGCGCCCGCACTCCTTCGTGAAAGTCCCCGTTGTGCGCACAGTGCGTGGCCACGTTCAGCTCGAGCTGGAAGCTCTGCGCCAGCGTGAGATCGGGCACCCGGCGCAGCTGCTCGACGACAATCCCGGCGGTGGTGGGACAACCGCTGTTCAGGTTGCCGAGGCCCCGGTCGAT
>CAZYYJ010000035.1:0-22726 GCA_964651595.1 uncultured Pseudomonadales bacterium | reverse complement strand
TGACACGAAAAGACTGCGCCACCGTCGCCGCAACCTCAGCAGCGTAACCGTCCGACTGCACGGCCCGCTCGGGCACCTGAGCCAGCTCACTGTCCGGCAACGCCGGGGCGTCCAGACCCTCCAGATAGGACCGTACCATCGCATCGTTGGCGGCGGCCTCATCACCCCAGGGCAAACCCTGCAGACCGCTGATCACATCGGCCCGCGCGTCGTGGGCAACAACATGGGTACCCATGCCGGTGAGCAGCGCGTCAGCAGCGTTCACGTGACTGCCCGTCAGCCCCAGAAAGGACGCGTGATGCGGCGCCATACGCCCGAGCGTCCAGGTTGCTCCCGCATCAGGGAACAGACCGATCGTGATTTCCGGCACCGCAAGCCGTGACTTCTCGGTCAGTACCCGGATGGCGCTGCCGCAGAAAATACCGAGCCCGCCGCCCATCACTATGCCATGGCCCAGCGCCACCACAGGCTTGGGGTAACAATGCAGTGCATAGTCCAGCCGGTACTCTTCCTCGAAAAAACGGAAGGGATAGTCGTCCACCACCGTCCCGGCCGCGTGGTTCTCGCCAATGGCGCGATACAGAGCCTGGATGTCGCCGCCGGCGCAGAACGCCCTGTCGCCGCCCCCGGTGATCAGCACACCGGCCACGTCGTCCCGCTCGCGCCAGCCATCCAGCGCGGGCGCCAACGCCCGGATCATGGCCAGGCTGAGAGAGTTGAGCGTTTCCGGCACGTCGAGCTGCGCATGGCCGAGCACCCGGCCACCGCTGTCTCTTCCGAGCGCCAGTTCCTCGATGACAACCCCGCTCACTAGCTGTTCGTCCATGCCGGCGAGCGCTTCTCCAGGAAAGCGTTGACGCCTTCTTTCTGATCGTTGGTATCGAACAAACCAACGAACCGGTCGCGCTCTACGGTGTAAGCGTCATTGATGTTGCCGTGGCGGGCGCTCTGTATGAGGTGCTTGCACGCAGCCACCGCCGGCGGGCTCTGCCGTCCGACCAGCTCCGCCAGCGCCTTGGCCCGGCCCAGCGCTTCACCCTGGGCCACCACTTCTTCCACAAGGCCGATACGTTGCGCGGTTTCGGCGTCCACCCGTTCGCCGCAGAGGATCATGCGCTTGGCCCAGCCTTCGCCGATGGTCCAGGCCAGGTTCTGCGTGCCACCGCCACAGGGCAGCAGGCCCACGGTAGCCTCGGGCAGGGCAAGCTGCGCATGCGCCTCGGCAATGCGGATGTCACAAGCCAGCGCACACTCGAGACCACCTCCCATGGCAAAACCGTTGACCGCGGCGATGGTCACCCCGCGAAAGCCCGCCAGCGTCTCGAAGGCGCTGCCGAAGTGGTCAGCCATGTTGCGGGCGACGTCTTTGTCACCGTCGGCAAACAACTTCAGATCGGCGCCCGCGGAGAAGAATTTTTCTCCCTGGCCCACAAACACCATGGCGTAAACGTCTGCAGCGGCTTCGCACTGGGCCACCAGCTCCGTGAGGGCTGGCAGGCTTTCGTCGTCCCAGGTGTTGGCAGGGGGATTATTGATGGTTACCACCACCGTGTTGCCGTCCTGTTCGACGAGCAGCTTGTCTGAGGAAGACTGCACCATGCGTTGGCTCCTTAAGGTCTGTGTCTAATGTCCGTTGCGGCCAGAGTGTGCGCGAGGGTCAGGGCAATTGCCACCGGATCGGCTCGGCGCCATGGCTTTGTAGGTAGGCGTTGGCGCTGGAAAAATGCCGGCAGCCGAAAAACCCGCGGTGCGCCGACAGCGGCGACGGATGCGGCGCGCGCAGCACGCAGTGCCGCTGTCCGTTCAGCTGCGCGCCTTTCTTCTGTGCGTTACTGCCCCAAAGCAGAAACACCAGATGCTCGCGCGTCTCCGCCAGCCGCGCCACGGCCGCATCGGTAAACTGTTCCCAGCCGCGCCCCTGATGCGAGTGCGCGCGCCCGTGCTCGACGGTGAGCACCGAATTCAGCAGCAGCACGCCCTGTTCCGCCCAGGCTGTCAGGCACCCGTCATCCCGCGGCATGGGCGTGCCGAGATCTGTCTCGATCTCCTGGAAAATGTTCTTCAGCGACGGCGGCTGCGGCACCCCGGGGCGCACGGAAAAGCACAGACCATGGGCCTGCCCGGCACCGTGATAGGGATCCTGACCAATCACCACTACCTTCACAGCGGGCACCGGCGTGTGCTCGAAGGCAGCAAATATACTCTGCCCCGGCGGGTAGATGCGTTTACCTTTCTGTTTTTCTGCACGCAGGTACTCGCTGAGCGAGCGCATGTAAGGCTTGTCGAACTCTTCGCCCAGGAGCGCAAGCCAGGACGCTTCGAGCTGCACCTGCCGCGGGGCCACGGCGTTCAGTCCGACAGCGGCCGCATGAGGGGAAACAGCAACACGTCGCGGATCGACGCGCTGCCGGTCAGCAGCATCACCAGCCGGTCGATGCCGATGCCTTCACCGGCCGTCGGCGGCAGACCGTACTCCAGCGCGTCGATGTAGTTGTGATCGAAGTGCATGGCTTCGTCGTCGCCGCTGTCCTTCAGCGCCACCTGCATGCGGAAACGCTCAGCCTGATCGATGGGATCGTTCAGCTCCGAAAAGCCGTTCGCGTACTCGCGGCCACCGATGAAGAGTTCGAAGCGATCGGTAATCGCCGGGTTGGCGTCATTGCGCCGCGACAGGGGCGAGACCTCCGTGGGGTACCCGGTGATGTAGGTGGGTTGCGCAAGGCGCTCTTCCACCTGCGCTTCGAAGAGCTCGAACTGCAGCTTGCCAAGACCCCAGCCATCCCCTGGTTCGAGGTTCAGGGCTTTGAGACGGGCCGCCAGGTGATCCGCATCTTCGATGTGTGCTTCGTCCACACCCGCGAAACGCACGATGGCCTCGGCCATGGTCATGCGCTCCGGCGCCCGGGCCAGATCCAGCTCGAGGCCCTGGTAACTGAGCTGCGTGCCACCCAGCACGTCTTTCGCCAGCACCATGAGAAGCTCGTCAGTCAGTGCCATGAGATCACGGTAGTCGGCGTATGCCCAGTAGAACTCCAGCATCGTGAATTCCGGGTTGTGCCGCGTCGACAGACCTTCGTTACGAAAGGTCCGGTTCATCTCGAACACACGCTCGAAGCCGCCCACGGTGAGGCGCTTGAGAAAGAGCTCGGGTGCCACGCGAAGATACAGCGGCATGTCCAGCGCATTGTGATGGGTCTCGAAGGGCCGCGCGGTGGCGCCGCCGGGAATGGCGTGCATCATCGGCGTTTCCACTTCCAGGAAGTCGCGGCCGAGAAAATACTCGCGGATACGCTGCACGATCCGGGAACGCTGGCGGAAAACCTCCCGCGAAGACTCGTTGCTGATGAGATCGAGATAGCGTTGCCGGTAGCGGATCTCCTGATCGGTGACCCCGTGGAACTTCTCCGGGAGCGGGCGCATGGTCTTGTTCAGCAGCTGCACGCTGGTGGCCTGCACCGTGAGCTCACCTTTGTTGGTGCGCATCATCACACCGCGCACACCCACGAGATCGCCGATTTCCCACCAGTCGCTGAACGCGCCGTAGGCCTCGTCACCGAGGTCGCCCTTGGACAGGTAACACTGGATCTGTCCGGAGTCGTCCTGCAGCGTGACAAAGCTCGCCTTGCCCATGACCCGTCGCAGCATGACACGCCCGCACACGGCTGTGAGCTCACCCGCCGCTTCCAGCGCCGCTTTGTCCGCCGCGGCATATTTCGCGTGCAGATCCGCAGCCGTCGCTTCCCGGCGGAAATCGTTGGCGTAAGCCCCGCCAGCGGCCTTCCAGGCCTCCATCTTGGCACGGCGGATAGTGAGCTGGTCGCGATCATCGTCTGTCATGGCATTCCTAAAGGCCGGCTTTGAGACTGGCTTCGATGAGATTGTCTATGTCACCGTCCAGCACGTTGTTCGGGTCGGTGCGTTCAATGTTGGTCCGCAGGTCTTTCACGCGCGACTGATCCAGCACGTAGGAGCGGATCTGGCTGCCCCAGCCGATGTCAGCCTTGGCGTCTTCTATGGCCTGCTGCTCGGCACGCCGTTCCTGCAGCTCCAGCTCGTAGAGCTTGGCGCGGAGCTGTTTGAAAGCCCGGTCCTTGTTCTGATGCTGCGACCGCTCGCTCTGACATTGCACCACCGTGTTCGTCGGCAGGTGCGTCAGTCGTACCGCCGAGTCCGTGCGGTTCACGTGCTGTCCACCGGCACCGCTGGCACGATAGGTGTCCACGCGCACGTCCGCCGGGTTGATGTCGATCTCGATGTCGTCGTCGATCTCGGGGGAGACGAAGACCGAGGCAAAGGAGGTGTGACGCCGGTTGCCCGAGTCGAAGGGCGACTTTCTGACCAGCCGGTGCACGCCGGTTTCGGTCCGTAGCCAGCCGTAGACGAAGCCGCCGCGCATCTCCACGGTAGCACTCTTGATGCCGGCCACGTCGCCGGGGCTGAGCTCGATCACGCTCGTCTCGAAGCCGCGGCTCTCTGCCCAGCGCAGATACATGCGCAGCAGCATCTCCGCCCAGTCCTGCGCCTCGGTTCCCCCGGAGCCGGCCTGGATTTCCACAAAGGCATCCGCCGGATCCATCTCCCCCTGAAACATGCGCCGGAACTCGAGCGCCGCGAGGCCTTTGTCGAGGTCCCCCAGGGCGGCGTCGATCTCCTCGAGCGTATCGGCGTCCTGCTCATCGCTCGCCAGCTCCGCCAGCTCGCCGAATTCCTCGAGCTCAGCGCTCATGTCGCGCAGCACGGAAACGATCTCCGAAAGCTCGGCCCGTTCCTTGGTCAGCTTGCGCGCGGTCTCCGGGTCGTCCCAGACGCTGCCTTCGGCCAGCTCCCGCTCAACTTCCTCTAGACGTTCTTCTTTGGCAGCAAAGTCAAAGATACCCCCGTAAGGCGGTTTCCCGCTCGCTCAGGGTTTTGAGCTGTTCGCGTACGGTGGTGATCTCTGCCATGGAGCTCTCGAATCCGGTGGTGGTAAAAGCGGGGGCGTATTCTAGTGGCGTGTCAGCCACTTAGCCAACCGGCTCGAGGTAATCCACCACAAGCTGCACGGTCGGCCACTGCCCGTAGTCGTTGACCTCGAGCTTATACGCCAGCCGTACACGCCGGCATTCGGGTGCAAGCGGCGCCTGACGGAACGCGATGGCATCGATCACGCGGCCTTCGGTCTTCAGAACCAGCTTCAGGTGATCCTGGCCAACCACGCGCTGGCTCACCAGCTCGAAGTCGCCTTCGAACAAGGGCTCCGGAAAGCCGCTGCCCCAGGGGCCGCCGGCGCGCAGCAGAGCAGCGGTGTCGAGCGTGAGGTCATCCACTGCCAGCTCGCCGTCGGACACCAGCGTGGCTTTGAGCTGATCCGGCGTCAGCCAGGCCCGCACGGTCTTGTCGAAAACCACGCCGAAGCGCTCGTAGTGCAGGCGCTTGATCGAAAGGCCCGCCGCCATGGCGTGGCCACCGAACTTCAACAGCAGCCCCGGGTGAGATGTGGCGATCGCGTCCAGCACGTCCCGTATGTGCAGGCCGTCGATGCTGCGGGCCGAGCCCTTCAACTCACCGGGGGCCGTGGGGCCCGCGTCAGCAAAAGCAATGACCGGCTTGTGAAAGGCCTCGCGAAGGCGCCCCGCCACGATGCCCACCACCCCCTGATGAAAACTCTCGTGGTACACCGTGAGACCGCTGGCGTCGTCCCGCGCCTGGTCTTCGGCCAGCAGAAACTGCGCATCGCTGACCATGTCTTTCTCGAGCTGGCGCCGCGCACGGTTGAGCTCGTCCAGGGCCGTGGCGAGCCGGCGCGCCTCAGCCGCTTCTTCCGCGAGCAGGCACTTGATGCCTATGGCCATATCATCGAGCCGCCCGGCTGCATTCAGCCGCGGGCCAAGCACAAAACCGAGATCCTGCGCCGTCAGCGTACCGAGGCGCCGGCGACCCACTTCAGCCAGGGCCGCAATGCCCGGCCGACAGCGCCCGGCGCGCATGCGCTCGAGGCCCTGATGCACCAGGCGGCGGTTGTTGGCATCGAGCGGCACCACATCAGCCACCGTGCCCAGCGCCACCAGATCCAGATAGGCCGCCATGTTCGGCTCTGTTCTGCCGGCATCAAACCAGTTGCGTGCACGCAGCGCTGCCCGCACGGCCAGCATGACGTAGTAGGCCACGCCAACGCCGGCCATGGCACGGCTCTGGAAAGTGGCTTCCGGCAGGTTGGGGTTCACCAGCGCCAGCGCCGCCGGCCGGTCCACGCCCGGCAGATGATGATCGGTGACAATCACATCGATGCCCTGCGCGTTCGCTGCGGCAACACCTGCCACGCTGGAAACGCCGTTGTCCACGGTGACGATCACCGCAGACTCGCGCTCTGCTGCGAGCGCCACGATCTCCTCTGACAAGCCATAGCCGAACTCGAAACGATTCGGCACGAGGTAGTCCACGTGCACAGCACCGAAGGCCCTCAAGGCCAGGCAGCAAAGCGCCACGGAGGTGGCTCCGTCGGCGTCGAAGTCACCGACAATGACGATACGCTCTCCGCCGGCCACGGCATCCGCCAGGCGGGTCGCGGCTGCGTCGATGTCAGGTAGATCCGCGGGCGGCACCAGACGTGCCAGGGCGCGATCCAGCTCGTCCACATGCGCCACGCCGCGGTTGGCGTACACGCGTCGCAGCACGGCGTTTTCGATCTGCGTCAGCGGTGCCGCATTGGGACTGCGCCGCTCGAGGGTGTAGGCGGCCGGGCGCAACGCCACTAGAGCATTTCTACCCGGATGCGCGCAATGGCGCCATGCACCTGGGGCAGCTTCTCCACCTCTGCCATCGCGGCCTGCACGGCAGCCTCCGACACCGCCTGCGTGAGAATCACGATGGGCACAATTTTCTGGCCGGGACCGGGCTCTTTCTGTATGGCGGCTTCTATGCTGATGCCATGGGTGGACAGGGCGTTGGCCACCTGTGCAAAGGCGCCCGGCTCGTCCTGGGCGGCAATGCGCAGATAGTGGGGACACTCTACCGTATCGATGGGGAGGAACGGCGCCACGGCAGAACGGTCGGCAGGCTGCGGCGGGCTGAGCGGCTGCCCCTGCGCGAGCGCAACCACGTCGGCCAGCACGGCGGAAGCCGTGGCCAGACTGCCGGCACCGGGACCGCTGAAGAGAGTCTGACCTGCCGCATCTGCATCTACCACCACCGCGTTGGCCACATCATTGACGTGCGCGAGCAACTTTTGCGCAGGCACCAGCGCCGGGTGCACCCGCGCTTCGATGCCGGCGTCCGTCTGCTTGGCGATGCCGATATGCTTGATGCGATATCCCAGCTCCTGGGCGTACGCGATATCCTCGGCGGTGACCTCGGTGATGCCTTCCACGTGCAGCGCATCGAAGCTGAACGGTACGCCAAAGGCAAGCGCGGCAAGAATGGTGAGCTTGTGCGCCGCATCCACACCCTCGATGTCGAAGCCGGGGTCTGCCTCCGCATAACCCAGTCGTTGGGCATCGGCAAGCGCCGCATCGAAGCTCTGCCCGTCCACCTGCATGGCCGTGAGGATGTAGTTGCACGTACCGTTGATGATGCCGACAACCTGGCGAAAACGATTAGCCACGAGGGCTTCACGCATGGCCTGGATAATGGGAATGGCGCCGGCCACCGCGGCTTCAAAGGCTAGCGCCCCTGCCGGATGCTCGGCAAAAAGTTCGTTGCCGAAGCGGGCGATCACCGCCTTGTTGGCGGTTACCACCGGCTTGCCGGCCGTTAAGGTTGCGTCGATGAGATCCCGCGCGGCGTGCTCACCCCCGATGAGTTCCAGCACGATATCGACATCGTCAGCGGTCGTCAGCTGAGCCAGGTCGGTACCAAAGCTGGCCCCCAGGAGGTCCACCTCGGGCCGGGGCGTGCGTGACGCGACATGCGCCACGGTAATGTCCAGGCCCGTACGTTCGGCGATCAGCGCCGCGTTGCCCGTGAGAATGCGCAGAACCCCCTGCGCCACCGTGCCAAGGCCCGCTATGCCGAGGCGAACGGGTTTTCGATTGGTCAAGAGAGCTTCCCGTCAGGAAAGCCCGCGATTATAACCCAATCGCCTCCGCCAGAGCCGCGGCCGGCATGTAGCCGGGCAGCAATCGACCGTCCTCGGTCACTATGGCCGGCGTGCCCGTAACACCCACGGTCTGCCCCAGCGCGTACTGGTTGGCCACCGGGTTTTCGCAATCGGCCGTGGGAATGTTTTTGCCGTTCTTGAGCGTCGTCAACGCGTCATTGGGATTGCTGGCGCACCAGGCGGACACGATCTTGCTCGCCGTAGGGGTGCCGAGGCCGGCGCGCGGATACGCCAGGTAACGCACTTCAATGCCGAGATCGTTGATGGCGGCCATCTCCTGATGCAGCTTGCGGCAGTACCCGCAGTCGACGTCGGTGAATACGCTCACGTAGGTGCGCGCTTTGCCTTCCGGCGAGAACACCACCATCTCCTCACGGGGCACCGCATCCATGATCGCCTTGCGCTTCACGGCGCGCCGGTTTTCCGCGAGATTGATGATCTCGTCACCGAGCTCATACAGGTCCCCCGAGAAGAGATACCGGCCGTCAGCCGTACCGAACAGCAGCTGCCCGCCACCCACGTCGACACCGAACATGCCGACCACGGGCAAGGCAAACACGTCCTGTACCTCCATTTGCGGCAGCACGCGGTCGAGCTCTGCCAGAAGCAGCTCGGCGCCAAGCTGCTTGGCCCGTGCAACAACCTCGGGCTGAGCGGCCATGGCCGAAGGCAGGCCGGTAGCACCGATCAGCAGTGCAAACAGTACCGCGCGAGCGCGAAAGAGTGGCGATTTCATGGGATACAAGGCTCCGTTTAGTATGCGTTGCGCCGAATCTCTGCGGCGCCGGGTCCTCGGTAGACAACAGATTTACCGAGAGGTTGCAGTCGATGTGCGCTGGCGTCATCCCCGGGGGTGGTGCTCCGCGACGAGGCGCTGCAGACGAGCCTGAGCGACGTGCGTGTAGATCTGGGTCGTCGACAGGTCCGCGTGACCCAGCATGAGCTGGACGGCACGTAAATCCGCACCATTATCCACCAGATGGGTAGCGAAAGCATGACGCAAACTGTGCGGCGATATGTTGACGTCGATCCCAGCTTGCAGGGCATAGCGCTTGATCGCGTGCCAGAACGTCTGGCGCGTCATCGGTCGCTCACCCCGGCCCGGAAACAGCCACGCGCCGGCATCGCCGTCCGAGGCGAAGCCCGGTCGCGCCTCCTCGAGATAGCGCTGCAGCCAGTAACCCGCTTCTTCGCCCATGGGCACCACCCGCTCCCTGGCGCCTTTGCCCAGCACCCGCAGCACACCCTGGCGGAGATTGACGTTGCTCACGCTCAGCGTCACCAGCTCCGACACGCGCAAACCACAGGCGTAAAGTACCTCCAGCATGGCGCGGTCGCGCAGCCCCTGAATCTTAGTCAGATCGGGCGCCGTCAACAGGGCCTCAACCTGCTCGGCAGACAGCACCACCGGCAGATCGCGCCGGAGCTTCGGGTGGGAGAGCTTTGCGGTGGGGTCTACGGTCAAACGCTGCTGCGCGAGCTGGTAACGGTAGTACCCTTTCAACGCGCTCAACCAGCGGGCCGCGCTGCGCGTGCCCGTGCCCGCCCGGAACCGCTCCGCAAGACATTCGGCGAGATCGCTGTGGGAGGCTGTCAGCAGGGAGAGATCGCGGTCTTCCAGCCAGCGGGATGCGTTCGCCAGATCGGTGCGATAGGCCTTCAACGTGGCTTCGGCGAGGCCGCGCTCAAGCCACAGGGCGTCCAGATAAACCTCGATAGAGGGGTCCATCGCACGGAGCTTATGTGAAAAACGACCCGCTCAGGAAGTGCGGCAGGCCGCAATTTGACGGCTTGTGACGCGGAAAGTCAGCTTTCTGCGGGGAGGCGGCGAAAGCTTGCCGGCCCCTAAGTTATCCACAGATCCGAGAAGAGATCTCTATGATATCTCTAAACCTTTGATTTATATATAAAATAAATTTTATCGAGGGGGTTGGGGGGTGCTTCAGGAAAAGTTGGCACGGGCTCTGCATATACCTAGCGAGCTTCAACGATGTTGCCAAAGTCCCCTAAGGTAGTTTGGAGCAATTGGACCGCTGGTCGTCTCTCCCAGCGTTCCAACCAGCTTGCTAGGTACTCTCCCCTCCCCTCTCTCTCCCCAGCCTAGCAAGCTGGCTCTCTTTCCCGGAGCCAGCCCTGCCGTGCCGCGAAGTGTCGAGCCGACGGAACGCTAGCCGATCTTCTCTTTGATGCGCGCTGAACGACCGGAGCGTTCGCGCAGATAGTAGAGCTTGGCTTTACGCACGTCGCCGCGGCGCTTCACCTCGATACCCGCGATGAGCGGGCTGTGCATCTGGAAGGTGCGCTCCACGCCAACCCCATGCGAGATCTTGCGAACGATGAACGACGAGTTCAGCCCGCGGTTGCGCTTGCCGATGACCACGCCTTCGAACGCCTGCAGACGCTCGCGGTTGCCTTCTTTCACGCGCACCTGCACGACCACGGTGTCACCAGGGCCAAATTCCGGGACGTCCGCATTTGCCTGAGCGTTTTCCAGCTCTTCGATGATCTTGTTCTTACGCATGGTCGGTCAGCCTCTCTGTTTTTCGCGCTGGTCTGCGCGTTGCGCGTCTTGTGCTTGCCAGCTGGTTGTCAGTAACGCCCGGTCTGTCGCGCTGAGGAGCCTGCGCGTCAGGAGATCAGGACGGGTATCAAAGGTCTTCTTCAGCGCCTCCCGGCGTCGAAATTGTGCGATCCGGCCGTGGTCACCCTCCAGCAGCACCTGCGGCACCTGAAGATTGTCCACGATTTCGGGGCGCGTATATTGAGGGTAATCGAGCGTTCCATCAAGGTGTGATTCGTCCAGTTTTGACTGGCTGTTGCCGAGCGTGCCGGGCAGGTGCCGGGCGATCGCGTCCATCACGACCAACGCCGCAAGCTCACCTCCGGACAGCACGTAGTCGCCGATCGACCATTCCTGGTCGATCCACTGGTCTACAAAGCGCTGATCGAGCCCTTCGTAGCGGCCACACACGAGAATCAGCGCTTCTTCTGAGGCCGCTGTGGTGACCGCCCGCGCCTGCTGAAACACCTGCCCCTGGGGGCTCAGCAATACCGTGCGGGCCCCGGGGAACGCGGAACGCGCGGCCTGCACTGCGCGCGTCAGGGGCGCATAGCTCATGACCATGCCCGCGCCGCCCCCGAACGGCCGATCGTCCGTGTTGCGGCGGGCATCATCGGCGTAGTCGCGGGGATTGAAGAAAGCGAGCTCCAGCACACCTGCGCGCAGCGCCCTGGAAAACACCCCCGCCCCCGCCTGCCCTTCGAAGAGCTCCGGAAAGAGGGTAACAACGGCAAAACGCACGCTACCAGTCCGCCTGCCACTCGACGTGGATCAATCGCGCCGGGAGATCTACGTCGACCACGTAAGGCGCCGCGTACGGGATGAGGTATTCGCGGCCGTCAGCACCGGCTACACGCAGCACATCGTTGGCACCGGTGGCGAGCACTTCACGCACGGTGCCGAGTGCCCCCGCGGGGGCCTGCACGCGGCAGCCGAGGAGGTCATGCCAGTACACTTCATCAGCCTCGGGCTCCGGCAGCGTGGCTGCTTCGACCCCGATCCAGCGGCCGCGCAGCGCGATGGCGCGGTCTCTATCGGCCACGTCCGGCAGGCTGCCGAGAAAACCATCGCCGCGCCGGCTGAGCACAAGCTCGGGACTGTGCTGCCACCGATCGGCCGCACTCAAATAGCGTGGCGTGTAGGTAAGGAGATTTTCGCCCGGGTCGGTGAAAGACTGCACACGAAAGGCGCCTTTCACCCCATGGGGCGCACCGATGCGCCCGACCACCACGAAACCCGGTTCGGCCGGAGCAGGCGGCGCCGCGGTTGGGCGTTCAGGCGGTAGCGGTTTCTTCCGCGGGTGCGGCGTCACTGTCGGCTGCGCCGGCAGCGCCTTGTGCCTTGCGCGCTTTGCGGATGAGCTTGTTGGCGACCTCGGAAGGCTTGGCACCCACCGACAGCCAGTGATCGACGCGCTCGAGATCCACGCGCAGCACCTCAGCCTGCCCCTTGGCAACGGGGTTGTAAAAACCGACGCGTTCTATGAACCGGCCATCACGGCTGGCAGAGCGATCGGCGACCGTCAGGTGGTAGAAAGGCGCTTTTTTGGCGCCGTGGCGGGCGAGGCGGATGGTGACCATGGGTTGCGAAAGATCCAGCGTCTTGCGAAAGGCGCCGAATTGTACCGGAAAAAGTGGCTAATGCAACGCGCAAACGCCGCTAGAACGGCGTCTAACGACGCCTCGCGGGTTTACCCTGCCCCTGCATGCCCTGCAGCGCCTGCATGCCACGCATCATCTTCTGCATACCGCCCTTGCGGGTGACTTTTTTCATCATCTTCTGCATCTGCTTGTGCTGTTTGAGCAGCCGGTTGATGTCGGTCACCTGCGTGCCGCTGCCTTTTGCTATGCGCTGCTTGCGTGAGCCGTTCAGCACATCGGGGAAGCGCCGCTCATGCGGGGTCATGGAGTCGATGATGACGCCCATGCGCTTGAACATACCGTCATCGAGCTGTGACTGGGCACCCGCCGGGAGGTTGCCCATGCCCGGCAGTTTGTCGAGCATGCTCGACAGTCCTCCCATGTTCGCCATCTGATCGAGCTGGTCGCGAAAGTCCTCCAGATCGAATTTGCGGCCGCGCTGGATCTTCTTGGCCAGCTTCTGCGCTTTGGACTTGTCGACCTTGCGTTCAGCTTCTTCAATGAGGCTGAGCACGTCTCCCATGCCCAGGATCCGCGAGGCTAGCCGGTCGGGATAGAACGGCTCCAGCGCGTCGGTTTTTTCGCCGATACCCAGAAACTTGATGGGTTTGCCGGTGATGGATCGCACGGAGAGCGCTGCGCCACCGCGCGCGTCACCGTCCGTTTTCGCGAGCACCACCCCCGTGAGCGTCAACGCATCGTCGAACGCTTTCGCCGTGTTGGCGGCGTCCTGACCGGTCATGGCATCCACCACGAACAGGGTCTCCCGCGGCGTCAGACCCGCCTGCAGCTCGCGGATCTCCGTCATCATGGCCTCATCCACGGCCAGGCGTCCGGCCGTGTCAACGATCAGCACGTCGGCAAACTGCTTGCCAGCCTCCTCCACGGCGCGACTGGCAATGGCCAGGGGCTTCTCGTCGGCGCTGGACGGCACGAAGTGCGCACCCACCTCGCCGGCCAGCGTTTCGAGCTGGGCGATGGCCGCGGGGCGGTACACGTCCGCGCTGACCACAGCCACCTTCTTCTTCTCGCGCTCCTTCAGATACCGCGCAAGCTTGGCCACGGTGGTGGTTTTGCCTGCACCCTGCAGGCCCGCCATGAGCACGACCACAGGCGGTGCAGCAGCCAGATCCAGCGCGTCGTTGGTATCGCCCATGACGTGCACGAGCTCGTCGTGAACCAGCTTCACGAACTGCTCGCCGGGGTTCAGAGCGTTGGCTACAACCGTGCCGATGGCCTTCTGCTTGACCTGATCAACGAAGCTCTTGACGACAGGCAGCGCAACGTCAGCTTCCAGCAGCGCAACACGGACGTCTCTGAGCGCGGCGCTGACGTTCTCTTCAGTGAGCGTGGCCCGCCCTGCGATGCCGCGCAGAGTCTGTGTGAGCCGATCGGACAGGCTTTCGAACATGCCGGGATCCTGGATGGAAACGCGCATTATAGCGATGCGCTGTCGACGCCGCACGGCACAAGACCCGGATGACGAAGGCCGGGCCGATATGACACACTGGCCGCCCCGCTTTACGCGCACTCGAACCAACTGCCGATCGATCTGCCAGTGCTGGCCCACAAAACATGCTGATGCTGAGCGCTGCCGCTGCCGTCGTCCTGTACGGGGCGGGTATCTATCGTGTCTGGCCCCGGGACGCCGCGCAGCCCAGCGCCACGGGCGCAAGCTGGCTTGCCGTGGTAGCCATGCTGTGCCACGCCTACGCGAGCCACGGGCTTCTGTTCACCGCCACCGGGGCGCAGCTCTCGCTGGTCTACGTAGTGAACGTGGTAGCGCTTGTCATCGTCACCGTGGTGGCGCTGGCAAGCTTCCGGCTCCCCGTGCACAACCTGTTTCTGCTGATCTTCCCCATCGCCATCGTAGCCATCGCCGTGGGCGTGCTCGTAGACCCCGGCAATGCCACGGAGGCGTCGCTGACACCGGCACTGCTGGCCCACGTGCTGGTGGCGCTGGCGGCGTACAGCGCGCTGATGATGGCAGCCTGCCAGTCGATTCTTCTGGCCGCGCAGGAGCGACGGCTGAAAGCGCCCGGGCGCGGCCTGGCGCTGTGGCTGCCCCCGCTGGAAACCATGGAGCGGCTGCTGGTCACCATGCTGTGGATCGGCTGGGTGCTGCTCACCGCCGCCATCGTCAGCGGGTTTTTCTTCCTGGAAGACATCATGGCCCAGCAGGTGGCGCACCATATCGTGATCACCACGTTGTCGTGGCTGGTGTACGTGGGCTTTCTCGTGGGCCGCTACCTCTTCGGCTGGCGCGGCTTGACCGCGGTGCGTTGGACCCTCGTCGCCTTCAGCTTGCTGGTGCTGGGATATCTTGGCAGCAAGTTCGTGCTGGAGTACCTCATCACCCCATGAGCGCCGGCGAATGAACGAGGGCGAAATACCGGTCTGGATCCTGTTCGCGAGCATTGTCGCGCTGACCGGCATGTCTGCGTACTTCTCGGGCACCGAGACAGCCATGATGGCGTTGAACCGCTACCGGCTGAGGCACCTGGTGAAAGAGCGGCACCGCGGCGCGCGCAAAGCAAACCGCATGCTGCGTCGGCCGGACCGGCTGCTCGGCGCCATTCTGGTGGGCAACAACCTGGTGAACTTCAGTGCCGCCACCATCGCGACAGTGATAGGTCTGCGCCTGTGGGGCGATACCGGCGTGCTGCTGGCACCCTGGGTACTGACCATCACATTTCTCATCTTCGCCGAGGTGGGGCCCAAAACCCTGGCTGCCGCCAAGCCGGAGGGCTGGGCCTTCCGCGCCGTTTTCGTGCTGCAACCGATTCAGCGGCTCTTCCGTCCCGCCGTGGTGTTCGTGAACTGGTTCAGCAACGCGCTCGTCCGGCCCTTCATGCCGAATGACGATGACAACGCCGAGCACCTCTCAACGGAGGAGCTGAAGACCGTCGTGAACGAGGGCGCCGTGAGCGTGGGCGAGCGCCAGAGCATGATGGTGCGTCTGCTGGACCTCGAGCAGGTGTCCGTCAACGACATCATGGTGCCGCGCAACGAAATCGTCGGCCTCGACATCGACGCGGATATGGCAGACCTGACCAATCTCATGGCCACCAGCCAGCACACGCTGCTGCCGGTGTATCGCGGTGACATCAACAACGTGGTGGGTATTCTGCACCTGCGCCGTATCGCGCGGTTCCTCTACACGGAGGAGTTCAACAAAGCCGATCTGATGCAGCTGACCCGTGAGCCGTACTACGTGCCGGAGGCAACGCCCCTGCATACGCAGCTGCTGAATTTCCAGAAGGAAAAGCAGCGTATCGCCCTGGTGGTGGACGAATACGGCGACGTGCAGGGCATTGTTACGCTGGAAGACATTCTCGAGGAGATTGTCGGGGAATTCACGAGCGACTTCGCCTCAGCCATGCCGGAAATCTCCCCGCAGGAGGACGGCACCTACCTCGTGGACGGCACCGCGGTGCTGCGCGAAATCAACCGGGCGCTGCGCTGGGAGCTGCCCACGGAAGGTCCGAAAACGCTGAACGGCCTGCTGCTGGAACATCTGGAGATGATTCCCGAATCCAATCTCTGCCTGCAGCTGAACGAATACCAGTTCGAGACGCTGCAGATCAAAGACAACATGGTCAAAACCGTGAAAATCAGGCACGTGCCGCGCGAAGACGACGATGACGACGACGAGGAGGAGGCAGAGGAAGACCTCCGCGCGGCGCAGGACTGACCCGCTATGGCCAAGCTGTATTTCTATTATTCGTCCATGAACGCCGGCAAGTCGACGGCGCTGCTGCAATCGAGCTACAACTATCAGGAGCGCGGCATGCGCACGCTGGTGCTGGCGCCAGCCCTCGACGACCGTTTCGGCGTCGGCCGCGTCACGTCACGTATCGGCCTGGAGGCGGAGGCCGTGCCGTTCGGACAGGACGAGGACCTGCTGAGCCTGGTTCAGGCTGACGCTGAAACCGCGCCGCTGCACTGCGTGCTGGTGGACGAAGCGCAGTTTCTCACCAAGGCACAGGTGTACCAGCTTGGTGAGGTATGTGACCGCCTGAAGATTCCCGTGCTGTCCTACGGCCTGCGTACGGACTTCCTCGGGGAACCGTTCGAAGGCAGCAAGTACCTGCTGGCGTGGGCCGACGACATCAAGGAGATCAAGGCGATCTGTCACTGCGGTCGCAAGGCAACGATGGTGATTCGCGCTGACGCGCAGGGCCGGGCGCTGTCCAGGGGCTCGCAGGTGCAGATTGGCGGCAACGAGCAGTACGTGTCGCTGTGCCGGGCTCACTTCAAAGCGAGTTTCGAAACCGCCTAGGGCACTGGCAGCCGCTCAGAAGTCAGCCGGGATGGGACAATCCGTGCAGACACGGTTGTCACACAAACGGCACAGCGTGCGCCGTTCCAGATCGGACGCCCCCAGCGACGCGAGCATCTTGTGCAGCAACGCCGCCAGCGTGGCTTCCTCTGCGCTTGTCAGCGACCCGAGGAGAGGGCCGATCGCGGCCAGGCGCTCCTTCAGGATCTGCTCACGCCGCGCTTTGCCGCGCTTGGTGGCGTACAGCGCAATCTCACGCTTGTCGCGCCCTGCCCGACGTTCAACCAGCCCCTCTGCCACAAGACGGTCGACAAGCCGCACGGTACCCGAGTGGGACATGCCCAGCACCCGGCGCAGCTGATCGTTGGTCGGCCCGAGGCCGTAGCCAATGACCACCAGCGCAGCGGGCGTTTCCCCGGCGTGTTTCAGGATCTGGCGCGCGCTGTCTTCGATGCGATCGGCAACCGCAAGCCCGACGACCCCGAGCAGATTCGACGTTCGATCACTCATGCGCGCAAAGTAATTTGAGCCTCCGCAAGATTCAACTTGACTATATGTGTACAGCACACATTTAATATGTGCACAGTGCACACAACCGGAGACCGAAGTGCTCGACAGTCTGAAATACAGCGAAGCCGCATGGGACGCAGATGCGCCGCCCGATCTCGAGTTTCTGTTCGAAGCACGCGTTCAGCTGCATCTGCCTCCCCTGGAAACAGGGGCCATGGCGGATGGTGAGCGCGTCATCTTTCTCGTCAAAGGCGGCACCTTCGAGGGTCCGCACCTGCGCGGCCGCGTCGTTGCCGACGCGGGGGCGGACTGGCTACGGATGCGCCCGGACGGCAGCGGCATGCTGGACGTGCGTTTCTGTCTGGAAACGCACGACAACGCCCTGCTATACGTGCATTGGGAAGGACGTGTCTGGACCGCACCGGAAAACGCGGACTATGCCTTCGACGTGCAGAAGCCGGACGACCCCGCCGGCGCATGGAGGTATTATTTTCGGGCTACACCGCAGTTTGAAACCGGCGACCCGCGCTACGCGTGGCTCAACAACATCGTTGCGGTTACAAAATCGAGAACCGGTGACGGCGGGCCGATTCACAGAGTGTTCGCAGTCCGGTGACAGCCCCCGGAAGGAGACAGAGCGATGGCAACGTTCTCGCTGTTTCAGACCGCCATAGGCACCTGCGGAATCGCCTGGGACGGCGCCACGATCGTCGCCACGCAGTTGCCGGAACGAACTTCAATGGCCACGGCAACACGGCTGGCCGCCCGCAGCGGCGCCAGGGAAGGCACGCCTGACAAATCCACCGCGGCCGCCATCGCCGCCATCGTTGCGCTGTTGAACGGCGACGACGTTGATCTCAGCCCGATCCCGTGCGACCTGAGCGGGATCGAGCCTTTCGCCGCGCAGGTTTACGAGATTGCCCGAGGCATTCCGACCGGGGAAACGCGCACCTACGGCGCCATCGCAGCACAGCTCGGCGGCACTGACCTGTCCCGCAAGGTCGGCTGGACTCTGGGGCGCAATCCCCTGCCGATCATCGTGCCCTGCCATCGTGTCATCGGCGCAAACGGTCGTCTCACCGGTTTCTCGGCGTATGGCGGGCTTGCTACGAAACGCAGAATGCTCGCCATCGAGCAACGGCGAACCAATCCGCAACCGGGGCTTTTCGACGAGCCGACGTAACCGGCCCTACGCTTTCGCCGCCCACCTCCGGTTCAGAGAAGAAATCACGGCATTCAGCGACGCCGTGATCGTGTTGCGACTGACCCCTATGCCGTAACAGCGACTCTGATCGTCGTTCTCCACCGCCAGGATACAGATCGCTTTTGCATCGGTGCCTGCATCCAGGGAGTGCTCGTGGTAATCCACCACCTTCACGGGCTCGTTCAAGGTCTGGGCCAGCGCATTGACGAACGCGTCTATGGGTCCGGTGCCTTCGCCATCGACGGTGACCAGGTTCTCTGAGACCTCGACGCGCGCCACGCAGCGCTGGTCGTCCTCGCGACCCGACAGAAGATCGTAGTCGATCAGCTTGAACGGGCCGTTTTCTTCCGTGTAGCTCGCAATCAGCGTGTCCAGGATCTCGTCCGTCTTCACCTCACGGTCCAGCTCCTCGGTGCGTTGCTGCACGAAACCGCTGAACTCCACGAGAATTTCCCGCGGCAGGTTGATGCCGTAGTGTTCTTCCAGGAGAAATCCCACCCCGCCCTTGCCGGACTGGGAGTTGACGCGCACCGCTTCCTTGTAGCTCGAGCCTACGTCCGCAGGATCGATGGGCAGATACGGAACTTCCCAGTGGTCGAACTCCACCTTGGCCATCCCTTTACGAATGGCGTCCTGGTGAGAGCCGGAAAAGGCCGTAAAAACGAGCTCGCCCGCATAGGGATGGCGTTCTGGTATCGCCAGCTTGTTGACGGCACTCACCACCTCCCGGATTTTCGGCATGCCACGGAAGTCGAGGGTGGGATCCACCCCCTGGCTGAAGAGGTTCATGCCGACCGTGACGATGTCGCAGTTACCTGTGCGCTCACCGTTACCGAACAGCGTGCCCTCGACGCGCTCTGCCCCCGCCATCAACGCAAGCTCGGTGGCCGCCACGCCCGTGCCACGGTCGTTGTGTGTGTGCAGGCTGATCACACTCGAATCGCGGCGCGGGAAATTGCGGATGAACCATTCGACCTGGTCGGCGTAGATGTTCGGCGTGGCCATTTCCACCGTTGACGGCAGATTGATGATCATGGGCTTCTCGGGCGTTGCCCCCCACGTGTCGGCCACCGCCGTGCAGATATCCACGGCAAAATCGAGCTCTGTGCCCGTGAAGCTCTCCGGCGAGTACTCGAACGTCACGTCAGACGAGAACCCTGCCAGGCCGGCTTTGACAATCTCGGTGCCCTGCACGGCCAGATCGATGATGCCCGAGCGGTCCATGTCGAACACGACGCGACGCTGCAGCTCCGAGGTGGAGTTGTAGAGGTGGAAAATCACGCTCGGCGCACCTTCGAGCGCTTCCACGGTGCGTTCGATGAGCTCGGCGCGGGCCTGGCACAGCACCTGGATCGACACACCTGCCGGGATGCGGTCTTCGTCGATGATGCGGCGGATGAAGTCGAAGTCGGGTTGCGACGCGGCAGGGAATCCCACCTCGATTTCTGCAAAACCGATATCGAGCAGCAGATCCCAGAGCCTCAGCTTCTCATCGACGTTCATGGGGTCGATCAACGCCTGGTTGCCGTCCCGCAGATCCACGCTGCACCAGCGGGGTGCCCGGGTCAGCGTACGGCTCGGCCACTGCCGGTCTGGCAGGTCGATCGGCCTGAAGGCCTGGTACTTCTCGAAAGGCATGGCGCCCACGGCCCGGCCGGGCACGTGACGCTTGTCGGTCTCTTCACTCTGTCGTTGTATCTCGCTCATCGCAGCTTCATCCTCGTCATGACTGCGTTAGGACGCACCCCCGGTTCGGGAGGTGTCGTTGTGAATTCTGGGTGGGTCTGGCCCTGGGGTTTAGATGATGTGCCGGGAGCCCGGCAGCAGCAGAAGCTGCAGGCACAGCAGCCCGTTCAGGCCAGAAACGGCCCGGATGGCAAGGTTGGTGCTGTGCGTCGAACATGTCACGGGCGCAACTATAGACCCGCAGGGTCTAGAGACTCAAGTACCGGGTGTCCGTTCGTGATCCGTTCCCCTTTCTGGTCCGCCGCGTCCATATACACCCTGAATCGTCAGAACTTGCGCGAAAACTTCAGCACGACACGTTTCTTGCGCGCATCGAGCCGCAGCTTCAGGTCGCTCTGCTGCAGATCGACCAGCGCGCGGTCGCGGCCGGCGATACGCCAGGTAACCACGCCCTTGCGGTTCACGGAAAAATCCCCGGGGTCGATGCGCTTCGCCGTCTGCCCGGTTACGGCCACCTCAACGCTGTCGCCTTCTTCCACACTGAAATCGAGCACCGTGTCGGGGGTGTCGCCCACAGCATCGACCACAAACACATCGGCCCCGCGACCACCCACGAAGGTATCTGCCTCGGACGTTCCCGACAGGCGGTCGTCGCCGCCGGTGCCGCGAATCAGGGTGCTGTCGTGGGGCGCTGACGTACAGGCAGCCAGCAACGCGACGCTCGGCAAGGCCGCCAGCCAGCATCGGCCCGCGCCGCGCAGCAACTCCGCTGGATCCGCCGCTGCCACCGCTACCCTTCGCTGAGCGCGCCCCAGAAGCGGATCTCCGTTTCTTCGATGGCAAGATCGAGAAATCGGTTGAACTCGGCAAACTCGCCCACCTTCACCTCGCTCGCGGGCATGCGGACCTCCGTGCGCACCACTACCTGGTTGTCAGCAACCCGGTAGGTTCGCTCGAACGCGCCAAACCGGCTTTCGAACTGCACCTGCGCACCGGTCTGCGTCGGCACCCAGTGTCCCGCGAGATCGAAGCGATGCGTGCTGGTCAGGTGCACACCCGCAAACTCCGCGTCGTAGTGCTCGTTCGTTATACGTTCATCGCTGAGGAAACTGCGCATCCAGTACGCCCCGTCGACATACTTCAGCGCCGCGGCGGGATCGACGATCCCGCTGTAGCGGACCACACCGCTGACCTGCAACGGGCCTTCCACGTCACCGAGCCCGGCAAGCTCGAAGCTATGCTCTTCGCCACCGCTGATCGTCTGCTGGTGCTCCTGGCGCAACCAGGTCTGCTGGTCGTCGTCGTCGAGCACGCTCAACACGCCGCGCAGCCAGCTGGCGTAGGCGCCACCCAGCGTGCGGGTTGTCGTCTCCTGCTGCCCGCCTTCCGCCGAGAAGGCCAGCGCCACGTCAGCCTCGAAGCGCCAGCGATACTCGTCACCGAGCACCCGTGCCGGCTGGCGCCCGGGCGCGAGGTCCAGCCGCACCTTACCCTGGATGCTGCGTGGCACGTGCCGACTGCCGGTGAAAGCGTCGGTCGGGTCCAGACAGTGTTCGCCCTCGGACGTGCTCATGCACACCACCATGTGATCGAAATAGCCCCTGCTGGGGACGCCCAGCCGTTCCGGGCGTTGCCGGTTCGTGGCTACCAGCACCGGGTAGGCGTCGTAGCCGAGCTCCGAGAGCAGGGCATAGAGCAGCGTGGATTTGTCTTTACAGTCGCCGTAGCGGTTCGCAAGCGTCTCCCCGATGGCGTGCGGCGCATGGGAATGCTCACCCCGCGAAAAAGACACGTAGCGAATCTGTCGTGCAACCAGATCGTGCACGTGGGCAAGCGGATCGTCGCTCGCACGCGCTTCCGCCAGAATTGATGCCAGGCTGGATCGATCTTCGGCCGCTACGTCTACCAGCGGACGCATGGCCGCAATCACCTCCTCCCAGTCGCGCTCTACCGCGACAACCAGCTGCGGCAGCACGTCGGCATAGAATACGTTGCGATCGAGGGTTGCCGCCTCGCCATCGACAATGCGGCAGCGCACCTGCTTCTCTGCGCTTTCGCACGCGAGTGGTTCGTCGGCCTGCCACGCTGGCGGCTTCTCGTCCCAGGTGATCAGAAACTCGCGATAGGGCGATCGCCCGTTACCCAGAGCCCACTCACGGAAATGGGCGTGCGTTGCGTCCATGAGCGTCTGCCGGTAGCTGAGCATCGTGATGCTGCCGGGTTCGATGCCCGGGAGCTGCAGCACCACATCCACGTCGTCCGTGAACATGTCGTAGGCGTCGCGGTCCAGAATCTCGACCGTGGCAGGATCCAGCCGCGCCACACTGCCGTCGCCTTTCAGCGTTGCTGCTTCCAGCACGGTCAGCTGCTCGCCAACCGCATCCCATACGATGTGGTCCGTGGCACTTTCCTGCACGCTTTCCGCGGTGGGGTAGAAATAAACCACCTGCACCGCCCGGGACACCTGCTCACCGAAATGCAGGTGCACGCGATAATCCAGCGTCACCACCCGTCGACTTTCCGGTGCAACAGCGGCAGCCGCCTCTCTCGCCCGCTCGAGAATCGTCGTATCACTGCCCAGGGCCCAGGTGATGTCGTCAGCCTGCGCGGTGGCGCCCAGCAGAAGCAGAGCTGCGGCAAGCCATTTTGTCATTCCTGCGAATCTCCCAGCCGCAACCCGGCCGCAAACCGGCGGAAGCGCGCCACCGTCTCCGCCACCTCACCGGGACGTCGCAGCGAAGCGTCTCCCCAGAACTCCACATGTCGCTCG
>CAZYYJ010000034.1:0-50423 GCA_964651595.1 uncultured Pseudomonadales bacterium | reverse complement strand
CAGAGTGAACAGCGGATCCACCACCGACACGTTATTCCAGGCGATACGCTCGGTGGAAAACGGCCACAGCAGCTGCGTACCGTAAGTGGTGCATGCATCCAGCAGTCCGTGCGTGGCATAGCCCAGCAGGCATGCGGCGTACGCCTGCGCGAACGTGAGGCGGTTTCTGACCAGCCCGTAGAGGGCACCGGCCACAATGAGCGCGCCGAAGGGAATGAACACCAGTGAATGCGTGAAGTGCCGGTGATACTCGAGAAACAGCAACGGATCGGACGCTGACTGAATAAACACGTCCAGGTCTGGCGCCATGCCTGCCGCGCAGCCGAGCCACGTCAGGGGCAGCCAGGGGGTGTCACGCTCGGTGTGCTCGGCGAGGCCGGGGTACGGTCGCGAAGCGAGCGTCTGGGCGGCAACGGCGCCCAGGGCGCCCTGACTGATCGGATCCATAGAAGAATGAGGCGAGAACTACAATCGGCTAACTGATGTACAGACCGCCGTTCGGGTAAAGAGTTGCACCCGTCGTGTAGCTGGACTCGTCGCAGGCGAGATAAAGGGCTGTGTTGGCCATCTCCAGCGTGGTGCCCAGGCGACCCATGGGGGTCATGGAAGCCATCATCTCCGCACCTTCCTCGTCATCGGCCAGACCCTGGGTCATCGGGGTTTCGATGAAGCCCGGGCCAATCGCATTGACACGGATGTTGTGCTCCAGCACCTCCATCGCGAAAGCCTGTGTCAGCATGGCAACGCCGGCTTTGGACACGCAGTAGTCCACGGCCCCCGGCAGGGCCACACGGGCGGCGCTCGAGGCGATGTTCACGATGGTGCCGCCATTGCCTTTGGCAATCATGTGTCGCGCGGCGAGGCGGTTGGTGAGCATGACACCGGTGAGGTTGATCGCCAGCACCCGGTTCCAGTCTTCCAGCGGCTGCTCCACGAGAGGATGGTCGAGAGATTCGTTCTCTGCAGCACCGCTCACGTAGTGCGCGCCGGAGACGCCCGCTGCCGCCACCACGGTGTCGATGCGGCCGAACGCGTCCACGGCCTGCTGCATGATCTCTTCGATCTGCTCCTCGAAACACACGTCAGCGGGACCGAACGCCACCTTGCCGTTGGTGGTGGCGCGCACTTCTTCGGCGGCGGCTTCCAGGCGCTGCGCGTTGACGTCCGTGATGAAAATTTCAGCGCCTTCCTCGGCGAAGCGTTTTGCGCACCCCAGCCCGATACCACTGGCGCCGCCCGTGATGACAGCCACTTTTCCCTCTAAACGCACAGACACCTCCCGGGTTCGATTGAGCGGCAAGCCTAGGCCGTTTACCCTTTTGAGTCGAGGAATGCACGGGAGAAGGGCATGCAGGATTTTGCGGGGAAGGTTGCCGTGGTCACCGGTGGCGCAAGTGGTATCGGTCTCGGGATGTGCCGGGCTTTTGCGGCGCGCGGCATGAAGCTTGTCATTGCCGATCTGGATGACGATGCGCGCGATGCGGCGGTGGCCGCTTTTCGTGCCGACGGTGTGGAGGTGGTCGGTCAGCGCTGCAACGTGGCTGAGCTCGATGCCGTCGAGGCCCTGGCCCAGACCACGATCGATACCTTCGGGGCCGTGCACGTGATGTGCAACAACGCGGGCGTCGGCATTCCCACGTCGGCTCGCAGGATGAAGCTGGAAGACTGGCGCTGGATCATCGACGTGGATCTGTGGGGGCCAATCTACGGCGTGAAGGTGTTTCTGCCGCTCATCGAAGAGCAGGGCGAAGGCCACATCAACGCCACGTCCTCCATGGCCGGGCTCATTTCCAGCGGCATGATGGGCGCCTATAACGTCGCCAAGCACGGCGTGGTGGCGCTGATGGCCGCCACGGAGCGGGAACTGCGGGCCAAGAAAAGCAACGTACGCGCCTCCGTGCTGTGCCCCGGGCCCATCAACACCAACATCAGCCGTCATTCGGTAGAGTACCGTCCGGGCGGCGCCAAGCCGAAAACGGACGGCGATAAAGCCGGCGCCATGGCCAGCAACATCCAGGCGGCGCTGGAGCAGGGCATGCACCCTGACGATGTGGGCGAACTCGTGGCCGGGGCGATTGCCGAGGAGAAGTTCTGGGTGCTGACGCATCCGCGCTGGGCCAAGGCGGTGCAGAAGCAACTGGATGCGCTGGTGGACGATCAGAGTCTCACGCGGGCTTGAACATGGATCTGGCGCTGCCCATCGCAACCCTGGCGGTGGCTCAGTTTCTGGCTGTAGCCAGCCCGGGGCCGTCGCTGGTGGTGGTGGCGCAGACAGCCATGAGCGCTTCCAGGCGTGCGGCCCTGGCCAATGCCCTCGGTTTCGGCCTGGGTACGTTTGTCTGGGCCGCCTCGGCGATGTTTGGCCTGGCTCTGTTGTTCGAACTGGCGCCCTGGCTGTACGTGGGGCTCAAGACGGCCGGGGCAATGTTTCTGCTGTACCTGGCTTACCGGTTGTGGCGCGGGGCGGGGGAGCCTTTCGAGGCGCTCGCCACGGGAGCTCGCAGCACGGCGTTCCTACCGAATGTGGGTCTCGGGCTTCTCACTCAGCTGGCCAATCCCAAGGTGGCGCTGTTTTTCGGCTCGGTGTTCATTGCGTTGCTGCCACCAGAGCCCGGGCCTGCTGTGGCAGCGCTGGTGCTCGCGCTCGTGGTTGCCATCGAAATCGTCTGGTACTCGGCCATGGCGCAGGCGTTCTCGAACGCGCGGGTGCGGTCGAGTTATGCCGCGTTCAAAGGCACGGCAGATCGGGTGGCCGGCGCCTTTCTGGCGCTGCTGGGTGTCGGCCTGCTGCTGGACCGGCGCTGACGCTACTGGTAACGCGATTCGCCCCAGCCGGTCTCATAATTCACGCTCATACCGGGTCCGGCGACTTTCAGATGGGCGATCTTCCACGCGCCGTCCACGCGCCGGTAGCGTTCGTGATAGCGGGTGGCCTGCCACTTGGCCTGGTTGCCGTCGCGGAAGGTGAACGGTCCGAAGAAATACCAGGTACCGTTTGCCTCGTCACCCTGCACGTCTATGCGGGGGTTCATGGTCATGTGCTGGGAGAAACTCATCATCTGCTGAAAGCGCTGAAACAGCGCACGGATTTCTCCGTGGCCGGTTGCCGTGCCGATGCCTTTGCCCTCCCAGATGCCGTCGTCGGTGAAAATCGTGACGATACGATCGGGGTTGTGGTCGTCGTCGCAGATCTCGCAGTACAGGGCCTTGAGCTGCTTGATCGCCTCCAGATCCTCCAGCCGCTGCACGCGCGCGGCGAGTTCGCCGGTGTCGTTCATGGGGTCCTCCCGTGTCTCGTTCGATGATGCCATCACAAACCGGCCACAGATTGAACCTGCGCCGGGGCACAATTTTTGTCAAAATGCGCGGCTGATTTTCGGGACACTGGCAGGAATATCATGCAGCAGTTCGACGTCGTCATTGTGGGCGCGGGTATCTCCGGCGTATGCGCCGCTTATCACCTCAGCGACAACTGTCCGGGGAAAAGTTACACCATTCTGGAAAGTCGCGATGCCATGGGCGGCACGTGGGATCTCTTCCGCTATCCGGGGATACGCTCCGACAGCGATATGCACACGCTGGGGTTCAACTTCAAACCGTGGAAAGAGGCGAAGGCCATTGCCGATGGCCCGGCCATCCGCAAGTACGTGAACGAGACCGCCCAGGAATTCGACATTGCGCAGCACATCCGCTTCAACCACAAGATGCTGCGCGCCGACTGGTCGAGCGACGACGCGGCCTGGACGGTGGTGGCCGAGCAGAATGGCGAGGAGCAGAGGTTCACCTGCAACTTTCTCATGATGTGCAGCGGTTATTACAACTATGCGGAAGGCTACACGCCTGAGATTACGGGCCTCGACACGTTCAGTGGAACGGTCATTCACCCGCAGCACTGGCCCGAGGATCTGGACTATGCCGGTAAGCGCGTAGCGGTGATCGGCAGCGGCGCCACGGCCATGACACTGGTGCCTTCCATGGCGGACACAGCGGCCAAAGTCACCATGATTCAGCGTTCTCCCACCTACGTGGTGTCGCGTCCGGATCAGGACAAGATCGCCAACTGGTTGCGAAGCTGGCTGCCCGAGAAGTGGGCGTACGCGATCACGCGGTTCAAGAACGTGCAGCTGCAGAACTACATGTATCAGCGCACCCGCACCCGGCCGGAGAAGGTGAAAGCCCTGCTGCTGAAGATGGTGCGCGAGGCGTTGCCGGCCGGCTATGACGTGGACAAACATTTCACGCCGACGTACAACCCCTGGGATCAGCGGTTGTGTCTCATCCCCAATGCGGATCTTTTCAAATCCATCCGTGACGGTGGCACCGAGGTCGTTACGGGAGACATCGACACGGTGACACCTGGCGGTGTGCGCATGCAGGACGGCACAGAGGTGGAAGCCGACATTCTGATCACCGCCACCGGGCTCAATCTGCAGCTGCTGGGCGGCGCGGAGTTCACGGTGGACGGAGAGCCTGTCGACTTTCCCAGCACCTTCTCCTACAAAGGCATGATGTACTCCGATGTGCCCAATCTCGTGCAGACCTTCGGGTACATCAACGCATCCTGGACCCTGCGCGCAGATCTCACGTCTGAATATGCGGCCCGTGTCATCAATCACATGGACGCGCTGGGTGTGAAGCAGGTAACCCCGCGGCTGCGCGAAGAAGACCGGGACATGCAGGCCGGGCCGTGGATACAGGATTTCTCAGCCGGATACATGCAGCGCGTGATGCATCTCTTCCCGAAACAGGGCGACAAAGACCCCTGGCGAAACACCCAGAACTACGCGCTGGACAAAAAACTGGTGCACAAAGCGCCGCTGGAAGACGGCGCACTGGTGTTCGGCGAGTCTGCTGCAGTGGTCGAGTTGCCCGGGACCGGCCGAGACGCACAACAGGCAGCCTGACCCAACCGTGGCGTTTCACGTGTGGGTGGACGCCGATGCTTGTCCACGTCCAGTGAAAGAGGTGCTTTTCCGTCTTGCGGAGAAGCGCCGGGTGCCCGTGACGCTGGTTGCCAATCAGTATCTGCCTACGCCGAAGTCGCCCCTGGTGCAGGCGCTGCAGGTGCCCGCGGGTTTCGACGTAGCAGACAACGAAATCGTCAGGCGCGTAAGCGCTGGGGATCTGGTGATCACGGCGGACGTACCCCTGGCGGATGAGGTGCTGAGTAAGGACGCTGTGGCCATCAATCCTCGTGGCACGCTGTACACCCCTGAGAACGTGAAAGACCACCTCAGCCGGCGCGATCTCTTTACGGAGCTGCGGGACACGGGCGCTGTGCAGGGCGGTCAGCGGTCGTACGACAAGAAACATCTCCAGGATTTTTCCAACGCCCTGGACCGGGTAGTGACGCGGGCCTTGAAAGATGCGGGCTGATCAGCCGTCAGCCAGTAGAAAACTCACGCATTTGGCCGGCCGCATGCGCATGGCGCTGAATGGGACATCGGCATTGGGCAGATCTTCGGCGATCGCCTCCAGCATGGGCACGTAGATTTCCCGCAGCGTGCTGTCGGTCACCCTTTCCAACCCCGCTCGGGCAAACTCGTACAACTGAGGCCGGTCCAGCGCTACGGCGAAGCCCCGGGCGCGGGCAATGGCCATGAACGTCTCCGGATAGCCGCAGACAACGGTGCGGTAGTCGCCCGCAAAGCGGAACAGATCCACGTCACTTTCAGCCAGGGTTCCCCCCAGAGCCTGCACCCGTCCCTGGACATGTTCGGCGGTCAGATTCTTGCGTTCGTCGTCATAAGGGGCCCAAGCCAGCTCCGGGTGCAACACGGCGATGAGGTCTCCCACCATGCCCAGAGCCTGCTGCCTGGGCGTTGGCATGGGGTTGTCGGGGCTGCGGCTGGCGCCCACCAGTGCCCGCAGTTGCAGTGGACGCACCGCAATCATGGACATGATGGTAGAGCGCCCTGCATGCAGCGCGTTCCGGTAGCCGAGAAAATGCCATTCGGAGCTTTGCGGTGTGTCGGCAGGTACCTGCATGGCTTCCAGTCCGGCCACGGTCTGTTCCACGAATGCCGCCTTCAGCTGTTCGTTTTTGAACAGCCTGGCGATTGCCTGGATCCGGCGCCAACCGTAGTTGCCTTTGTACAGCTCGCCGCCGTGTCCCCCCAGATCGAACCCGTTGGCGCCGGCGGTGGCGATCTGTCGGGGAAGATAGAAGTGGTCGTACAACCCGGCGTTGGCCAGCCACCACAAACCAATGTCCTCGTTGACTTTGCGTGACGTGCCGCGCAGGCGCGGGCCTTCACGCCGTCCCAGGGGAAAGGCGAAGCGCTCCGACAACTTTTCCACCAGCGCATACTCCTCGTACGCCGGGTTGCTGTTGAAAATCACGTTCTCGCGGCCCTCCGGAGAACGCAGGGCAGCTGCCAGCAGCACCCGGGAGTCGCTGCCGCCAGACACGGCCACGCGGGTTACGTTCGGCCCCTCGGCCGCGAACGTGCGGATCAGGGCGGCCACCTGCTGCGCCCCTTCGCGGATGGCGTCCCGGTAGGACGGGGCATGAGCGGCGAAAGTTTCGTGTGCCGGGTTGCGGCGTACGTTCAGGGCGGGTGAGGGCGTCAGCCTGATTTCCAGGCTGGTGCCCAGGCCACCATATCGAACGCCTTCGATGGTGGTGGCTTCCGACATGGGCACGCTGGCCATGATGTTGTCCCAGCTGCGTGCGACGCATGCGGGCACGTTCAACCGGCAGGGCAGGCCCAGTCCTTTGCGCAGCTCGGTCAGCACGAACATGGAGTCCGAAGCGGCAACGAGGCCGTCGTTGTCGAAGTAGAGCAAGGCGCATTGACCGAACGCGTCATGTCCCACGCGCACAACCCGATCGTTCCACTCCACGCAGAAGTAACAGCCTTCGATGGGTTCCGCAGCGAGCGACCTGCTTTCTCCTGCCCCTGCCCAGGCTGCAAATCCCGGGGCCCCGTAGATCAGCTGTCTGCCCTGCAGATCGATGGCGTAGCCCTTGAACACACTGTTGGCGCCGAGATCGCCGGCCGCGTCGGGCGCCACGTAGAGCGCTTCGGTGTGTGCGTTGATCTGCAGGCGCGCGAGTTCGCTGGCGTGATCTGCGCTGAACCGCTGCAGCCAGGCCGCCGCGCGGTCGATCTGCGCCGGCGAGCCCAGTACAAACAGGTAATTGGACATGTGCGGTACCTTCCCCCTGCGCGAGCTTACCATTGCACACGGCGTTGCGTAGCGTGCGGATCACGGCCATGCTAAGCCCTTCGATTCCGCTGGAGGGGAGCCATGGAAAACCAGATAGCACTGGCACAACGTGCCCTTTTTCTCGTAGGTCGTGGCCTGCTGGGTCTGTATTTCATCATTCCGGGTATCACGAAGATCACGGGCTGGGAGCAGATGACCGAGTACATGGCCGCTCACGGTGTGCCGCTCATCCCGGTGCTTCTTGCGCTTACCATCGTCATGCAGATCGGCTGTGGTGGTGCTCTGCTGGCGGGTTACCGCACGCCCTTGATGGCATTCCTGCTGGCGGGCCTCACGCTGGTCATCAACCTCTTCATGCACGACTTCTGGAACATGGACGAGACGCGGGTGGAGCGTGAAACGCAGAATTTCATCAAGAATCTGGCGATCATGGCGGGCCTGATGTTCGTAGCTGGCGTACGGGTGGAGCCCAGGCCCGCGCCCGCGTAGCTCGTGCCCATGCGGGCCAACGGCTGGCTTTGCGTAACAAGCCGATAAATGGTTCACTAAGGCTGTTGCGTCTGGAGGGGAAGCAGGATGCTCGCCCGGGTGAACGCAGATCGGTTGAATGTACGCACGCTACCGGATTCGGCGGCGGCGATACGCACCGTCATCACCGAAAACCACGTAGTGCACGTGGAAGACACTGTCGGCAACTGGCGGGCTATCCGCGCGGGCGACCTGGCCGGGTATGTCTACTCCGACTATCTCACCACCGACCCCAATCTCAGCAGCTACTACGGCATCGTAGACGCCAGCTTTCTCAACGTGCGTGCGGGACCCAGCGTCACCGCTGAAAGCCTCGGCATGCTGCGCGGTGGCTCTCGCGTGGACGTCACGTCCACCGTGCCCGACTGGCTGGAGATCCGTTTCAACGACGCCCTAGGCTATGTGGCGGACGACTATGTCGAGCTGCACTACAGCGACGAAGTCAGCCTCGCGCAGGTAACGGCCGACGTGCTGAACGTGCGCAGCACCCCCGGTGGTCAGGTGGTGGGGCAGGTCGCCCTGGGTACCCGCCTGGCAGTGCATGCGAGATTTGGTGACTGGAGCGAGGTTGCCTTCAATGGCGCCCTCGGTTACGTCGCTGCCCGCTACCTCATGGTGGTGACCGACGATTTTGCTGGCCCGGCGCCTGTTGCCGACAACGAGATTGAAGAACCGGTGCCGGTGCGCGCCGTGGACCTCACCGACCGCGAGGTGCTGGCGCCGGCTCAGCAGTTGCCGGTGCGAGGATCTTCCGAGGCGCAGAACGGCGCGCGCACATGGAACCACTACGGGGGGCTGCTTGAGACCCTGAGCGCCCGCTATGGCATCGATGTTGCCTGCGCGGTGGCTGTGCTGAGCGTGGAAAGCTCGGGGCAGGGATTTGCGGCGGGCAACCAGAACCGCATGGTGATCCGTTTCGAGAATCACAAGTTCTGGCAGTTCTGGGGCAAAGACAACGCGCAGCGGTTTTCGGAGTGCTTCCGCTATCGGGTCGGCAAGGCGTGGAAAGATCATGAGTTCCGGCGCTCGAGCCAGGATGAGTGGCGTTCGTTTCACGGCAACCAGCGCCGCGAGTGGGAAGTGTTCGAGTTCGCCCGCGCCATGAACGAGCCGGCGGCGATTCAGTCCATCAGCATGGGCGCGCCGCAGATCATGGGATTTCACTACGAGCGTCTGGGCTACCAGACCCCCGTGGAGATGCTCGACGATTTTTCGACGGACATGGCCGCGCACATCCGCGGACTGTTCGCGTTCTTTGACCGGCCGATGGTCCGAGCCCTGCAAACGCTCGATTTCGTGGGATTTGCCAGGCGCTACAACGGTTCGGGTCAGCAGGAGGTTTACGGCAAGCGCATTGATCAGCACTACCAGGCTTTCAAAGCGCTCCGTCGGTGATTCACTCGAGGAGGGATAAACATGAGCGTTCTGTCTTTCATCAGCAGCATTTTCAAGCCGGCCGCGGATCTCATCGACGATCTGCATACCAGCGCCGAGGAGAAGATGGCGTTGCAGGCGCAGATCAAGAAGGTGGAGAACGAGCTGCTGCTCAAGGTCATGGACTACGAGAAGCAGTTGCTCGAAGGCCAGACGAAAATCATCACGGCGGAGGCGACAGGACAGTCGTGGCTGCAGCGGAGCTGGCGTCCCATCACCATGCTCACGTTCCTCGGGCTGGTGGTGCTGGACAGCTTCGGGCTGCTTGCCTTCCGCCTGGCTGACGAAGCATGGACGCTGCTGCAGATTGGTCTCGGGGGTTACGTCGTCGGACGGTCCGCGGAAAAGATCACGTCCCGCTACATGGACGGACGTTCTCCTGACAGTGCCGGGGGAGGCGCCAAAGGGTAGGCCATCCCGTCGTGATTCCCAGACGTCTGAGAGCGATCTTCATCCAAAGGCCTCACCGATTTGCACCGAGGGTGACGCCGAGCCCGATGAGGGTCGCCCCGCCCAGCCGGCGGGCAAAACGATTGGCAGCCGCCGACCGCTGCAGCGTCCGGCTGATGGCCTCTGCCAGCAGCACGCACAGAAGATCGGCGCTGGAGAACAGCACATTCACCAACGTACCCAGAATGAGCAGCTGCGACCACAATGGCAGCGCCGCGGCCGGGTCCGTGAACTGTGGCAGAAAGGCCACGTAGAAGATTGCGGTCTTCGGATTGAGCACCTCCACCAGCACGCTGTCCCAGAAGGCGCGCGATGGCGCGGAGGCAGCGCCGTCGCTGAAATCCATGTTGCCGAAGATGAACTTCAGCCCCAGCCAGATCAGGTACGCGGCGCCTGCGAGTTTCAACACCGTGTAAGCGACGGGAATGAGATCGAACAGCACGGCGAGCCCGGCCGCTGCCCCTAGGACATGCACGTAGCCACCGACGTGCAGGCCCGCTGCGGCCAGCAGGCCACCGCGGCGGCCTCTGGCAATAGTCTGAGCCGCCGCGTACAGCGTTGATGGCCCGGGCATGTAGGCGAACACAGCCGCTGCGAGAAAAAACGCGATCAGCAGGTCGATGCCGGGCATGACAGTCGCCTAGACGAAGCGTGCCCAGGTTTCCAACGGCTCCCGGTCCGACACAAGACTGTTCACGGGGACGTCCGGGTCTTTGTAACCGATGGCCATGCCGCAGAAGAGCATCAGATCCTCCTCCGCTTCGACAAAGCTCGCCACGGTTTGTGGCTTGGTCGCCCAGGCTTCCTGCGCGCAGGTGTCGAGCCCCGCCTCCTGGGCCAGCAGCATGAAGGTCTGCAGGAACATGCCCAGGTCGGACCATTGCGGCGGGCCCATGCACCGGTCCACGAAGCAGAAGAGCCCCGCAGGGGCGCCAAAGAACTCGAAGTTGCGGGCGAGATGCTTGAAGCGCGCAGGCTTGTCGTCCCGGGGAATGCCGAGCAGGGCATACATGTCCTCACCCACCTTGAAGCGCGAATCGCGGTAAGGGGCCTTCAGATCCGGCGGATAAACAGCATATTCAGGTGTGTCCGCGGCATTGCCTTCGCGTACGTGGGCCAGAAACGCCGGCATGGTGTCGCCGTTGATCACAAACACGCGCCAGGGCTGCAGGTTGCCCCCCGATGGCGCCCGGGCGGCCTTGGTGAGCAGCTCCTTCAGCAACTCGTCGCTGACCGGCTCGGTGAGGAAACGGCGGATGGATTTGCGTGCGGCGACAGCATCAGAAACGTTCAAGAAACCTCCCGGGGGTCATGGCTGGGACGGGCCGGCGCCCGTGGCGCACGTATGGTACCCTGCCGCGCGCTCGAATTTCACACGCCCCGCTGGGCGAAACGTATTGCTACCAGGGAGATTCTCATGCGAGAAGCCGTCATCGTATCTACCGCCCGCACGCCCATCGGCAAAGCCTACCGCGGCGCCTTCAACAACACCGGCAGCCAGGCCCTTGGCGCGCACGTCATCAAACATGCCGTCGAACGGGCAGGGGTTGCCCCGGAAGAGGTGGAGGACGTCATCATGGGCGCCGCCATACAGATGGGCACCGCGTCCATGAATACCGCCCGGCAGTGTCTGCTGGAAGCGGGCCTGCCCGACAGCGTGCCGGGCCAGACCATCGATCGACAGTGCTCTTCCGGCATGATGGCCATCGGCATGGCCGCGAAGCAGATCATCAGCGACGGGCAGGACGTGGCCATCGGTGGTGGCGTGGAGTCCATCTCCATGAACCAGACGGGCAGCATGTTCGCCACTCCCAGCCCCTGGTCCCTGGCCAACAAGCCGGCACTGTACATGGCCATGATCGAAACGGCCGAGGTGGTGGGTGAACGGTACAACGTCAGCCGCGAGGCTCAGGACCAGCTGGCGGCCAACTCGCAGGCGCGCACCGCCGCCGCTCAGGCTGATGGCAGGTTCGACGACGAGATTGTGCCCCTTACGGCGGTGATGAAATTCACCAACAAGGAGACCGGAGAAACCACTGACAGCGAGATCACGCTGGACAAGGACGAAGGTAACCGCCCGGGCACCACGGCAGACGCCCTCGCCGGCCTGCAGCCCGTGTTCAGCAACGGGCAGGTGATCAAGGAAGGCAAACACGTTACGGCCGGGAACGCGTCGCAGCTTTCGGACGGAGCGTCCGCGTGTGTCCTGATGGAAGCGTCTCTGGCCGAGAAGCGGGGCCTGCAACCCCTGGGTGCCTACCGCGGCATCGCGGTGGCCGGCACCAACCCCGACGAGATGGGTATCGGGCCCGTTTACGCGGTGCCCAAGCTGCTGGAAACGCACGGTCTCAGCGTAGACGACATCGGTCTCTGGGAATTGAACGAAGCGTTTGCCGTGCAGGTACTGTACTGCCGGGATCAGCTGGGAATTCCGGACGAGCTCCTGAACGTGAACGGCGGCGCCATCTCCATCGGCCATCCGTATGGTATGTCCGGCTCGCGCATGGTGGGCCACGCGCTCATTGAAGGTAAGCGCCGGGGCGCGAAGTACGTCGTCTGCACCATGTGTATCGGCGGTGGCATGGGCGCGGCAGGCCTCTTCGAGGTTCTCTAGCTTGGCTGATCGTCACAAGAACGACGCCTATGGCGACATCGACGCCCGCAGCGAAAGCGATGCGGGGGTACTGCCGCCCATTCCCGCGGCCACCGTCGTGCTACTGCGCGACGGTGCCGAGGGTGGCGAAGTGCTGATGCTGAAGAAGAACTCGAAGATCACCTTCGGCGGCATGTGGGTATTTCCGGGGGGCAAAATTGATCCCGAGGACTACGCGGGTCTGGCTGCGGACGATCACGATGCCGCCGCCCGACAAGCCGCTGCGCGGGAGTGTCTCGAGGAATCGGGCGTGGTAGTGGAACCGGCGGAGTTTGTGCACTTCGCCCATTGGACCCCGCCACCGGGGCCGCAGAAACGTTTCACCACCTGGTTCTTTGCCGCCCGGCTGATCGAGGCGCACGACGTCAGCATCGACCAGGGCGAAATCGAAGACCACGCCTGGGTGTCGCCAGCACAGGCGCTGGCGCGGCACAAGGAAGGCGAGATCGATCTGGTACCGCCCACCTGGGTAACGCTTTACCACCTGTCGCTGTATGCCCCTGCCGACGCGGCGCTTGAGCACTTCCGTTCGCGGGCGCCCCGGGTCTATCAGACCCGTGTTGCCAAGGACGATGCAGGCCGCCGCGTGGCGATGTGGCACGGCGACGCCGGCTACGATGGCTGGGACGCTACCGCAGACGGTGCGCGGCATCGTCTGGTGATGGCTCCCGGCGGCTTCGTGTTCGAAAACGACGCCGAGGTGTACTGAGCTTGAAGAGCGGTTTCGTCGAGCTGGCCGATGCGCCGCTGGAGACGGCGCCGGACGGGTCGGCCATCAGGGCGCTGGTGGCTGCCAGCGGCGGCAGCCTTGCGCATTTCACCTTTCAGCCCGGCCAAACCAGCACCGCTGTGCGTCACAAACGCGTAGACGAGTTGTGGTACGTGATCGGCGGCGAGGGAGAGCTGTGGCTGTGCGAGGACGGGCAGGAGACCCTGGTGCCCGTGCGTCCCGGTGTTGCTGTGCGTATCCTGGTGGGTACCAGCTTTCAGTTCCGCTGCACAACGCAGGCGCTCGAGATTGTGCTCACCACGCTGCCGCCGTGGCAGGGGGCCGACGACGCGGAACGCGTGGACGGTCCCTGGTAATGTTCAGCCGGTGAGCCGGTTGACGGCGCGCTCGGATAATTCCAGCGAACGGCCGATCCGTTCCCGCATCTCGTCGAGATCGATGCCTTCCGTGCTCTTCTTGCCTTCGCAGTAACGCGCGTACACACCATGCACGATGGCCGCAGACTTCCATCGATTGAAGCCGATGTAGTAGTCGAGGTTGGACAGGTCCTTGCCGCTGGTTTCCGCATAGCGGGCTGCCAGCTCCGTGCGCGACGGGAAGCCCGGCGGCGCGAGGGCCGCCTCGGGTAACGGTGGTTCCGGGTCGGAGGGATCCGGCCAGAAGTTGAGTGCGTAGGCCAGATCCGCCAGCGGGTCGCCCAGCGTGGAGATTTCCCAGTCCACCACAGCATGGATGAGGCAGTCCGGTCCGATCAGCACGTTGTGCGGACCGTAGTCGCCGTGCACGACGCGGATCGGCCCCTGGTCAGGCAGATTGTCCAGGAAAAACTGCTGCAGCTCGTGCGCGCGGGGATCGTCGTAGCTGGCGGGCTCGATGGACGACGTCCAGGAGCGGTACCAGGTCTTGAGTTGCCGGGCGACATAGCTGTCGCGCTTGCCGAGTTCGCCCAGGCCCACCTCGTCGGGGTCAACGGCGTGCAATGCGGCCAGCACGTCGATGAAGTGAAACGCCATCTTGCGCCGCTCGGCTTCGGGCACCCACTGGTTTGTGTCGTCAGAGTTGTAGAGTGGATGGCCGTTGATGTGGCCCATCACGTAGAACCAGGCGCCAGTGACATCGGGGCTTTCGCAGAAGCCCAGGGCAGCGGGCACCGGCACGTCGGTGCCTCCCAGTGCGGAAATCAGCGCCCACTCGCGGCTCATGTCGTGCGCCTTGGGCAGCAGCTCTCCCTGCGGCGGACGGCGAATGACGGCGAGCTGCCCGTTGCTGTCTTCCAGCTGGTAGGTCAGATTCGAATGACCGCCCTCCAGGCGGGTCCACCGGAACGGTGGTGAAAGGCTGGCAATGTTCTCGCTGATCCACGCTTCAACAGCGCTCACCTGGTAACCCTCGGGTCCCAGGCTCTCATCGTGTGTGCTCAAAGGCGTTCTCGTCGTGCGTCTCCCGTTGGGTAATGTGGGGCTTTGGGCTAGAGTCTGTCAATCCTCGGGGAGGGGCTGTGTTTCTCAACCGCAATCTTCTGATTCTGTTCGGCTGTCAGATGCTGTTCGTGGCGGGCACGGTGGTGATCGTCACCATCGGCGGCATTGTGGGCCACGAGCTGGCGCCCGAAGCCAGCTGGGCGACCCTGCCGGTGGCGCTCATGGTCATAGGCACGGCGCTCACCACCATTCCAGCCGCGTTGATCATGAAGCACCTCGGACGCCGTGGCGGTTTTCTCGTCGGCACCGGGGTGGCGGCCACCGGCGCCTGGCTGGCGACCGTGGCGCTATCCGTGGGCAGCTTCTGGTTGTTCAGCGTTGCAGCCACGCTGATCGGCGCGAGCCTGGGCTTCTCTCAACACTTCAGATTCGCTGCCGCGGAAAGTGTGCCCGGCGCACGGGTCAGCTTTGCCGTGTCGTTCATCCTCATGGGTTCCATCGCCGGCGCGTTCATTGCGCCGTGGCTGGTAGCGCATTCCAGCTCCGCGAACCCGGATGCGCCTTACGACCGGGCTTTCAGCCTGATGATTGCCCTGTACGGGGTTGCCGCGCTGATCCTGCTGGCATTGCAGCGTATGCATGGCCACGAGGACGCGGGTGACGACCAACCGCGTCCGCTGAGCGACGTGATACGCCAGCCTGCCTTTGCCACGGCGGTGCTGGCCGGCATGGTCGGTCAGGGTGTGATGACCTATGTCATGACAGCCACGCCCATCAGCATGAACGTGGCCGACGGCCATTCGCTGACCGATACGGCCGAGGTGATCCGTGCCCACGTGGTGGCCATGTACCTGCCTTCCCTGGTCACGCCGTTTTTCATCGCGCGCCTCGGCTTGCGGCGGGTCATGGGCGTGGGCGTGGTATGCATGGTGGCAACCGTTGCCATCGGTCTCGCCGGCAAGCACCTGCTGCACTACTGGTTTGCGCTCGTGCTTCTGGGCGTGGGCTGGAACTTTCTGTTTGTTGCCGGCACAACCATGCTCACGCAGACCTACCGGCCGAGCGAGCGTTTCAAGGCTCAAGCCACCAACGATTTCAGCGTGTTCGGCGCATCGGCGGCAGCGTCGCTGCTGGCCGGCACCGTGCTGCATGTGCTCGGCTGGAACCTGTTGCTCATGAGCGCGGTCCCTGCGCTGCTGTTGATGGCCGTGGCCATAGTGATGCTGCGGGAACGCGGCGTGGAGAGCCCGGCATGACAACGCTTACCCAGGAACAGATCTCGTTCTTCAAAACCAACGGATATCTGCTGGTGCCCGGCGCGATGGATGTGCAACTGTGCGCGCAGGTGCGCGACACCATGTGGGCAGCTCTGCCGGAAGACGTGCACATCAAGCGCGACGACCCGGCAACGCATACGGGCCCGTTTACCGCAGCGGAGACCTCCACCGACAGCATTCAGGTCCGGGAAGGTTTCCGGTGGCTGAACCGCGCCCTCGGTGTTTCGCAGGCAGTGATCGATCTCGTCTACTCGCCGTCCATCTGTGCCATGGCCGGTCAGCTTATCGGTGGTGAGCTGCGCCAGGCGGTAGTGAACGGCACTCCCATGGGCAGCCACGGACCGGCCTGGCCCGGCGGGCCGACAGATCCGGCGCAGGGTACGGAAGGCGCCCGGGGCGTGTATTGCACGCTGCCGTATGGCGATGCACCGCGGGCGCCGGATGCCTGCCATACGGACGGACATCCTTTCCAGCTGGGGGTAGTGGGGCTGCTCGACACCTGCCCGCACGATGGTGGCGCCTTCAAGGTGTGGCCCGGCTCCCATGCGCGTCTGTATCCCACCTATCGGCTCCGCTACGACCAGCCGCGTATCCCGTTCTACGATCATCTGCCCACGTTCAAGGGCATCCTGCACGAGCCCGAGTACCTCGAGGAGATCGCTGCGCTGAACGAGGAAGGCCGCGTGGTGGAATGCTGGGGTGAGGCGGGCGACATCGTCTTCTGGCACCACCGGCTGGCGCACATGGCGGGGCACAACCACTCGTCACAGATCCGCCAGGCAGTGCTGGCCGACTTCTGGAACGACAAGCTCGACAAGAATCGTGCAGCCGATCCCGGTGGCGATATGTGGCGCGACTGGTCGCCGGAGGTGCAGAACGCGAGCGGCCGCTTCGGAGAAGAGCTCGCCCGCGCTCAGCGACTGCCTGACTGACGCTAGAAGCGGTAGCTTGCCGTCAGGCGGGCGTTCAACGGCTTGCCCGTGGATATGTTGTCGTTGCTGTGGGCGTCGGGGAAATACTCCTCGTCGAGCAGGTTCTCGATGTTCAACTGCAGACGCAAAGCGTCACTGACGTCGTAGAACACAGCCGCGTCTACCCGGGTGAAATCAGGCACCTCCACGGAGTTGTCTTCGCGCACGAAGAAACTGTCCTGATAGGTGGCGCCCAGACCGAAGCTCAGCTTGTCGTTGACCTGGAAGTTGTTCCAGATGGAGAACATGTTGTCAGGGGTCTGACGGGTGATGTTGCCGTCGTTGCCGCTGCCGTCGGTACGAACAACTTCGCCGTCGAGGTGCGCATACGAGGTGATGATGGCCCAGCTTTCCGTGAGGTTGCCGCTGAGCTGCAGCTCGAAGCCGGTAGTTTCCGAGCCTTCGATGACGATGGTCTGCGCCGGATCTTCCGGGTCCACGGACGTGTAACTTTCGCGCTCCAGCTCGAAGACGGCTGCGGTGAAGCTGAGGTCCGGGCGCAGATCCCACTTGAAGCCGATCTCGCGGTTCTCGAAAAATTGTGGGCGGGTGCTCTCGGAGTCGAGGGTGAGGGTCAGAAACTGATCTCCCGAGCGCGGCAGAAAGGTCTCGCTGTAGCTGGCGTACGCTGAGATGTTCTCGGCCGGTTTCCAGATGAAGCCATAACGCGGCGTCACCTCCGTGTCTTTGCGACTGAAGTTGCCGTCGACCGCATCGCCGTCGTTCTGCTCGATGATGTCCAGCACGTCGATGTCGAAGGAATCGTAGCGGAAGCCGATGAGCACCTTGAATTGCTCGGTGAGATCCACCTGGTCCTGCAGGTACACGGAGGCGAAATCCAGCTCCGACTCGCGGTCCCGCACCGGCAGTGAAAAGGCAAACTGGGGTATTGCCAACGGGTCGGAGAAAGGTATCACCTGCTGATCATCGCCGTTGTCGGCAAACACGTTATCGTCGCGAGCGTTCGAGGTTTCCTGATTGCCGGCTTCCACGCCGAACAGCAGTGTGTGCTTGATGGACCCGGTGGCGAACTCGCCGACCAGGTTGGCCTGTACGATGAAGTTTTCGCGCTCGGTGGTGTCCCGATAGCCGTCGAGTTCCACCTCCGGGAACGTGCCGGCGGTGACAAAAACCTCTTCGCTCGGGTAGAGGTTCTGATAGATCTTGTCGTAGTCGGCGTAGTGCGCCGTGACGTTGCCGCGCAGCTGCTCGGAAAACTCGTGCTCCAGCCGGGCGCGCACCACGTGCGCCTCCAGCGTGGTTTTGTTGGCGTCCGGTGCGCCGAAGAAGGTGTCTTCAAAACCGTCGAGAGGCACGTCCGGACCATTGTCACGGTTCTCTGACGGCACGCCGCGATCCACGACCCGATCGTCGTCGACGTATTCGTAGAACAGATCCAGAGTGGTTGCTTCGCTCAGCAGAAAGCGGGCGGTGGGATTGATTGCGTAGCTGTCGCCTTCGTAGAAATCGCGGTGATTGTCCAGGGCCTGCAGATACGCGTTGAGGCGGAAAGCGGCTCGGTCCGACTGCCCGATATTGGCATCCACGGCAAGCGAGTGAGCGTCCAAAGTGTCGATGCCCGCGTTCAGGCGCGTGAACTGCTCGCCGATCACGGCTTTTTTCTGCACGCGGTTGATGACGCCGCCGCCACCCCCGCGGCCGAACAGGAGCGCGTTCGAACCGCGCAGAATCTCCACCTGCTCAACGTTGTAGAGGGGCCGGTAGTACTGCACGTCGTCGCGCACGCCGTCGATGAAAAAGTCCGCGGTCGTCTGTATGCCGCGAATGATGATGGCGTCGCGGTGGCCTTCACCCTGGCTGATGGAGAGCCCGGGCGTGTAGCGCAGCACGTCACCGAAATTGCGGAACGCCTGTTCCTCGATCTGCTGTTCCGTAAGGATCGACAGGCTCTGCGGCACATCGAGAATGGGGGTAGGGGTCTTCACGGAGTTCAGCTTGTCGATCGACAGGTACTGTGCCCGCACCACAATTTCTTCTTCGATGTTTTCTGCCGTATCCGCGATGGCAGCGCCTGCCGCGAAGGTGAGGGCAACGGCCGCGAGCGCGCGCCCGACCTTTGGTTGCGTCATTTTGTTCGTCCCCAGAATTAAGGCACGAACGCTAACGGAAACGAGAATGATTCGCAATAACTAATATCGTTCAGCTTCCGTTAACCGCCCAATCCGTAAGCTGCACGGGATATTTGAAGCGGAGGCAATTCGCCATGGAAGAATACCAGGCACTCGTGCAGGTCATCGGTCTGACGATGGGAGTCGCGTGGGCGAGTGGCATCAATCTCTACGGCACCGTAGCAACCCTCGGTCTGGCGGGTGCTTCCGGGTACGTCGCCCTGCCGGAAGAACTGGCCGTGGTGCAGGATCCACTGGTCATCGTTGCGGCCGTGCTCATGTACTGCGTGGAGTTTTTCGCGGACAAGATTCCCGGTGTGGACAGTGGCTGGGATGCTCTCCACACGTTCGTACGCATACCCGCAGGGGCCATGCTTGCCGCAGGCGCCGTGGGGGACGTGACCCCGGCTCTGGCGGTAGCGGCCGGTCTCGTCGGTGGCTCGGTCACGGCGGCAACCCATGCCACAAAGGCGGGTTCGCGGCTGCTCATCAATACGTCCCCTGAACCTTTCAGCAACTGGGGCGCATCGATTGCCGAAGACGTTGCGGTGTTTGCCGGCTTGTGGGCCGCGCTGAGTCACCCGGTGCTGTTCATCGTCGCCTTCGTGTTGTTCCTGGCCCTGGTGGTCTGGCTCGCGCCGAAGCTGTTCCGCGCGCTCGGCGCTCTGGGCCGGGGCATCGGGCGGCTGTTCCGCGGGCAGCGGGGAAACAGCTCTACTGCGTCCTCTGTCAGCCTCTAGCAGAGCGCGGCGTGCCGGCCGTAATCGACATCATTCGCCAACCGCGGACGCGCTCGACCGCGTCCAGGTCTGGGTGCGTCCGAACATGGGCGCACCGATGTAGCCGCGTACTTCCAGCGTGCCATCGCTGTTCAGCTGCAGGCGCGATTTGTACTGCTTGCCGGCGTCCGGGTCGTAGATCCAGCCGCCGCTCCAGCGTTTGCCATCGAACCGGTAGTTGCCCATCAGCACGAGGCCGATGAGCGGGCGATCGCGCAAGGCCGGATCCGGATTGTTGACGTCGCGGGCGTTAGGGTCGCTGCGGGTGTCCCGGGGCGCACCGATGATGGTGCCTTTGTAGCTGTCGCCACTGCGCTCGATGCGGATGAGGCCATCTCCCGGTTCGTTGAGCCACACGCCGAGCAGCTGGTCGCCATCGGCCCGCGCGCCGATGGCGGCAAAGAGAACTGTGAGTACGGCGAGCGTGCGTTGCATCCTGCGGTCTACCGGGCTTTGGTGTAAGGCGGACCGTAGCGGTGAAGCGGCCACGGGTCTACCGGCAAAGCTGCAAAGCCGCTTTGCGGAGATGGAGGCTGCTCAATGCGTGCGTAGCGCCGGCGCAGCCGCCTCGCACCAGGCGACGCTGTCCTGATACGCGGCGTCTGCCATGGCCCGGTCGATGCCATACGCCGCCAGTGACCGCCAGTCCACCGTGTCCCATGCGCCCTCCTGATAGCGTTGCGCCAGCGTGAGGATCTGCCCGAGCAGTCCCGTGCGTTTCAGCAGGGCGCCCAGAAAGTCCTCGTGCAGCGGCAGGCCTTGCGCCAGCGTTGCCATGGGCTGGTCGAAATACGCTTCGCTGCACGACAGCACGCCCAGCGTGAACAGGCTTTCGGGGCTGAACGGTACGCCCGCCGCTGCGCCCAGGCGCTGGCAGAAGGCGGCCCGCAGCGCGGTGTACGAACCCAGTTCCCGCGGACGGCGGTCCAGCTTCGACAGGCTCAACAGGCTGGCGAAGGCGGTCAGCTGCTGGAGACCCAGCATCGCGACAGCGCCCGCGACGCTGGTGATCTCGCTGGCGCGCCGGTACGCGGCGCTGTTCACCAGCTTGATGATGCGATACGTGAGCACCGTATCGCTGAGAATGATCTCCTCCAGGCGCCCGGCCGTCATGGACGGTTCCTGCAGGGCCGTCAGCAGCTTCAATACCGCTGTGGCAGCGGCGCTCACCTGCTTGCCGTGCACGATGTTCGGTTTTGCGAAGAAGAAGCCCTGATAGAAGTCCGCGCCCAGCGCCCGGCACTGCTCGTACATGGCATGGCTTTCAACCTTTTCTGCCAGTACCTCGTGGCCGGCGCGCTTGAGGGTGCCCACTGTCTCGGCCAGTTCCTCCGGGGTCAGTTCCAGCACGTCTACCTTCACCACGTCCACGTGCGGCAGCAGCGGAGCGAAGCTCGCGCCCCCGGCATAGTCGTCGAGCGCGATGCGGTACCCCTGTGAGTGAAGCTCGGCAACGGCTTTCACGAGCGTGTCTGTAACGGTGACCGTTTCCAGAATTTCCACGACGAGACGCTCGCGGTCCATGGGCGGCATGTGCAGCAGAAGCTGCTCCGGAAAATTCACGAACAGCGGCAGACTGCTGCTGTCGTCGAACAGCGATTGATCGAACGCGGACAGCAACACCTCGGCGGTTGCCGCTTCCCCGCTGGTCTCGTCCCCGCGGAACAGCAGTTCGTACGCAGAAACGTCGAGCGCCGCATCGAAGATGGGCTGGCGGGCAAAGAGCGGGGTTGCGCTGGCAACTGTCTGCGTCTGATCCATGCATTGAGCATAGTTCACAGTGCCGTTTCCCGTGGCGCGGGTGGCTGCTTCAGGCCGCCTGTCGGGTCCATACGGCCAGAGGGCCGGTGGTGCTGAAGCCAAGTTCGCGGAAAAGGTCGAGGGAGGTGCCCTGCTCGTAGCCCACGAGCGGCAGGGTCGTGTGTGCTGCGGCGTGCAGTACGCAGGCGCTGATGGCGTCCTCGCTGCCGAACGTATTGCTGATGCCGACACAGTTGCTGCTGCGGTTGCAGGCGATGCCGCCGACGCAGCGATCGCCCTGATAGGCAGCGAGTAGACAGATGGCCGGGTCGTCCCCGAAGCCGTCCGGAAACACCACCTCTCCGGGCGGGGTTTCGCCCCAGGCAGAGATCCACCGGCGTCGGGCCGGGTCGCTTTGCTGCGCGCGTACGTCAAAGCGCGGGTCGGCCACTGCATGACGGGATGGTGCACGGAACAGCCATCGGGCTTCGAACAGCAGATCGAAGCCCGCGTCGGAAAGATCGTGAACGGCGAGGGCATCTTTCACGCCCCAGCCCGGTCCCCAGGCGCGACCGGCGACGGCGGCATCGATGCGCCGGAACAGGGCCAGCGGACGACGCGAAGCGAGATACACCGCGTTGCCGTAAAACGGCGGCATGCGGGACAGACTGTGCCACCGCCGGGCGCTGCGCACGAACGCTATGCCGTGCGCGCGGCAGACGGCAGCGTACCAGTCCATGTTGTTGGCCGCGGCCGCCCGAACACGTCGCGCGTTGCGGCTTGACGGTCGGGTGCCTACGGCGAGTAGTCCGTCTTCGCCATGAATACGTTGTCGATCTTTGCCACGAGGCGCCCGTCGGCGATGGAGGCGCTATACACCTTCTGCCAGGCGGGATCGTTGACGAATGCCTGCCAGGAAGCCTGTGCCGCTTCCGCGCTCTTGTGCGCAATGATGTAGATGAGCGTGTTTGGCTCGTCTGCCGGGGTCCAGTAGGCGACGTTCTTCATGCCGTGTTTCTCGAAAAGCGCCATCGTGTGATTACGGAAGCGATCGTGCAGCGCGTCGATTTTGCCCTCGTTGGCGTAGTAGGTACGCAGCTCGTACAGCGAATGGCTGTCGGTCAGCGCGGCGGGCGCCCAGGCGGCGCCCATGGTCAGCGCCGTCAGGCACAGAATGCGGGTGATCAATTTTCCCCTCTCCGGTCGTTGTTGTTTGCGTGCTGCATCTTACAGACGGGTACAATGCGCCGCCATGAGCACACCGCTTTCCACTGTCACGCCCCCCGGCCTCATGAGCTATCGCAAGTTCTGGGCGCACCGGCTCACGCCTGCGCCCGTGCTGCCGACCACGCGCGAGGAAATGGACGCCCTGGGCTGGGACAGCTGTGATGTCATCATCGTGACGGGGGACGCCTACGTAGACCATCCGAGCTTCGGCATGGCGATTGTGGGCCGTTTCCTCGAAGCGCAGGGCTTTCGCGTCGGTATCATCGCCCAGCCGGACTGGCGTACCGCGGCAGATTTCGAAGCTCTGGGCCCGCCCAACCTGTTCTTCGGCGTGACCGGCGGCAACATGGACAGCATGGTCAACCGCTATACGTCCGACCGGAAGGTTCGTTCAGATGATGCCTACACCCCCGGTGGCGAAGGTGGGCAGCGGCCCGATCGATGCGTGATCGTCTACGCGAACAAGCTGCGGGAAGCGTGGGCGGGCGTGCCCATCGTCATTGGTGGCATCGAGGCAAGCCTGCGGCGCATCGCGCATTACGACTACTGGTCGGAGAAGGTGCGGCGCAGTGTGCTGCTGGATGCGAAGGCAGATCTGCTGGTGTTCGGCAACGCGGAACGGCAGATCGCGGAGATTGCGCATCGGATGGCGCGCGGCGAGTCGCTGGACGCGCTCACTGACATCCGCGGTACGGCGTTCCGGCGCAAGGTCACGCCGCCAGGCTGGGTGGAGATTGATTCCACACATCTCGACACGCCGGGCCGGCTCAATCCCCCCGAAGACCCGTACGCCATGACGCCTGGCGACGCGACGGATGCACCGCTGGCGGCTGACGATGTGCAGGTGGTGCGCTTCGTGCGCGATGTGCCCGCGGAAAAACGCGACACGTCGGTGATCCGGCTGCCCGCATACGAAGCGGTCCGGGACGACCCGGTGCTCTACGCCCACGCCAACCGGGTGCTGCACGTGGAGTCCAATCCGGGCAATGCCCGCGCCCTCGTGCAGCGCCACGGGGATGCGGAGGTGTGGATCAATCCACCGCCGATTCCGCTGGCCACGAAAGAGCTGGACGCAGTCTACGAGTTGCCATACACGCGCCTGCCTCATCCGCAGTATGGCGATGCGCGGATTCCCGCCTACGAGATGATCCGGTTTTCGGTGGCCATCCAGCGTGGGTGCTTCGGTGGCTGCACTTTCTGTTCCATCACGGAACACGAAGGTCGCATCATTCAGAGCCGCTCGGAAGCATCGGTGCTGCGGGAGGTGGAGGAGATTCGCGATCGCGTGCCCGGCTTCACGGGGGTGATCTCCGATCTCGGCGGACCCACGGCCAACATGTACCGCCTGCGTTGCAAGAGCCCCGCTATCGAAGCGGCGTGCCGGCGGCCTTCGTGCGTCTATCCCGGCGTGTGCCCGAATCTGAACACCAACCACAAGCCGTTGATCAACCTGTACCGCAAAGCCCGCGAGCTGCCTGGCATCAAGAAAGTGCTGATTGCCTCGGGGGTGCGCTACGACCTTGCGATCGAGGACCCGGAGTACGTGCGGGAACTGGCGCAGCATCATACCGGGGGCTATCTGAAGATTGCCCCTGAGGCGCTGTCAGAAGGGCCGCTGTCGAAGATGATGAAACCGGGCATGGACACCTACTACCGGTTCAAGGAACTCTTCGACCGCTTTTCCGCGGAGGCCGGCAAAGAGCAGTACCTCATTCCCTATTTCATTGCCGCCCATCCGGGCACCACCGATGAAGACATGCTGGCGCTGTCCCTGTGGCTGAAAGAAAACGGCTTCCGCGCCGATCAGGTGCAGGCGTTTCTGCCTGGACCCATGGCAACAGCAACCGCCATGTACCACAGCGGCGCAAACCCTCTGCGCAAAGTGACCCGCGACGCTGAGTCGATCTACATTCCCAAAGGCGCCAGGCAGCGCCGGCTGCACAAGGCTTTTCTGCGCTATCACGACGCCAACAACTGGCCGCTGCTGCGCGAGGCGCTGAAAGCAATGGGCCGTGAAGAGCTAATCGGCAACGGCAAGCGTCATCTCGTGCCGGCGTACCAGCCGCGGGGTACGGGTCAAGCGACCGGCAGCGGACGGTCACGACCGTTTCGCACACAGCATGTGCGGCAGCAGGAAAAATCCGCCACGGAGCGCAAAGCCCGCGGACGTACCGGCGGCGGCAGGCGCGGACGCAAGTCTCAGCCGGGCAGGCGCCAGGGCCCGCGGTAGGTGGGCTTCAGCAGGGCGTTGGCCGTGCGGCTGCCATCGAAGCGTTGTTTCGTGCCGTTCCAGGCGAGGGTTTCGCCGGTGCGCAAGGCAATGTTGCCCAGGTGCGCGTTGACAGCGGCGAGACTGCCCGTGGCGAGATCGCAGCGCAGCGCTTCGCCGTCCCGGATGGCGGCAATGAAGTTGGCCGTGTGCTGATCCAGGCCGCGGGCTTCGCGGCGCGCTTCCCTGGCCGGTAGCGCCGGCGTCTTGTAAAGGCCCGTGTCGCGGCTTGTCTCGGGGAGTACCTCCCAGCCCTGGCGGTCGACCACGAGGGTGCCGTTTTCGCCCACGAACGCTACGCCATGGGGGCGCTGAAACGGTCCCAGGGCAATTCCGACCGCGTGTTCCCAGCTCAACGTAAAACCGTCGAACTCGAAGATTGCCTGCTGCGTATCCGGTGTTTCCATGCCGCCGTCGGGGTAGGCGTGAGCGCCCCCGCTCGCCATGACCCTGCGCGGGGCGGTTGCCTGCATCCCCCACAGCGCGATGTCCAGCAGGTGTACGCCCCAGTCTGTCATCAACCCGCCGGCGTAGTCCCAGAACCAGCGGAAATGAAAGTGAAAGCGGTTGGGATTGAAAGGGCGGGCGGGTGCCGGGCCCAGCCAGCGATCGTAGTCCACGCCCGCGGGCACGGGGGCGTCGGCTGCCTTGTCCATCTTCAACCAGTCGAGGTAGGCCCAGCATTTGACGGTGCGCACCGTGCCCAGCGCTCCGCTGCGAAGATAACCAATGGCGTCCTGCCAGTGCTGCCCTGAGCGCTGCCACTGGCCCACCTGCACCAGACGTCCCGTGCGCTGCTGCGCGGCCAGCATGGGGGTGCACTCACCAATCGCATTGGCCACGGGCTTTTCCAGGTAGACGTGCTTGCCCGCGTCGACGGCATCCACCAGATGCAGGCAATGCCAGTGGTCGGGGCTTGCGACAATGACCGCGTCGATGTCGGGATCGTCCAGCAGCGCCCGGTGGTCGCGGTAGAGGCGTGGTGTGGTGCCGCTGCGTTTCTGCACACCGGCGGCGCGCTCCTCCAGAATGCCGGCGTCGACGTCGCACAGGGCCACGCAGCGCGTCTCCGGCGTTTTCAGAAAGGACCTCAGGTTGGTCCGTCCCATGTTGCGGCAGCCGATGACGCCGAAGTTGAGCCGGCGGTTGGCCCCGTGCACGGCCGCCAGCGCAAGCGCGCCGGCGGCAGTTACGCCTGCGCGCAGAAACGTTCTCCGCTGCATGTAACCCCTCAGGTTGTCTGCTCCAGTTTGCCCGGTATACCGCGTACGGGTGCCTGGAACAACTCTGCCCCCGCCGGTATGCTCGACCGCTGGGGAAGTGTTGGGGAACACCTTGTCCGAGCAAAGCGAAGACGACGCGCAGGCGCCGTCGAAGGGCCCTCGCCTGGGTGGCGCGTACGCACACTACGTGCTGTTCGTGCTGGTCATCGTATACGTCTTCAATTTCATCGACCGGCAGATCCTGTCGATCCTGAGCCAGGACATTCAGGCCGACCTGGGCGTGACCGATGCTCAGATGGGCTTCCTGTACGGTACGGTTTTTGCCGTGTTTTACGCCGTATGCGGCATACCGCTGGCCCGTTTTGCCGACGTCTGGGTGCGCCGCAGCCTGATCGCGGTGGGGCTCATGTTCTGGAGCGCCATGACGGCGCTGTCAGGCTTTGCACGCTCTTTCGGCGTGCTGGCCACCTTCCGCATCGGTGTCGGTATCGGCGAAGCCAGCGCATCGCCGGCCGCCTACTCGATGCTGTCCGACTACTATCCGACGCGCCTGCGGGCGACCGTGCTGGCGATCTACTCGTCAGGGGTCTACATCGGCGGCGGCGTGGGTTTGTTCCTCGGCGGGTGGGTGATGGAGACGTGGAACGGCGCGTTTCCGGATCCGACCACCGCGCCGCTCAATCTGAAAGGCTGGCATGCTGCGTTTCTGGCTGTGGGTATCCCGGGAATTTTCATGGCCTTGTGGGTGCGCACGCTGAAAGAGCCCATCCGCGGCATCAGCGAAGGGCTGGTCACCGAGAAGCACCCCACGCCGTTCAAGGTGCTGGGCTCAGAGCTTGCTGCCGTGATTCCCATTTTCAACCTCGTCACGCTGCATCGCGCGGGCGCGTCGCTGCGCAACAACCTGCTGGCAGCGGTGGCCATTTTTCTCGTGTGCTGGCTGCTGGCGGTGCTGACCAACAACATCCCCCAGTGGCTGGCGCTGGGGGTCGGCGTGTACGTGGTGATTTCCTGGGCACAGGCCCTGCGCGCCCGCGATCCTGCCACGTTCGGCATGATTTTCCGTTCGAAGGCGATGATCTACACGATGATCGCCTTCCCCACGATCTCCTTCGTCACCTATGGCGTGGGTTACTGGACCGCGCCTCTGCTGTTGCGCATGCACGATGTATCGGCCACCGAGGTGGGCATGTACATCGGGCTCGGCAACGCGGTTGGGGGCCTGCTGGGGGTCACGCTTGGCGGCATGGCCGGAGACTGGTTGAAAGGTAAACACCCGGCAGGCAGGCTCGCGATTGGGTACGTGGCCGTTGGCGGTACCGCACCTCTGGTGCTGTGGATGATCTTCACGCCCAGTCTGGCGATGGCCTACTTCCTCAATTTTGCCCATCACCTGTTCAGCGCCTGCTGGCCGGGCATTCCGCCCAGCACGGCCTCGGATCTGGTCATGCCGCGCATGCGCGCCGTTGCCGGCGCGTACTACATCCTGGTGAATACGATGATAGGCCTCGCCATGGGGCCGTTCGTGATGGGCCAGTTGTCCGATATCTTTGCGTCGACCGGTATGGACTCGGCCGAGGCGCTGCGCATGGCCATTGCCTGTGCCCTGCTGATGTTCCTGGTGACGCTGGTGTTTCTCACCCTTGCCTGGCGCAACCTGCCGCGCGACGAAGCGTCGCGCCTGCAGCGTGCCCGGGAGCTTGGCGAGGAAGTGGTGGAAACCAGTGGCTCTCAGCCCGCGTAGCCCACCAACGTGCCATTGATGCGCACCTTCATCTGATGTTGCGCGTAACCCCGGCACCATTCCTGCGGTGAAGGCACCTGATATCCCATGCGCATCAGGGAGTGATAGGTTTCGGCGTTCGAATAGGGATAGCCGTAGCGCTTGTTGATCGCTTTCCGCTTGCCGCTGGGGTACAGAAACAGGTCGCTCGCGCAGACCCTGGCAATGGCGTTGACTTCCTTATCGAATAGACATTGCAGCGAACTGCACGACTCGCTGGTCTGCGGGCTGGCGCATCCGCTGATGGCGATGGCTGCTAGCAGTGCGGTAAGAGACTTCATGGCTGCTCCTTTTCCTCATGTCCCCTCCCGATGATTGCTGGTCTACCCGCCGCTGCGGGTTCCTGTGCGCTCCGGAGTTGAATTGCCGTTGCGCCACGCTCAGCGATTCAGCAATTCCCGTGCCACCTGCCGAATCCCTGGCTTTCCGCTCCATGGGGTGGCCGCTAAATCCAGTGTAGATCAGTAACTTGTGCCGCTCTGGTTGCGTTTCGCCCGGTTTTTCAAAGCTTGAGCAAGTTCAAAGAGCTACATCACAACATTAGAAAATGTCCCGGCGCGGTTGTGTGCCGGGGTTCTCAATGCGCCTGATTCGTGCGCGGCCCGTTGGTGCGTCGCGCCCCACATTGGTGCGTCGCGCGCCGGGCTGGGAGGATGCAGCGCCGCTCAGGAGCCCACGGTTTCCCGGGACATCACCCAGCGGCACTCGGCGGTGCAATTCAGGCGCGCATGCAGGCGCCCGGTTTGTCCGAGCGGTGGTCGGGCGATGATGAGCGCGTAGCCATGGTCCTGCACAGACCACGGTGTGCCGGCGTCCGGGGAAACGAAGCCGATGTGGAACAGCCGTTCGCCGGGCCGCAGGCGGGTGGGCAGCAACGCCAGCAGCTCGGCTAGCCGGGGCATGCTGAGGCCGGCCTCGACCGTGAACCAGCGGGCGAGTTCCACGCTGGCGCTGCGGCGGGCTGGCCTGCACGAGATCGTGCCGGAAACACGTGTACAGGTACGGGACAAGCGCGTGTGAATTTGCGCTTCCGTCGCCACCGGCCAGTGCAAACGGTAATGGATGGTGTTGGAAGCGACCGTGCCCCCGGCAACGCAGGCGGCATCGAGGTGCGGGCGACCGCCGACACCCTCCCTGGCCTGGTCGAGCACCATGGCGAGCTCGTCATAGGCAGGGAGGTACCCTGCGCAGTTCCGGTCGGCAAAAGGATCCATGACGGCGTGCGCCAGCGGTGCCATGACGGCGCTGGCGAGCGCAACGAGTCGGCGTGCGTGCATAGGGCCTTAGTCTCGTCGGAAAGTTGATGAAAGCAACTTCCCCGACGCTCGTGTCGCTGGAAACTGCGTCGGGCCGCGAATCAGGTCCCTTGCCCGCAGCACCGCGAGGGTGGCAAAACGGCGCGGGCGAGAGGTATGCTCTGCGGGCGAGGTGATGATCGGATTCGGGTCGTTGCTGATCCGTGCGGCCAAAAAACGGCCAGACAATATCCGCACGGATTTCGACCGCCTCGCGGCCGGCATGAAGCCAGCCGTCAACGAAGGCCGGATGACGAGGCCAGGTAGGCCAGGTAGGGAGGTATCACAGTGCTAAAGCCCACATCAGCGAACCGCGGTATGGCGCTGGAAACGTCTGTCGGTGAAGACGTTCTGCTGCTGGAAACGATGAAGGGCGAAGAATTTCTGAGCCGCCCTTTCGAGTACGCGGTGACGGCGCTGTCGCTGGACAAAGCCGTGGATGGTAAGAAGCTGCTCGGCCAGAACGCCACTATCCGCATGGTGACCTTCGATAAGTCTGACCGATATTTCAACGGCTTTGTCACGGCCTTCAGCCAGCTGCCGCCGTCCAGCGAGAATTTTGCCCGCTATCAGCTGGTGTTGCGGCCGTGGCTGTGGCTGCTGACCCGCGCATCGAACAGTCGCATCTTCCAGAACATGAACGTACCGGACATCGTCAAGCAGGTCTTCGACGATCACGGTCTGACCGACTACAAATTCGAGCTGGACGCCACGTACCGCGAGTGGGAGTACTGCGTTCAGTACCAGGAGACCGACTTCAACTTCGTGAGCCGGCTGCTCGAGCAGGAAGGCATCTACTACTTCTTCGAGCACGAAAACGGCAAGCACGTCGCGCATTTCGTGGACGAATCGGGCAAGCACGAAGAGATACCCGCGTACAAAGAGGTGCCTTTCTATGTGCCGAACCCCGAAATCACGCGGGACCGGGATCACATCTACGAGTGGGTGCTGAAACAGGAAGTGCAGCCCGGCAAGTACGCCACTAACAGCTTCGATTTCAAGGCGCCGTCAAAAAACCTCGAAGCCGTGCATACCATCGAGCAGGAACACGACGCCTCGAGCTTCGAGATTTTCGACTATTCGGGGGAATACACGACACCGGGTGACGGCAAGCACTATGCGGACGTGCGCATGCAGGAGCTGGCGAGCGGTTTCGAACTGATCGATGGCGCCGGCGACGCCCGCGGTCTGGCCAGCGGCTACACGTTCTCGCTGGTGAACTTCGACCGCACCGATCAGAACCGCAAATACCTGATGCTGGGCATGGTCCATCAGCTGCGCGTCGGCGGTTACGAGGCGGACGAAGATTCGGTGGAGGAGTACGACTGCACCTTTACCGCAATGGACGCCGAAACCCAGTATCGCACACCCCGGCTCACGCCAAAGCCCGAAATCCGGGGGCCGCAGACGGCCGTGGTTGTTGGGCCGTCGGGAGAAGAAATCCACACCGACGGCGATGGCCATGGACTCATCAAGGTGAAATTCCACTGGGACCGCTTTGCCAAGGCTGACGACACGGCAAGCTGCTGGATACGGGTGAGTCAGCTGTCCGCCGGGCAGAACTGGGGCAGCATCATGCTGCCTCGCGTCGGCCAGGAAGTGATCGTGCAATATCTGAACGGCGATCCCGACCGCCCCATAGTCACCGGCCGCGTTTACAACGGCGAAAACAAGCCTCCCTACAAGCTGCCCGACAACAAGACCATGTCGGGGACCAAGACCAACACGTCCAAGGGTGGCGGCGGCTTCAACGAAATCCGCTTCGAAGACAAGGCCAGCGAAGAGCAGATATTCATCCACGGCCAGAAGAATCTGGACGTGAACGTGCTGAACGACCGCTTCGAGAAGATTGGCAACGACCGCCACCTCATCGTGGGGAACGACAAGCTCGAGGAGGTGCAGAACGACCGTGACGAGACGGTCGAGGGACACCACAAGGAGAAGATCACCAAGGAGCGGCACCTCACCATCGGCGGCCTGTCTTCCGTGAAGATCAGCAAAGGCTCCACCTTCGAGGTGAAAGAAGACGCGGCCGAGAACTACGGCAAGAACTACTCCATGGTCGTGGTCGACGACATGTACGTGAAGGCCAAGAACATCGTTCTGGAAGCGGACACCAACATCACGATCGAGGCCGGTGGATCCTATATCGCCATGCAATCCTCGGGCATCAAGATCGCCACCTCCGGTGATGTGGAAATCGAAGGCAACAACATCACCGAAAAAGCGCAGATGGACATGACACTCGACGCCGCGCTGAACATGACCATCACGGGTCTCTCGGTGGCGATGGATGGCAGTGCGATGGTCGAGATCGGCTCACCTATGACAACCGTCGGTGGAGACGGAATGCTGACCCTCAAGGGTGGCATGGTCATGATCAACTAGGGGCAGGGCGCATGCAGAAAAAGAGCGGTAAAGAGGTCAAGCCGGTTGGCCCGGCGCAGCCGAAGAAGCCGGAAGAGGCTGACGAGGCAGATCCCGGTAAGGTCGAAAAGGTCAAAGCCGAGCAGGCGAAGCTCAAGAAAGGCAAATACGGCAAGGTCGAGGTAAAACCTTTCAAGCCGAAGGAGCAGAGCGACGAGGAAGAGGAAACCAGCTGGATCGAGCTGCAGATGGTGGACGAAGCGGACGAGCCCGTGGCGGGCATCGAATACGAGGTGACGCTGCCCGACGGCTCTGTGGCGACGGGCACGCTCGACAGCAATGGTTTCGCGCGGATAGAAGGGTGTGAGCCCGGCCAGTGTGAGATTACGTTCCCGGGGCTCGACAAAGATGCCTGGGAGAGCGCCTGAGCGCCACTGCCGTTGCTAACCTGGCAGCGGCCTCAGCCGCCGCTGCATCAGACTTTGATCAGGTGCGTCCGGCGAGTTCCGACGTGCAGTCGTACACCTGACCGTGCGCAACCGCGTTGTTCAGGTACAGATCAACGCTGGAAATCTCCAGGCGATCGACGCCGGGGTACTGATCCAGGGCTTTTATGCGCAGGTTTTCGCTGGCGCGGACTTTCACGCGGTCGTATGACATCTTGTCGTAGCAGTCACAGTCGGCGCTGGCGATGACAGCCCCGATGAGCTGGCAGGAGCCATAAGTCGAAGCGTCTGAGAAGTCGAAACGTACCGGGTCGGCGCGGTCGCCGGCCGGCGCAACAAAGGCGCAGCCACTGACAAAAAGCCCGATCAGGGCGGTGGCGGCGAGGCGTCTCAAAGCGAGGTAAGCGTGACGCAAATCCATGAGCATGAATAGATCCTCTACTCTCCAGAATGCTCGAAAGACTATCCAAGAATGGATTCGGGCGGGTGGGACTATGCATCAGAACGCAGCCCATTGCACCCCGAAATGTGCGGTAGCGCACGTCTTGCACATGTTTTTTACATTAGGGGCAGGTGGCTGCCGGCGGGTTGCCGGGGGCGTTTTGCGGTGTCCGCCCTACGGGTTATAGTCAGTGCAAACTGGGAGGTGTTTGTTATGGATGTGAGCAGTCTCGTCACGCCGCTGGATGACGAAAACCCGTCGGGAGAAGACCTCGAATACGACCCCGTTTTTGGCGAAATGACCCGCGCCGCCGAAGGCACGAAGGCGCAGACCATCGGCGATCACGTCAAAGAAGGGGAGCCGCCGGACTGGAAAAAAGTGCGCGAGCTCGGTCTGGAGCTGTTTGAACGTACCCGCGACCTGCGTGTCGGGGTGCTGCTCACCACTGCGGGCCTGCACCTCGATGGTTACAGCGGCCTGCGCGACGGCCTCAACCTGCTGCTCAAGCTCAGCCAGGATCAGTGGGAGACCGTGCATCCCCAGCTCGATGAGGACGACGGCGACCCGTTCATTCGCTGCAACGCGCTGCGCGAACTCAACAATCGCGTCGGGTTGCTCGAAGAGGTGCTGGATGCACCGCTGGTGGAATCCCGCCGCGCGGGTCGCTTCGGCCTGCGCTCCGTGAAGGTGGTGAAGGGCGAGCTTTCCCACAAGGGCGAAGAGCCGGCACCGACGGGGCAGCTGATCGACGCTGCTTTCCAGGACGTGGAGACGGACGAGGTGCTGGCCGTGCAGGGATTGCTGGAGGAATGCACCACAACCCTCGACGAGATGAACCAGTTCTACCAGACCCAGGTGGGTGCCATGGATGCGCCGAACCTCGGCCCGGCCACCGATGAGCAACCAACGCTGCACGACTTTCTGAAAGAAGCCGCGGAGCTGGTGCAGAAAGAAGTTGTGAAGCTGGGTCTCGGCGAAGCGCCCGAAGGTGAAGACGGTGACGACGGCGCGTCGGATAATGGCGGCGGCGGTGGTGCCGTGGGTGGCGCAGCGGCCATCAGCGGGAGCGTGCAGAGTCGGGAAGACGTGGTGCGGGTACTGGACAGCATCTGTGACTACTACGCGGCGCAGGAACCTTCGAGCCCGGTACCGATTCTGCTCCGGCGGGCGTCGGCCCTGGTGTACAAGTCGTTCGAGGAGATCATCAACGATCTGGCCCCTGGCGGACTCGCCGAGGTGCAGACGTTCGTGGGCACTGAGAGCGCCGGCAGCAACGATGGCTGGGGCAGCAGTTCCGGCGATGACGGCTGGGGTTCCAGCAGCTCTGACGACAGCGAGAGCGAAAGCAGCGACGACGGCTGGTAAATCGCCGCCGGACGTCGCTCTGGCGCTGTGTGCCAGAGTATTGACGTATAGCGGTCTTCGTGCGAATGTCAGGTGCGAATGCGCTCGATACCCGGGGGGCGTTGCGATCACCTGCCGGTTGTCGGGATTTAGGAATGGGGAAGCCGAGAGGGAAGTAAAGTGGCCAAGGCTAGCAGTCAGAAGTTCATCGGGCGCAATCGTGCGCCGCGTGTGCAAATCGAATACGACGTCGAGCTCTACGGCGCCGAGAAAAAGCAACAGATTCCTTTTGTGATGGGTGTCATGGCAGACCTTGCCGGCAAGCCCGAAGACGATCCTGCGCCGGTAGACGAGCGCAAATTTCTGGAAATCGACGTCGACAACTTCGACGATCGCATGAAGTCCATGAAGCCGCGCACCGCCTTTTCGGTGCCCAACACGCTCACCGGGGAAGGCAACCTGCCCGTCGACATCACCTTCGAGAGCATGGACGACTTCTCCCCTGCGGCCGTAGCGCGTAAGGTAGGTGCGTTGGACAAGCTGTTACAAGCGCGCACGCAGCTGGCAAACCTGGTCACCTACATGGATGGCAAGGCGGGTGCAGAAGACCTCATCGCCAAGGCGCTGCAGGACGAATCGCTGTTGCAGTCGCTTGTTTCCGCGCCAGCGGACGGTGACGAGGGCTAAGGAGAAAAGGCATGTCAGATACCAATACCGAACAGGAAGCGCAGGCGGGAGAAGCGCTCACCAGCGACGATTTCGCTTCGCTGCTGGAGAAAGAATTCCGTCCCAAGTCCGACCGCGCCAAGTCGGAGGTGGAGACGGCGGTTTCCACGCTTGCGCAGCAGGTGCTGGAAGGCGAAGCGCTCATTTCCGACGACGCGATCTCCACGATCAGCGCGATCATTGCGGAAATCGACGCCAAGCTCACCGAGCAGGTGAATCTCATCATTCACAACGAAGAGTTCCAGAAGCTCGAAGGTGCATGGCGTGGTCTTTCGCACCTGGTGAACAACACCGAAACGGGTGAGCTGTTGAAGATCAGGGTCATGCCGATCTCCAAGAAGGAGCTGGGCAAGACATTGAAGCGATACAAGGGCACCGCGTGGGATCAGAGCCCGCTGTTCAAGCAGCTCTACGAAGAAGAGTACGGCATGCTCGGCGGCGAACCTTATGGATGCCTGGTGGGCGACTACCACTTCGACCACAGCCCGCAGGACGTGGAGATCATGGGTGGCATGGCGCAGATTGCCGCCGCGGCCCACGCGCCGTTCCTGGCCGGGGCAGATTCCACGCTCATGGGCATGGACTCCTGGCAGGAGCTGTCCAATCCCCGGGATCTCGCAAAAATCTTCTCCACGCCGGAATACGCCGCCTGGCGGTCGCTGCGCGAGTCGGAGGACGCGAAGTACCTCGGCCTGGCCATGCCGCGCTTTCTTGCGCGCCTGCCCTATGGTGCCAAGACCGAGCCCGTTGAGGAGTTCGACTTCGAGGAAACCACCGAAGGCGCTGATTCCCAGTACTACTGCTGGGCCAACTCCGCCTATGCGATGGCTACCAACATCACGCAGTCCTTCAAGGAATACGGCTGGTGTTCACAGATCCGCGGCGTAGAGTCGGGTGGTCTTGCCACCGATCTGCCGGTGCATACTTTCCCGTCCGATGATGGTGGCGTGGACATGAAGTGTCCTACGGAAATTGCCATCTCCGACCGTCGCGAGGCGGAACTGGCCAGCAGCGGCCTGATGCCGTTGTCGCATCGCAAGAACACCGATCTGGCCGTATTCATGGGCGCGCAGTCACTGCACAAGCCGGCCGAGTACGACGATCCGGATGCGACGGCCAATGCGCGTCTCGGCGCGCGCCTGCCATACCTCTTTGCATGCTGCCGGTTTGCGCACTATCTGAAGTGCATGGTGCGGGACAAGGTCGGCTCCATGCGCGAGCGCGACGAGTTGCAGCGCTGGTTGCAGGAGTGGGTTCTGCAGTACGTGGACGGCGATCCTGCAAACAGTACGCAGGCTACCAAGGCGCGCAAGCCTCTGGCGGCCGCTGAGGTGGTGGTAGAAGACGACGAAGCAAACCCGGGGTATTACTCGGCGCGCTTCAACCTGCGGCCGCATTACCAATTGGAAGGCATGACCGTTGGTCTGTCACTGGTTTCCAAGTTGCCGTCCGAGAAGGCCGGGTAGTATTGGTCATACTCGGATTGTATGATTTGGGAAGGACGGGAAGCACAAGAGCGCGACCCTGACAACAGCATGGAAAGGCTGTTAAGAGCAAAACCGGAAGGTCACCAGGTAGGCTGGCTGTGAGGCCACTCAACCAACGGGACTGAAAGGTAAAAGCAATAAGCCAATGAGCAATGACACGGAGTGAGCATGGCGACAGATAGTTTTCTCAAGATGGACAACGTGGAAGGCGAGTCGAAAGACAAGGTCCACAAAAAGGAAATCGACGTTCTGGCGTGGAGTTGGGGGATGGCGCAGAGCGGTTCCTTCGGAACCGGTGGTGGGGGCGGCTCAGGTAAAGCCAGCTTTCAGTCGCTGAGCGTGACCAAATACATCGACAAATCAACACCAACGATCCAGTTGTACTGCGCATCGGGCCAGCATTTCAAGAAGGCTCGCCTCACGGTACGCAAGGCTGGCGGTAAAGATCCGCTGGAATACCTGGTCATCGACATGAAGAAGGTGTTGGTGACGTCGTACCAGACCGGCGGTAGCGGTGGTGAAGACAAGCTGACCGAAAACATTTCGCTCAACTTCGCTGAAGTCAGCGTCGCTTACAAAGAGCAGAAAGAAGACGGCAGCGGCGATACGCCCATCACGTTCGATTGGAGCATCGAGGCAAACGCCCAGCTCTGATCGGTCGCCCGGACTACGGTCTGGAAACAGTGCAGACGGCCACCGCAATGCGGGTGGCCGTTTGTGCTCACGTTTGCCCCCCGATCGGGTTTGTGCCGTATCCGGAGCGCTCCTTACCAGCGCACTCTGAACCCTGACCCTGGACCCGGAACCCTGAAGGGAGGTAGCAGTGTCCCCAGAAGACTATCTGAAGCAGGGCGATCTGAGCGGCACCCTGTCCGCTTTGCAGGACCAGGTACGCAGCAATCCCGCTGACGCCAAACTGCGCGTGTTCCTGTTTCAACTGTTGTGCGTTCAGGGCGACTGGCACCGCGCGCTGACTCAGCTCAACGTTGCCGGCGAGCTCGACTCGCAGACCTTCCCCATGGTGCAGACCTATCGCGAAACCCTGCGCTGCGAAGCGCTGCGGGATACGGTCTTCAGCACTGATCGCCAGCCGCTGGTGCTCGGCGAGCCCGAGCGCTGGATAGCCTTGTGGCTGGAGGCGTTACGGCAGGCCAATGACGGCAAGCTGGAGGATGCGGAGACGTTGCGCGAAGAAGCTTTCCACGCCGGTGCCGATGTCACGGAGATCAGTGGCAAATTACTGCTTGCTGACGAACAGGAAGTGGCGTTCGAATGGCTGGCCGACGGCGATACGCGCATTGGCCCGTTTTTCGAGGCCATCGTGAACGGCGGTTACTACTGGATACCCCTCAATCGCGTGCACAGCCTCACGCTCGATTCACCGGCAGACCTGCGCGATCTCGTGTGGACCCCGGTTACCTTCACCTGGACCAACGGCGGTAAAGCGGTGGGGTTCATGCAGAGCCGCTACCCGGAGTGCGGCACTCCTGCGGGCGATTCGGCCCGGCTGGGTCGGTCCACCGATTGGGACGATCGCGGCAGCGACACGTTTCTGGGTATCGGCCAGCGGGTATGGATGACCGAAGGCGGCGAGTACGACATGTTGAGCGTGCGGGGCATACAGTTCGATAACGAGATTGTCGAAGCCGCTCCGGATGCCGATGCGCCTGCGTCGGAAGGTGATCCGGCTGCAGATCCGGCCTGATGCCGGACCTCACCCTACAGGAGCGGCTGCAGCCATCGCTGCTGGACCGGCTGACGGATCGCGAGCCGGACGCGCAGCGCGAAAGCCGTGATCGCCGGGTCCTTTCCGAAGACAAACTCCGCGACAGTGTCGTGCGGGATCTCGGCTGGCTCCTGAACACGGGCAATCTCGTCACGCTGGAAGATCTCGACGATTTCCAGGAGGTGCAGACGTCGGTGCTGAACTATGGTGTGCCCGACACCACGGGTACAGCGGTCTCAGCCACCAATACCGACCAGCTGGAGCGAGCCCTCCGAGAAGCCATCATCCGTTTCGAGCCGCGCATACTGCCCAATACTCTGAGGGTGACCGTTGAGAAAGACGCCAGCCACTACAACGACCGGGCACTGAGCTTTCTCGTGGAAGGGGAATTGTGGGCGCAGCCCATGCCTTTGAATCTCTACCTGCGCACCGACCTCGATCTGGAAACGGGCGCTTACAGCGTCGCGGAAGAGAACCGCTAGCGGGTCGTCGAGTCGTGGATCCGCGCTTTCTCCAGTATTACAACCGCGAGCTGCAGCACGTGCGGGAAATGGGCGGTGAGTTCGCCAAAGAATTCCCCAAGATTGCCGGTCGCCTGGGTATGGAGAACCTCGAGGTTGCCGATCCTTACGTGGAGCGGCTGCTGGAGAGTTTTGCCTTCATGTCAGCGCGGGTACAGCTGAAGCTCGATTCGCAGTACCCCCAGTTCACACAGCATCTGTTTGAGATGCTCTATCCGCACTACCTCATGCCCACGCCTTCCATGGCGGTGGTGCAGTTCGAACCTCAGCTGGGTGACCCCAGCCTGAACGAAGGCGTGTTGATTCCGCGCGACACCAAAATGATGAGCAGTATCGCGAAAGACCAGGCGACGGCCTGCGAGTATCGCACCGCGCACGACATGACGCTGTGGCCGCTGGAACTTACCGAGGTGCACTACTTCCCGACGGCGGCTGCCCTGGCGAACGTCAGCGCCCGGGGCGACACCGATACCGTTGCGGGGTTGCGCATCAGTCTGCGCTGCCATTCCGCGGCCTTCGAGGAGTTGAAGCTCGACCGACTGCCGGTGTATTTCCGCGGCGCCGGGGACGTGCCGAAGGCACTCTACGAACAGGTGCTTGGCAACGCGACCGGGCTCATTCTGCGCACGAAGGGCGGCGCAAGCGCGAAACAGGTGCGCCTGGGCGCCGAGCACATCATCAGCCACGGCTTTGACGCCGAGCAGCGCCTGCTGCCGTTCACCGACCGCTCCTTCGACGGCTACCGCCTGGTTCAGGAGTACTTCGCCTTTCCCAAACGCTTTTTCTTCGCCGAGTTCACGGGGCTCGGGGACTTCGTCGCAGGCTGTCCCAGCACCGAGATCGAGCTGATTGTGCTGCTTAACCGCAGCGTCGACTGGCTCGAAAACGCCATCGACCCGTCTCACTTCGCGCTGTTCTGCACGCCTGCGATCAACCTCTTTCCCAAGCGCGCCGACCGGGTGACTCTGGATAGGGGCCAGCCCAGCTATCACGTGCTGGCCGATCGCACGAAACCGCAGGACTACGAGGTTCATGCGCTGACCGAGGTGCGGGGCGTGGGCGGCGCCGGCGACGTGCAACAGAAGTTCCGTCCTTTCTATACGTCCCGCGACCCGATACATGATGGCGATCAGTACGCTTACTACACCACCGCTCGCGAGCCGCGCAGTATCTCGTCCCGGCAGCGCCGGGAAGGTACCCGCTCCAGCTACGTGGGCAGCGAGATGTACATCAGTGTCGTAGATTCGCGCCAGGCGCCGTTTTCGCCGGACCTGAAGCAGCTGGAGATCTTCACGCTCTGCAGCAATCGTGATCTGCCGCTGCACATGACGACCGGCAAAGGGACAACGGACTTTTCTCTTGACGAAGGCGGACCCGTGAAATCGGTGCGATGCCTCGCGGGCCCCACATCGCCCAGGCCGGCCCCGGTGTTGCGGGAAAGCGCGTGGCGCCTGCTCAGCCAGCTGTCGTTGAACTATCTGTCGCTGGTGCAGGAAGACGAGGGCCAGGGCGCGCTGGTGCTCAAGCAGATGCTGTCGCTGTACGCGGATACCAACGATCAGGCCCTGCGCAAGCAGATCGAAGGACTGAAGAGTGTGCAGTCACAACAGATTGTGCGCCGTGTGCCGGAGCCCGGCATCATTACCTACGGGCGCGGCGTTGAGGTGACCATCAATTGCGAAGAAGACGCTTTCGAAGGCACCGGCGCTTATCTCTTCGGCGCCGTGATGGAGCAGTTTTTCAGCAAATACGTATCGCTCAACTCGTTTTCGGAGACGGTGTTGAGATCGGACAACCGCGGTGAGGTGAGAAGATGGCCGGCGCGCCTGGGACGTCGACACAAGCTCTAGAGCTGCGGGAAACGCTCACGCGGGACCCGTACAGCTTCAACTTCTTTCAGGCGCTGCGCCTGCTGGATGCGCTGCACCCGGAGCTGCCGGCCATCGGCACGGCCACGCGGGTCGGTCAGGAAGCCGTGCGCCTTGGACAGACGCCGTCGCTGGCGTTTCCCACGTCGATGCTGGCGAGCTTCGTGCCGCGCTCGGAAAGCAAACCCGACAAGCTGGAAGTGAATTTCTTCGGCATGTTCGGGCCGAACGGGCCGCTGCCACTGCACCTGACCGAGTACGTGCACGACCGGGTGCTCCACGAGAAAGACCTGGCGTTCAAAGAGTTTGCCAACCTTTTCCACCATCGCATGCTCGCGATGTTCTACCGCGCCTGGACCCAGGGGGAACCAGCCGTGCGGGCGGATCGCGGGGACGATTCGGGTTTTTACCAGTACCTGGCTGCCTTCGTGGGGGTTGCTCTGCCCGGTGCGCGGGACGCTGATGCATTGCCGGACCACTCGCGGGCTTACTATGCGGGGCTGCTGTCCATGCAGCACCGGCCGGCGCTGGCGCTGCAGACCATGGTGCGCGACTACCTGCAGACACCCACGCTGGTGGAACAGTTCGTGGGGGAATGGTTACGGTTGCCGGAAGGCGCCCGCTGCCTGCTGGCGTCGGGAAACAATCCGTGTGCGCTCGGCGTGGACGTGGCCATTGGCGAGCGCGTATGGCAGGTGCAGAGCAAATTCCGGCTGGTTCTGGGTCCGATGGACCTTACCCGGTTCCGGCGCCTGCTGCCCGATCGCGAATCGCTGTCGGGGCTGGTGGCGCTGGTGCGGCAGTTTGCCGGGGACGAATACGCCTGGGACATGCAGCTCGTTCTCGCGGCGCAGCAGGTACCTTCGGTGCAGCTCGGCGTGTCCGGCCAATTGGGTTGGACATCCTGGTTGGGGCAGCGTAAAAGTGCGCAAGATGCGGACGACGCGGTGTTCGAGCCGACCCGCATCGTCGCGGAACTGGCGGCGCGCAACGCCGCATAGCGGATGTGGCCGGAAGGGTGCGTGCGGGAGTCATGCGCCCGAAGCAGTGTATGGAAACAACCAAAACTAAACAGGGGGAGTTATGGCTGAGATCAGTCGCAAAGCGCTTTTCGGCAAGCTGAATCAGGTGGGCTACAAGGCCATCGAAGCGGCCACCGTATTCTGCAAGATGCGCGGCAATCCCGTGGTGGAGCTGCAGCACTGGCTGCATCAGATCCTGCAGCTGCAGGACTCGGACCTGCACCGGATCATCAAACAATTCAATCTGGAGCCATCGCGGCTGGCTGGCGACATCACCGATGCGCTCGAGCGTCTGCCCCGTGGTTCCACCACCATCAGCGACCTGTCGGCCAACATCGAAGACGCCGTGGAACGGGGCTGGGTGCTGGCCACGTTGAAATACGGCGAGTCGCAGGTGCGCAGCGGTTATCTCATTGCAGGTATTCTCGACACCCGCAGCCTCAAAGCCGCTTTGCTGTCCATTTCCGGTGAATTCGAGAAGGTGGATCTGCAGCGGCTGCTGACGCAGTTCGACGAGGTGGTGGGCGATTCGCCCGAAGGCCACATGCACGCGCAGGACGGCTTCCAGGTCGGCGGCGGAGCCGCTCCGGGTGAAGCCAGTGGCGCCATGGCGCCGGCCCAGATGGGCCGCGGGGAAGCGTTGCAGCAATTCACGGTGGATCTCACCGAGCAGGCGCGCAACGGCGAGATCGATCCCATCATCGGCCGTGACGAGGAGATCCGTCAGCTCGTCGACATCCTCATGCGCCGCCGCCAGAACAACCCCATCCTTACCGGCGAAGCCGGTGTGGGCAAAACCGCGGTTGTGGAAGGTTTCGCGCATCGTATCGCCGCCGGCGACGTACCCCCGCCCATACAGGGTGTGTCGCTCCTCGCGCTGGATGTGGGTCTTCTGCAGGCGGGCGCCAGCATGAAAGGGGAGTTCGAGAACCGGCTGCGACAGGTTATCGAGGAAGTGCAGTCTTCCGAGAAGCCGATCATTCTGTTCATCGACGAAGCGCACACGCTCGTTGGCGCCGGCGGGGCTGCCGGTACGGGGGATGCGGCGAACCTGCTCAAGCCTGCGCTGGCGCGAGGCACTTTGCGCACGGTCGCCGCGACCACCTGGGCGGAATATAAGAAACACATCGAGAAAGACCCTGCGCTCACCCGGCGCTTTCAGGTGGTGCAGGTGGAAGAGCCGGACGAAGGCCGCGCCATTCTCATGATGCGGGCCATGGCTGCAGCCATGGAGAAACACCACCAGGTCATGCTGCTCGACGAGGCCATCGAAGCCTGCGTGAAGTTGTCGGCCCGCTACATTCAGGGGCGTCAGCTGCCTGACAAGTCTGTCAGTCTCCTGGACACGGCCTGCGCGCGCGTGGCCATCAGCCAGCACGCCGTGCCGGCTGAGGTGGACGACGGCCGCCGGCATATCGAAGCGCTGGAGCGCGAGCTCGACATCATCGCCCGCGAGAAGGACATGGGCGTGGCCACTGAGGACCGCAAGGCCCGGGCTGAAGAAGATCTGGCTGCCACCAGGTCCCGGCTGGAAACGGCCGAAGCGCAGTGGGAGGCAGAGAAAGCGCTGGTGGAGCAGATCCTCGATATCCGCGCCCGGTTGCGGGGCGGGGCAGAGGCCGTCGACAGCACCGGCACGGATCTCGAAGCCGCGGCTGAAGAGGAAAAAGAGGAACTCGGTGAAGCCGCCGCCGCGGCGCCGCTCGACGCCGCCGAGCGCGACAAGCTGGTCGGCGAGCTGCAGGAGTTGCAGACCAAGCTCGGTGAGGTGCAGGGGGAGCACCCCCTCATGCTGCCCACCGTGGACGAGCAGGCCGTGGCCAGCGTGGTCGGCGATTGGACCGGCATTCCTGTCGGTCGCATGGTGAAAGACGAGATCGAGACCGTGCTGAATCTCGCCGATCACCTGAAGAGCCGTATCGTCGGCCAGGATCATGCGCTCGAGATGATTGCCATGCGCATACGAACCTCGCGGGCGAACCTCGACAACCCGGGCAAACCCATCGGTGTGTTCATGCTCGCAGGCAGCTCGGGTGTGGGTAAAACCGAGACGGCGCTGGCGCTGGCCGAAGCGCTCTACGGTGGCGAGCAGAACGTCATCACCATCAATATGAGCGAGTATCAGGAAGCCCATACCGTCTCCACCCTGAAAGGCGCGCCTCCGGGCTACGTCGGTTACGGGGAGGGCGGGGTTCTCACCGAGGCCGTGCGACGCAATCCCTACAGCGTTGTGCTGCTCGACGAGGTGGAGAAAGCACACCCCGACGTGCACGAGATTTTCTTCCAGGTGTTCGACAAGGGCTGGATGGAAGACGGGGAAGGGCGTGTCATCGACTTCAAGAACACGCTGATTTTCCTCACCACCAATGCCGGTACGGATCTGATCATGAATCTGTGCAAAGACCCCGAGCTGATGCCGGAGCCCGAAGGTATTGCCAAAGCGCTCAGGGAGCCGCTGTTGCAGGTGTTCCCGCCCGCGCTCCTCGGCCGCCTGGTCGTGATTCCCTACTACCCGCTCAACGACGAGATGATCCGCGCCATCTGCGAGATCCAGTTCAGCCGCATTGCCCGGCGCGTGGAAGAGCATCACAAGGTTGCGTTCAGCTACACCCCGGAGGTGGTGGAGCTCATCGCGGAACGCTGCACGGACCTGGACAGCGGTGGCCGCATGATCGATGCAATTCTCACCAACACCGTGCTGCCGGCGATCAGTGAAGAGATCCTCAATCGCATGATTGAAGGTCAAGGGATCGACAAGGTGGAGGTGTCGGTTGCCGACGGCGAGTTTGCCTATGCCTTCGACGCCTGAGCAACACTGTGCCTGACATAGAACGCATCAGCGTGCAGGACGCGGTGATGGTTGCCGTCACCGCCCATCAGCAGGGTGATATCGAGCAGGCCCAGGCCATGTACGAGGAAATCCTGTCGATCGAGCCGGAACAGCCGGATGCGCTGCACTTTCTGGGGGTGCTGCAGCACCAGCTGGGCTACAGCGACAAAGCGGTGGAGCTGATCCATAGGGCGCTCGCCGCCGCAGGACCCAATCCCGGCATGCAGCTCAATCTGGGTAACATCTGTCGCGAGAGTGGTCGGCTCGAGGAGGCCGAAGCGGCGTACCGCGCGGCGTTGGAGCTGGCGCCTGAGTACGCCGATGCGTGGTCGAACCTGGGGGCTCTGGTACGCCGCAAAGGCGAGCTGAAAGAAGCTGAACGACATTTTCGTAAAGCACTTTCGTTGAATCCCGATCATGCCGAAGCGCATCATTATCTCGGCTACATGGCACACGATGCCGGCGAGTGGGACAGCGCTGTGCGACACTACAAACGCGCTTACGAGCTCTTCGCCAAGACGCCAGGGGAAGCGAACGCGGCCCTCAATCTGGCTTCCGTCATGATCAAGAGCGGTCGTCGCGACGACGCCGAGCGCGTGCTGGCCGAGTGGCGGGTGCGCGAACCCGACAATCCCACCGCAGAGCACATGCTTGCTGCGGTCACCGGTGAAAACGTACCGGAACGGGCCAGCGCCCAGTACGTGAAAGCCCTTTTCGATTCGTTTGCGCCGTCGTTCGACGAGGTGCTGGGTGATCTGCATTACCGAGCGCCGCGGGTCGTTGCCGAGTGCGTGGCTGCGCTGGGAGGAGAGCCGTTTGCCCGCGTGCTGGATGCGGGTTGCGGCACCGGGTTGTCCGGTGCTGCCCTGCGAGAACATGCGACTTATCTCTGTGGCGTCGATCTGTCGCCGGTCATGTTGAACCGAGCACGGGCCCGCGGCGTGTACGACGATACTGTGGAAGCTGATCTCATCGACTATCTGGGCGATCTGGCGGAGCCTTACGATGTCATTGCCAGTGTCGACACGTTGAACTACTTCGGTGCGCTGGAAGCGGTGCTGACGGCAGCGCGCACGGCTTTGCGGCCGGGCGGCTGGTTGTGTTTCACCCTCGAGAAAACGGCCACCAGTGATGGGCGTGGCTACGAGCTCGGCACCAGCGGCCGCTACGCGCACCAGACCCACTACGTGGACCAGTGCCTCGAAGGCGCGGGCTTCGTGGACATGAGCCGCGAAGATGCGGTGCTGCGGCTGGAGAGTGGCCAGCCGGTCGCCGGCAGCCTCTACCTCGTCCGATCGCCGGGCTGAACGCATGACCGATCGCATTGTGGAAAGGCTCATGGATGCCGTGAGTCTGCACCAGAGTGGCAGGCTCGAAGATGCGCTCGCTGCGTATGAGGCATTGCTGGGTGACGCGCCGGACAGCGCCGATGCGCTGCATCTGAAAGGTGTTGCGCTGTATCAGCTGGGCCGGCTGGACGACGCCGCGGCGGCTATCGAAGGGGCGCTGGCACGGCACGGGGATGCCGGGTACTGGTCCAATCTCGGACTCGTGAAGCACGCGCAGGGTGACCCGGAGGCGGCGCGCCGTGCCTATGAGCAGGCGCTGGCGCTGGACGGTGAGCATCGCGATGCGCAGAACAACCTGGCCAAGCTGCTCATTCAAACCGGTGCGCACGATGAGGCCCGGGTACTTCTCGAACAGATTGTTGCCGACGACCCTGCGCATTTTGCGGCCGTGAACAACCTGGGATTGCTGCACAAACAGGCCGGTTCCCTCGATGCCGCCCGTGCTGCCTTCGAGCGCTGCCTGGCCATCAACCCCGAGTATTTCGACGCGTGGTTCAATCTCGGTAACACGCTGGTGCAGGCGGACGCTGCCGGTGAGGCGGTTGACGCGTACGCCCGGGCGGTGGCACTGGCGCCCGACAATGCTGAGGTGGTGCGGGTGCAGGGTGCGACGCTGACGGCGCTCGGCCGCTTCGACGAGGCTGAGACGGCCCTCATGCGAGCCCTCGAGCTGGCGCCGGACAATGCTCGCGTGAACCTCTCGCTCGGTGCGCTGTTGCAGGACGTGGGCCGCCTGGACGACGCTGAAGCGGCTTACACGCGCGTAACGCAGGATGCGCCGGAATACGCCGATGCGCTCAGTAACCGCGGCACCATCGAGCACCGGCGCGGGGAACTGGTGCGTGCGGCCGAGCTGTTTCAGCAGGCGCTGGAGCAACGTCCGGGCGCACCGCCGTTGTTGTTCAACATGGCCACGGTCGCGCTGGATCTTGGACGCTTCGACGACGCGGAACAGCTTCTGCAGGCGGCGCTGAACGAAGATCCCGCCTTTGCCAAGGCGCACGAGTGTCTGGTGGAGCTGGCCGGCCAGCGCGGCGATTTCGTCGCCGAAAAGGCGGCGCTCGAACGCTGGCTGGAAGTGCTGCCCGACGACCCCATCGCGCGACACCAGGCTGCCGCGCAGCGGGGCGTTGACGCTGATCTCGCCAATGCCTCTTCCGAATACGTCAAGGAGATGTTCGAGCGCAGCGCCGAGGTTTTTGACCAGCGCCTGCGGCGCCTGCAGTACCGGCTGCCCGATCTGGTGCCCGAACTCGTACACGGGCTCGCGGGGGAGCCGGAGGCAGCTCTGAAGATTCTGGACGCCGGTTGCGGCACGGGGCTCTGCGGGAACGGTCTGCGGCCCTGGGCAAAGGAGCTGGTGGGGATCGACCTGTCAGCCAAGATGTTGTCCCGCGCGCGGGACCTCGATGTGTACGACCACCTCGAGACTGCGGATCTCATGACGCATCTGGAAGAGCACGAGGTAACCTACGACGCCATCGTGTCCATGGACGTGCTGATCTTCTTCGGTGACATGCGTGACGTGATGAGCCGCTTCGCCGGGGCCCTCAGATCCGGTGGCATGCTGCTGTTTTCCGTGGAGCAGGCGGAGGTCAAAGAAGAGGACGAAGCCACGCATCCAGGCTACGAGCTCGCTGCGACCGGGCGCTTCGGCCACACGCGGCGTCATCTGGAAGAGTCGCTCGCCCACGCGGCGCTGGAGCGTGTGGACATTCGTCCCCTGATCCTGCGCACGGAAAAACAGCGGCCGGTGTGGGGTTATGTCGTACAGGCGCGGAAGGCGCGCTAACCTTATGTAGAGGTCTTTGGCTGTACCAAGGCAGAAAGGTTGTCGAAAGTGCGTGTCGAACGTCACACCAGGTATGTGAAGGATTTGCTACCTAGTGCACGTAATTCATTGATACTATGGGACTATTTCCGGTAGATTAGCCGCCTCAACTAGCTGCCCTACTGCCAAGCAAGAACAGGAATACTGCGATGGCACGCCCGAAAATCGTTGAACAGAACTACTTCGAGTTCAAAGTTGCGCTGCAGAAATGCACGGATGCCGGTGCGCGCATCGAACCCGTCGACAAAGACCGCTGGAAAGAATGGGTCAAGGACAACAAGATCCAGGAAGCGGCGTTCCGCAGCATGGCCACCAAACAGTTCGATGATCCGAAAGCGGTCATTCTGGATCAGGAGGGTCCCTGGGGTGGTTACTACATGTATACCCCTACCGAAGAAGTGTGTCTGAAGTGGACACGCGATTGAGCACCGGCCCTCACCGCTCTTAACCCGGAGCCGATAATCGGCTAGCGTTACCTCTCCCAGGATTTCGAGACCGGATATGCAATTCCAGGGCTCTGGCTTTTCCGTCGAACTCGACGCCGGCGTTCTGGACGTCAGCGGCTACGCCTTTTCTTATCCGAAGCTTGGCGATTTCCCGCCGAACATCACCCTGCGTTTCGAGCGCGGGGCTGATGCGGACATGGCGGAGCGCCTGCAGGCGTTTCACGAGAAGCTGCCTGCTTATCCCAATGCGCAGCTGCGGGCCGAGCCGCAGGTGGCGCGGCGTGGGGACTGGGAGTACTTTGCCTTCGTGCTCGAGTTCGGCGGTGAGGACGGTGACGCCCGGCTGGTACAGAAAGAGATCCAGATCCGGGTGGCGGAACCGGTGCCCACGGTTTACATCATCACTGGCACCGATCTCGTCGGTAACTTTCCCAGGTTCGAAGCAACCTATGATGCGTTCGTCCGCAGCTTCCAGCCGAACGACGTTCAACGGCTCAACCGCTAAGGGCCTGCCTTCGCCGCGATAGTGAGGTGAGCGTCGTAGCTCACGGTGCTGCGATCGTGCAGGCGCGTCTGCCAGGGCAGGTACGCTTCCTCAGCCACGAGTTGCAGGCCTGGCAGGCTCTGGGGGTGAGCGCCGGGGGTGAGCAGGCTGCGCAGCATGGCTGCGGAATCACCCTGAACCCCGCCGCGTTGTGAATGCCCCCCCAGCCACTGCTCCACAGGCGTCGCAGCTATGGACCAGTCGTAGGGTGTGGTGAGGATCGCGTCACCGCCGGGACTCAGCAGCCGGTCGATTTCCTGCAGCGTGCCCAGCGGCGATGGCAGGCAATCAAGCACGTTGAACGCGGCCAGGTGATCCAAGCTCGCAGCCTTGAAAGGCAACACCGTCGCATCGCACAACCAGAAATCGCACAACGGCGCGCTCGCAAACGCGGTGTCGCACGTGACTTCATCGTAAACCACACCGACCCGGCGCACGTCGAAGGTGACGTTGTCCCTCAGCAACGCCCGTTGCGCAAACGCCAGCATGGAGAAGCTGAGGTCGACCCCCAGCACCAGTCCCTGGCCGGCGGCGGCCAATTCAAAGGTGGACCTGCCTACAGAGCAACCGAGGTCGAGGGTGTTGCCGCGTCGGGCCGGTGCGCGGGAGAGGGCATGGTGCACGGTCCGGGCCACTGCCCCTGGTGGTGATGCGGCACGAACGTTGTTCGCACGGGCAAACTCTCCGTACGCATCCCAGCCGTAGATGCTCAGGTGCTGACGCGACGTGTCCCACTGCGAACCCTGCCCCGCGGCATCGCCCAGCATGCTGCGGGTGGCCTGAGGCAGGTCCTCCCGGCGCGTGATTACATCGATCTGATCGCTCAGGGTCTGTGCGGGATTGGGTGTGAGAACTGGAATGCCGTCGATGATCGGAAACTCGAGCAGGCACTGCGGGTTGGGGCACAGCAGAGAACCGCTGAGCACGACATCGTCGCGCTCAGCATCCACGCGATGCAGCTGCAGCGGGTCTGTGTCCAGGCCCGCCGCCAGGCAGCGGGGACAGACGGGCTGCAGATCGTTGAAGTGGAGGCGCCGCAAGCCGGCGTCAGCCGCCGATGATCACCGTGGGACAGCCGGCAAAGGCAATTTTGCCTGTGGGTCCCGGAATGGGTCCGACGCAGGTGGGATGCAGGGTGTCGTCGCCGAGGCGGGCTGCGGGCATTTTGCCGATCATGACCGTGGCGGAACCCATCATGATCATGCCAGGACCGCCGGGAATGCAGCCCGGCGGAATGCAGGGGGCGGTCTGGTCTGTCACGCGGGCGGCAGGTTGGCCGCCGATGAGGACCGTGAATTCTCCCTTGATGATGGTCAGGGGCAGCGGCGGGTGTGGAAGAGGGGTGGGTGCCAGTGCAGGGGGATGTATGGGCGCGTGACAATGCGGCGCCGTCTGCATGACCGAGTCGCCCATTCTTGCTGCCGGTCCTTTCGGCATCTCATTCCTCCACCCTAGAGGCCTCGAGTATACCCAAAATGTGAAACAACTACTCTGTCCTGATTAGCCAGATCGGAGGGATTTCAGTAGCATGCGACCGGAAGTTTACGTACGGAACGAGCGGTGAGCCTGATTATCCGCATCGTCGGCACGGGCAGTCAGATGGGTGCGACTCCGGGCGACCACGAGTTCGCCGGCGACGCATCGATCGGTCGTGCCGCCAGCAACGAGCTGGTGCTGCCGGACACCGAAAAATTCATCTCCAGCCAGCACGCGCTCATCGAGCAGCGCGCCGACGGCTATTACCTCGTCGACAAGAGCACCAACGGCACCTTCATGAATGCCGAGGACCAGCCCGTGGGCTACGGCAGCAGCCGTCTGCTGCGGGACGGGGATCGCGTCCGTATCGGTGAGTACGACCTGCAGGTGGTGCTGCCGGCGGCGGCGCCTGCGGCACCACCGGCCCCGGCCGACGACTGGGCGAGCGGGCCGGCACCGCAAGCGCCCGCGGCGGGCGATTTTCTCCAGAGCGGCGGCAGCGTCGACCCGCTGGATCTGCTGGGTGGAGCGCCAGCTGCTCCTGCAGCCGGCACACCGGCACCCTCACTGGATTCCGTGGGAGGTTTCGGCAGCTTCACTCCGCCGAACGCGCACCGCGATCCGTTGCTGCCACAGACGCCGCCTGCTGGTGCCATGCCACCGGCGGATCCGTTTGGCGCACCTGCTTCCGACCCGTTCGGCGCGGGTCCCGCGCAGGATCCTCTCGGCGCCCCGGCGCCCGGCGGACCGGCCGCGGAACCCTTCGGCGCGCCACCGGGCGGAGGCGGCGGTCTGGAAATACCCGAAGACTGGGACAAAACCAGTTTCGGCAACGCACCGGCCGCGCCACCACCGCAGGCCGCACCACCCCCGCAGGCCGCACCACCCCCGCAGGCGGCACCGCCACCGCCACAAG
>CAZYYJ010000033.1:0-50608 GCA_964651595.1 uncultured Pseudomonadales bacterium | reverse complement strand
TGGGGCCATAGCTCAGCTGGGAGAGCGCGTGAATGGCATTCACGAGGTCGGGAGTTCGATCCTCCCTGGCTCCACCATCTCCCCATCTCACTGGATGTGCCATGCAGATACCCGAAGGCTGGCAGCATACGGACGACGCGTTGACGCGTGAGTTCGTGTTCGCGGATTTTGTCGAAGCCTTCGGCTTCATGGGTCGCGTGGCGCTCCTTGCCGAGAAAGCCGATCATCACCCGAACTGGGACAACGTCTACAATCGCGTCAACGTGCGTTTAACCACGCACGACGCGGGCAACACGGTAACGGACAAAGACCTCGCGCTTGCCACGGCCATCAATACCCTGCTCGGGTGAGGTTGATTGGCCAGGGGCGATTGGGTAACGTCGTCGGCGCTATCGACACAGCTGTCGGCAATACGCAGCTGCCAGCACTCAAGCATGCTGGTGTCACGCGGGTGCAGTGAAAAAAGCACCGCAGTCACTGATATAAGCCAATGGGAAAATAGGGAACGCCATGCCGAAAATCACCTACATCGAACACGACGGGACCGAGCACGTTGTTGACGCTGCTGCGGGCAGCACTCTCATGAACGCTGCGCTCGACAACCTGGTTCCCGGCATCGACGCCGACTGCGGCGGCGAGTGCTCCTGCGCCACCTGCCACGTCATGGTGAACGAGGAATGGATGGCCAAGGTTGGTCAGCCCGGAGAAACGGAAGAGTCCATGCTGGACCTCAACCCCGAGCGGGTGTCGAACTCCCGACTGTCCTGCCAGATTCCGATCACCGATGAGCTCGACGGTCTGGTCGTACAGCTGCCCGAGTTTCAGTTCTGATGGCCGAGGCAACCGAACCGCGCATGATCGACCTCGATCCGGCGACCGTGCCGCTCGAAGACATCGACGTATCCCAGCGCGAACTGTGGGAAGAGAACAAGAAGTGGCCGTTCTTCAAGCGTCTCAGAGACGAAGCGCCCGTGCACTTCTGTCCTGACTCGGAGTTCGGACCTTACTGGTCCGTCACCCGCTACGAGGACATCATGAAGGTGGAGGGTGACTGGCACACCTTTTCATCGGATCCCACCATCGTGATACAGGATCCGGAGGAAGACTTCGAGCTGCCGATGTTCATTGCCATGGATCCGCCCAAGCACGACCAGCAACGTAAGGAAGTGCAGGGGGTGGTCGCGCCGCAGAATCTGAAGGTGCTGGAATCGACGATTCGCACGCGCGTGCAGAACATCCTCGACAGCCTCCCGGTGGGCGAAACGTTCAACTGGGTGGATCTGGTGTCCATCGAGCTCACCACGCAGATGCTGGCGACCCTCTTCGATTTTCCCTTCGAAGATCGGCGCAAGCTCACGCGCTGGTCGGACGTGGCTACCGGCGGTCCGGAAACGGGCATTGTCGAAACCGAAGAGCAGCGTCGCGAGGAACTCTACGAGTGCCTGGCATACTTCCAGCGGCTCTGGGCCGAGCGCGAGAACACCGAAGGCGGCAACGACCTGGTATCGATGCTGGCGCACGGTGCGTCTACGAAAGACATGGATCCCCAGGAGTTTCTGGGCAACCTCGTGCTGCTGATCGTTGGCGGCAACGACACCACGCGTAACTCCATCTCAGGCGGTGTGCTGGCCCTGAATGAAAACCCGGGCGAATATGCCAAGCTGCGCAACAACCCTGCAGTGATCCCCAACATGGTCTCCGAGATCATCCGCTGGGTAACACCGCTGGCGCACATGCGCCGCACGGTGCTGAAGGACACGGAGCTTGGCGGTCAGCAGATCAAGGCCGGGGAGAAGGTTGTGATGTGGTACGTCTCCGGCAACCGGGACGAGCGCAACATCGATCGCCCCGACGAGTTCATCATCGACCGGCCGAACGCGCGGCGCCATCTGTCGTTCGGCTTCGGCATCCATCGCTGCATGGGAAATCGGCTGGCAGAGATGCAGCTGAGAATTCTCTGGGAAGAGATACAGAAACGCTTTCATTTCGTGGAAGTGGTGGGCGACCCTGTCAGGGTACCGTCGAACTTCGTGCACGGCTTCACGGAGCTGCCTGTTCGGCTGCATCCGATCTAGCGCGCGGACCGTGCGCAAACGCGGCATGCCCTCGTGGGACCGGGGGCTTCCGCTCAGGCTGTGCGATAGTCGCTGATCTGAATTTCGCTGCCCACGTCGGCGTAGTCGCCGGCGCTGCGCTTTGAGCGGAACTCGCCCCAGTTGATGGGCTGGTAGCGGGGCGCCTCAGCGGTGAGGGGGGCGTAGTTGTACTCGTAAGCCGGATTCAGAAAGTAGGGAATGCTCATGCGCGGCTCACCCGTGCTGGCGCGCACGCGGTGGATCGGTGCTTTGTAGCGGTCGTTCGACCAGACCTGCACGATGTCGCCGATGTTGATGATCACCCCGCCCCGGGTGCCTGGTACCGCCACCCAGCGATCCGCGTTGTATACCTCCAGGCCCGCGAGGCCATCCTGCAGCAGCACCGTGACGGCTCCGGCATCCGTATGGTGGCTGATGCCCAGGTCGCCGTGCGGTGCTGTGAGCGCCGTTTCGTCGATAGCCGGATCTTCGCTGTGCGGGTAGTAGTTCAGGCGCAGAAAGCTCGAGTGATTGCGGAACGGTCCGGCAACGTCGATCTCAGCCGCAAGCGCCGCGGTAACGAGGCGTGCCACGGTGAGCGCCGTGGCGTGCAGGTGCCTTTGCAGCGCCTCAATGGTCGTCTGAAAACCCGGCAGCGACGGCCACTGGGGCTGCGAGCCGGCCAGCGGACCTTCTGAGACCGGTGGACCGATATCCAGAATCTCCTTGTGATCGCGCTTGTTCTTGGTGAGCTCGGCGTCGTTGTAGCCCCAGCTGTTGGAGCCGCTGCGGGCGATCGTCTGCTTGGCGGCGGCATCCTGCTCGAAGAAGCGTTGTGTGGCGCCCAGGCTCGCGTCGATCAGCGGTTGCGGAATGCCGTGGTTTTCGAGGGCGAAGAAGCCCCAGGCGCAACATGCCTGGTCCAGCGCGGCGAGGTCTGGGGCTTGCAGGTCGATTGTGGGTATCATGCACGCTCACCTATTCGGGGTGGCCATGCTAATCGGGGGAGACTCATGACGGAAGACACGGCGGCGGAACAAAGCGCGAAGGCCGACGATATCGACAACTACGAGCTGGTGTCGGTATACCACCTCAATCCGGAGGACCAGAAGCGTCTGCTGCTCGCCCAGCGGGAGTGCGTGTTCAACTGGTGCACGCGGGACAGCTGGCCCATGGGCGTGATCATGTCCTACATCTGGCGTGACGGCCGCGTATGGCTCACGGCCGGCAAGCACCGCCACCGTATCAGCGCCGTGCGTCGCAACCCCCAGGTGTCGGTAGTGGTGACCAGCACCGGCACGGAACTGGGGCCCGGCAAGACAGTGACGATCAAAGGCCGCTGTGTCATTCACGAGGAACGGGAGGTCAAAGACTGGTTCTACCCCGACTTCGCTCAAGCGCTGCGGCCCGACCCTGCGGAAGCAAAGAACTTTGCGGAGTTTCTCGACAGCCCGCTGCGAATTGTTCTCGAGGTGATACCGGAGAAGTGGATCACCTACGACGGCGCAAAAATGCGCGCACACAGCGTTGGCGAGCTGGACGAATCGCAGCTCGGCACGCCGAAGGAGAGTGACACGGTGCGGCTCAAAGCCGAGCTCGACCGTCTGAACGACTAAGCATCGCAAGGGGGAAATCATCATGCCCATCGTTGAACTGGGAGACGCCCGCATACAGTACGAGGAGCACGGCAGCGGTCCTGCAGTGCTGCTCATCGCACCGGGTGGCATGCGCTCGGCCATCAGCTTCTGGGCGAACACCCCCTGGAATCCCATCGAGCAGCTCAAGGGTGAGTTCCGGGTGGTAGCCATGGACCAGCGCAACGCCGGCGCGTCCACGGCGCCGGTGACGGCAGACGACGGCTGGGCAAGCTACACGCGCGACCAGCTGGCGTTGCTCAACTACCTGGGTATCGACCGGTTTCATGTCGCGGGCATGTGTATCGGCGGTCCGTACAGTCTGGGACTCATCGAGGCTGCCCCCGAACGGGTGTTGTCGGCAACGCTCTTCCAGAGCATCGGGCGCGATGACAACCGGGACGCGTTCTACGCCATGTTTGACGACTGGGCCGAGGGGCTGAAGGGGCAGGCCGATGCGGCGGCATGGTCGTCATTCCGCGAAAACATGTACGGTGGTGACAAGGTGCTGTTCAACCTGGACGAGACGTTTCTGCCGACGTGCACCACGCCGCTGCTGGTGCTGGAAGGTAACGACCTCTATCACCCCCGGTCGACGTCGCTGCTGCTGCGTGACAAAGCACCCGACGTTACGTACGTGGACGACTGGAAAGAAGGTGCGGGCCGTGATGCAGCCATGGTGACCTTCGTGGAATTTCTCCGGGCCCACGGCGGCTGAGCGTGGTGCAGCAAGCTGGAACCGGGGCTGGACCGGATGATCTTTATGGTGCGATGAGCACGCTGCGCGCGGTGCGCCGCCTGCAGTCCACACCCATTCCCGCGCCCGTGCTGAAGCGTATTCTCCAGGCGGCGGCCTGGGCGCCGAGCGGGGGTAATGTACAGCCCTTTCGCATCGTTGCAGTGCGCGACCCGGCGGTGCGCGCGGCCATCGGAGATCTATATCGTCCGCAGTGGCAACGTTATGGGGAAAACGCCCGGGCGGGTCTCGCACAGATGACGGGCGAAGCCCGCGACAAGCGCGCGCGCATGCTCGACGCCTGCGACCATCTGGGCGAACACATGGGTGATGCGCCGGTGCTGCTGGTGTTCTGTTTCAATCCCGACTTGATGGCCATCACCGACGCAGAGCTGGATCGGCCCTCGGTGGTGGGGGGAGGATCCGTGTACCCGGCGTTGCAGAACGCCATGCTCGCCTGTGTGCGCGAAGGCGTGGGCTGCACGCTGACGACGCTGTTGTGCTACGAGGAGCCGGCTCTGAAAGCGCTGCTGGAGATACCTGAAGGGTGGCACACCTGTGCGGTGATGCCGATCGGTTATCCGCAGCGCGGCGGCCATGGGCCGATCTCGCGGCGGCCGGTGGAGAAGCTGTGTTTCGCCGACCGCTTCGGTGTGGCTCTGGATCTGGAGGAGGAGTGAGATGCTGACCTTTGCTGTTGCCAACTGGTGGGCCGTGCTGGCGGCCACGGTACTCGCCTTTGTGCTAGGGGGCATCTGGTATGGCCCCGTGTTCGGCAAAGCCTGGCTCGACGCCCTGGGCAAGACGGAGGATGACATCCAACCCTCTGCTGCGCCCTTCGTGATCAGCTTTTTCACGGCGTTGCTCACGGCGGTGGTGCTGGCCTGGTTGATTGGCGCGCTTGCCATCAAAGGCTGGCTCGGTGGAGCGGTGCTGGGGCTGATCGCCGGCGTCGGTTTCATCGCCACGGCCATGGCGTCCGACAGCGCCTTCTGCCGCTGGGGGCTGAAGCTCTTTCTGATTCAATCAGGGTATCGGGTCCTGTACAGTGTGTTGATGGGCGCTCTGCTCGGGGCATGGCAGTAACAAGCCAGCCAAGCAAAAACCTCAGCAGAACAAACAACCATCACTTCCAATCATCACCATAAAACTAACTGGAGAAAGGTATGAGCCTCGTCGCCGTCATGGAAACCAGCAAGGGTACGATCCGTCTGGATCTGTATGCCGATCAAACCCCGCTCACGGTGGCCAACTTCGTCAACCTGGTGCAGCGGGGTTTCTACGACGGTCTGAGTTTTCATCGGGTGATCGCCGACTTCATGATTCAGGGCGGTTGTCCGCAGGGCACCGGCACGGGCGGCCCCGGCTACAAGTTTCGCGACGAGTTCGTGAGCGAGCTGCGTCATGACCAGCCGGGACGTTTCTCCATGGCCAACGCAGGTCCGGGCACAAACGGTTCGCAGTTCTTCATCACGCACGTACCCACGCCATGGCTGGACGACGCCCACACGATCTTTGGCGCCGTGCAGGGTGAGGCCGACCAGGCGGTGGTGGATGCCATCGCCCAGGGCGACACCATCACCAGCGTAACCATCGAAGGCGATGCGGAAGCTGCCCTGGCGGGTGTGGCGGAAGTGGCCGACTGGAACGCGGCACTCGACGCGCGGGGCTGATGTGGCGGTAGAGCTCAGCAAAGGCGCCATCGACCTCGGGATCGTCACTGCACAACCCGAGGCCATGGTGGCCTTCTACCGGGATCTGCTTGGCTTCGTCGAAGAGCCGAGCACGCCCTTTCCCATGGGCGGCACCATGCATCGGCTGCAATGCGGGGACAGTCTCATCAAGATTGTCGCTCCGGACCCGGCGCCTGAGCAAGCGCCACCGCCCGGCCCCATTGCCCGGGCCACAGGCTATCGGTACTGGACCATGCGAGTCAGCAATCTGGTCGAGGTGATGGCGCAGTGTGAAAATGCCGGCGTGGAGGTTGTGGTGCCTGTCACGGAGGTTCGGCCTGGAGTCACCATTGGCATGGTTACTGATCCCGATGGCAACTGGGTGGAGTTCGTCGATTACGCGTAAGCGGGCCTGGGTGGCTGCGTGCTGCCTGGCGTTTGCGGCGGGCTGCGACGGCGGCAGCCAGCAGGTCTTGTCCCTCCAGCAGTGCGCTGCCCTGTCCTTCAGCGGTCCCATGACGGTTACGATCGGGCCGGGAGCTACGGCCGGTGCCATTGCCATCAGCGGACCGGACAGCGCCATCACCGGGCTGGATATCACCCGCTCACCCGACGACAGTCGCGTGGCCTTCGCCGGTGTCGAAGCCGTTGATGTGCAGATCACCTGTGCGCCTGGCCACACGCTGGTGATTGTCGGTCTCCAACGCGCCCGAGTTGCTGCGACAGGCGTGGCCGTGGCGCGCCTCGGCGCCTATGGAGACAGCGTGGTGCGCTTTGAGGGGAGCAGCGACGAGCTCGATGCCCGCGCCAGCGGAGCGGCCGAGCTGGTTGTCACCGTTGAGGCAGGCACCATCACGGTGCTGGCGTCCGGCAAAGCCAGGGTCTCGCTGACAGGCGCTGCGGACGAGCTGGTGGTGGATGCGGGTGGTACCGCCATGGTCGCAGCAGGGGAACTGCGTGCGCAGGACGTCAGCGTGCGGGCTGCCGGGGACAGCGACGTGCTCGTTTGGCCGTCGGCGCATCTGCGGACCAGTGAGCGTGACAACAGCACCGTGCGGTCGCGGGGAGATATTTCCGCCGAGCCCCTCTAGATCACGCCGTCCAGCGGCAGCGCCGTGGACAGCTTGATGCGTTCCATGGCAAAAGATGACGACACGTCGTGCAGGGGCGCCACGGCAATGAGTTTCTTGTACACCCGGTCGTAGTCGGCGATGTCCTTCACCACGATCTTCAGCAGGTAATCGGTCTCGCCGCTCATGCGGTAAAACTCGACCACCTCCGGAATGGCGTTGACCCCCGAGGCAAACTTCTTCAACCACGTATCGTTGTGCTCGTTGGTCTTCACGGCAACGAAGACGGTGATGTTGAGGCCCAGGCGGCTTTCGTCCAGCAATGCAACCCGCGCCTTGATGATGCCGGCTTCCTCCAGGCGTTTGATGCGCCGCCAGCAGGCGTTGGTAGACAGGCCGATCTGCTCCGCGATGGTGGCAACGGGGCTATCGCACCGCACCTGCAGATGATGAAGGATCTGGCGATCGTAACGGTCCAGCGACATTGAGAAAAAATCCTTCCTAAATGGATTTTTGTGGGATTTTATACCACAAGTGTTCCCGACCTACCCACCGTCTGAGAAAAACTGCCTCGAGATCGGGATTAGGCTTAAGGAATGACCATCACCGTACATCCTTTCTACGAATCCAGTACCGGTTCCTACAGCTACGTCGTCGCCAATGCGGGCTCGGGCTGCTGCGCCATCATCGACGCGGCCCTGGGCGTCAGCGAATGCGACGGCGGCGCCGCGCGCTTCGATACGCACACGGCCGATCTCATGTGGGACTGGATACACGCGCACGGTTTCACGTTGCGCTATCTCCTTGAAACCCATGTGCACGCCGACCGGCCGACGGCGTCGGGTTACCTGAAGTCGCGGGCCATGTGCGCGCAGACGGTCATCGGCGCGGGTACACCGCGACTCATGAGCGGTGGTGCCCGCACCGCATGTGCGCCGGGGTACGACCGCCTGGTGAACGATGGCGACAAGCTGTGCCTGGATCGGGCCTGCCTGCGTGTGATCAGCACGCCGGGACATACGCCCGGTTGCGTAAGCTATCAGTGCGACAACTTCGTCTTCGTTGGCGATACGCTGTTCATGCCTGACGCAGGTACCGCGCGGTGCGATTTCCCGGGTGGCTGCGCGACAACGCTGTACGGCTCCATTCAGAAGCTGCTGGCGCTGCCGGACGAGACGCGCCTGTTCATGTGCCACGACTACCAGCCCGATGGCCGTCGTCCGCGCTTCGTGACCACCGTGGCGGAGCAACGTGCCGGTAACGTCCACGTAGGGGAGCAGGTCAGCGGCAAGCAGTTTGTTGCGAAACGCACCGCGCGCGATGCGACGCTCGCCGAGCCTCGCTGGCAGACCCTGTCGATCCCCGCCAATCTGGCCTGCGCTGATCTCACCGCGCTGGCGGGTAACGCAGCCTTTGCGGGGCTGCATGGCTGACGCGTCCGCCGCCACTGACGTGCGTGTCTCCCGCCGCCACGGCGCCTGTATCGCTGGCCTTGCTGTCGTGCTCGGGGCCGCTCTGTATCTGAAGAACCCTGCCGTTGCGCTGCTGGGCGCGCTGGTGCTGCGCCTGGTGCTGGACGTCAATCCCATTCCGCAGAGCGGGCGCATCGGCAAGCTGAGTCTGCAGACAGCGATCGTGGTGCTCGGCTTCACGCTCGGTATCGACCGGGTGGTCGACGTCTCGGCCGACTATGGCATTGTGGTGGCTGTGTTCGTGCTGGGTACGCTCGCGCTCGGCGCAGGTTTTGCCCTGGCTCTGAACGCCTGGACGCGGGAATCCGTGCTGCTTTCCGGGGGCACGGCGATTTGTGGAGGCACTGCCATTGCCACGCTCGCACCGGTCATTGGCGCCCGCTCGCAGGAATTTGCCATCGCGACGGCGCTGGTGTTTCTACTCAATGCGGTGGCGCTCTTTACCTTTCCTGCCATCGGCCACTGGCTGGCACTGAGTCAGGAGGCCTTTGGCGCCTGGGTGGCGCTGGCCATTCACGACACCAGCTCTGTGGTGGCCACGGCAGCGCTGTACGGGGACGAGGCGGCGGAGGTGGCAACCACGGTCAAGCTCGGCCGGACCTTGTGGCTCATTCCGCTCGCGTTTGTGGCCAGTGTGCTGTTCCGCCAGGGGGAGGCCAGCATCAGAGTGCCGGCTTTCGTCATCTTCTTCGTGGTGGCCGCCGTGCTGAGCAGTCTGCTGTCACTGCCAGGCGACCTGAATGCGTTGCTCGCGCTGGCGAGCAAAAGCCTTCTGGTGCTGGCACTGGCCATGATTGGTCTCGACATCAACCGTGAGACCGTGCGCAGTCTCAACGTGAAAAGCGTCATTTTCGGCGTCGGGTTGTGGCTGCTCGTGGCGCCTCTGGCGTTGCTTCTCGTGCTTTGGCGGTGAGGCAGACGCCTGGCGGCATAAGGTTAGTGAAATTGGGTATTTTGGATTCGCCAGGCGCGTCGCTACAGTGCGTGCATGACTGTTCTGAAGACCCGTTTCGATCTCTCAAGCCTCGGCGCCCTCGCGGCGTTCGGTGTGTACCTGGGCGTCGTCTTCCTCGGCTGAGCCGCTCAGCGTCGTCTGCGCGCTGGCCCACCGTTTTTTCCCGTTTTCCCGCTTGACACGCGTCTGCCCTCGGCCGTAAAAGGTCGGTGTTCGTCCGTGGTGTTTGGATCGCACGCGCGTTGGGGATTTGAGTTGACGGCTATCGATGAGCGTCTCTCCGCTGATGACGAGCTGGAGGGCAACGACGAAGATGGAGAAACGTCTGCCGAAGGCGAAGACGAGTTCGACGACGAGGACGCGGAGGTCAGCCTCGGCGAATTCGACGAAGACGGCGACGACGGGGATGCCGACGCGGACGCTGCCGCGGACGTAGAGGTGGCGCTTACGAGCAAGGAGCAGGGGGCCCGCCAGCTTGCCATACGCCGTGCCATCGAGGAGCGCATGGAACGGCGTCAGCTGACCGAAGATCTCGACTACCTCGAACTGGACGACGACGACTGACTGTAACGCTGCCACCTGACCTCGCGCTCATACGCCGCTGCGTGCGGCACGTGCCTGTACTGATGAATTCATGAACACGCCTGGCGCAACAACCCCCGCGGTGCGAGACATTGTGCTGGTTGGCGGCGGCCATGCGCACGTGCAGGTGCTGAAGCGCTTCGGCATGCACCCTGAAGCCGGGGTCCGGCTCACCCTCGTGAACGAAGGCTACCTCACACCGTATTCGGGCATGCTGCCGGGGTACGTGGCCGGTCTGTATTCCCACGAGGAAATCCACATTGCGCTGGACCCTCTCTGCCGCTTCGCCAACGCACGATTTGTCCATGCGCGGGTTGAGGGTATCGATCGCGCGGCGCGGGAAGTGCGGCTGGCGGGGCGTCCGGCCCTGCATTACGACGTGCTCAGTCTCAACACGGGCGCCATCCCGGTCGCACCCGGACCTGGCAGCGTCACCGTCAAGCCCATCGCCGACTTTCTGCCCAAATGGCACGGCTTTCTGGCAGGTGTCCAGGGAGCGGCGGCAAAGACGCCTGAAGCGCGTTACTGGCTCGTCATCGTGGGCGGTGGCGCCGGCGGTTTCGAACTGGCGCTGGCGGCCCGGACGGTGCTGCCGGAAGCGGCAACCATTGCCCTCGTGGGTCCCGAGCTGTTGCCGGGCCAACCGGCGCGTGCGGTGCGCCGTGCAGAGGCGTTGCTCGTCCAGCACCGGATCGACTGGTACGCACAACGGGCCGCGGGTGAGGTCGCAGACGCTGCCTTGCGGACCCTCACGCTTGCGAACGGCGACGCGTTGACCGCCCTGGGCGTGTTCTGGGGAACCGGCGTGCGCGCGCCTGACTGGGCAGGCGAAGCCGGTCTGGCTGTGGACGAAGGTGGGTTCATACAGGTGAACGCACACCTTCAGAGCAGCGATCCGGATGTTTTCGCAGCTGGTGACGTCGCCCACCTCGAGGGCCAGCAGCGCCCCAAAGCCGGCGTGTACGCGGTGCGTGCCGGGCCGGTGCTGGCGCGCAACCTCGTGCGCCGCGCCACGGGCCAGTCGCTGAAGTCGTTTCGAGCGCAGAAGCGCTACCTCGCGTTGATTGGTACGGCGCCGGGACGAGCGTTGGCGTTGCGGGGGCCGTTTGCGTGGGAGAGCGCGCCGGCATGGCGTTGGAAAGAGTGGATCGATCGGCGTTTCATGGCCCGCTTCAACACGCTGCCCCGGATGGAAAGCCCGGCGCCGGCAGTTGCGCCGGCGCTCGCGGCTGAGCTGCCCGACCACGACATGCGCTGTGGTGGCTGCGGTGCGAAACTCGCGGCCGAGCCCCTGCGGCGCGTGCTGTCGCGGCTGCCCGCGCAACCTAGCGTGAACATAACGCTGGGTATCGGTGACGACGCGGCCGCGTTGCAGAATCGGCATGCCCTGACTCTGCTGACGATCGATGGTTTTCGCGCCATGCTGGATGATCCCTACCTCTTCGGGCGTATCGCCGCCCACCACAGCATGAACGACATCTTCGCCATGGGGGCGACGCCCACCGCGGCCCTGGCTTACGTGACGCTGCCGTTCATGGCAGACGCGTTGATGGAGGCCGATCTGCTGCAGTTGCTTACGGGCGTGGTGGATGTGCTGAACGCGCATGGTGCCAGTCTGGTGGGTGGCCACTCGGCGGAAGGCGCTGAGCTGAGTCTCGGCCTCACGGTCACCGGGGTTGCCGATGCGGTGGCGCTGCCGAAAGGTGGCGCGGCAGCGGGGCATGTGATCGTGCTCGGCAAACCGCTCGGCACGGGGGTTTTGCTCGCGGCCGCCATGCGCGGACAGGTGGGGTCCGAGGCGCTGGCGGAAGCGGTACACCAGATGGATACGAGCAACGCGGACGCGGCGGATATTTTTGCCGCGCATGGTGCCAGCGCGATGACCGACGTCACGGGCTTCGGGCTTGCGGGGCACCTCGGTGAGATGTTGCGCGGCGCCGGGCTGGGCGCGCGCCTGCAGCTTGCCTCCATACCCGCATTGCCCGAAGCCTGCGAGATCATCGACAGTGTCGAGAGCTCGCTGCAGGCAGCTAACGAACTTGCGCTGCAGGACTATGTGCTGCGTGGCGCGTTGCGTCCTGACGATGCGCGCGTGAGGTTGCTTGCCGATCCACAGACGTCGGGGGGCTTGCTGGCCACCGTTCCAGCCGCCAATGTTGAGTGCTGCGTGGCCGCGCTGCAGGCTGCCGGCTATGGCGCTGCGGCAGCCATTGGCGAAATTGTAGCCGACGGCTGGAGCATCGAAGCGTGACAGCACCACATCTGGTGCTGGTCACCGACCCCATGTGTTCCTGGTGCTGGGGCATGGCTGACGAGCTGCATGACGCCATGGCTGCCCTGGGCGATGAAGCCAGCTTCGATCTCATGCTGGGCGGTATCAATACGCACAGCACACAGCCGATTGGTGCTTACGGGCGCCGTTACCTCATGCGGCTCTGGCGCGAGGTGGCAGAAACCACGGGGCAACGGTTTGGCTTTGCGCTGCCCGATCAGTACGTGCACAACTCTGTGCGTGCGTGCCTTGCGGTGGAAGCGGTCCGGGTGCTGACCGATGCGCCGCCGTTCGAGTTCCTGCGGCGGGTACAGGAACAGTTTTTTGTCTACGGTCGCGATGTTACGCGGGAAAGCCTGCTGCTATGGGTAGCCGCTGACATGGGCCTGGACACTGCGGACGTGCAGTTGGAAATGAACAAACCTGCGTTGCTGGAGCGCGTACGCTTTCAGTTCGATAACGCATCGACCTTCGGGACCAATGCCATGCCGAGCCTGCTTCTCGAGGCGGATGGGCGCCTGCAGCTGTTTGCGGGCGGTTACGTGGATGCGGCCATGCTCACCACGCTACTGGAAGCTAGAAAAAGCTAGCCACAGCGGGGCGGAAGCGGTCCATGTCCACGAGGAACGAGTCGTGTCCCTGGATGGAAGCCAGCCGCTTGAACGTCACTTCGGGGACATGCTTGTCCAGCGCGAGGGCGAGTTCTTCCTGCTGAGCCACGGGAAAGAGAAAGTCTGTTTCCACGCCGATGACCATGGCTGCCTCCAACTCGAGCTGGGCAAAGCACGAGTCCAGGCTGCCGCCGTGGTCGGCCGCATCGAACAGATCCATGGCCCTCGACAGGTACAGATAACAGTTGGCGTCGAAGCTGCCGATGAAGCGATTCGCATGGCTCTCCAGGTACGATTCCACTTCGAAGTCGATACCGAAGGGATTGTCCGTTTCGCCGAAATCCGGAGCCCGCTCCCGACCGAAACGTTCAGCCCACTCGGCAGCCGACCGGTAAGTGATCATGCCGAGCTTGCGGGCAAGCCGCATGCCGGTGACGGGGCCGTGGCCGCTCATGTCATAAGCGCCACCCTGCCAGGCGGGGTCGGTGCGTATCATTTCACGTTGCAGCGAGCGCAGGGCAATAGTGAAAGGCATGCTGCGGGCGGCCCCGGAAATTGAAACAAGCCGGCGAACACGATTGCTGTGCAGCATGGCGAAGGCAAGCACGGTCATGCCCCCCATGGAGGACCCGATGGCTGTGTGCACTACCTCCACGCCCAGCGCGTCCAGAACGTGACTGGCACTGCAGGCGATGTCTTCGACGGTCAGCACGGGAAAGGTCAGGCGATAGGGTTCGCCGGTGTTCGGATCGATACTGGCGGGGCCGGTGCTGCCGAAACAGCTGCCGAGAGAGTTCACGCAGATGACGAAATATCGGTTCGTATCGATGGGCTTGGCCGGACCGATCATGTCCTCCCACCAGCCTGCGGACGGGTCGGCGGTGGAGGAGGCGGCGTGTGCGGATGGCGACAAGCCGGTGAATATGAGAATGGCGTTGTCGCGGGGGGCGTTGAGCGTGCCCCAGGTCTCGAACGCGAGTGTCGGCGTAGCTAGCGCGCCGCGCTGCATGTTGAGGCCGGCCTCAACAACTACCTTCTGCAGAGCGGACATTTCGCTCTCCTGTTAACCCCTGGTCCGGTCGCGGGATTCTACATGGTTTGAAGGTGGCGCGGTCAGGGTCGAATCATGACTTCCACGTAGGCGCGCAGGTTCTGCGCTTCGTTGTCCATCTGTCCGGCGGCGACGGCGACGACAGGTGGCTCCAGGGACGTCGCTCTGGCCACAGCCTCCAGCGCGTGGGCGTCCCACTCGCTGTCTGTCCAGCGCAGCCACACGGCCTCGTGGATGGCGGCAGCGACGGTGTCTTCGCCCGCGGTTGCGCAGGCGCGCACGGTCTGGCAGACCGGCGGCAACATGCCCCACCCGGACAACAGCGTTGCGGAAAGGTCGTAGGAGGTTTGATGCAGAGCGCTCCGCTCCCAGTCGAGCAGCTCGTCGAGGTCTTCTGCTGCGGCCGCTTGTTGCCGCCAGGCTTGCGCCGGCGGCTCGGCGCTGGCCCCCAGCACCAGGTGGCCCAGAAGCCCGAACTTGCAGGCCAGCGTGTCGTCTGTGGAGATGGGCGCGTTTGCGTAGACAAGCTTGTTGCAAAGGGCTTCGGCGGCCAGCGACACCCACCAGCAATGGGCTGCATCGAAGTCGGCGCAGGCGCGTGCTCCATAGGCCATTTGAGCAGCCATCATCAACACCAGCTCTTTGAGCCTGGCGAAGCCGAGAACCCGACCGATGGCATCTTCCAGGTCCCGGACCTTGCCCGCGCCATAGAAGGCACAATTGGAAACGCTGAGAATCTTGGCGGACAGCAACACATCGTTCTCTACCGCCTCCGCAAGGGTCCGTGCGGTGCAGTGCTGGTCATCCCCGAGCAACGCGATGACCTTCGCCGATGCTTCCGGGAGCCTTGGTACCTCAAAATTGATGATCGGCTGCTCTTGCAGGTTCATGAGTCTGGACAGTTGCCCGGCCTGGTCGCGATAAGCGGCGGGGGTGACGCCATACCAGCGCCGGAAAGCCCGTTCGAAGGACGCCCGCTCGGAAAAACCGAGCAGAGCAGCCACGCTGTCGACGGTTTCCGTCTGCAGCGCGATCTGCCGTCCAGCCTCAACGCGGGCGTAGTTCTGCGCGAGGTCCTTGAAACTGGTCCCCGCGTCCTTGAGGTGTCGGCGCAGCGTTGCTTCGGTTGTGCCCAGCTCACCGGCCAACCCTTTGAGGGTCACTGCCATGGGTGCTTTGGCGCGTTGCAGGGCCTGTTCAACCACAGCCACGATGTCTTCGGCTTCGACAAACTCCCGCAGAGAGCGCTCGGTGCTCTGGCGCAGAACCGCCGCCAGTTCCGCGTTGGCGCAGCGCTGGCTGGCGGTCAGCCATTTGCGATCGAAACTGACTCCCCACCGGTTGCTGCTGGGTACCACGGCCGCGTGTGTAAACGCGGCCAGGGCGCCGGGGCTGATCGTGGGGTCCGCAAGGTGAACAGATACGTAGTCGAACTGCGTCGAAAGCTGGCTGCGGTTGATCTCGAGAAAGGTGCTTATGGCGAGACCGGCGACAGGCGCTATCAGCGCCACGTCGGCCTCGTCTCTCGGGGTCAGCCACAGCTCCGGCGTGGTGTCGTGATGCGTTGCGCTCACTGTGAGGAAAGGGGGGAACAGCAGGCGCTGCAGGCGGATCATCTCGTCGATGCGGTCGTTGAGCGTCGGCAGAGCGGCTTCGTACACCAGCGCCTGCGTCAGGGGCATGGCCCCCAGCAGCGCACCCACCCGCCAGCCCAGCAATGGATCGCCCGACGCCAGCACGAGGGCGCCGAAACATTCGTACAGCACTCGGCCGTCGATCGCGTCAGCGGTGGGGTCGAGCTCCCGGCGGGTGAGCTGGCATGCGGCGAGCTCCGTGAGGGCTGGTTCTACCTCCGCTGTAAGGGCCAGTATCTGTCGCCACTGGACAGGTATCTTCATGAACGTACCGGGGATTGCGCTCGTGAAGTATAGGTGGTGCCTGACGAGGCGGATTCGCTGGACGCACCGCCCGTGACGGGGGTCTCAGGTTGATCGGCTGAAGTGACGGCCTAACGGTTGATCCGCTCCTGAATTTCCTTCAGGCGCGTCCACTGCTGCAGCGTCGCAGGCAGCTCCACACTGGCGCCAACCAGTTCCCAGGAGTAACTGATGATTGCGAAGATTGCCCCCACTGTGACCCCTGCCAGCGCGCTGGCAGACCACAGGTTCGCCAGTATCAGCGCGAACATGACGAGATAGACAGCCCCGTACATGATGGAGTCGGCGTCTGAGAGTTTGACCTCACTGGTTCGCCGACGCGTAAACAGGTCGGTGATGCGCACGAGGTCACGGGACCCAAGAACGCCTACCTGCTCTTCTGAAATGGCGTTCAACCCGGCGTTGAGCGCAAAGAAACGACGGTGAAAACCCGCGTAGAGCACCAGCATGATCAGCACCGCGACGATGCTGGCGGCACCCAGGGCCGTGCCGAAGTGGAAGAGGATCACGACACTCACCACCAGTTGAATCACGCTGGTGATTACGAGCGGTGTCTGCTCTTCCAGAAAATCGGCGAGTTCCCGGCCCATTTCCACCTGGGCATTGAGCGCGGAAACGTCCTTGTGCCGGGAGCGTTGGGTGAGGGCGGTGCACAGGTGTACCCGCATCGTGCCATAGGCCCGGGTATCGTACGCCCGGCGGACAACGGCGGCGAGGATCAGTGCAACAAACAATACGGAGATCTCCAGCAACGCGCCGGGATCGGTGTCTGCCAGCAGCGCATCGATGGTGTTGCCCATAAACAGCGGTATCAGCGCCAGCAGGGCGACCTCGACGATGAGCAATGCCCAGGTGATGAGCACCCGTGCGCCATAGCGGCGCAGCAGGCTGCCCACAGAGAGCGTTGCGTCGCCGATCATGGGAGCGCGCGGACGCGGGATTCCGGGCGCTGTTGCCTGGTAATCCAGTCGGGGTGCGCAAACAGAATGCTCAGCACCTGTCGCCAGCTTCCGGCGGCGCGCAGATCGCGGAACAGCCCGGGCCATTCGGAGATCCACACTTGCACGGGATTGACGCTGTCGAAGTCTCTTTTCAGACCGTATCGGGGATGTTCTTCCTCGGGCTGATAGGTGGCGAACAGGCGATCCCACACAATGAGAATTCCGCCGTAATTCCTGTCGAGGTACTTCTCGTCACAACCGTGGTGCACCCGGTGGTTGGAGGGGGTGTTGAAAAACTGATCGAGCACACCCAGCCGACCGATGGACTCCGTATGGATCCAGCCCTGGTAGGCGAGCACAGCCAGAATGCCGAAGAATACGAGCTCGGGCGGGAAACCCAACAGCACGAGAGGCAGGTGGATGAGGCCGGAAACGACACCCTCGAAAGGCCCGAACCGGAAGGCGACGAACACGTTCATGAATCTGGACGAATGGTGCACGGCGTGTTGTGTCCACAACAGGCGCATCTCATGGGCAAGCCGGTGTTCCCAGTAGTAGGCGAAGTCGCACGCCACCAGCGCGGCGGCGATGGTCCACGCGTTGATCGGCATGGTCCACGTGACGAAGGCGTTGCTCATCACCACGTAACCGACGTAGACGCCGCCCAGCACGAAGGCTTCGATCAGCAGATACGGCAGCTGCGTGGTCAGACTGGCGAACATGTCCTGAAAGGTGCGGAGCCGGAGGCGTTTCCGCGTGGCCGCGACAATGAGCTCAAAGATGAAAACGACGCCCGCGACCAGGAAAAACGCTTCATCCACAGCCATGCCGAGGGATGTCACTTGATCAGCGGTCATGATTGCCTCCGAGCCCCGTGGTGAGTGTCCGCCAGGCAAGGCCGGCTGCCTGTCTGGCTGTGGTTTCTCCCCGCCTAACGCTGTCCCACGCGCCGTAGAGCAGGTAGTCGTAAGCGTGGTTGATCCAGTCTGTGGGCACGTGGGGGTCGAACACGCCTTCGCGCTTTGCCGCTTCAATCCACTCGATCGTGTCTGCCTGAATGCGGTCGAACTCCGCTTGAACGGCGTCGTCGTGGTTGAACTGCTCGTGGGCGAGGAAGCCGTGCCGGTCGCCCAGCGGGATGAGGGCGAACATGGACTTCTCGAGCCCTTCGCCGGCGGATGTTACCTCTGCACAGGCCGTTGCCACCGCGTCTTCCATCTCCTGGAGCGCGCGCTCGGCGAGGGCTTCGACGAGCGTTTGCCGTGAAGGAAAGTAGCGATGCAGCGTAGCGCGCGTGAGGCCGGCTTCGCTGGCTACTTCGGCAACGTTGGCCCCGGGGTTTCTGCTCAACACGGCGAAGCCGGCTTCCAGGATGGCTTCTGCCGTGGATCGTTTGACTTTGATGTTCATGAGACTAATATGTCAAAAATAATACGAAAATGTCAAATTTTTCCAGGTCATTTTGAGACCTGTCTGACCGAACGCCTGCGGCTCTGTACTATCTCGCCTTCAACCTTGGAGATGTTCAGCTATGCAGCGTTCAGGACACCGTTATGTGGACGCAGAGACCGGGCAGACGCTTGATGCCTGGTTTCCGCCAGCCGGGGTGCCGGCGAAACGGAGTTGTCTTGCACAGCACCTCGGTCTGATTGCGTCAGACACCGTGGAGGTGACCGTTGATGACTTCGATGCGCCGCCCAGCAGCATCGAAGATGCGTACCTGCGCCTGCACCTGCTCTCGGAGTGCGCCCGCAGACCCAATACGATCAACCTCGACGGCATCTTCGACGTGCTCGTGAACGTTGCCTGGACATCAGCCGGACCGGTTCTCCCTGATCGGGTCGGTGCGCTGCGGGAGCGTCTCGTGGAAGAGCACCACCATCTCACGGTGTTTTCCATCGACAAGTTTCCGCGGATGGTCGACTACGTGGTGCCGAAGAATGTGCGCATTGCAGACGCAGACCGGGTGCGGCTGGGAGCACACCTCGCGCCGGGGACGACGGTAATGCACGAGGGCTTTGTCAATTTCAATGCTGGCACGATCGGTGCCGCCATGGTGGAAGGGCGGGTCACCCCCGGGGTGGTGGTTGGTGCCGGTTCTGACGTCGGGGCCGGTTCGTCGATCATGGGCACGCTGTCCGGTGGCGGCAAGCAGGTGAATTCCATGGGTGAGCAGAGTCTGCTCGGCGCCAACGCGGGCATAGGGATTTCCCTGGGAGACCGATGCGTTGTGGAGGCGGGGCTGTACGTTACCGCGGGCACTCTGGTGCGGCTGGCGTCGGGCGAGTTTGTGAAAGCTCGGCAGCTTTCCGGTGAGTCGGGGCTGCTGTTTCGGCGCAACAGCCGGTCGGGGTGCGTGGAAGCGATCAGCTCGGAGGGGGTGAACTGGGGTGGGCTCAACGCGGCCCTGCATTCGGAGGATTAACGGATGGCTTATCGTCTCGCTTACGAAACTCCCTCTGTAGAGGACTATATCCGTCTCAGACTGGCGGCTGGTCTCAGCAGAAAATCGGTGGAAGCTGCAACGATCGGTTTGTCGAATACGATCTGCGGGGTTGTCATCTACCAGGACCGAGCACCGGTGGGTCTTGGTAGGGTGATTGGCGACGGCGGGTGTTTCTTCGAAATCGTCGACATCGCCGTTGATCCGGCCCATCAGAAACAGGGCCTGGGGGACATGATCATGCGCGGACTCATGGCCTGGGTGCACGAGCATGCGCCCGACACGGCCTACGTGAGCTTGATGGCGGATCATGGCACACCTGAGTTCTACCAACGATTCGGCTTCGAGATGTCGCTGCCGCCGGACAAGGCCGGCATGTCTCTGCGCATCAAGCGGTGAGGGCAGGTGTTGTGATCGGCCCCGGCACCATCAAGTTTTACTGGGCACCCATGTCCACGGCCACGATCACCGAAGTCGTGCTTCTCGAACTCGGGCTTGAACACGAGCGAATCGAACTCGACATTGATCGGGGCGACACGAGACAGGCCGGGTTTCTCGCTATCAACCCCAATGGCCGTGTGCCTGTCATTGTCCACGGCGAGGCGGTGATCTGGGAATCAGCGGCCATCACCATCTACCTGGGTGAAACCTTCGGCGTAGCGAAGGGGCTGTTTCCCGAGCCCGGCGCTGATCGTGCGCACGCGATGAAATGGATCGTGTGGACCAACACCGTGCTCGGCGAGGCGGCCGGCAGGCTGTCGGCAGCGCTGCCCGAGACTGCGCCGGGCGCAGTGCAGGCCGGTTCCGTCGATCATATGGAGCACGATCCGGCGCGGGCCGAGGCTGCATCCCGCGCCCACGCGGACCTGCATGCCCACCTGGAGATTCTGGACGGTGCGTTGTGTGAGGGTGCGTACCTGTTGGGCGATGACTATTCGCTGGTGGACGCGCATGCGGTGGTTCTCGTCGCGTGGGTGCAGATGATGGGGGTCGAGCTGACCGGACAGCCGAATCTCGAGGCGTGGATGGTGCAATGCCTGTACAGACCAGCCATTGCCCAGGTGCTCGGGTAGCTCTCAGGTAACGGCGCCACCGCAGTGGCAGGCCCGCAGGTAAGTCTCAATCGCTGGCGACGGCGCCGCTGTTCGAATCGTAAGTGAAGCTCAGGCCGGAGCCATCCGCGCGCGTGTAGCGGCAGCTGTTTGCGCCGAGGTAGGTTGCGCTGTAGGTCTCGCTACCGCTGTTGCCGAATTCAACGCTGCCCTGGAGCAGCGCATTGGAAATGGAGATGCAATCGGCGACGTTGTTCAGCGTCGGGTTCGCTTCGATGGCGCCGAACCACTGCTGGGACGGCCAGCCGTTGGCGTTGAAATCAATCTGCCCCGCTTGCCCGCCGCCGAAGACGTCGAGGTTCTCTGCGGGTTGTCCGTCTGCTTCCACCTGCCATACCGCGTGGGCCTGTCCCACGCTCGTGGCCATGGCGCCCACGATCGAGACATGGGCAGCCTGCCGCGCCTGCTCCTCGCTCTGCAGAAACCTCGGCAGGGCAGCAGCGGCCAGAATCCCGAGAAGGATGATGACGACGACGAGCTCAACCAGTGTAAAGCCCCGTGCAGATGTCGGATGCCTGTTCATGGTTCAAGTCTAGGCAAGGTGTGCCCGCATGCCAGGTTACGCGCGCGCACCGGCAATGCGATTTTGACATCCGGGCACGGTCCCGGTTAGCGTGACCTACCTGCCTGCAGACCATGCGGAGTCTCCTCTCGTGATTTCCTGAGCCGCGTTGCACAACCTGTGCACTCAACCCGTATCTTCAGCTCAACGGAAATCTTCTGATGCAGCAGCTTGTCACGATGACAACCATCGCCGACGGTCTGGCGGATCTCGGGGTGTCTGACGGCGCGTGTCTTATGGTGCATTGCGCCATGTCCCGCTTCGGGCACGTTCAAGGCGGGGCCCAGGCGGTGATCGAAGCCGTGCTGTCGACGGTTGGTTCGTCCGGTACGGTGGTCATGCCGACACTGACCAACGGACGCTTCGACCCCAGCGAATGGCGCAATCCGCCGGTGCCAGAGGCGCTCTGGGACCGCATACGCTTCGAGACCCCGGCCTATCACCCGCTGAAAACCCCCGTGGATCACACCATGAGCGCGGTTTACGAGTTGTTCCGCACGTGGCCCGGGGTGACGCGGACCGGACATCCGCATTCTTCCGTGGCGGCCTGGGGATCGCATCGCGATCGAATCGTCGCCAGTCACCGCCTCGACGATAGATTCGGCAACTCGTCTCCGCTCGCGGTGTTGTACGATCTCGACGCGCTGGTGGTCTTTCTGGGCACGAGCTATGCGACCAACACGTGCTTTCATCTGGCCGAGTATCGCGTGCCTGCGCCGCCGCGACGAGAGTTCTACATCGTCGAAGATACCCCGTCGGGCAGGCAACTCACCACCTACGAAGACGTCGATACGGACAGCAGTGTCTTCGAGGCCGTGGGTGCCGACTTCGACACTGTCGAAAGGGTCAGGCGGCTTCGAATTGGTGGCGCAGATTGTCGCCTGTTCAGCTTGCGGGCGGCGGTTGATTTTGCGGTGGCGTGGCTGTCGAAAGCGTCATGAAGACCGCCGATACGGTCGAATCTGCAACGAAGAACAACCCCATCGGAGCCTGGGACGGATCTCTACGTCGAGCTTGCGACGGCAACTGTAAATCGCTGGTACCTCTAGCTATGAACTGCCCTCGTGAAAGTGAGCTTACGGTCTCAGTTCGACTCAGGGCTGCCGGATAGATCGACGCGCCACTGTCTGCTGCTCAAATCTCGAGCGCGATCCCGCTGGACTGGACTCATGCGGAGGCGTAGCCACCCCCTCCAATCGGTGGGTATAGTGAATTGGCTGGAGGATGCATGCAGGAGAAGGAACATTGAAAGGGCTGCAGGTCGCAACCTGTGTTTGGTTTCTGATTCTTGTCCCCGCAATCGGCGCTGAGGAAGTGCCAAGCTCCAAAGCAATCTTGAAGATCCTGGCGATTGACACAGATGGTGATGGCTTCGGAGACTTCATCAATGATGCCTTTCCCCAGGACCCGACAGAAAACCGGGACAGGGACGGTGATGGTGTCGGTGATAACGCCGATGCCTTCCCCACGGACCCAACTGAATCCCGAGACACAGATGGCGATGGGGTAGGAGACAACGCCGATGCCTTCCCGAATGACCCCAGCGAGACAAGAGACGGAGATGGTGACGGCATCGGAGACAACGCCGATGTCCACCCGGTTGGTGTCTTTCTCGATGCTCCAGTACAGGGGCTCAGATACTCAACACCGACACACTCGGGTGTAACTGGTCAAGCTGGAGAGTTCACATACGAGCCGGGAGAAATCATCTCGTTTGAGTTTGGCTCGGTATTTCTTGGCGAATCGCCAGCAAAAGCGATTATCACTCCAGAGGATCTACTACCCCGGCGCCCTCAGTATCAAAATTTGCTAATGAGCTTTCTTCAGACGCTGGACGAAGATGCACAGCTAAATAACGGTATTCGACTGACCGCTTTCACGGAAGCAATGGTCCGTGAGTTCGCGCTTGCAGATTACCCAACTAGGACTTTTCCCGGCCTAGTCGAGAAGCCAGGCTATGCGGTTCTCGCGGCCAACGTAAGCAATCGATCCGGTTGGATAGAGCCCAGCGTAGCCCGACAGAACTACGAATCAGCGATCCAGCCTTTTCTAATCTCTGGGGAGTACACCAGGCCGGATTCCACCGTTGAACCCACGCCCACAAGACTCGTCGATCTCGGAGAAGGGGGCTCTGCTGGGTTCCTAGTGACTGATGTTGGCGACGTTTTCTACGCGAACACTCCTGCTGAGGGTCCTCAAGCTGTTCACATCGAGGCAGCAGACGGGTCTACGTTAACGATTTTGTTGGTCTCAGATACGGAGATCAGGATTTCGGATGACGTATCGCTTCTCGCCCTCGAGCAAGTTGGGGAAGAGGAGGTGCTCTATTCTTGGTTCGACACGAGTTCGAATCCACAAGCCACCAGCTCGAAAACGGTGAGATTGGCAGTGGACGGCAGCCTAGCAAAAGGCGCCGTGTTGCCGTTCGACAACCTGGCAGAATGTATTCAAGCTTTTTCGCGCGAACCATCGATGGTCTCAACACGAGAGGCATGGGAAACGTGTTTCCTCGAGTATCTAAAGTGGTCTGGGGAAACGATTGGTTCGATACTGGAGACCGGGCCAAATCCGAAGCTAGACCTATGGAAAGAGCTGGTTGGCGTTGTCGTAGCCGTTTCCGATGAAAATCAGATTATCGAAGAAAACAATCTCGACGCGGCTGCTGGGATCCTAATCGACCTCGGCTATTGCGCAACGCGAGACAAAACGGCCTGCTTTTCTGCTTTCGTGGAAGGTGTAAAGCAGAACATTGAGCTCAGTGAGCTTCTGAGCGAGAACTTCACGAGCGAATACATATGTTCCGATCCAACCACCCTGATACCAGCCGCGATTGAATGCGATCTCGTGCCGGGGAAGTTAGTCGCCAGATACACACTTGACGACAACCTTTTAGTGAACGAGCCCGAAGAATTCGAGTTGGATTCTCTCGTGGATGTCGATCCACTCTTTCAAGACTATGCGATTGCTTCGTACTTCAAAATCAAAAGCACGACTTCTGGCCTAGAGGCCTCGATTGTTAGTGGAAACATCCTTCGATTTAGCGCAGCACAAAAGGGGAACTATCTAGTTCAAGTTACCCGGGTATACACATACGACTCAGCGCTAACCGCCTTGAGAACGCTCGAGTCGAATGTTTCCGAGGTGAACATCGTTATTGGCAATCCGGTCCCGGCGAGTATCGCGTTTGAGGTAGACAGCGTAACGCTTAATGACGGAGGGTCAGCGCCTTTGCCAGCCATTCTGGGCATAGCTGATGCTGGGACTCAGTTTGTGATTCCCCCACAAGACCTTGATTCGCTCAGCGTTAGTAGTGCTGCTATAGCTATATCTGATAGTACGATCCAAGCATTCACGGCGTTCCCACCGCCGCAAACCGCTTTCGTTAATGCTACTTATCGCGGACTTGAAGCAGTATTGAGGGTCGAGGTAGAAAACTGTGGGCTCGCTGGCGATGAGATCAGAGTCGAGCAGTTTTACCCAAACCGGGGGACGCTGTGCAGTACAAATCCCGGATTTGCCGGCGGACCGAGTGAATGGGAGTTTGCCGTCCCAGGCGGCGAATTCGTAAGTTGTGGCGGCGGTGTGACATTCCAGGTTCTGGATCGTTCGATCATCGTCCGCAAGCTTAACGACTTTGAGTTCGCGGTGGCTCCGTTTAACGGATTTCGGTTTTCATCCCTGAACGGCGGAGTGCTTACCGATGTCATCAACCTGACGCCAAAATACCCCGCTTTCCCGGCCGTAGTCGACGAAACAACCGCAGAGATCAATTTCTCCGGCCAATTCTGGCCGTTCGGATCGGTGGCGGAGTTCCAATTCGTATTTGCCTGCGATGCTGATTGATCGAAGTGGCTCCACCGTCGTGGATTGTAGAACGCCTTCAAAGGCGGTGGGTGGCCTCAGCTGCGCGCACTATAGTCGCCTACGTTAGCAGTAGTGCTTGCTCAGCGTCAGCTTCGGGCCGCCAGCAGACGCTGAACAATCTCGCGATTAGAGACCATCGTTGTCGACCTTATAGAGACGTTCGCCAAATAAGACTCAAGTATGAGAATTCGCGTTCCAAAAGTGTCTCTGCATCCATATCGATAGGTTGCCCGTGGCAAAAAAGGACGCTTTTCGGTTTCCATTCTCTTATTTTCTCAAGAGCTTCACGGTCTGCACGTTTGTTCGTAGAGAACCACTTGTACAAACGAGGGACCCCTCCATCGGGGGAAGCGACACCATCGAGCTTTGCGTATAAACGAGCGAGCATCCCCGCGCCATTCGCATCCAGGTTTTGCATCAAATCGGTAAAGATTACTGAAGCACTGGCTCGATGAAAAAATACTGCTTCTCGAAATGCCGGATTTCCCGAGAAAAGTACCTGGTCCAGATCGTTTGAATAGGCCGTGGGCGTCGTATTCGTCAGAGTTTCTGAATCCGCGAGGGAAGCAATTTTCTTCTTTAGATCTTCATGAGCGAAGATCAGAACATCCGCATAGCATTCGCGCCAAGGATCCATAAACATGTAGTGAAACTTGTTCGGCGCGACCAGCACCGCAACCCGATCCCCCAACCCCCTTAGAAATTCCTGTACATCGTCACTTAACTGAATGGGTGAATGAATCCACAGACGGCCATCGGAAAGTCGGACGACCGTCATGCGCGTATTCATGGATATACCTGTGAACACAACCTTGGGACCATCCACTGTCCAGATGTCGTCATCGATTTTTCTGATCATTCAAGCATCGTGTATGTGTTGGTCGAAGAGCCGATCGTGGCCGAACTCAGCGGAGAACTCGCTGACAACTCACGATCGATCTGCAGTCAGCGCTGCCAGCGAGAACGATCCGAACCGTTCAATCGGCACTCTGGTCGGTAAACAACGCAATTAGCGACTTCAGAAACTCTTGCTGTTGGTGAAGAAACTCCGGGCTTTCAACATCTAGCCCAGTTATCAGTTTGGTAATTTGTGGAAGCGCGACCGGGAAGGCCACCAGTGAGTAGATTGCAAGTTGCAGTTGCGCAGCGTCGAAGTTTGGAATTTCCCCCTCGTCAATGATGGTCTGGATCTGCTCCACCATCGCAAGCCAAGCCGCTCTTCTTGACTCTTCTGCGGTGATGTTGCCCAGATCACCCTCCAGAGCTTCCCAGGTCAGAAGCCGCATCCATGATGAATCATTGATGATGAACGCCTGCACCTTTGCTGCTGCGTCATACATGTCAGTAAATGTCTCCAGGCGATGAAAGGGCGCGCTCTGTTTTAAATGCATCTCGAGCACCGAAGCGAACAGACCTTGTTTGCTGCCAAAGTAGTGATAGATGTTGGCTTTGTTGGTATGTGCCCGCTGAGCTATCCGATCAACGCGCGCCCCTGCCTGGCCAACGGCAATGAATTCTTCGAAAGCGGCAGCAATGATCCGTTGTTCTGTAGCCCTGCGATCGCGCTTGGGATGATGTTTCTCGGCCATTCTCGACTTTAACTAACTAAATAGTTAGTATGCAGAAGATCAAGCGAACATGGAAGTGAACCTGAAATTGTCTGAGTTAGTAGGCCTGCAAAACCCTCTTGTCCTGGGACTTGTTATTTACGTTTTGCAGGTGCTTGTGTACTGGCTGATTTGCAGCGGGGTGACCGGATTCTATTCAGCGTGGGCAGCGCGAGGTGTTGGTGCGCCAATCGATCCCGGTGAACGCCGGCCTTTCCAGACTCAACAAGAAAGGAAGTGGGGGCTATCTACCTGCGCAGTGATCTCAGTCTATCTGTTTGCAGCGACACTCTTTGTGCAGATGCTGTTCCCGGTAAGCGCCCTCGCGGCAGCCGTGAACACGATTGGTTTTCTGATTGCATACGACCTTTGGATGTACGCAACCCATCGTCTTTTACATACGCGATTACTTGCCCGGTTTCATGTTCGCCACCACAACGCGATTCGGGCAACGCCTTGGTCGAGCTTAAACATGCATCCGATAGAAGCTGTGATCAATTACCTGCCGTTCCTGCTGTTTGCCGTTGTATCGGAAGTGTCGTTAGCAGTTTTGTTGGGTGTTCATGTCTACTTATTGGTGGGCATCGCCAATAGCCACGCAAACTACAGCCTTTTGTCCAAGCATCGAAAATCAGGAATGCTGCGTGAGTTGGTCACCTTCCATCAAGGCCATCACTCCAATCCCACCTCGAACTATGGTTTCTTGTTCACCCACTGGGATTGGCTATTCGGGACTCGAGTGAAAGTGTAGCGAGACCTGTACTTGCTCGGATGGTCACGGGATATCGCTGTTAACGTTTCTCAGGCAACCGGGTTATGACCTATCCAGGTCTTCACCGGATAAAGCGCTGGCATCTTGTCACTAGAGATGCTCTGGGCTTGTATCAACGTTTCGGGTTCGAACATGAGCGCGGTATATGACCAACATCCGGATATCTGATGAAACTAAGGACGTGGATTTTGAGTTTGTCTATAGCTTTCTCTCTGGCGAATCGAGCTGGGCAGATGGTATTGGTCGCGTGACTCAACGAAGGGCTATCGATAACAGTCTATGCATCAGTGCCTTCCAAGATAGAAAGCAAATCGGCTTCGCCAGAGTCATCACGGACTACGCGACGTTTGCATGGGTAGATGATGTGTTTGTGGATCCCGAAGCGAGGCGAAGTGGCGTAGGCAAACTGTTGATCCAGACAATCATTGAACATCCAAGGCTTAACTCAGTTGCTTCGTGGTGGCTGTCGTCCAGCAATCCCAACGCACGCGCCTTGTTCAAAAAGTCTGGTTTTGAAGTTCCAGAGGAAAGCCGGCTGGCAAAATGGATGGGGCGTCCGAAAACTAGAAACGAATCTTATCGACGGTAGGCCGAATGACAATTGCTGGCCGAAGGCTGCCACTCATCGTGAACGCCTGGGCGGCTGCCAACGCCCCATCGGTTGGTCGAGTGATAGCATCGGTTAAATGAGATACGCACTCAGAGATCTTTTGGACGAAGAGCTGGATTGGTTGTATGACCTGAACAAGGAGGTCTATCACGAGGTCGTTGTTCGCCAGTTTGGCGAATGGGATGAAGCGTTTCAGAAAGACATGTTCTTCGCGAACTGGAAGACCAAGAGGCCCGCTAAGGTCCTCGAGCTGGAGGGTAAACGAATTGGCGTCGTCATTCTGGAACAACAAGCGCAGTACAACTGGCTTCAGGAAATTCAGATTTCCAGCCGTTACCAAGGACATGGGCTGGGTACAGGAATTCTGAAGAACTTAATCGAAGCTGCGAGGCTGGAGGGAAAACCCCTGCGGCTTCAGGTACTCCACGAAAACCACCGCGCAAAAGTCTTGTATGAACGCTTAGGATTTCGCGAATTGGAAAAGCGGGAGCATCACTTTCTGATGGAGATCTCTTAGATGCGGCGTAAATCTGTTCCTGGCCGAGCTACGGCATCCAAGAGAGCACTCGCCTGAGAAGCGCATGCGACAAGGGCATCTGGCGGAAGAGGTAGGAGTCGAACCCACCCGGCACGTATTCGCACCACAACGGCTTTGAAGGCCGCGCGCCCCACCGGGGACGATGCTCTTCCGTCAACGATCTTAGCAAGCACTGCCGGCGAGGCAACTGTCGGATCGTTCGGCCGGGTCAGGGGCGCCAGTCGGGGCGCAGGACCACGCGCTCGTTGCCTTCACGGCGCGTGAATCCCTTCGCGTCGAAATATTCCAGCACGTTGATGGCCACGTTGCGGCCGATGCCGGTGTGGTCGCGGAACTCCCGTACGCTGAACGGCCGTGCAGCAGCGAGCTTCTTCACTTCACCGGCGAGGCGTTCGACATGATCCGGCAGAAAATAGCGATGATCGCCGAGGTAGACGAGATAGCCGCGTTGGCTCAGCGTTTTCAGGTCGGTCTCCAGCGTTTTCTGCGGAATGCGCCAGGCTTTGGCGAGGTCGCCGGAGGAGGGTGGCTGCGACTGATCGAGCGCGGGTTCGACACGTTGCCACAACGTCTGCAACGCATCAGGCAGCGCAGCGCGGTGCTGGGGCAGGTGGTAGAAACCGCCTGTGGCGTGCAGGCGTTTGGTCTGCACCAGGGCGCCGAGCACCTGCCTGGCGAAAGGACCAAGCACGTTGGCAAAGGCGTTTTCCTTCAAGCCCTCCGAGCTTGGGTTGGCCGTCTGGTGCTCTGTCACCAGCGTGAGGGCGGTCTTGGCCAGTGCTGCCAGCCGTTCCCGAGTAATCGCCTGATTGTCGATGCGTAGCGCGCCCTGGTCGGTCAACATGGCGTCGAGGGATTTGTCATCGAGCTGCCAGACCGCACGAAACTCGTCCAGCGCCACGGCGCCCTGCCCGAGCAGCGCTTCGAGACAGGGCTGGGGTGCCAGCTGAGCATACGCCTGGAGCGTTCGCAGCCGCTCGGGGGCGCGTCGCCGCAGAGTCTGCGCCGGGCTGGAGAACACGACGCGACCACCACCCAGGGTGGTGTCCAGGCTGTGGTCGCGCAGCACGAGGCGGTCGCCGTGCTGCACGGCCAGCGGCTCATCGCATACGAGGTCGACGGTGGCCGTGTGGCCGGGGGCCACACGCTCCGACGTCTGCAGGGCCAGCCTTGCGGTGGTGTGCGACGTAGCATGATAGACGTGCACCGGGGTCCAGTGTTTCAGTTCCCGAGGGAAGTCGCCGAGCACGGATACCTCGGCGGTGATCTCCAGCGCCGGCTCGCGCGGTAGGTCCGTTAGCCAGTCGCCGCGGGTAATCGCATCCAGGTCGAGTCCCGCAAGGTTGATGGCGCAGCGCTCGCCGGCCCGGGCGGTCTGCACGTCGCGATCCTGAGCGCGCAGGCCGCGTACGCGTACTGCGGTGCCGGACGGGAAGTGGTGCAGGGTACGATCGACGCTCACGGTGCCGCTGTGGATCGTGCCGGTCACGACCAGGCCGCTGCCACGGATGTTGAACGCCCGGTCCACGGCGAGACGAAAGCCACTTCGTTCGTCAGCGTCTGCCGCCTCGAAGTCGCGCAGCCGCGCCAGCAGCGCCTCGACGCTGGACGAATCTTCGATAGAGGTCGGCACCACGGCTGCCTCTTCGAGAAACGTGCCCGCAACGAGGCGCCGGATTTCGCGTTCGCACTCGTCCCGCCGCGCGGCGTCCACGCGGTCGCACTTGGTCATGGCGATCACGCCGCGCTCGATGCCGACGAGAGTCAGGATGTCGAGGTGCTCGCGACTCTGAGGCATCGGCCCGTCATCGGCCGCGATGACCAGCAGGGCCACCTGGTTGGCGGCGACGCCTGCCACCATGTTGTGAATGAAGCGATGGTGCCCGGGCACGTCCACAAAGCCGAGGCGGCCTTCGTCCACGTAGGCGAAGCCGAGATCGATCGTGAGGCCGCGGGCTTTTTCCTCGGTCAAACGGTCGGTGTCGACACCGGTCAGGGCGCGCACCAGCGAGGTTTTGCCATGATCAACGTGGCCTGCGAGCGTAACGATCACGACAAGGTGCTCAACAGGTTCACGAGCTCGGGCAGGGGCTCGGCGCCGTGCAGGTCCAGCCACACTCTGTCCTCGGCGACACGACCGATCACCGGCACGGGCAGGGCGCGCAGCCGGTTTTGAATTTTTCTCGCGGTCAGGGCGGGGTGTGCAAGGCGCAGGGCGAGCGATGGCACGGTTTTGTCGGGCAGGGCGCCGGAACCGATCTGCACTTCGGTAGCCACCAGTTCCCCGGTCCACGGGGCCGGCAGGCTCTCGAGCAGCGCTTCTCCGCGCTGGCGCAGAACTGTCTCGGAGCAGGTCAGCGTGGCCAGCAATGGCACTTCTTCCGGCAGGGTCTCCGGGTGCTGATAGCGTTTCAGCGTGGCACTCAACAGCGCCAGAGTGATCTTGTCGGCGCGCAGCGCGCGCTTGAGAGGATTTTTCTTGATGGCCGCCAGCAGATCGCGGCGCCCCACGATGAGCCCCGCCTGCACCCCGCCCAGCAACTTGTCACCGCTGAAGGTGACGATGTCGATGCCTTCTTTCAACACCGCTTGCGGCGTGGGCTCGGGCGGCAGCCCCCACTGCGTGAGGTCGACGAGGGTGCCGCTGCCGAGATCCACGCAGCTTGGCAGCCCGGCGTCGTGCGCCAGCACGGCAAGGTCGCGGGACGAGACCTCCTTGGTAAAACCCTCGATATGAAAGTTCGACGGATGCACCTTCAACAGCATCGCCGCCTCGGGCAGAGCGGCTTCATAGTCTTTCAGGTGCGTGCGGTTGGTGGTGCCGACCTCGACAAGCTCGCAGCCCGCGCGGGTCATCAGCTCGGGCAGGCGGAAGCTGCCGCCGATCTCGATGAGCTCCCCGCGGGAGACGGGTACCTTCTGCCCCAGCGCAAAGGTATTCAGCACCAGCAGCAGAGCGGCTGCATTGTTGTTGACGATCGTTGCCGCCTCGCAGCCGATGAGCTCCGCCAGCTGCCGCTCCAGCACGGCATCACGGTCGCCGCGCGCGCCCTCGGCGAGGTTGTATTCGAGATTCATGGGGCGCGTCACGAGGGCTTCGGTTTCGCGCCACAGACTCTCGCTGAGCAGAGCGCGACCGAGATTGGTGTGCACGATCGTGCCCGTGAGGTTGAACACCGGCGTATACGCCAGCGAACGCAGGGCGTCGTGCACCGCGCTGGCATAGAACGCTGCAGTGGTTGCGGCGTCGTCCACCACGCCGCCATCCCTGGCGGAGGTGCGCACCTGGTGCTGGGCGTCGCGGACGGCATCGCGCACGCTCACGGGGCCGTACGCGGCTACCACTGCTGCCAGCGCCGGGTCGGTCAGCAGGGTGTCAACGGCGGGCAGGTCGCGCAGCGTAGCCATGGCAACGGATCGAACGGCTGAGGATGGCGCAGTGTACTGGGCTTGGGAGGTGGGTCCAACACGTTGGCGCACGTGAAGATACGCTGTCAGACCGGCTATATAAGTAACCGATCTAACCGGATATCTCTTAATCCTGAAAAAACATGAAAAAAGTCTAGCTATAACCGATTAAAACGATTAGCGTAGATCTCGTTTCGATTGAACCGATACAAACGATTGAAACGATTGATCTCCCGGGCCAGCCAGGCGGGGGGATCAATCGGAGGCGATCAGAGCGAAGGATAGCAGTCTCGCTGCAAAGCGCTTCTGAAGTATCGATTTCATCGGGGCCGGATACGGAGTTATCCATGGATCTGGCGATGTTATGATCCACCAACGGGCGGGAGCGCCGTTGGACCTTGGGAAAGAAGTGGGAACAGGGCGGGACACCAGACGAACGATGAATGCGGATCGGGAACAGTTTTTGACGCCCCACGAGGTGGCAGAGCTGTTGATGGTTTCGCCCGTCACGGTTCGTCAATGGGCGCAGAAGGGCATGTTGCCTGCGCTTACGACCGCCGGGGGGCACCGTCGTTTTCGATGGGATGATGTCGAGCGCTTTGCGCGCGAGAAAGGCATGCAGATCCCTGACCGGACGACGACGGTGCTGGTTGTCGACGACGACCGCCAACTGAACAACTACCTCGTAGCCCTTCTCTCGACGTCGGTGGACGACGTCGATGTGATCAGCGCTTACGACGGTTTTGAGGCCGGTAAACTGGTCCAGCAGGCACGCCCCGACATCGTGCTGCTGGATGTGATGATGCCGGGGATGGACGGGGTGCAGGTTTGCCGCTCAATTATGAGCGACGCCAACACCGCCCATGCCCGTGTCGTCGGCATGACCGGCCACCACTCCGCACCCTTGGAACAACGTATGCTCGACGCGGGCGCCATCGTGCTGCTGCGCAAACCGTTCGCTACAGGAGAACTCCTTCAGCACTGCGGGCTGATCCCCGCCGTCACCGGTCTCGACGCTGTCAAATTACCCAGCTGATCGTTTGCACGGCTCTGGGGATGGGCGAACACGCAAAGGAGAACGTGATGTACGCGGAAGAGCACATAGCAGAAGAGACTGAAATCAACGAGTGGTTCCAGGTCGAGGAACCCAAGAAGCCGGCGCAGCCCAAGGCGTCCGGGCGGCGCCCGCGAGAGCTGGGTGACGCCACCGACATGTACCTCAGCGAGATCGGGCGCGCCAAGCTGCTCACCGCGCAGGAAGAAAAAGCCCTGGCTGAAAGGGTTCAGGCCGGCGACATGCAGGCGCGCGGTCAGATGATCGAGGCAAACCTGCGGCTGGTGGTCAAAATCGCTCGGCGTTACCTCAACCGGGGCCTGCCGCTGCTCGACCTCATCGAAGAAGGCAACCTCGGTCTCATACGTGCGGTCGAAAAATTCGATCCCACCAAGGGATTCCGCTTCTCCACGTATGCCACCTGGTGGATCCGTCAGGCTGTCGAACGTGGCCTCATGAACCAGGCCAAGACCATCCGTCTGCCCATACACATAGCCAAGGAACTGAACTCCTACCTGCGTGCCGAGCGCGAGCTGGCGCAGAAGATAGACCACGAGCCCACGCCGGAAGACGTGGCTGATCTGCTTGACAAGCCCGTGGACGACGTGCGGTCGCTCATGGAGATGTCCAACAACATTGCGTGTACGGAAATTTCCGTGCTCGAGCCCGAGCGTGGCAGCTGGGACACGTTCGGCGGCACCGACGAAGATCCCTGGCAGCTGGTCCAGAACGACCAGCTCAAGCACCACATCGACGGCTGGCTGGACGCCCTGCCGGAGAAGTCGCACGACGTGATCTGTCGGCGCTTCGGTTTGCGCGGTCACGACATCACCACACTGGAAGAGGTGGGCAGGGCCATCGGCCTCACGCGTGAGCGCGTGCGTCAGATACAGGTTGACGCGCTCAAGACGCTGAAGCAGATGCTCACGGAGGAGGGCTTCGCGCAGGACGCGGTCATCATGTAACCCGCCGTCGCCTATCGGCACGACGCCTTGTGATGCCTGCGCTGCGGCAGGCACAATCACAAGCAACGCAACACCGACAGGCGAAGGGCGCATGACCGCTTCTGACAGTTCCAATCCATCGGCTGCTGCCGCCGGCAGCGCCGCTTTCATCGGTCTGGGTGTCATGGGATTTCCCATGGCCGGCCATCTCGCACGCGCGGGTCATCGCGTCTGCGTTTTCAACCGTACGCCGGGCCGGGCGCAGGCCTGGGCGGAAAGCAACTCGGCCCACGCCGTCAGCACGGCGGCGACGCCCGGCGACGCGGCAGCAGGGGCTGATATCGTGTTCATGTGCGTCGGCAACGATCGTGATGTGCAGGAGGTTGCCCTGGGTCGCGAAGGTGCGCTTGCGGGCATGGCGCCGGGTTCGTTGCTGGTGGATCACACGACAGCCTCCGCTGAGCTGGCGCGCGAGCTCGCGGCCGCAGGCGCGGAAAAAGGTATCGGTTTTCTGGACGCGCCGGTCTCGGGCGGGCAGGCGGGGGCCGAGAACGGCGCTCTCACGGTGATGGTTGGCGGAGACGCGGCGCACTTCGAGCGTGCCGGCCCCGTGATGGCGTGCTACGCAAAAAAAATGGCGCTGCTGGGGCCGGTTGGGGCCGGGCAGCTGGCCAAGATGGTGAATCAGATCTGCATTGCCGGTGTGCTGCAGGGTCTCTCCGAAGGGGTACACTTCGCCCAGCTCGCGGGGCTGGATGTGGATGCGGTGGTGGACGTCATCGCGCAGGGGGCCGCGCAGTCTTGGCAGATGGAGAACCGTGCCCCCACCATGGCTCGCGATGAATTCGAGTTCGGCTTTGCGGTCGACTGGATGCGCAAAGACCTGGATATTGCGCTGCGCACGGGCCGGGATCTGGGCGCGAGGCTGCCGCTCACTGCGCTGGTTGATCAGTTTTACGCGGATGTGCAGGCACAGGGCGGCGGCCGCTGGGACACATCCAGCCTGCTGCGCCGCCTGGCGCGGGAAACGAACCCCTAGAAAGAATTCCTAAGTTGAAGCGCTGAGAGAGCCGGCTCTCAGCGTTTGGCGAGCGGAATGAACTCCCGCTTGTTCTCTCCCTTGTAGAGCTGCCGGGGGCGGCCGATCTTGTAGGGACCGCTGATCATTTCCGCCCAGTGGGATATCCAGCCAGGTGTGCGGCCGGTGGCAAAGATCACCGTGAACATCTCCACGGGAATGCCGATGGCTTTCAGGATGATGCCGCTGTAGAAATCGACGTTGGGATAGAGGCGCTTCTCGACGAAATATTCGTCCTCGAGGGCAATTTTCTCCAGACGCTGGGCCATCTGCAGCGTGGGATTGTCTTCCACGCCCAGTTCCGCCAGCACCTCGTGACAGGTCTGCTGCATGACCTTGGCGCGCGGGTCGTAGTTTTTGTACACGCGATGGCCAAAGCCCATGATGCGGAACGGGTCGTCCTTGTCCTTGGCTTTGGCGATGTAGCGGTCGATGTTGTCGACGCTGCCGATCTCGTCCAGCATGTTCAGCACGGCTTCGTTGGCGCCACCGTGAGCGGGACCCCACAGGGCCGCAATGCCGGCCGCCACGGAGGCAAACGGGTTGGCGCCGGTGCTGCCCGCGAGCCGTACGGTAGATGTCGAGGCGTTCTGCTCGTGGTCGGCGTGCAGCAGGAAAATCTTGTCCATGGCCCGGGCGATGACCGGATTCGGCTCGTAGTCGTCGCAGGGGGTGGCGAACATCATGTAGAGAAAGTTCTCTGCGTACGACAGGTCGTTACGCGGATACATGAACGGCTGCCCGGTCTTGTGCTTGTACACCATGGCTGCCAGCGTGGGGATCTTGGCGATCAGCCGGTGGGCGGTGATGCGGCGATGCTCCGGATCGTCGATATCGAGGGAGTCGTGATAGAAGGCGGAAAGTGCCCCCACCACCCCGCACATGATGGCCATGGGATGCGCATCGAGGCGGAAGCCCAGGAAAAACCGTCGCAGATGCTCGTGCACCATGGTGTGGTTCTTGATCGTGGAAACAAACGTTTCCTTCTGGGATGCGTTTGGCAGTTCGCCGTTCAGCAGCAGGTAACACAGCTCCAGGTGGTCGGAGTGCTCGGCAAGCTGCTCGATGGGGTAGCCCCTGTGCAGCAACACGCCGTTGTCACCATCGATATAGGTGATTTCGGAATCGCACGAGGCGGTGGACACGAAGCCCGGATCGTACGTGAAGTACCCCTGAGCGGTGAGCTTACCCACGTCGATGACAGCGGGACCTTCGGCGCCTTCGTATACCGGCAGCTCGATGGGGTCTGCGCCCTCGACGTGCAGCGTTGCGTGCTTAGAGGCCTGATTCGCCATGGATCCGCTTTCCTCCCTATGTGCCCGCCCGATTCTCTGCCGGGAGGCCTATCATTGATTATTATCGAGCGATTTCTCGCGAACCTGGGAGCCTATTGGATGGCGGCACAACGGTCAATGAAATCGTCCGGAGGCGCCGTCGGGGCCCGGCAATCGTGAACCTGGGCGCCGCGGTGGCGTCTAAAGAAGACGATGCGCAACTGCCGGATTGCGATTCCCGTCCCGGGATTGCGGGCTTTTCTTGGCTTTCGGCAGGGGGGCGCATAAAATTGGCGCGCCCGGCTGCCGCGACCCCGCTCGCGCTGGCCTTGCAAACAAATATGCCAACTCGAAATAGCCCTGGGCAACGAAGTTGCCCGTCACTTATCTGCTGGATGACTGCATGAAGACAGACAGACCTGTCAATCTGAACATCTTCACGATTTCCTTTCCCTTCGTGGCAATCGTGTCCATAACGCACCGTATAACGGGCGTCGCCCTCTTCGTGGGCATCGGCTTTGCGCTGTATGCCCTGCAGATTGCCCTGGCCTCGCCCCAGGGCTTTGCCGAGGCGCAGGCGCTCGTCAAGACGCCCTTCGGCATCTTCGTGTTCCTGGGGCTGCTGTTTGTCATGGTGTTCCATGTGCTGGCCGGTCTGAAACACCTGTTGCTCGACTTTCACATGGGCGACACCCTCGATGCGGCGCGAAACGGGGCCGTTTTCGTTGCCGTTGGTTCGATCGTTGGAACGGCCGTGTTGGGAGCAATGTTATGGTAACGCAGGTTCTGAGCCTAACCCGGAGTGGCCTGGCGGATTTTGTCGTGCAGCGCCTGTCGGCCGTGGTTCTCACGGTGTACACGATCACGCTGCTGGTCTTCTTTCTGAACGGCGGGGTCACCTTCGAATCGCTCACCGCCTTCTTCTGGTCGATGCCCATGCAGATCTTCAGCACGCTGGCGTTGTTGTCGACGCTGGCGCACGCGTGGATAGGGTTGTGGACGGTCGGTACGGACTACCTCCGTCCGGCGCACGTCGGCGGCGCGGCAACGATGCTGCGATTTGTCTACCAGATCGTCTGTCTGCTGGTGCTGTTCGTCTACCTCGTATGGGGCGCACGGCTCATCTGGCAGTTCTGATACCGGTCGCAACAGTTTCATCTACAAGGCAATAGTCAATGTCACGAATCAGGAAAATGGAGTTCGACGGTGTCATCGTCGGCGGTGGCGGCGCTGGCATGCGCGCGTCGCTCACGCTCGCCCAGTCGGGCCTCAAGACGGCCGTGATCTCCAAGGTCTTCCCCACACGCTCGCATACGGTTTCCGCGCAGGGTGGTATCACCTGTGCGATCGCCAGCGACGACCCCAACGACGACTGGCGCTGGCATATGTACGACACCGTGAAGGGGTCGGACTACATCGGTGACCAGAACGCCATCGAGTACATGTGCTCGGAGGGTCCGCAGGCCGTCTTCGAGATGGAGCACATGGGGCTGCCATTCTCCCGTACCGAAAACGGACGCATCTATCAGCGACCTTTCGGCGGTCAGTCGAAAGACTTCGGTAAAGGCGGCCAGGCGGCACGCACGTGCGCGGCGGCAGACCGCACGGGCCATGCGCTGCTGCACACGCTGTACCAGGCGAACGTCAAGGCCAACACCACGTTCCTGAACGAGTGGTTCGCGGTGGACATCGTGAAGAACCAGGATGGGGTGGTGGTCGGCGTGATTGCCATCTGCATGGAAAACGGCGAAGTCGTCTTCGTGCAGTCGCGCGCCACGGTGTTCGCCACAGGCGGCGCCGGACGCATCTACGCGTCCACGACGAACGCGCTCATGAACACCGGCGACGGCATCGGCATGGCGCTGCGCGCCGGGGTGCCGCAGCAGGACATGGAGATGTGGCAGTTTCACCCCACCGGCATTGCCGGCGCGGGTGTGCTCGTCACAGAGGGCTGCCGGGGTGAGGGTGGTTACCTCATCAACAAAGACGGCGAACGCTTCATGGAACGCTATGCGCCCACCGCCAAAGATCTCGCCGGTCGCGATGTCGTGGCCCGCTCCATGATCATCGAGATTCTCGAGGGCCGCGGCTGCGGTCCCGAAGCCGACCACGTCATGCTGAAGCTGGATCACCTGGGTGAAGAGGTGCTGAACAGCCGCCTGCCGGGTATTCTGGAACTGTCCCGCACGTTCGCGCACGTGGATCCGGTGAAAGAGCCCATTCCGGTGGTACCCACGTGTCACTACATGATGGGTGGGATCGCCACGCAGGTGAGTGGTCAGGCGCTGACCATGGATGCGGCGGGCAACGATCAGGAAGTACAGGGGCTCTACGCTGCCGGCGAGGTGGCCTGCGTGTCCGTGCACGGCGCCAATCGTCTGGGCGGCAACTCGCTGCTCGATCTCATCGTCTTCGGCCGCGCTGCGGGCCTGCACATTGAAGAGGTGATGCGCCAGGGCGTGTCTTATCGCGAGGCGAGCGACTCCGACCTCGAACAGGCCATGGCCCGCCTGGCGCGCTGGGACGAATCCACCGAGGGCGAGTCAGTTGCTGATCTCAAGAAAGAGCTGCAGACCGTGATGCAGAACAACTTCGGTGTGTTCCGTACCGAAGAGCACATGCAGAGCGGAATCCGGGCCCTGGCCGACCTGCGCGAGCGCATCGGCAACGCCTATCTGCCCGACAAATCATCGGCCTTCAACACGGCCCGGCTGGAAGCGCTGGAGCTCGACAACCTGCTGGAGGTGGCTGAAGCCACGGCCATTGCGGCTGAAGGGCGCAACGAGAGCCGCGGCGCCCACGCGCGTGACGACTATCAGGAGCGCGACGACGAAAACTGGTTGTGTCATTCCATGTACTTCCCGGACGAGAAGCGCCTCGGCAAGCGCGACGTGAACTTCACGCCCGTGACGATGGACACCTTCGAACCCAAAGAACGCGTTTACTAGGAACAACCCCATGCAAGTCAGTGTGTATCGCTACAACCCGGACGTCGACGAAGTACCGGCCATGCGCGACATGGCGGTGGACCTGCCGGACGGCAAAGACCTCATGGTGCTGGACGTGCTGGAACTGCTGAAAGCCCAGGACCCGACGCTGTCCTACCGCCGCTCCTGCCGTGAAGGTGTGTGCGGCTCGGACGGTATGAACATGAATGGCAAGAACGGCCTGGCGTGCATCACGCCGGTCTCAGAGGTGGCGCGGAAAGGCAAGCTGGTGCTGCGGCCGTTACCTGGCCTGCCGGTCGTGCGGGATCTGGTGGTGGACATGACCCAGTTCTACGACCAGTACGAAAAGATTCAGCCGTTTCTCATCAACAACACGCCCCCGCCCGCGCAGGAACGGCTGCAATCGCCGGAACAGCGTGACGAGCTGGATGGCCTGTACGAGTGTATTCTCTGCGCGTGCTGTTCCACCTCTTGCCCGTCGTTCTGGTGGAATCCAGACAAATTCATCGGCCCCGCCGGGTTGCTGCAGGCGTACCGGTTTCTCGCCGATTCCCGCGACACGGCAACGGCTGAGCGGCTGGCGAAGCTGGACGATCCGTTCAGCGTGTTCCGGTGCCGGGGCATCATGAACTGTGTCAACGTATGTCCGAAGGGTCTCAACCCGACCCGCGCGATCGGCAAGATCCGGACTATGCTGATGCAGCAGGGTACCTGACGAGCAGCTATCGGGTTGCGTGACGGGCACCGGCCGCCAGGGCCGGAGCCGTCGGGCCGGGCGGATACGTTTCGGGAGCGGAGGACACCGAGTGAGTGACGATTTCATGGAGCGCATGCTGCGCACCTCGCACCTGTCCGGGCAGAGCGCTGCCTACATCGAAGCCCTTTACGAGAACTACCTGGACGATCCGAGCCAGGTGCCCAACAAGTGGCGCACCTACTTCGAGCAGTTGCCGACGGTGGGCGAAGCAGCGGGACCGGACACGCCCCACTCGGCGGTGGTGAACCATTTCGAGCGCCTTGGCCGCAACCGGCTGAAAGCCAAGCCCGAAAAGGTGGCCACCAGCGTCTCCAGCGCCCACGAAACGAAGCAGATGCGGGTGCAGGATCTGGTTTCCGCGTACCGGCACCGCGGCCACAAACGCGCCAATATCGATCCGCTCGGCATGATGGAACGGCCTTCCATGCCGGTGCTGGATCTGGCGTATCACAACCTCTCGCCGGCGGACCTCGACGAAACCTTTCAGACCGGCTCGTTTCACTACGGTGACGGGTCCGCCAAGCTGCGCGACCTCATCGATGCGCTGGAGAGCACGTACTGCGGTTCCATTGGTGCGGAGTACATGCACATCGTGGATGCCGGCGAGCAGCTGTGGGTGCAGCAGCGCCTGGAAACGGCGCGCAGCCGGCCGAGCTACAGCAATGCAGAGAAGCTGTCCATTCTGGAACGGCTGACGGCCGCTGATGGCCTGGAAAAGTACCTGCATCGGCGCTATCCCGGCACCAAGCGCTTCGGCCTGGAAGGCGGCGAGGCACTGATACCGATGCTGCACGAGGCGCTGCAGCGCCTGGGTGCGCACGGCATGCTGGAGTCGGTGATCGGCATGGCTCACCGCGGGCGGCTGAACGTGCTGGTGAACGTCCTCGGCAAGAATCCGGCGGATCTGTTCGATGAGTTCGACGGACGGGTGCAGCTCGAGCAGGGCACCGGTGATGTGAAATATCACCAGGGTTTTTCCTCCAACATCATGACCGCCGGTGGTGAGATGCATCTGGCGCTCGCGTTCAACCCGTCGCATCTGGAGATCGTGGGGCCTGTTGCCGAGGGTTCGGTGCGCGCCCGGCAGGATCGTCGTCGCGACTATTCCGGCGATCGCATGGTGCCCATTCTCATTCACGGCGACGCGGCGTTCGCAGGTCAGGGCGTGGTGATGGAAACCTTCCAGATGTCGCAGACACGCGGGTTCAAGACCGGCGGCACCCTGCACATCATCATCAACAATCAGATCGGCTTCACCACCCACCGGCAGATCGATGCGCGCTCCACCGAGTACTGCACCGAGGTGGCCAAGATGGTGCAGGCGCCGATCTTTCATGTGAACGGTGACGACCCCGAAGCGGTCGTGTTCGTGACACAGCTTGCGGCGGACTACCGCATGGAATTCCGCAAAGACGTGGTCATCGATCTCATCAGCTACCGGCGGCGCGGGCACAACGAGTCCGAAGAGCCCATGAAGACGCAGCCGATGATGTATCAGAAGATCCGGTCGCATCCGACGACGCTGTCGCTTTACGTGGACCAGCTTGCTGGGGAAGGGGTGGTCACGGAAACCCAGGCCCGGGACATGGCGGAAGACAACCGCATCAAGCTCGAAGCCGGTGAGAGCGTGGCGCTTTCGATCGTGCACGAACCCGACAGCAAGCTTTTCGTCGACTGGACACCGTATCTCGGCCACGACTGGCAGACGCCGGCAGATACCACGTACGACCATCAGGCGTTCAAAAATCTCGCGGGCCGTCTCGCTCATCTTCCGGAGGGCTTCTCGGTGCACCGGCAGGTGCAGAAGATTCTCGAAGACCGCCACAAGATGGCCGCAGGGGCGATGCCGGCCAACTGGGGTTTTGCCGAGGTGATGGCGTACGCCACGCTCACCGAGCAGGGTATCCCGGTGCGGCTCACCGGCCAGGACGTGGGCGTAGGGACCTTCTCGCATCGTCACGCCGCGCTGCACAACCAGAAAGACGGCAAACGCATCATTCCGCTCAATCTCCTGCGGGAAGACGTGACGTTCGACATTTACGACTCGTTGCTTTCCGAGGAAGCGGTGCTCGCCTTCGAGTACGGCTATGCGACGACAAGCCCGAGCACGCTTGTGGTCTGGGAGGCGCAGTTCGGAGATTTTGCCAACGGCGCGCAGGTGGTGATCGATCAGTTCATCAGCTCCGGCGAAACCAAGTGGGCGCGGCTCTGCGGTCTCACCATGCTGCTGCCTCACGGCTTCGAAGGCGCCGGCCCGGAGCATTCCTCGGCTCGCCTGGAGCGCTTTCTGCAACTCTGCGCCGAGCACAACATGCAGGTGTGTATTCCTTCCACGCCTGCGCAGGTGTTTCACATGCTGAGGCGCCAGGCCTTACGACCAACGCGCAAGCCGCTCGTTGCCCTTACGCCGAAGAGCCTGCTGCGCCACAAGCTGGCCGTGTCCTCTCTGGACGAGCTCTGCGACGGGCGCTTCGAGAATGTCATCGACGAGATCGATCCCATCGACCCCAAGGGCGTGGACAGGCTTGTCGTCTGCAGCGGCAAGGTGTTCTACGACCTGCTGGAGCGGCGCCGGGAAGCGGCAAGCCAGAACGTCGTCATCGTCCGCCTGGAGCAGCTGTACCCGTTCCCGGAAGACGACTTTGCCGCGATCGTACGGCGGTACACCAACCTCAAAGAAGTAGTGTGGTGTCAGGAAGAACCCATGAACCAGGGCGCGTGGTACAGCATGCAGCATCGTCTGCGCCAGGTGGTGCTGGCGCAGAACGAGTCGCTGTATCTCGTCTACGCGGGCCGCGAAGCTTTCGCGGCCCCGGCCGTTGGCCACCCGCACACGCACACCGAACAGCAGCGCACGCTGGTTGAAGAAGCACTGTTCGGCTAACCCCAAGGCAAGGATCAAGAACATGGACATCAAGGCGCCAACGTTTCCCGAGTCGATCAGCGAAGGCACGGTGGCACAGTGGCACAAAGCCGTGGGCGAGTTTGCCCGTCTGGACGATTTGCTGGCCGACATCGAAACGGACAAGGTCGTGATAGAAGTGGTGGCGCCCGCTGACGGCACCCTCACGGCAGTGCTCAAGCAGGAAGGCGACGAAGTGCTGTCGGAAGAGGTCATCGCGCACTTCGAGGCGGGTGAAGCGTCCGGGCCGCCACCGGTGGCGGCCCCCGTGGCCGCCGAAGACGAGGAAGCCGGTGGCGCAAGCCCGGCCGCACGCAAACTCGCGGCCGAGTCAGGCGTGGACATCGCCGCCGTAGACGGCACGGGGCGTGACGGCCGTGTCACCAAAGAAGACGTTGCGCGCGCCATTGCCCGCGGTACTCCCGCGGCACCTGAAGCTGCACCACCGGCACCGCCTGTCGCCGCGCCGGCGCCGGCAGCAACGCCGGCATCGGTGGCCGAAGCGCTGGCAGAAATGCCGGAGGCGCCGCCCCTGCCGGGCATGGAGTCGCTGGGGGAGCGGGTGGAACGGCGCGTGCCCATGACACGCATCCGCGCCAGCATTGCGCGCCGCCTGGTGGAAGCGCAGCACAACGCGGCGATGCTCACCACCTTCAACGAGGTGGACATGGCGCCGATCATGGCGTTGCGCAAGCAGTACCAGGACGATTTTCAACGGACACACAACGGCACCCGTCTGGGATTCATGTCGTTTTTCGTGCGCGCCAGCGTCGAAGCGCTGAAGCGCTTCCCGTCCGTGAACGCGTCCATCGACGGCAACGACATCGTGTACCATGGCTTCTACGACATCGGCGTGGCGGTCTCTACCGACCGGGGCCTGGTCGTTCCCGTGGTGCGCGAGGCAGACGCGTTGTCGCTTGCGCAGATCGAGGACCACATCAACGACTACGGGGTGAAAGCACGGGACGGCAAGCTGGCGCTGGAGGACATGGCCGGCGGTACCTTCACCATCAGCAACGGTGGTGTGTTCGGCTCTCTGTTGTCCACGCCGATACTGAACGCGCCGCAGACGGGTGTGCTGGGCATGCACAAGATTCAGGAGCGCGCGATGGTGGTCGACGGCGAAGTTGTCGTGCGGCCGATGATGTATCTCGCGCTGTCCTACGACCACCGCCTCATCGACGGACGCGAAGCCGTGCAGTTTCTCGTTGCCATCAAAGGCATGATCGAAGACCCGGCTCGCATCCTCCTCGAGCTTTAATTCTCCGCAAAGGACAAGAACGCCATGAGCGACAACTATGACGTGATCGTGATCGGTGCCGGACCGGCCGGCTACGCGGCAGCAATCCGCTGCGCGCAGCTGGGTTTGAACACGGCGTGCATCGACAAGGAACTGGGCCGCGACGGTAAACCGGTGCTGGGCGGTACCTGCCTCAACTGGGGCTGCATCCCATCCAAGGCGTTGCTGGACGCGTCGCACAAGTACGTGGAAGCGAAAGAGCACTTCAAGGAAATCGGCATCGAGGTCGGGGAGATGACGGTGGACGTGCCGCAGATGATCCGGCGCAAAGAAGAAGTTGTCACCGGCCTCACAAGCGGTATCACGGCGTTGTTCAAAGGCAACGGTGTCACCCAGCTTTCCGGCACCGGCAAGCTGCTGGCGAACCGCCAGGTGGAATACGTCGACCACGATGGTCAGCAGCAGACGCTTCAGGCTGAGCACGTCATTCTGGCTGCCGGCTCGGTGCCCGTGGAAATTCCCCCTGCGCCGCTCACGGAAGGCTTCATTGTAGATTCCACCGGGGCGCTGGAATTCGAGGAAGTACCCGCACGCCTCGGGGTGATCGGAGCCGGGGTTATCGGCCTGGAACTCGGCAGCGTGTGGAACCGGCTCGGCTCCGAGGTTGTCGTGCTGGAAGCGCTGGAGCAGTTTCTGCCCATGGCGGACGAACGCATCTCGCGGGATGCCAGAAAGGCTTTCACGGGGCAGGGGCTGGACATCCGCCTGGGCACCCGGGTCACGGGCGCCGAGGTGGTCGACGGTGCCGTCGACGTCAGCTTTGAGGACGCCGACGGCACGCAGAAAATCACTGTCGACAAGCTCATCGTGGCGGTGGGCCGCCGCCCTTACACGGAAGGCCTGCTGGCTCCGGACAGCGGCGTGAACCTCGACGAACGCGGCTACCTTTACGTGAACGATCTCTGCGCCACCGATGCGCCCAACGTCTACGCGGTGGGCGATGTCGTTCGTGGCCCCATGCTTGCGCACAAGGGTACGGAAGAGGGGGTGATGGTGGCCGAGCGCATCGGTGGGTTCAAACCGCTGGTGAACTACGACACGGTGCCCAACGTCATCTACACGCACCCGGAGATTGCATGGGTCGGTAAGACGGAGCAGGAGCTCAAGGCTGATGGCACGGCCTACAACGTGGGCAGCTTTCCGTTTGCGGCCTCCGGGCGCGCGCTGGCAGCCAACGACACGCAGGGCATGGTAAAGGTGATTGCTGACGCCGACTCGGATCGCATCCTGGGCGTGCATGTGTTCGGGCCGCAGGCGTCGGAGCTGGTGGCGCAGGCGGTGATTGCCATGGAGTTCGACGCCAGCGCCGAAGACCTGGGCCTGATCATGTTTGCGCACCCGACGCTGTCGGAGGCCGTGCACGAAGCGGCGCTGGGCGTCGCAGGGCATGCCATTCACATGGTCAACCGCAAGCGCAAGAGCTGACGCTCACAAACCAATTCAACGAGAGGGTAAGACAACGTGAACCTACATGAGTACCAGGCGAAGAGTCTCTTTGCCGACTATGGCCTGCTGGTATCGGAAGGCTATGCGGTGGACACGGCCGACGAAGCCGTTGCTGCCGCGGAGAAGATCGGCGGGGACCGCTGGGTGGTGAAAGTGCAGGTGCATGCCGGTGGCCGGGGTAAAGCGGGGGGCGTGAAGCTCGTCGACAGCCTTGACGAGGTGCGTGCGTTTGCTGATCAGTGGATCGGCAAGAACCTGGTGACGTTCCAGACAGACGAAAACGGTCAGCCGGTCAGCAAAATCTACGTCGAGAGCTGCACGGACATCGACCGGGAGCTGTATCTCGGCGCCGTAGTAGACCGCGGCACGCGCCGTGTCGTGTTCATGGCATCCACCGAAGGCGGCGTGGAGATCGAGAAGGTGGCCGAGGAGACCCCGGAGAAGATCCTGCGCGCCACCATCGACCCCTTTGTCGGTCCGCAGCCCTATCAGGGTCGGGAGCTTGCCTTTGCGCTGGGCCTCGAAGGTGCCCAGGTACGCCAGTTCACCAACCTCTTCATGGGCCTTGCCAAGCTGTTTCAGGAGCTTGATTGCTCGCTGCTGGAGATCAATCCGCTGGTGGTGACCAGCGAAGGCAACATCCACTGTCTCGACGCGAAGGTGAACATCGACGGCAACGCCCTTTACCGGCAGCCGAAGCTGGCTGAAATGAACGACCCGTCCCAGGAGGACGAGCGCGAAGCCCAGGCGGCCGAGTTCAACCTCAACTACGTGGCTCTGGACGGCACCATCGGCTGCATGGTCAACGGCGCCGGCCTTGCCATGGGCACCATGGACCTGGTCAAGCTGCATGGCGGCAATCCGGCCAACTTCCTGGATGTGGGCGGCGGCGCCACCAAGGAGGCGGTGGCCGAAGCTTTCAAGATCATCCTGTCCGACGACGCGGTTCAGGCAGTGTTGATCAACATTTTCGGCGGCATCGTGAGCTGCGCGATCATTGCCGAAGGCATCATCGGGGCGGTGGAAGAGGTTGGTGTAGAGGTGCCCGTGGTGGTGCGCTTCGAAGGCAACAACTCGGAGCTCGGTCGCAAGACGCTGGCCGACAGCGGGCTGAACATCATTCCCGGTGAATCACTGGTCGACGCCGTCGAGAAGGCCGTGGCCGCAGCAGGAGGTCAGGCATGAGCATTCTCATCGACAAGAACACGAAGGTCATCTGTCAGGGCTTCACCGGTTCGCAGGGCACGCTGCACAGCGAGCAGGCCATTGCCTACGGCACGCAGCTCGTGGGCGGTGTCACACCCGGCAAAGGCGGTGGCACGCATCTGGATCGTCCCATCTTCAATACGGTGCAGGAAGCGGTGGACGCCACCGGCGCCACGGCGTCAGTCATCTACGTCCCCGCGGGTTTCTGCAAAGACTCCATCCTCGAGGCGCTGGAAGCTGGCATAGAGCTCATCGTGTGCATCACCGAGGGCATCCCCACGCTCGACATGCTGGCGGTGAAAGCCCGTCTGGAAGTGTCCGGCGCACGCATGATCGGACCCAACTGCCCGGGGGTGATCACGCCCGGCGAGTGCAAGATCGGCATCATGCCCGGTGATATTCACCTGCCCGGCAAGGTCGGTATCGTATCGCGCTCCGGTACGCTGACCTACGAGGCGGTGAAACAGACCACCGACCGCGGTTTCGGACAGAGCAGCTGCGTAGGTATTGGTGGCGATCCCATTCCCGGCAGCCACTTCATCGACATTCTGGGCCTCTTCCAGGAAGACGATGCCACCGAAGCCATCGTCATGGTGGGAGAAATCGGCGGCACGGCCGAAGAGGAAGCGGCCGCGTTCATCAAGGAGAACGTCACCAAGCCGGTGGTGGGCTACATTGCCGGCGTTACGGCACCTCCCGGCAAGCGCATGGGCCATGCCGGAGCGATCATTGCGGGCGGTAAAGGCACGGCGGACGAAAAGTTCGCTGCGCTCAATGATGCCGGCGTGCGCACCGTGCGCAGCCTTGCCGAGATCGGCGATGCGCTGGCGGAGGTGACCGGCTGGAGCTGATTGCACCCGCCGCCACACCCTCGACGGGCGCCTGCGGGCGCCCGTTCTGTCTTGAAATCGGCCAGCTTGAAATCGGCCAGATCATCCCCAGTATGCGCGCATCCCGCTGACGACGAGAAGAAGGAGCCCGAGACCACCCATGAGCGAAGTTCAAGCCGAGACCCATCAGTTTCAAACCGAAGCCAAACAGCTTCTGAAGCTGATGATTCACTCCCTGTACTCCAACCGGGAGATTTTCCTGCGCGAGCTCATCTCCAACGCCTCGGACGCCATCGACAAGCTGCGTTTCCGGGCCATCGAGAACCCTGAGCTCGTCGCGGGTGATGCAGATTTTCATATCGATGTCACCTTCGACAAAGATGCGGGCACGCTGACCATTGCCGACAACGGCATTGGCATGAACCGCGACGAGGTGATTGCCAACCTGGGTACGATTGCGCGGTCGGGAACCGCCGAGTTTCTCACGACCCTCACAGGGGACCAGGCGAAAGACGCGGCGCTCATCGGCCAGTTCGGAGTGGGCTTCTACAGCGCCTTCATGGTTGCCGACCGCGTGGAGGTGGTAACGCGCAGTGCCGCCGGTGACGAAGGCGTGAGGTGGCTGTCGAGCGGCGAGGACGCCTATGAGCTGGAAGCCGTGGCCGACGCGTCCCGCGGCACGCGCGTGATTCTGCATCTCACGGAAGACGCGAAAGAGTTTGCCGACGATTTCCGGCTGCGCCATGTGGTGCACAAATACTCCGACCACATCGGTGTGCCCGTACGCATGCTGAAGCAGGAGATGCCTGACGCGGCGCCCGCCGAAGGCGAAGACGCCGTGCCCGCGGCAGACACGGCCCCGGAGTTCGAGGCGGTGAACTCGGCGCAGGCGCTGTGGACCCGTTCCCGCAGCGAGGTGAGCGAAGACGAATACAAGGAGTTCTACCGAAGCGTCTCCCATGACTGGGAAGAACCCCTGAGCTGGAGCCATAACCGGGTGGAAGGCAAGCTCGAGTACACGAGTCTGCTGTATCTGCCCCAACGTGCGCCCTTTGATCTGTACAATCGTGAAGCGCCCCGGGGCATCAAGCTGTACGTGCAGCGCGTGTTCATCATGGACGAGGCGGAACAGTTTCTGCCGTTGTATCTGCGCTTCGTGAAAGGGGTGCTCGACTCCAACGACCTGCCGCTGAACGTGTCGCGGGAGATTCTGCAGCAGGACGAGCGTGTCACGTCGATCCGCAATGCCCTCACCAAGCGGGTGCTCACCATGCTGGACGGCATGGCGAAGAAAGAGCCTGAGAAATACCAGACGTTCTGGGACGAGTTCGGCGAAGTGCTGAAGGAAGGCGCCGGCGAAGATTTTGCCAACCGCGAAGCCCTAGCGAAGCTGCTGCGGTTTGCGTCCACGAAGGGTGAGGGCACAACGAAGAATGTCAGCCTCGAGAATTACCTCGAGCGTAAGGCGGAAGATCAGGACAAGATCTATTACCTCTGTGCCGAGACGTTCGAGACTGCCAGCCGCAGCCCGCATCTGGAGATTTTCCGTGAGAGGGATGTGGAAGTACTGCTGATGTTCGACCGCATCGACGAGTGGCTGATGAGCTCGCTCACGGAATTCGAAGGCGTGCAGTTCGTGGACGTGATGCGCGGCGACGTGGCGCTGCCCGGTGCTGAAGAGAAGAGTGCAGACGATGAGGACGACAGCGACGAAGACGCGCATCCGCTGGTGGAGCGCATCGGCAACGTGCTGGGCGAAAAAGTGGAGGCTGTGCGCACCTCGAAGCGCCTTACCCAGTCGCCGGCGTGTCTGGCCCTGTCTGAGCACGCCATGGGCGCGCAGATGCGCCGCATCATGGAACAGACCGGTCAGCAGCTGCCGGAGGCGAAACCCTATTTCGAGTTCAACCCCCAGCATCCGCTGCTGGTGCGGCTGGACGCTGAGCAGGACGAGGACCGTTTCGGGGAAATGGTGGAGATCCTCTTCGACCAGGCGAGCCTGGCAGAAGGGGGTACGCTGACCGATCCCGGCGCCTACGTGGAGCGTTTGAACCGCCTGCTGTTGCAGTTGCTGGAGCAGTAATGTCCGAGGCCTACACGGTCGGAGGTCTCATAGACGCCGTGCACGAGCGCTTCGCGGCGGCAGATCTGGTGTACGGCCATGGCACCGACAACGCCTGGGACGAGGCGGTAGCGCTGGTGTTGCACGCCACCGGCGCGGCTGATGACCGGGATCAACTGGACCTGCCGGTTCCCTCCGCTGTGCTGCAGGACGTTTTCGATCTGGCGCAGCGCCGTATGGAACACCGTGTGCCGCTGCCTTACCTGCTGGGCGAGGCAAGCTACATGGGCCTGAGCTTCAGCATCCGTCCCGGGGTGGTCATTCCCCGGTCGCCCATCGGCTACCTCCTCGGCGAGCGCCTTGCGCCCTGGCTGCCGCGCCGCGTGGCGCGCGTGCTCGACATCGGCTGTGGCTCGGGCTGTCTCGGCATTCTGGCCGGGCAGGTCTTTGACGATGCCGAGGTGGTGCTTGCAGACATCGACCCGGTGGCCTGCGCGCTCGCCGAGCAGAACGTGGCGCGCCACGATCTGGCTGGTCGGGCGGCGGTGGTGTCCGTGGACATCACTGCCGGGGATGCCGCGGAGCGGCTGCTCGTGGTTGCCGGTGGGGCCGCCTTTGATCTCGTGCTGGCAAATCCCCCGTACGTGGACGATGTCGATATGCAGACGCTGCCCCGGGAATACCGGGCCGAGCCGCAACGGGGCTTGGCCGCGGGGGCCGATGGCCTCAGCGTGATGCGCCACATTCTCAAGCTGTTGCCGGATCTGCTGGCACCGGCGGGACTCTTCGTGGGCGAGGTTGGCGCCAGCCAGCCGGCGGTGCTGCGCCCGGTCCCGCGGGCGCCGTTCATCTGGCCCGAGCTGGATCTGGGCGGCGAGGGGG
>CAZYYJ010000032.1:6633-50663 GCA_964651595.1 uncultured Pseudomonadales bacterium | reverse complement strand
CACAAATGCGCAAGCGAATTGCGACGCATCACAGCTTATACTCTCCGTTCGTGCTATCTAAGCGTGATCGCCCGCGAGAGTGCAGCGAACTTTCTTCCGATTCAAGCGTCCGAGAAGGGCGGAGCAGATACGCGGGATCAACGGGACACTCAAGATGAAGTTTGGCGCAGACAGACAGGGATTGATTCACAGAGGGCTGGCATGGGCTCTGGCCACCGGCGTGGCCCTGTTCGGCACAACGGCTGCGGCCGCAGAGTTCGATTTCGAGTCCGGGGGCTTCGTGCAGGAGGACGAGTTCCTGCACGTGGACGAAGCCTTCATTCTCAGCACGTCGCTGGAAGGGCCGGAAACGGTGGTGGCCCGCTGGGACATGCCGGACGGCTACTACCTCTACCGCCACCAGTTCCAGTTCAAGCTGCGGGGCGACGACGCCGGCGCAGTGAGTCTCGGCGAGGCACAGATCCCGCCTGGCAAAGCCAAGTTCGACGAGTACTTCGGAGACGTGGAGGTGTATTACCACTCTGCCGAAGCCCGCGTGCCGGTGATGGCCGATGCGGCAGCGATGCCGGCGGTAGACGTTGGCATCATGTACCAGGGCTGCGCGGACGCGGGTTTGTGTTACCCGCCGGAAATGAAGTGGTTCACCTTCGCGGACGGCGCCATTGTGCCGGCTGGACAGACGCCGCCCGGGGGCGGTGGTGCCGTGGTTGCTGCGGTAGACACGCAGGTTCAGGCTGCCACGCCGGCCATCACCGTGGCCGATACCGAAGAGCAGGTGCTTGCCGGCATTCTCGCGGACGACAACCTCTTCTACGCGCTGGCGCTGTTTTTTCTTGCCGGCATTGGCCTCGCGTTCACGCCCTGCGTGCTGCCGATGGTGCCCATTCTCTCCAGCATCATCGTGGGGGAAGGTGAAGGCATTTCCCAGCGCCGGGCCTTTTCCCTGTCGCTGGCCTATGTGCTCGGCATGGCGGGCACCTACGCCATCATCGGTACTGTCGTGGGTCTGTTCGGCGCCGAGCTGAACCTGCAGGCAGCGTTGCAGTCTGCCCCGGTGCTGGTGTTCTTTGCGGTGGTGTTCGTGGTGCTGTCGCTGGCCATGTTCGGTTTTTACGAGCTGCAGCTGCCGCAATCCTGGCAGGACCGTCTCAATTCCATCGGCAACCAGCAGAAGGGTGGCAAGCACGCTTCGGTGCTGGTGATGGGTTCGTTGTCGAGCCTGGTGGTGTCGCCGTGTGTGTCGGCGCCCCTTGCCGGCGCGCTGATTTACATCTCCACTACCGGTGACGCCGTGCTGGGAGGTACCGCGCTGCTTGCGCTGGGCCTCGGGATGGGTGTGCCGCTGATGGTGGTGGGCGCCAGCGGCGGGCACTGGCTGCCGCGCGCCGGCGCCTGGATGAACAATGTGAAAGCCGTGTTCGGCGTGCTGCTGCTGGCGGTAGCCATCTGGCTGCTGGAACGGGTTGTGCCACCGGCGGTCACCCTGGCCTTGTGGGCGGCGCTGCTGCTGGGCAGCGGCGTTTATCTCGGCGTGCTGGACTTCTCGCCGAAGCAGGGTATGGCGCAGCTCGGCAAAGCGGTGGGCGCCTTCAGTTTTCTCTGGGGCGCGCTGCTTCTGATCGGCGCTGCAAGCGGAGCGGAAGACCCGCTGCGACCCCTGGGTAAATTTGCCTCTGCGCCGGCGGGCGTGCAGGCGGGTGGCGCGGTGCACGCCGAGGCGGAGTGGATTCCGGTAAAAAGTCTGGAGGACGTGCAGCGCGCCATTCAGACCAGCAACAAGCCGGTAATTCTGGATCTCTACGCCGACTGGTGTATCTCCTGCAAAGTCATGGAGCGCAGCGTGTTTCCGCAGCCCACGGTGGCCAGCAAGCTCGCGCAATTCACGCTGCTGCGTGCCGACGTCACGCACAACGACGAAACGGATCAGGCGTTGCTGAACCACTTTGGCCTCTTCGGCCCGCCCAGCCTGGTGTTCTTTTCGCAAGAAGGCAGCGAGATCGCCGACGTTCGCATCCAGGGCGAAATCGGGGTGGATGCGCTGGCAACCCACCTGGGGTCTGTTCTGGAGTTTGTGGACGCCGGAAACTTCGCGCAAATTGCCGCTAACTAGCAGGTAAGTTCGCCTAAAACGCAAAAAAACCTTTGCTTCTGGCAAGGCATGGACGACAATGCGGCGATGCAACGCATTCTAGTTCTCAACGGCCCTAATCTGAACCTCCTCGGCACCCGCGAGCCGGAGGTGTACGGCTCGACCACGCTGGACGAAATCCACGAGCGGCTCCGCGCGCAGGCGCCGGACGGCTGCGAGGTGGTGTGCCTGCAATCGAATGCGGAGCACGAGCTGGTAGATGCGGTGCAGCAGGCACCGGCGCAGAACACCGCCTTCATCATCATCAATCCGGGCGCATTCACGCACACCAGTGTTGCGCTGCGCGACGCGCTGCTGGCCGTGGGTATTCCGTTCATAGAGGTACACCTGTCCAACGTTTACGCCCGGGAGGCGTTTCGTCAGCAGAGTTATCTCAGCGATGTTGCCGTGGGTGTCATTACAGGCCTGGGCGCCGGTGGTTACGAATACGCGCTGGCTGCTGCCGCCGTCCACCTTTCGGCAGCGTCTTAGAAGCGACCGCGGAGGAAGCAGATGGACCTCAGAAAAGTCAAAAAGCTCATCGAACTGATGGAAGAGTCGGGCATTGCCGAGCTGGAAGTTACCTCCGGCGATGAAGCGGTACGCATCGCCATGCCGGGCGCGCGCACGCTGACGCCCGCAGGCGCAGCAGCTGCCGCGCCGGTGGTCGTGGAGACCAAAGCGCCTGCGCCCGCGGCAGCCTCCGGCCCGGTGGTCAAAGCGCCGATGGCCGGTACCTTCTATGCCGCGCCAAGCCCCGACGCGCAACCGTATGTGGCCCCCGGCGACCGCGTCGAAGCCGGTACCGTCCTGTGCATCATAGAAAGCATGAAGATGATGCACGAGATCACTGCTGACAGCGGCGGCGTCGTTGCCGAGGTCTGCGTCGCCAATGCCACGCCCATCGCCTCGGGCACCCCGTTGTTCCGCTTCGAGTAAGGCCCCTTTCTTGACCTGGTTGCGTGTGCAGCTCACGGCGCCCGCCGGAGACCTGGCCGCGCTGGAGGCCGTGCTGGCCGAGCAGGGCGCGGTGGCCATCACGCTGGTTGATGCCGAGAACCAGGTGGATCTGCTGGAACCGGCCCCGGGCGAAACCCCGCTCTGGGAGCTGCTGGCACTGAGCGCGCTGTTTCCGCTGGATGCCGACATGGCAGCGTTGCGCGCGGCGTTGCTGTCGCTCGACGGCATCCGTGTGACCGACGCCGATTTCGTGGGTGAGGACGACTGGTCGCACAACAACGATGCGGTGGAAGCACGGTTCGGCGAACGGCTCTGGCTGCGGCCGCGCGCGGCCCGGGAGCTGCCCCGCGACGGGGATGGTGATGGCCTCGTCGCCGTCTACCTCGAGCCAGGTCTGGCCTTTGGCTCCGGCAGCCATCCCACCACGGCGCTGTGCCTCGAATGGATCGCCGCGAACGTGCGCACCGGCCAGCGGCTGCTCGATTTCGGTTGTGGCTCGGGCATTCTCGGTATCGCCGCGGCGCGGCTGCAGGCGGCGGTGGTGGCGGTGGATCACGACCCGCAGGCCATCGTGGCTACGCTGGACAATGCTGCCTACAATGACGTTGAAGCGCGTGTGGCGCAGGCAACCGATGCCTTCCATATCGAAACCGGCTGTGTGCCGGGGACGCTGGTGGCCGCGGCGACAGATGCCTGGGACACGCTGGGCCAGAAGGTCGGGGGCGCGTTCGATGTCGTGGTGGCGAATATTCTGGCTGCTCCGATCATGGCGCTGGCCGGTACTTTCGAGCGGGTGACAGCGCCGGGGGGACACATAGTGCTGTCCGGTGTGCTCGCGGATCAGGCCATCGCCGTGCGGCAGGCGTTCGCGGCGACGGATTTTCACACGCAGATTGAGATGAACGGTTGGGTGTGTCTCCATGGCGTCAGGCTGGCGCCTTAGACCACCCAGCCCGGGTTGAACGAGAGCGCGCGCACCGTGGCCGACGATAAGCTGGAACCGCTGGTAACCCAGTGTCCTAACTGCGACACGCGCTTTCGCGTGTCTGAAACACAGCTGCAGGTAGCCGCGGGCAAAGTGCGCTGTGGTGCGTGCCTGCACGTTTTCGACGGCACCGCGTACCTGCTGATCGACGGTGAGCCCTATCAGCCCGAAGCGGAAGACGTCGACGCGCTGCTCGAGGAGATCGAGAGCGATGAGGCGGCCGCTCCCGCTGATGCCCAAGCCGCGCAGGTAGCCCCACCGCTGCCCGCTGCTTTGACCGCGCGCCTCGCCGGCGCAGGGACAACCACGGATCTCCCGGACGGGGAAGGGCCGGGCGCGCCTGCGCGCGAGGAAACTGGTGCTGCGATCGACGAGGCGCCTGCAGCAACCGCGCCCGACGACGACGGGCCGGCCGAGCTTGCCCGGCTGGAAGACGAACTGCTGGCCGCTCTGCACGATGAGCTAGGCACCGCCAGCGGTGCGTCGGATCAGCCTGCCGAGCGGGAACCCCTGGACGTGAGCGCGGCGTTCGAGGTGCCGCCGGCAGCACCGCGCTCGGCAGTGGAGATCTTCGAAACCGACGTTGTCGAAGACGCCGGGCATCCGCAGGTTACGGACACCGGCGAAAGCGCCGAAGCCGCGGCCGATGACAGCAGCCCGGCCATGCACATCCCGCAGCTGTCCAGCCTGGTGGAGGAAGACCTGGCGGCGCAGCTCGAGGCGGCTGAGACGCCGCGGCGGCGGGTTCCCTGGGCGACGGTGGCCGTCATGCTGCTTTGTGCCCTGGGTATTCCGGCGCAGGTGCTGTTCTTCCGCTTCGACACGCTGGCCCGGGACACGACCTGGCGCCCGATCTATCAGCAGGTGTGCGCTGTGGCCGGGTGCGAGTTGCCGCTGATGAGTGACGTTGCCCGTATCCAGGCCGAGAACTCCGTGCTGCGCCAGCATCCCGAGGTACAAGGGGCGCTGGTGTTCGATGCGCTCATCGTGAATCAGGCGGCTTTCGAGCAGGCGTTTCCCCTGCTCGAGCTCACCCTGACGAGCCTCCGGGGCCATCTGGTGGCCGGCCGGCGCTTTGCGCCGGAAGAATATCTGCGCGGTGAGCTCGCCCGCAGTAACCTCATGCCCCCCGGCGCGCCCGTGCACATTTCCCTGGAACTCGAAGACCCGGGTCAGGCGCCCCTCAACTTCAACCTGCGTTTTCTCAAAGACAGCCCTCAGCGCCCGCGGCGCAATGCAGCGCCTGCGGCCAAATAAAAACCTGCGGCCAAATAAGCGCCTGCGGCCAAACAAGCGCCTGCGGTAGAGAACTATTGCGCTACCCATCTTCTCCACGCTTTACTAGCGCTCCTTAAATCCATCGGGGAAGTCACATGATTGGCTATACGACCATTGGCGTGAACGACATGGCGCGCGCAGAGAGCTTCTACAACGACCTGCTTGCCGAGCTGGGCGGCCGTCAGCTGTTCGGACAGGATCGCATCAAGTTCTACGGCTCCGGCCAGGGCGGCATGCTGGCAATCTGCATCCCGTACGACGAGCAGGCGCAGAACTGCGGCAACGGCAACATGGTGGCCATCGACGCCGGCGGTCGCGAGGGTGTGGACAAGCTCTACGCCAAGGCGCTGGAGCTGGGCGCAGCGGACGAAGGTGAGCCCGGCGAGCGTGTCCCGGGCGTGTTCTACGGTGCCTACGTGCGCGACCTGGACGGCAACAAGCTCTGCTTCTACGAAATGAAGATGTAGAAACTTCTGCGGGCGCGCACCGGGCGCGCCCGCGTTCAATCGACCGGATCGGGCTGGTATGATGCGCCGTTTTCCGATCCGGTGCCCTCGTGCAGCCCACCCCTCCGCGCGGCCAAAGCCCCGAAGCCCTTCGTCTGGGACCGCACACCCTGCGCAATCACCTCGCGTTCGCGCCCATGGCCGGGTTGAGCGACGTTCCCATGCGCACGCTTGTATGGCGCTATGGAGCGGGCTACGTGGTCAGCGAGATGGTGTCCAGCAAGCCGGAGCTGTGGGATACGGGGAAGAGCCGACACCGCCGTGTGCCCGTCCCGGGCGTGACGCCGGTGGCGATTCAGCTCGCGGGTACCGATCCTGCCGTTATCAGCGCAGCCGCGCGACGTCATGTGGACGACGGCGTGCAGGTCATCGATCTGAATTTCGGGTGTCCGGCCAAAAAGGTCTGCCGCAAAGCGGCAGGCTCCGCCCTGCTGGGGGAGCTGGACCGCGTTTCAGCCATTGTGGAGGCCGTGGCAACGGCGGTGGACGTGCCCGTGACGGTGAAAACCCGTACGGGCCTCACACCCGGGGACCGGCTCGGCCACGAGGCGGCGCGTCGCGCCGTGGCGGCCGGGGCGCAGATGGTGGTGATGCATGCGCGCAGTCGTCAGTGCCGGTTTGCCGGGCCTGTGGACTATGACGCGGTGGCACAGCCGGCGCTGGGTGTGCCGCTGCTGGTGAACGGCGACATCGAAGATGCGGTCACAGCCCGCGCAGCCATGCGGCAGGCCGGTGCGGATGGTGTGATGATCGGCCGGGCGGCCCTGGGGCAGCCGTGGCTGTTTGCGGTGTTACAGGGGGCGCCGGAACCGACGCTTGCGGAAAAGTGGGCGGTGATTGGCGAGCACCTGGCCATGATGCACGAGTTCTACGGTGACCACGCCGGGGTGAGGATAGCTCGCAAGCACGTGCAGGCGTATTTCCAACGATTGGGTTGTGCTGACCGGCTGCCCGCGTTTCAGCGCATGGAGTGCCCCCGCGAGCAGCTGCGTTATGTGCGCAACGTCGGCGACAGCCTGCTTGCGCGCGCAGCCTGAACCGGCCCTGGCAGCGTCGCAGACACAGTAGCCGCAGCTAAAGTAGTGGCAGAGAAAGTAGAGGACATAACTTGTCGAAAGTGACCATTCAGCAGGCGCTGATCAGCGTCTCGGACAAAACGGGCGTGGTGGAACTGGCCACTGCTCTGCACGAACAGGGGGTGACGTTGCTGTCTACCGGCGGCACCCATCGGGCGCTGACCGAGGCAGGACTACCGGTGCGCGAAGTGTCCGACTACACGGGTTTTCCGGAGATGATGGACGGCCGTGTCAAAACGCTGCATCCCAAGGTGCACGGTGGTGTTCTGGGACGCCGCGCCATCGACGGTGCGGTGATGGCGGCTCATGGCATCGAAGCGATCGACCTGGTGGTGGTGAATCTGTATCCCTTTGCCGCCACCATCGCGCGCGAAGACTGCACGGACGCGCTTGCCATCGAGAACATCGACATCGGCGGGCCTGCCATGCTGCGTTCTGCAGCCAAGAACCATGCAGACGTGCTGGTGGTGGTGGATCCGGCCGACTATGCCTCCGTGGCCGAAGCTGCGCGCGACGGCTCTGAGCTTGCCATGCGGCGGCGCTTTGCGCTGAAGGCGTTCCGTCATACAGCGCAGTACGATGCCACCATTGCCGCCTATCTCGGCGCTGACGAAACGCTGCCCCCGAGCCTCACGTTGACGTTCGACAAAGTCGAAGACCTGCGCTACGGCGAGAATCCCCACCAGCGCGCAGCGTTTTATCGGGAAACGCCGGGACCGGCGCAGGGCAACATTGCGGGTTACCGGCAGTGGCAGGGCAAGGCGCTCTCGTACAACAACATTGCGGACACGGACGCGGCGCTGGAGTGCGTGCGCGTGTTCGACGAGCCGGCCTGCGTGATCGTGAAGCACGCCAATCCGTGTGGCGTTGCCGTTGCCGACACCCTCGCGGCAGCATACGACGGTGCCTTTGCTACGGATACCACGTCCGCGTTCGGCGGCATCATCGCTTTCAACCGGCCCCTGGACGGAGCCACGCTGAGCACCATTCTGGAGCGACAGTTCGTGGAGGTGGTGATAGCGCCGGAGGTGGCCGAGGATGCCGTGGAGGTGGCCACTGCGAAGAAAAACGTGCGGCTGCTGAGCTGCGGTGATCTCGGCGCGCCGGCGCGCGGGCGCGAGTACAAGCGGGTGGGCGGCGGCCTGCTGGTACAGGATGCCGACGAGCTGTGTCTGGATGACACGGCGTTGCAGGTGGTGACCGCTGCGACGCCGGACGATGCCACCATGGCGGATCTGCTGTTTGCGTGGAAGGTGGGCTGGTTCGTGAAGTCGAACGCCATCGTCTATGCCCGTAACGGCCAGACCGTGGGTGTGGGTGCCGGGCAGATGGCGCGGGTGATCAGTGCCAAGATTGCCGGCATGAAGGCGCGGGAGGAAGGTCTGGAGGTGGCCGGATCGGTCATGGCGTCCGACGCGTTTTTCCCGTTTCGCGACAGCATTGATGCGGCAGCGGCGGAAGGCATCCGCGCAATCATTCAACCCGGCGGTTCCATGCGCGATCAGGAGGTGATCGATGCCGCCAACGAGCACGGTCTGGCGATGGTGTTCACGGGGGTGCGTCATTTCCGGCACTGAGCCGGCAGGAGGAAGGCGATGAAGGTTCTGGTGGTGGGCGGTGGCGGCCGTGAGCATGCGCTGGCCTGGAAGCTGAGCGCCTGCGAAGGCGTGGAAGAGGTGCTGGTAGCGCCGGGCAACGCGGGAACGGCGCGGGAAACGGCGCTGCGTAACGTGGAGGTTTCTGTTACAGACTTCGACGGGCTGGTGAAGCTCGTGCAGGACGAAGGGGTTGCGTTTACGGTCGTGGGGCCCGAGCAGCCGCTGGTGGGCGGTATCGTCGACCGCTTCACGGCAGAAGGTCTGCCGTGCTTCGGCCCTTCCATGGGCGCTGCCCAGCTGGAGGGATCCAAGGCGTTCACCAAAGAGTTCATGGCGCGTTACGACATTCCCACGGCTGCGTACGAGACCTTCGACGACGTGGCCAGGGCGCAGGCGTACATCCGCCAGCAGGGCGCACCGATCGTGATCAAGGCCGATGGCCTCGCCGCAGGGAAAGGGGTGGTGGTGGCCCAGACAGAGGCTGAAGCTCTGGACGCGGTTGCGGGCATGCTCAGCGGCGAAGCGTTTGGCGCCGCGGGCGCACGGGTGGTGGTTGAAGAGTTCATCGAAGGGGAGGAAGTGAGCTTCATCTGCCTGTGCGACGGCGAGCGGGCGGTACCGTTTGCCACGTCCCAGGATCACAAAGCCCGCGACGATGGCGACCGTGGCCCCAACACCGGCGGCATGGGTGCCTACTCGCCGGCGCCCATCGTGGATGCGGGGCTGCACGAGAAGATCATGACGCAGGTGATCCATCCCACGCTGGCGGGCATGGCGCGCGACGGCGTGCCCTATACGGGTTTTCTGTATGCCGGCCTGATGGTGACGCCGGCTGGCGAGCCGAAGGTGATCGAGTTCAACTGCCGCTTCGGCGACCCCGAAGCACAGCCCATCATGATGCGCCTCAAGTCGGACCTGCTCACCGCCTGCCAGGCGGCGGTGGCGGGGCGTCTCGACGAGGTGACGCTCGAGTTCGACGACCGGGTGGCGGTGGGCGTGGTGATGGCGGCCGGCGGCTATCCGGCCAGCTACGACCAGGGTGATGTGATCAGCGGTCTCGACAAGGAGCTGGTGGACACCCGGGTGTTTCATGCGGGCACCCGGCTCGAAGGTGATGAGGTGGTTACCAGCGGCGGACGCGTGCTGTGCGTGGTGGGTGTGGGCGCCAGTGTTACCAACGCGCAGGCGCGGGCTTACGAACGCATAGAGCATATCGGCTGGCGCAACCGCTATTTCCGCAAGGACATCGGCCACCGCGCCATCGCCCGCGAGGTCTGAGCGCAGTGGCTGCCGCGTCGCTGTCGCACGCGGCGGGGCGCTGAGGACTGCTCGTTGCGTCAGTCCCGAGTGCGCACACTGGGCGCATGCTGCTTCAATACCTGCAACGCATTCCCGACTTCGCCCACGTCTGTCCCACAGAGCTTGCCGGGGTAGCCCGTAACGCCCGGGTGTTGTGTCTGCCCCCGGCGCGCTGGCTGGCACGCAATCACCGCGACCTAGGCGCCCATTTCTATCTGCTCAGAGGTCGGGTGCATACCGAAGCGCCGCGGCAACGGTTGCGGGCCCGGGCTTTCGGGGCCGTGCGCCACGTGTATCCCGGCTGCGGCGCGGTGCGCACAGCCAGCCCCTGCCAGCTGCTGCGCATCGCGGACGAGCAGCGCGACTTTCTGTTGCGGCGCAGCCAGAACGATCTGGCCGCTGATCCCGCGGAAGGCTGGCTCACGCAGTTTCTCAACTCGCGCATGATGACGGAGCTGCCCATGGACGGCTGGCAGCGCCTGCTGGCAGCTTTCGTGCCGCGCACCTTTGCCAGAGGCGCGCCCATCATCCGCGCGGGCAGCGAAGCCGACTGCTGCTTTGTCGTCGAACGGGGACATGCGGTGGTGCACCGTGGCGCGCGCACGCTGGCGCATCTGGGGCCGGGAGACTTTTTCGGTGAAGACGCGCTGGTGCTGGGCACCACGCGTACCGCTGATGTGACGGCGCTTGCGCCGGTGCTGGCGCACGCGATCGATCTGCACACGTTCAACGAGCTGCTGCTGTTCCGGCTCGTGCAGGCGGTGACGCACGTGCGCGGTGGACGCCTCCTGAACCTGGGACCGGCGCGCGTCGCAGGCGCTGTGCGTGTGCGTGTGGATGCGCTGCGCGACCAGGCCGGGCAACTGGATCCGAAAGTCACCTACTTTGTGGTGGGTGGCAGCGTGGCCGAGCGGTATCTGTGCGCGTTTCTGCTGCTGCAGCGGGGCTTGCGGGCAAGCCCGGTGGACGGTACGCCGCCCTAGGCGGGAACGGTGCGATCCTGGGCCCAGTCGCGCAGGCTTTGAATGCTCTCGGCCCGCAGCACCGAGATGGGATAGGTGCGGTCCAGTGCGGCTTTGATATCCTGTTGGGAAATTGTGGCGTCGCGGGCCGAGGCCAGGTAGCGGGCTGAGACGATGGCCTCCTCGATCTCTGCGCCGGTGAATTCCTGCGCAGCGTCAGCCAGCGCGGTGAGATTGAATTGCTCCGGTTCCAGATCGCGCTTGGCGAGGTGGATGCGGAAAATCTCTTCGCGGACGCTTTGGTCAGGTAGATCCACGAAGAAGATCTCGTCCAGCCGGCCTTTGCGCATCAGCTCGGGGGGCAGGCCGGTGATGTCGTTGGACGTGGCCACGATGAATACGGGTTCGTTGTTTTCCGCCATCCACGTGAGCAGCGTGCCCATCACGCGGTGCGCGGTGGCGTTGTCACCCTGTCCTGTCGCCAGGCCTTTTTCGATTTCGTCCATCCACAGCACGCACGGTGCCATCTGTTCTGCCTGCTTCAGGGAGTTGCGCAGGTTGCGCTCTGTTTCCCCGAAGAACTTGTTGTACAACGCACCGAAGTCGAGGCGCAGCAGCGGTATGGACCAGAAGCCCGCCACGGCCTTCGCGGCGAGGCTCTTGCCCCCGCCCTGCACGCCCAGCAGCAGCACTCCTCTGGGTCGGTCGGTGGTGGACTCCAGCAGGGCTTCTTTGCGCAGAGACAGCCAGCGCTTGAGATTGTGCAGACCGGCAACATTGGAGAAGCGCTCGGTGTCGTACTCGAAATGCAGCACCCCTTCCGCGTCCATGAGGTCGAACTTCAACTTGTTGATGCCGGGAATGTCCGATTCGGTGATGGCGCCGTCGCCATAGATAGCGTGCCGGATCAGCACCTGGGCGTCGGCATGGCTGACACCGCGCAGGTTGGCGATGAGCTTCTTCAGCGTGCGGTTGTCGGTGCGCACTTTCTTGCCGGCGTTGCGCTCGGCCCACTCCTGAGCCTGTGCGCGCACCATACCCATGAGCTCTTCGTCGCTGGGCAGGCGCAGGTTGAGGTTGGCCGACATACGGCCGATCTCTGGCGGTATCTCCAGCTTGTGGCTGACCAGCACGATGGTGTTGCCCAGCTCTTCGTGCTTGAGGGCAATATCCTTCAGATAACGGACCACCTTGGGCTCGTTCTTGAGATACGGATGAAAATCGCACAGCACGTAGAGCCCTGGGCCGGGCGTGGTGGCAATGTGCTTCAGCACCTCTTCGGGGTCATCATGCTCGGTGTCTCCTGTGCCGACACGCTCGCCGAAGCCGGACAGTTTGAGCCCCGCGGTACATGTCCACTCGTAGAACGACAGCTGCCGTTCCATGGCACAGCGCAGCAGCAGCGCCAGCACGCGCTGCTCGTCGGGGGACTCGATGCCGATGATGGGAATCTCGGCGTCGAGCAGGACGTTGAGGTCTTTTGTCTCGGCCATGGGCCCATTATGCCTTGGCCGGTGAGATCACTTAAAATGAACGTGTCGCACTTTCTCAGCCTCGTTGGAGACAGACATGTCCGAAGCAGTGGACAGGCTCATCACCAGTTTTGATCAGGCGCTGCGCACGCTCACCGGGCAGCAACGCGCGCAGCGCGACAATCCGGCCAACGAGGTGGCCGACGCTGACCTCGGCACGGACGGGCAGCGTCACGCCGCCGGGCTGATGCGCGTGAATCATGCGGGGGAGATCTGCGCACAGGCGCTGTACGAAGGGCAGGCCTTGACCGCCCGGGATCCGGCCACCAGAGACAAGCTTTCTGCAGCGGCGCAGGAAGAGCTGGATCATCTGGCGTGGTGCCGGGAGCGGCTGGACGAGCTGGACGCGCAGCCGAGCGTGCTGGATCCGGTGTTCTACGGTGCGTCGTTTGCGCTCGGGGCGGCGACGGGGCTGCTGGGTGACCGGGTCAGCCTCGGCTTTGTCGAGGCCACGGAAGATCAGGTGGTGGGCCACCTCGACGAGCACCTGCAGCGCCTGCCCGAGGAAGACGCACGCAGCCGTGCCATTGTCTCGCAGATGCGCGCGGACGAAGCGCGCCACGGCGAGGAAGCGCTGGCGCTGGGTGGGGCCGAGTTTCCGCCGCTGCTGAAAGCGGCGATGACCGTGGTATCGAAGGTGATGACGGAAACCACTTACCGGGTCTGAGTCACCTCGAAGGTGTGCCGGATGTCCACGCCGGCCCGTTGCAGCATGATCGACGCCGAGCAGTACTTGTCTGCCGTGAGCTCGATGGCCCGCGCCACTTTCTTCTCGTCGAGCCCGTCGCCTTCCACCACAAAGTGAATGGCAATTTCTTCGAACACTTCCGGGACCGTGTCAGCCCGCCGGGCTGTGATGCGGGTCACACAATTTGTCACTTTCTGACGTCCCTTGGTCAGAATGCTGACGACGTCGAAGGAGGTGCACCCGCCCACACCCATGAGCATGAGCTCCATGGGGCGCACGCCCTGATTCTGTCCGCCGGCGTCCGGAGGGCCATCTATGCTTACTGTATGCCCTGAGCCGCTCGAGGCCTCGAAATGGACGTTCTCCAGCCAGCGAATCTCTGTTTCCATCTATTGCAGTCCCGTGAAAGCGTGAGTTCAGCGCGCAAAAAACGCGTGAGAAATTGTAAAGGTGAGAAATTTTGCGGCATGAAAGGGTGAACTGCGACCGTTTGGACTGTGAAAAAGTGCCGTTTGTCGACCACGTCTCGAAACGCATCACACCAAGCACCTAGTATTCATCACACGCACAGTGTTACGAAGGAGCGCTAACCAATGCTTGCAAATAAAAGCAGCCACGTGGGTCGACCGTTGACCGCCAAAGGTTTCCAGGTGAACTTGAACGGCGAAGGCCAGAACACGCACCTCGATGCGTTCCTCGCAGCGGCCCATCGCCGCAAGTACCCGGCCAAGAGCACGCTGATCTACGCCGGCGACAAGAGCGATTCCATTTATTACATCCTGAAGGGCTCTGTCACCGTTCTGGTGGAAGACGAGTCGGGCCGGGAGATCATTGTCGCTTATCTGAACAAAGGCGATTTCTTCGGCGAGATGCCACTGTTCACGGAAGACACGCCGCGTTCAGCGTGGGTAAAAGCCAAGACCGAGTGTGAAGTAGCCGAGCTGTCTTACAACAAGTTCAAGGAACTGGCCGAGCGCCACACGGACCTGCTGTACGCCGTTGGCCGCCAGCTGGCCGACCGGCTGAATCGCACCACGCAGAAAGTCAGCGACCTCGCGTTCCTCGACGTCACCGGCCGCGTAGCGCGCACGCTTCTCGAGTTGACGAAGCAACCTGATGCCATGACCCATCCGGATGGCATGCAGATCAAGATCACGCGACAGGAAATTGGTCGCATTGTCGGTTGTTCCAGGGAAATGGTCGGCCGCGTACTGAAAACCCTCGTGGACCAGGGACTGGTCTCGGTCAAAGGCAAGACCATGGTGGTTTACGGAACGCGTTGACGTCGCTCGACGACGTCCGCCACAAGGATGTGAAAAGCCCTCTTCGGAGGGCTTTTTTATGCGCGCTACAGGCCGATGCGCACGACGGGTGCGGTTGGCAGGGCCGTGTCGGGCAGCTCGCGCAGCTTTGCGGTTTTGAACGCTTCGAAATCGTCCACCACGATCTGCCACACAAAAATCTGCTCGGTACCGTCCAGCTCGCTGACATAGGGCGCAAAGCCCATCGGTGCAATACCGAAGCCTGCGCTGCCGTAACCGTGCAGGTGCTTGTCGACAAAGTCCATGTACGCTGAGAAATGTTCCGGTGGGCACATGTCGATGAAGGCGACAACCTGCCGGTTGCTTATCCCGAGGCGCCTGACCAGCTCAGCGGGAAACAGGCCGCCGGTCCAGCGGGCATTGATTTCCGTGATGATGAGCCGGGGCTCGTCGCTCGCGGGACGCGTGTCTACAAAATAGTCGATGCCGAGGTTGAATCCCGTGTCGCTGCGGTAGCCGTGCTCGCGGGCATACGCCCCAACCTGGAGCAACGTGGCCTCGTCGTCGGAGGCGAGCTGCACGTCGGGACCCATGAGATTGCCCACCCACAAACCGTCGGCAAAGAGAATCTGGCGCACGTTGGTGACGCGGATTGCATCGGTGCTGACAAACAGATCCACGGTCATTTCCCGATAGCGGCTGGTGTCCAGCCTGGCCTGCAGAATCACCGGGAAGTCGGCGTCGTACTCCGCCAGGTACGCGTCGGCTTCTTCCGGCGTGGCAATGGTGGTGACGTTGCGTGCCCCGGCCAGTCCCAGCGTCTTCAGCATCATCGGCAGGCCGTGGCGGGCCATGAACGCCGTGGCGTCGGCTGAGGCGAGCTCTCCCTTGGTGGTGACCAGTGTGGCCGGCACCGGCAGCCCGAATGCGGGTGCATGCGCTGCAAAGTGCGCCTTGGAGTTGAGATTGCGGCTCGCCGTCAGCGCGGCCGGATCACGGTGCAGGGGCGTGTTGGCGCCACTCACCATGTACAGCGTTTCAAGCTCGGTATGGCCGGGGGTTTCCGCGACGGAGTCGTAGAACCCTTCCCGTGGATGAAACTGCGCGCGGTCGAGGGGCAGCGGTTCGAGGCCGAGACGCTGAAACTGCCTGTGGTAGCGGGCCAGGCCGTCCTGTGCCCAGGGCACGCTGCGGAAATCTTCGTACAGGCACACCACGTCTTCGGCCTTGGCGATGTACAGCAGGGCTACCTGCAGCATGCCGGTCAACACCTGGTTGGAAACGTGGTCGGCCTGCTGCTTGGGTGTCAGCTCCTCCAGCTCGAAGTGCAGCGAACAGTCGTCGCCGGCCATGCTGATGCGCATGCTCTCAGCCGTGGTGGGAAAGAACGGTCCCGCGGATTTGTTCACGATGCGGCCTCGAAAAGGCGGGTGAGCTCTGCGCCCGGATCTTCGGCACGCATGAACGCTTCTCCCACGAGGAAGCTGTGCACGTTCTGCGCACGCATGGTGGCGACGTCTTCACGAGTGCGAATGCCGCTTTCCGTCACCACCAGAACGTCGTCGGGCACGGCAGGCAGCAGATCGATGGTGGTTGCGAGCGTGGTGTCGAAGGTCTTGAGGTTGCGGTTGTTGATGCCGACGAGGTTTGGCCGCAGCGACAGCGCTGCGGACAGCTCCACCGCGTCGTGCACTTCGATCAGCACGTCCATTCCCAGACCGCGAGCGGTCTGCGTGAGCACGGTGAGGCGCATGATGTCCAGCGCCGCCACAATCAGCAGGATGCAGTCTGCGCCCAGCGCCCGGGCCTCGAGCACCTGATACTCGTCCACGGTGAAGTCTTTGCGGATCACAGGCAGGTCCACCGCCGCGCGCACGGCTTCCAGATAGGTGTCGGCGCCCTGGAAGTACTGCTCGTCGGTCAGCACCGACAGGCAGACAGCACCGTGACGCGCATAGCTCTCGGCAATGGCCGGTGGGTCGAAGTGCTCGCGAATCACGCCTTTGCTGGGCGACGCTTTCTTGATCTCCGCAATGACGCCCGGCTGTCCGGCCTCGACCGCCTGTTGCAGCGCGCGGACAAAACCTCTCGGCGTATCACCGTCGGCTTCCCGGGCAGCGATGCGTTCGCGCAGCACATCGACCGGGGTATGCGCTTTGCGGGCGGCAATCTCCTCGCGCTTGGTGGCGATGATCTCATCGAGGATAGTGCTCATCAGTCTTCACCCATCATGCTGGAAACGCGCACCAGCTCATCGAAGCGCTCTTTCGCCAGACCGGCGGCGATGGCGTCCTGCGCCATGAGCACGCCGTTGGCCAGATTGGTGGCCACGCCGGCGACATAGATGGCGGCGCCGGCGTTCAGGCTGACGATGTCTGCGGCGGCAGAATCGGGTTCTGTGAGCGCCTGCTTGATGAGCCTCAGGCTCGCCTCGGTGGATTCGGCGATCAGCTCGCTTTCGGCGCCGGGGGCACGCTCGATGCCGAAGCTGGCCGGTTCAATCGTGTAGTCGGTGATGTTGCCGTCGGCCAGCTCCACCACGCGCGTGGGTGCATCGAGGCGGATCTCGTCGAGGCCGTCGCTGTGCACGATCATCGCGTGCTCCGCGCCAAGCAACTTCAGAACCTCAGCCATCTTGTGTTGCCAGTCGGGGCTGAACACGCCGATCACCTGGCGGCGGGCACCTGCAGGATTGGTCATGGGTCCCAGCACGTTCATCATGGTGCGGACGCCGATCTCCTGGCGCACAGGGCCGGCGAAGCGCATGGCGCTGTGGTGTGCCTGCGCGAACATGAAGCCTACGCCCACCTCGGTGATGCAGTGGGCAATCTGCTCGGGCTCGAGCGCCAGATTGACCCCGGCCGCTTCCAGCACGTCGGCGCTGCCGCTGAAGCTGGTCATCTTGCGATTGCCGTGTTTCGCCACTTTTGCGCCCGCCGCGGCTGTGACGAATGCAGCAGCCGTGGAGATGTTGAAGAGCTTGGCGCCGCTGCCGCCGGTGCCGCAGGTATCGACGAGGTGCGGGTGCGACACGGTGACTTTCTTCGACAGGGCCCGCATGGTCTCGGCCGCCCCGGCAAGCTCTTCCGGCGTTTCGCCCTTGACGCGAATGGCGGCCAGAAAGGCGCCTATCTGCGCCGGCGTGGCTTCGCCGGACATGATCTGCTGGAACACCTGCTGGGTCTGTGCCTGAGACAGGTCGTTGTGATCCACCAGTGCCTGCAGCGCTTCCGTGATGTTCATGAGTTTGCGCTCCCCGGCTCACGCCTTCAGAAAATTGTTCAGCAGATCGTGGCCGGTGCTGGTCATGATGGATTCCGGGTGAAACTGCACCCCCTCCACCGCAAGAGACTTGTGTCGGAAGCCCATGATCTCGTGCATCTCGCCGTCCTGCTCGGTCCACGCCGTGACTTCCAGGCAGTCCGGGAGCGAGTCTCTGGCGACCACCAGGGAGTGGTAACGCGTAGCGTCGAACGGGTTGGGCAGACCGGCAAACACGCCCTGGCCGGCATGATACATGGGCGAGGTTTTGCCGTGCATCACCTCCTCGGCGCGGATCACGTCGCCGCCGAACGCCTGGCCGATGCTCTGATGGCCCAGGCAGATGCCGAGAATGGGAATCCTGCCGGCAAAGGTATGCACCAGCTCCAGGGAGATGCCGGCCTCGTTGGGCGTACAGGGGCCTGGGGAGATGACAATTTTTTCAGGGGCGAGCGCATCGATCTGTTCGATGGTGATTTCGTCGTTGCGGTACACCTCCACCTCGGCGCCCAGCTCGGCGAGGTACTGCACCACGTTGTAGGTGAAAGAGTCGTAGTTATCGATCATCAGGATCATGGCATGGTCCGTCGGGTTGCCTGGCTCAGGCTGGTTGAAGCGATGGGTTTCCCGCCCCGGTGGGAGGCGCTGGTGGAAATCCGTTGAACTGTTCGAAACGTGGTATTGCCGGGCCTAGGCCCACCACGCCAGGCGGAGAGCGGTCAGAAAACGCAGGCTGAGAGGTAACGTGTTCACGGGCCTGATGTTACGTAAGCAGAGCGCGGCGTGCAAAGTGCCCTGGACTGCGCGCTGACCCGATGTGCTAGGGTGCGCCAAGGCCAGGGAAGAACAATGACAAGACACACTTTCCACAAGGCAGGCATCTGCCTGATCGTCATGCTCCTCGTACAGCCCGCTGTCGATGCCCGAACGCTGCTCGAGAACGGCGGCGGTACCGTCACCGGCATTGCGTGCCTGGACGCCGGCGACACCTTCTTCGACGTGACCTTCGCCGACGGCAGCTGCGAGGCGCTGTTCGACGATTGCGACGACAGCAGCGATTTCCCGACGACTGAAACCGAAGCCATCGCGCTCGTGGAAACGCTGTACACGGTGTTGAGCGCCAATGCCGTAGCCCCCGAGGATCTGGCCGGTTGTGGCGGGAGCACCTGCGGGTTCCAGGTGCCCGTGGGTCTCGGTGCTTTCGTATCGGTACGCATCTCCAGTGCCTATCCTGGTGCGCCCGGCACCAGCACCGTGTCACGCGCAGCCGACGATACGAACAGCACGGTTGGCAACGACGAGCTCACCTGGCTGGTTGCCACTCCGTCCAGTGGCAGCTGCCCGCCACCGGAACGTTTCGCGTGCTCAGCCAACGTCGGCCTTGCGGATCCTTCGCCAATTCCGGTAGCGATCGAATTTCGGGATACGTTCACGAGCGGGCAGGCCACGGCGGTGGACGATACCGGCCGTATCATCGGCGTGGGGCAGGTGCCGGGCACGTTCAACGACCAGCACGCATTCTCGTGCTCGCCCACCGATGGCCTGGTGGACATCGGGGTCAGCGTCGGAGACACCTCTTCCGCTGAAGCGCTCCTGGGAGACGACATCGTGCTCGTTCGCGAACGGGCGCCGGCGCCGGCAGGCGTGGATGCACCCAACATCAGCCTGATGTCGATCTGGACGCCGGACAGCGGGCTCACTCCCCTGCCGCCGCTGTACGGCATCAGTAACGGCTTCACCGCCTTCAACCGTGCGGCGAGTCGATTTGCCGGCGCGGCCTGCCAGGGGCGAAATCTCACCGATTGCCGGGGGTACACCTGGAGTGCGTCCACGGGCCAGACGCTGCTGGTCTCGCCCACCCCCAACCTGCCCGACTGTTACTCGAATGCCATCAACGCGGAAGGCGCCATAGCAGGCTATTGCGGTAGCGGCATACAGCAGGCGTTTTTCTGGACCGAGGCCGGTGGGGTGCAGCTGATTCCCAAGCCCGGCGACGAGCGCTTCTGCCGTGGGGAAGCCTTGAACGACGCCGGACAGGTCACCGGTTGGTGTACCGGCAGCCTCGACGGCTCGGGCAACGTGGGCTTCGTCTGGTCTGCCGCTGAGGGTCTCGCCAGTTTCGGTCTGCCTGGCGCTGACGGCAGCCCGCGGCCGCAGGCAATCAATGCGCGCGGCGATGTGGCGGGTAACGTCCTGGGCGAAACCAGCAACAACCTGTTCTACCGAAGCGCCGACGGAAGCCTGGTGGAGGTCGACTCGGACAACCGAGGCCAGGATGCGCGCCAGACGATCATCGGTGCCTTGCTCGACGACGGCACAATTCTGGCGGACACGCAGAACTTCGGCGCCGCTACCATCGGCGTGGTGCGCTGGCATCCCGAAGACGGTCTCTCGGAGATCGGCCCGAACGGATCAGTCTTGCGCGGTTATGCCGCGTCAGGACAGCTCATCGGTTCGTCCCCGACCGGGGTGTTTGCGTGGACTGAAAGCGGCGGCACGGAGATGCTCGCGCCGTTCCCGAGCGAGTTCTCCCCCGCGGTGCTCGGCCTCAATAACCGGGGCACGATCGTGGGCTGGGGGCCGAGGCAGGGACAGTCTGCTGCCGCGTACTGGTCGCGGCCGGTCGACACCGATGGCGATGGTTCATCCAATACCGTGGACAACTGCCTCTTCGCCGAAAACGGCGATCAGGCGGATCTGGACGGCGATGGGCTGGGCGATGTCTGCGACACAGATCAGGACGGCGACGGCACGCCCGATGCCACCGATGCGTTTCCGCGCGACCCGCTGGAACAGCTCGACACTGACCTCGACGGCATCGGCGACAACGCGGACCTCGATGATGACGGGGACGGGTTGAGCGATGCCGACGAAACCGTCCTGGGCACCAATCCCCTCAGAGCCGACACCGATGGTGACGGCCTCGACGATGCTGAGGAGCTGGAGCTGGGTTTCGACCCCCTCGATCCCACGAGCTGCCCCGAGGCGCTGTGCCCGCCGGACGGGAGTGTGCTGCGCGTCATTCTGGATGCGTTGACGCCGGAATCGCCCTAGGGAGGCAAGGGGTCGTTCAATTGAGGCGGAACACCGGCTCCACGCCGTCGGCGACGGCAAAATCCGCAGGTGCGATGAAACCCATGTCGCCATAGGCGACTTTGATGCCCACCGCCTTGTAGCACTCCCACACGAACTCCGAGCAGATGTACTCCTTGTCGCGCTTCACGTCTTTGCCGCGCAGGCCGAGCTTGGATTGCACGATGCGCGCAGCGATGCGGGCAATCTCGTCCCGGTCGTAGGGATACGACAGGTGATCGGCAGCGAACTGCCCCATCTTCTCCATACGTTGCTGGGAGACTGACTCGAATTTACCGTGTCGTGCGATCAGCAGCCGGCCCGGATACGGCTTGCCCTCTTCCTTGTAGCCCGACAGGTAGCGGCTCAAGGGAATTGTGCGTACCCCGACGGATTCGACGCTCTCCATCACCATCAGGCGATCGATGGACGGCAGCCACATGACAAACGCAACGTGACTCCAGTCGCTCTCCGTGGCCTTTTTGATCATGTTGGAAAACACGGCATCGCCGGAGCACAGCAGGATGTCGCCGGAGCGTATTTCGTTTCTCACATCCTTGTAGCTCGAAACCCGCATGTTGCCGGGGAAACGCCTCAGTTTGGTGCCCATTCTCAGCTTCCTCCTGATGGTGACTGTCGTTCCTGTCCGACAGACGATATACGTCGCACCGCTTGCCGCAAGCGTTTGTTGCGCCCGGTGTCAGGTGCGCGACGCGCGCTCAGAGCTCTTCCATGAAATAGCACAGGCAGTCCTGCCGGATCACCTCGTGATCGGTGGTGTACATGGCGGGCACCACCGGGCGCAACAGGGAGATGTCGCCGTGCTGCTCGGTCAGATACTGGTCAGTGACGTCGTTGTGCTCAGGGTCCAGCACCCGCAAGGTGTGTTTGAGGGGCCGGCGCGTGAAGCCGAACTCCGTTCCGGCCGGAACCGGGTGGAAATTCACCGCTTCCATGCCCGCTGTCAGCACGAGGTCGTCCTGCATGAGGCGGGCCGCTTCGGCTTCGTCGGCGAAGTCGAAAGCCACACCTTCGGCCACGTGCACGCGTGCCAGCGAGCGGTGCAGCTTGAGCTCAGCCGGATTTTCCTCGGGCACGCGATCGAGGGCCAGGTACGCATCCAGCAGGCGCACCGTGCGCGCTGTGCTGCGGGGGTCGGCAACGGGCCCCACTTCCACGGTGGTGGCCGGGCAGAGCTTTGCCACGGCTCTGGTCATGACGCTGTCGGGCTCTTCCACCAGCACGGCCTTGTCCGAGAAGAGACGAGCCAGGCCCGCGGTGTGCCGCGTTACGTTGGTCAGCACGCTGTAGTGGGGGTTGCGTCCCGTGTTGTTGTGAATATCCAGCGCGGCAAATAATGGCTGGGCCGCGAGCGCGGAGAGCACGGCGCTTGCCAGCCCGCTCTCGGCGTTGGCGCCGCGCCAGATACGGTTGAAATCCATCTGGCCGGGCAGGCTGCGCTGGCCCTGTGCCGCCGCCGTGATATTGCCGATGAACAGCAGCACGCTGCGCGGCAGCGGTTGTTTGCGCGCCAGCACTTCACACAGCGCGTCCCAGCCGCTGGTTTCGTTGCCGTGCAGCAGCACGGAGAGGAACAGGGGCGGGTTGCGCTCGCCGGCCAGGCGCACGAGCGTGGGTCCGGGCAGCACCTCGGTGAGCTGGTGAGCGGCCGTGGAGAACAGCCCCGACGGTACGGCAGCGGGCGTATGCAGGTGGGACACTAAAGCGGCCAGCTGTGCACGGGCTCGTTCGTTTCCTGCAGGCGGCAATAGGCGATGACCAGGTCGTGCAGCGAGCCTTCGTTGAGGGCCATCCAGCGTCGCTGCCAGGCCGCACCGTTCTGGCCGCTGTCTGCTCTCGCGGCGATGATGCCCAGATATTCGTCGATTTCGTCGTCAGGAATCTCCAGCGACTCCAGGCCGCGGCGCGCCTGCGGCAGGAGCTCATCGACGATGAGGCTGGTCATGCCCACATCACGGCGTCCGTTTTTCCCGGGCCAGCAAACGCGAGCGTTGAGGCCGTAGCGGGCGGCGGTGTAGAAGTTCTCGCGGGCGTCGTGGAAGCTCAACGTGTGCTCGGGAGCGTCGTCTTCGAGGCCCAGGCCCCGCACCAGGCCATAGTAGAACGCCGCGTTGGCCACGCAGTCTTTCAGCGTGGGGCCGGCACTGGGCACGCGCTGCTCTATGCGCAGGTGCACCTGGCCGTCGAAATCGAAGCCCAGCAGCGGACGCACCCACCGCCACAGAGTGCCGTTCTGAAACCGCAGGTGATTGAACTTGTTGGGCGGTGCGTCCTGACACATGGGCAGCAGAATCAGATAGTCCCGGCGATTCTGCTCGAACACCTCGAACAGTGATTCGTGCACGTAGTCGTCGCCGAACGTCACCCGCGCCTTGTTGTGTTTGCCCACGTCCACACTCTGCTCGAACAGGGGTATGCGCGACTCGTCCCACAGCGTATGGCCGAACAGGAACGGCGAGTTGGCGCCCACCGCCACCAGAGGGGCGGAGGCGATCAGACTCGCGTTGAAATCGCGCACGGCACGGTCGGGCCGGCACTGCAGGTGAATCTGAAAGGAGGTCGCCGCTGCTTCCAGCATCACGTCGTGATGGCGCAGGGAGAGCGGGTTGTCGCCTTCGATGTCGATCGCCAGCTGCTGGCCGTCGCGCAACGCCATGACGCGGTCGTTCAGCGACTTGTAACGCAACATGCCGGACATGTTGGCGTCGACGAACAGGGCGGGACTGGCGGTGGGTAGCGTGCCGATGGCCAGCACCTCACAGTCGCGGGCTTTGGCCGTGGCCTGGCAGCGGGTCCAGGTAGCCACCAACTCGTCGTGCATGCGGGAAAAAACCCTGCCGGTGAGGCTGCAGGGACTGCCGTTCAGCTCGATGTTGAACTTGGCGAGCTCCGGCACTACGAGCGGGCTGGCCAGTGCTTCCAGAAACTGCTCGTTGTCCGCCAGCGGCTCACCGGCATGATCCACCAGCCACGCTTCCAGCTCGAAGCCGGCGACGTCGCCGCGGCTGGAGAAGGCGTCGTCGTCGAACAGCTGCTTCAGAAGCTCGGTTTCTTCGTCCAGGCGTTCGCGGAAGCGGCTGAAATCCTCCGCTTCGAAAAACCGGCGTGAGATCTCGGTGCCCATGGCGTGCGTCGCTCGAGTTACCTGTGTCCGAGTCTACAAGCAGCTATCCCGGCGCGTCATGTGGTAAGCGCGGACCGTCAAGCGTCGGTGGGCGGTGCCCCGTCCCGGGTGCTGGTCTGGTACTGCTCCAGTTTTTCGCGCATGCGGCCGAGCGCTGCCTGCGTGGCTTTGAGCTCCTCCATGATCTCATCGGCGCTCGGCTGCGCGGCAAGCTCTGCGAGGCGCTCGGCCTTGGCTTCTTCGAGGTTGTTGATCACCACGGCAATGAACAGGTTCACCACCACGAAAGTGCCCAGCACCACGAAGCTGACAAAGTACATCCAGGCCCACCACTTCACTTCCATGGCGGCGTACATGATGTCCGTCCAGTCCTCCAGCGTGACGATGCGGAACAGCGACAGCAGGGAGATGCCGAGATTGCGCCAGTGGGTGGGGTCCACGTCGTGAAACAGGTGATAACCCGCCACGGCGTAGACGTAGAAGATGATCGACATCAGCGCCAGCACATGGGCCATGGAAGGGATGGAACGCACCAGCGTATGCACGATGAGGCGCAGCTCCGGCAGCGCTGAGATGAGGCGCAGCACGCGCAGCAGCCGGGCCAGCCGCGCGAGCGTGGCCAGCTGGCCGGTTGCGGGAAGCAGGCTGACCACGACGATGGAGAAATCGAAGAGATTCCAGCCGTCGCGGAAGTAGCTCGTTCGCTGGGCGATGATCTTCAGAATGGCCTCCACCACAAACACGCTGAGAAACACCGTGTTCGCGCCCACAAACCAGCCGTGGTACGCATCGCGTAGCGTGGGGGACGTGTCCAGGCCGATGACCACGGCGTTGGCGATGATCACGGCAGTGATGCTGTTGGCGAAGGCCGGGCTTTCCGTCACCTGCCTGGCAAAACGGGTGATGACATCGGTCACCGGGGTTCTCCTGCTGCGTTGGGCGAGTTAGTCGTCGTCGAACTCGCGGAACTGGTTCTCCGCCAGCGCGGCGGCACGGAAGATTGCACGTCCTTTGTTCATGCTTTCTTTCCATTCGAGGCGCGGCACCGAGTCGGCCACGATGCCGCCGCCCGCCTCGATGTAGAGTTTGCCGTCTTTCACCACGGCGGTGCGGATGGCAATAGCCGTGTCCATGTTGCCGTTCCAGGCGAGATAGCCCACCGCGCCCCCGTAAATCCCCCGCTTCACGGGCTCCAGCTCGTCGATGACCTCCATGGCCCGCACCTTGGGCGCGCCCGACAAGGTGCCCACGGGCAGGGTGGCGCGCAGCAGGTCCATGGCGGTTCTGCCTTCCTTGAGCCGGCCTTCGACGTTGGAGCTGATATGCATGACGTGGCTGTAGCGTTCGATCACGAACTGCTCAGTCACTTCCACCGTACCAACCTCAGCCACCCGGCCCACGTCGTTGCGGCCGAGATCGATCAGCATCAGGTGCTCGGCTATCTCCTTGGGATCGCCCAGCAGCTCCGCTTCCATGGCCAGATCTTCTGCCTCGTCATGACCGCGACGCCGGGTGCCGGCCAGCGGGCGGTTGGTGATGTGACCGTTCTCCAGCCGCGCCAGAATTTCCGGAGAGGAGCTCACGATCTGAAACTCGTCGAGGTCCATGAAGTACATGTAAGGTGACGGATTCAAACCCCGCAGGGCCCGGTAGAGATTGATGCCGGGCGCGCTGAAGGGAATGGACATACGCTGCGCCAGCACCACCTGCATGACGTCTCCGGCGCGCGTGTACTCACGGATCCGTTCCACGGCGGCCTTGAAGGCGTCCTCGCCGAACTCGGAGATGAAGTCGCTCTCGTCGATGCGCTGGTTCGCCTGGCTGTCGGGGATGGGTGGCACCGGCTGACTCAGGGCCCGGGCGCGCGCAGCGAGTTTTTCGCGCGTTACAGCTTCGATGTCGGGGAGGTTCGGGTCCACCAGACTGATCAGCTGCATGCGGCCCTTGATGTTGTCGAAGATCACCACGTCTTCGCTCACCATGAGCAGAATGTCCGGGGTGCCCAGCGGGTCGGGCGGTGTGGTGTCGGCCAGGCGCTTCTCCACGTAGCGCACGGTGTCGTAGCCGAAGTAACCCACCAGGCCGCCGTAGAAACGCGGCAGATCCGGAGCGTCCGCCACTTCGTAGCGGGCCTGGAAAGCTTCGATGAACGACAGCGGGTCGTCTGTTTCCACCGTTTCCGTGACCTTGCCGTCGGTGCGCACTTCTATGTGATTACCGCGCACGGTCAGCACCGTGGACGCGGGCAGCCCGATAATGGAATAGCGTCCCCACTTCTCACCGCCCTGCGAGCTTTCCAGAAGATAGGAATAGGGCCCGGCGGCGAGCTTGAGGTACACGGAAAGGGGCGTGTCGAGATCTGCCAGGGTCTCGTGCACGATGGGTATGCGTTGGTAGGTAACGGCTTCGGTCGTGGTTGATTCAGTCACTGAAACGGCCTCGGAATTCGATGAAACATGCTGCTGATGGGCGGCCCGCACGGGCGCGCTGCGACGGTGTGCTAGCGCCACCGCCCGCTGAAGCAGAACATGCGAATCATCAAAGCCATCAGGGAATCCATCGTCCCGTTTGCCAGGCGCCGCACCCTATCACGGCGTCGGGGTGTTGTGGAGCGTTGCGCGGCCCGGGATCTCAGTGCGCGGCCAGCTCTGCAAAGCTGGCGATGATACCGTCCGGGTTCAGCGTCGCCACGTCCACCCCGTGATTGTAGCCGTAGGGCACGCAGACGACGTCGATCGCCGCCGCTCTGGCGGCGAGAACGTCCGTTTCCGAGTCGCCCACGAACAGGGTGTCCTGCGGCATCACGTCGAGCCTGCGCAGGCACCAGTCGATGGGATCCGCCGCAGGCTTGGGGCGGGCGGCGGTATCGCCGCCGACGATGAGGTCGAACAGCGGCCCCATACCAAGCTCGTTCAGCAGCGGCTCCGCCAGGGCCGCGGGCTTGTTGGTGACCACCGCGGTTCTGGCACCGTCGGCGCGCAGCCGTTCCAGCGTAGCCGTCACTGTCGGATAAATGCGCGAGAGGCGGCTCAAGCCGGTGGCATAGGTAGCTAGAAACTGCTCGAGCAGCGCGGCCTCGTCGTGCCCGGTCGCGCCGGCATTGGCAAGCGCCTGCGCCAGCATCGCGCGGGCGCCGTGTCCCACCCAGTGACGGGTCAGTGCTTCGTCCACGGGCGCCAGCCCCGCTGATACCAGGGTCTGGTTCAGGGCGGCATTCAGATCGGGGGCGGTGTCTACCAGCGTTCCGTCCAGGTCGAAGAGATAGGCGGCATAACGCCGCGGCCAGGCCATGCGGCGACCGGTCTCAGGCAGGGCGGGCGGCGTCCGCCGCTTCGCGCAGCGCGGCGATGGTGCCGGGGTAGTCTTCGGCGCCGAAGATTGCCGTGCCGGCCACGAACGTGTCGGCTCCGGCTGCGGCCACGGCGGCGATGTTGGCGAGCTTGATGCCACCATCCACCTGCAGGCGTATGTCACGGCCGCTGGCGTCGATGAGCTCGCGCGCTTCCGCCACCTTGTCCAGGCTGCTTTCTATGAATGCCTGGCCGCCGAAACCCGGATTCACGGACATGATCAGTATCAGATCCACCAGGTCTGCGACTTCGGCGAATACCTGCAGCGGTGTGGCCGGGTTGAACACCAGACCGGCTCTGGCGCCGTGATCGCGGATCATGCTCAAGCTGCGGTGCAGATGCTCCGTCGACTCGGGGTGCACGGTGACGTAGTCGGCGCCGGCGGTCAGGAAATCTTCGATCAGCCGATCCACCGGTTTCACCATGAGGTGCACGTCCACGGTGGCGTCGATGCCGGCTTTGCGTAACGACGCCAGCACCAGCGGACCGATGCTCAGGTTCGGCACGTAGTGATTGTCCATCACGTCGAAATGAATGGTGTTGGCGCCGGCTTCCAGCACCGCTGTGACCTCGTCACCCAGACGGGCGAAGTCGGCAGCGAGAATCGAAGGTGAGATCCAGGTGTCCATGGCCGCGCAGTCTACGGCATTCAGGCACTCTGCGCCGCCTCGATGGTTTCCAGGGCTTCCCGCAGGGCCACCATCTTGCGCTGCGCGGCTTCGAGCTGGCGGGGGGTGGCGTTGCGCGCAAGCTTATCGGGATGATGACGGCTCACCAGTTGCCGGTAGGCACGCTTCACCTCCGCGGCACTCGCCTCCGGACGCAGGGCCAGCACGCGATAGGCGTCAGCCAGCTCTGCATCCGGCGCTGCGGGCTCGCCCGGTTCCGGCTGTGCCTTGCCCTGCCGGCGCGTCTTCGGGTACCGGGCGGCCAGGGCGAGCGAAAACTCCTCCGCGACCACCGCCCCGGAGATGTGCAGGTGCTGGGCAATGTGCACGCAGGCCGACAGCGCGGCGTCGCTGGGCGCGATGGCGGCTGTGTCCACCATGGCCTGCAGGATGAAATGCCGCAGCTCGGTGACGTTAGGATGTTTCAGCAGCGGGGGCGCGGCGCTCGCGAAGGCAAAGTTGTTGTGCTTGCCCAGCTCGAAGTGCTCGATGGCGCGCTTGCGCTGCGTGGCGGTGAGCTTGAGCACGCGCATGAGCTGCTCGGCGTACCGGATGTGCTCGCGGGTCACAACCCCCGACCGCTTGGCGATGGTGCCCAGCGCGCTGAAGAGATAGGCGACCGCTGGCGGCAGCTCGGCAGCGGTTTCCCGCGCCAGACGCTGGGCGGCGTCGGGGACGCGGTAACGTGGCGCGTTCGCCCCCTCCTGGGTGGCGGCCCAGCGGTCGAACAGGTGCCCCAGCCCCACGCCGGCAATAACGAACAGAGACAGCAGCGTGGGGTCCATCGGTGCAACAACGAACGCGCCCACGAAGCCCACGGCTTTGCCGAACCAGTGGTTGTACAGAAGTGAAGACTGCATCCCTCAAGCATAGGACACGGGCGCCGACCCGCCGGATGCGGCTCAGGGCAGCGGTGGCATCGCCTGCACGGCCTCGTACTGCGCCAGACTGCCGATGTCGTGCCATTCACCGGCATGAACCTGGGCGCACAGACGTGCTTCGGCGAGCAGATCGAACATGACGGTCTGAAACGAGAAAGGCCCCGGTGGGTATGACGCAAACGCCTCGGGGCGCACCACGCCGATGCCCATGTATACGTAGGGTTCGCCTCGGGCGGTGACGCGGCGGCCGTCACTCTCGAAATCGCCACCCCGGTGTGCGGGCGTGGGGGTGAGCACGAGATGAGCGCCGCAGTCGTCGGCGGGGGCGGCAGGCAGCCGGGCGAAATCGAAATCGGTGTAGATGTCGCCGTTCAGCAGCACGAACGGCGCGTTGCCGAGCAGCGGCAGTGCCTGGCGGATACCGCCCGCGGTCTCCAGCAGCTCGCTTTCCCGGCTGTACTGGATGCGTGCACCGAAGCTGCGGCCGTCACCCAGGTGCGCCACAATCTGCTCGCCCAGGTGGAACAGGTTGATCACCACCTCCGTGATACCGGCTGCAACCAGTTGTCGCAGCTGACGCTCGATCAGGGGGATGCCATGCACCGGCAGCAGGGGTTTGGGGGTGCGATCGGTCAGGGGGGCGAGGCGCGTACCGCGGCCTGCGGCAAGAATCATTGCCTTCATGGCGTCTGTCTCGACCTTCAGTGCGGGCGCTGCGCGGCGGCGATGGCGGGATGCGCACGCAGCGCAGGCAGCAGTTCTGCGGCGACCCCGGCGATGGTGGTGGTCTCCGCATGGGTTGCGGCGAGGGCGGCGATGCGTTCCAGCACGGGCACGACATGGCTGAGATGCGAGTTGCGTCCGTCGCGCAACGCCAGGCGGGCAAAGATGCCCAGGGCCTTGAGCTGCCGCTGCAGCGCAGTGAGATCCATCAGGCGCTGCCAGCTGGCCGGCGACCTGTTGTCGAGATCGTCAGCGCCCGACAGAAAATAGGCGAAATACCGGGCAACGGCTGCCTCGCTGAAGCAGTGGTAACAGTCACGCAGGAGGCTGGCGATGTCGTACAGGCGCGGGCCGCGCAGTGCGTCCTGGAAATCCACGATGCCGAGACCAACCCCGTGCGGAGGCAGCAGCAGGTTGCGGCAATGGTAGTCACGATGCACGCAGCACAACGGTTGCGCCTGGGTGGCGTCGATGAGGGCCTCGTAGGCTTTGCGCAACGCCTGCGCACGGCTTCGCTCCCCGAGCAGACCCTGAACCAGCCACTCGTCGAAGAGGTCCAGCTCGTCGCGGAAACGCTGCGTGGTGTAGGGCGGGATGACATCGGCTTCCACCCGCGCGAGGGCATGCAGCTGATCGATGGCGAGATGCACGGCGCGGCTTTCGTCAGCGGTGCCGTAGGCCGCGTCGAGATGCGTAGCGCCGAAGTCTTCCAGCAGAAACAGTCCTGCGCCCGTCTCGGCAGCCATGAGATCCGGCACGGGCACACCGGCGGCGGCGAAAACGGCACGCAGGTCCACAAACGCGTCGTTGCGCTCCAGCGCCGGCGGGCTTTCCATCAGCACACACGTCGCCGGCGCGCTGGCACCATCGAGCTTGAGGCGGAAAAATTTCCGGTGGCTCGCTTCCACGCGCAGGGGGCTGGCGCCCGTGAGCGTGATGGCTGCCCGGGTCAGCCAGTTCTGCACCCAGGCGCGGGCGCTTTCCGGCAGCACGTTCATTGCTTTGTTCATTTCTGCAGGCAACTCGGCGGGCAACACGCGGCCGGTGGCGGGGTTGGAATCATGCACAAGCCGATTATAACGGTGCGGGCAAAGCTTTATCATAGGGCCCATGAGACTCCCTTCTGCGGTTCTGGCGCTCCTGGCAGCGGCCCCGATGACGTTTCCCGGCGCGCCTGCCTTCGCGGAGGAAGGCGGCGCTGCCGGCGTTGCGCCCGCCAATCGCAGCACGCTGGGCCCGGTGGACCCGCAGACCGGCCTGAGCCTGGACCCGGCCAACTGGTTCACGGAGACCCCGGTACGGGCTGTCTCCCCCGAGCACGATCTGTCCCCCGGGATGGCGGCACGGCTCTGGCGCAGCGATCGTCTGAGCACCGGCATCTGCCGCGGCGACTACCTGGTGCGCGCGTACCCCCTGCCCCGCAGCGTGCGGGACGAAGACTATCCCATCGTTGCCGAAGCTGACCGGCTGTCGCGCACGCTGGATACGCTGGCGGAGTTGTCCGGCAATGTGACGCTGGAGCAGGGTAACCGCCGCCTCTACGCGCCCCGGGCGGAGATCGACGAGCAAGCCCGCCTTGCACGCTTTCCGGAAGGCGTGCGCATGGATCAACCCGGCGTGGTGCTGCAGGGCACCGCCGCCGAGGTGGATCTCGACTCCCGCGATGCCAGGCTCACGGATACGGAGTGGGTGCTGCTCGACGCCCAGCTGCGCGGCAGTGCGGAGCGTCTCGCTCAGGCCGGCAGCGGCGATCTCACCTTCGTCGAGAACGATTTCACCCGCTGCGAGCCCGGCGACAATGGCTGGCGCCTCAGCGCCGCGTCGCTGGAGATCGAGGAAGGTGAGGTGTTCGGCACGGCCCGCGACGCGGTCTTGCGGTTGAAGTCTGTGCCCGTGTTCTACACCCCGTACCTGAAGTTCCCGGTGTCCGACGAGCGTGTGTCCGGTTTTCTGTTTCCGAACTTCGCCTACTCGGACGAAGACGGCGCGGACCTGTCCATACCCTACTACTTCAACCTGGCGCCCAACTACGATGCAACGGTGGTGCCGCGCTATGTGAGCCGGCGGGGTGCCGGCATGGAAGCGGAATTCCGCTACAAGTCGAGCTGGCAGGAAAGTGCCATCGGGGGAGGATTCCTGCCGAACGACGACATCTTCGACGGCACGCGCGACCGGGATGACTTCAAGGAAGAGGGTGGCGCTGCCGTGCTGGGTCCGTTCGAGCCCGCCGACCGGTGGCTGGGCACGGTCAATCACGAGGGGGCGTTTGGTGCCTTCCGCACGCTGATCGATTATGCGGCGGTGAGTGACGGCGATTATTTCCGCGACCTCGGGTCGGATCTGGGTGTATCCAGCCGCCGTGAGCTGGAGCGCCGCGGCGAGCTCCAGTACAACCGCGGAGGGCTTTTCACGCGGTTGTGGGCGCAGGGCTTTCAGCGCCTGGATTTCGACCGGGAGGAGTACGAGCGCCTGCCGGAGCTGGAGATGCTGTACACCTCGGAGCTTGCAGGGCCCCTCGAAGGCAGCGTCGGCTTCAAATGGGCCAGCTTCGATCGCGATCCGGAAGGGCTCAGCGGGCTGCGCAGGCTCACGGGAACCCGTCTGCACGCCGAGCCGCGCCTGAGGCTGCCGTTCGCGTGGCCTTTCGGCTTTTTCACCGCCAGCACCGCGTACCGCTATACGGCCTACGATCTCGATGACACCGCTCTGCTGCTGGCCGACGACCCAACCTTCGACGACGAGCCGGAGCGGGGTACCGCCGTGGCGTCCCTCGATGGCGGGCTCATTTTCGAGCGCACGCTAGACTGGTTCGGCACGTCGCTGCTGCAGACGCTGGAGCCGCGGTTGTACTACCTGTGGTCGGAGTTCGAGGACCAGTCGGCGTTGCCGAGCTTCGATACGTCCAATCTCACGTTTGCCTACCGTCAGCTCTTTCGCGAGAACCGCTTTGCGGGCCTGGACCGCCTCGGCGACGCCAACCAGCTTTCGGCGGGGGTGACCACCCGTTTTCTGGACAACGCCACGGGCCTTGAGCAGTTCCGCTTCTCGCTCGGGCAGATTTTCTACTTCGAAGACCGCCGCGTGACCGAGTTCGACGAGCCCGCCGCAGACGAACGGCAGAGCTCGTCTGCGTTTGCCGCCGATCTGGGGGTCAACCTGGCGCGGCGCTGGCGCGTGAACGGTGATCTCGTGTGGGATCCGCACGACAACGAGGTGGATCAGGGCTCGATCGGGCTGCAGTACCGCACGGACAACCGGCACATCTTCAACGTGGGCTACCGCCAGCGCGTGCAGCAGGACATAGAGCAGACCGACATTTCGCTCTACTGGCCCTTGACCCGGCGCTTGGCTATCCTCGGCCGCTGGAATTTCGACCTGGTCAGCAAGCGAACCATCGAAGGGTTCGGTGGTCTGGAATACAACGACTGCTGTCTGCAGGTACGCCTCGTGGCGCGGCGCTTTCTGGATACGCGCCAGAACGATTTTGCCGACATCGAAGGCGACGACGGCGTGTTTCTGCAGATTGTCTTCAAAGGCCTCGCGGGTTTCGGAACCAAGGTGGAGTCGGTGCTGGAACGAGGCATACGCGGATACCGCAGCCCCGATCGCTCAGACTACTTCACCAACCGCAATCCCTAGGCGCGGTGACGGATGCCTGTCGCCGCCAGCAACTGAGAGGAGCGCACCCATGCGCACAAACGTTTTCAAGAGATTTGCCCTGGCCCTGGCGCTGGCAGCGGGCAGTGCACAGGCCGCTTATGAGGAGCTGGAAGCCATCGTGGCGGTGGTGGGCGACGATGTGGTGCTTGCCTCTGAGCTGCGTGGTCGCTACCAGCAGGTGGTGGACTCGCTGCGGGGACAGAACGTGCAGGTGCCGCCCGACGATGTGCTGATCAGTCAGCTCATGGAGCGGCTCATCCTGGAAAGTCTGCAACGGCAGGAAGCCACGCGCCGTGGCGTGGAAATCGATGACGAGACGCTGACGCGGGCCGTGATGGGCTTTGCGCAGAACAACGGCATGACGCTCGAGCAGTTTCAGGGAGCGCTCGTGGCCGATGGCATGAGCTACCGGCAGTTCCGCGAGGAAATCCGCAGTGAAATGATGATCAGCCGCCTGCAGCGCAACCTCATCAACCGGCGCATCTCCATCAGCGAGCAGGACGTGCAGGGCCTGCTGAACTCGCCCTACTACCAGGAGCTCTTTTCGGACGAGTACCGCGTCGGGCACATCCTGCTGTCCATCGACGATGCCGGCAACGAAGCCGCGGCACGCCAGGCAGCGAGCCGGGCCGAGGACATAGTGGCACGCTTGCGCACGGGCGCCGATTTCGCGCAGATGGCCATCGAAAACTCGTCCAGCAGCCGGGCTCTGGAAGGTGGCGACCTCGGCTGGCGCAGAGCGGCGGAGTTGCCCAGTCTCTTCGGCGAGACCGTGCTCAACATGCAGGTGGGCGAGATTGCCGAGCCCATCGTGACGCGAGGCGCCATACACATCGTCAAGCTCCTGGAGCAGCGTGGCGCGGGCATGCAGCGCGAAACGCAGACGCGGGTGCGGCATATCCTGGTGCAACCCTCCGAGATCCGCACGCCGGAAGAAACCCGGGCGCTGATCATGCAGATCAATGACAAGCTTGCAGCGGGCGAAGCCTTCGCAAGCCTGGCCGAGGAATACTCTGAAGACCCCGCCAGCGCACTCATGGGTGGAGAACTGGGCTGGTCCACCCCCGACCAGTACGTACCGCAGTTTGCCGACACCATGATCAGCACGGCGGTGGGTGAGGTGAGCGCGCCGTTTCAGACGCAGTACGGCTGGCACATTCTCGAAGTGCTGGAAAGGCGTGAGCAGGACATGAGCCAGGAAGCACGCGAGCAGATGGCTCTGGAGATTCTGCACAAGCGTCGTTTCGAAGAAGAGCAGCAGGAGTGGCTGAAAGAGCTGCGCGACGAAGCCTTCGTCGAAGTGCGCCTCTAGGGCGCCGTTGCCTTTCCCATGCTCGCCGTCACGCTGGGTGAGCCCGCGGGCATCGGCCCGGATCTGGTGCTTGCGCTGACCCAGACCGAGCGCCCGCACCCCTGGTTTGTGGTCGGCGATGCCGGCCTGCTCGAAACCCGCGCAGCTGCCCTCGGCATACCCCTTTCCATCGACGACAACCTCTCCCGGCCTGCCGGAGCCGCCGGTTACCTGACCGTGCGGCACACCCCGCTGGCCGGCTCGCTCGAGCCGGGTACGCTCGACACCGCCAACGTGCCCGGTGTGCTGGAGAGCCTGGATGTGGCCATAGACGGCTGCCTGCGGGGCAAGTGGGGAGGCCTCGTTACCGGCCCGCTGCAGAAATCCATCATCAACGACGCGGGTGTCGCCTTCACGGGTCATACGGAGTATCTCGCTGCTGCGGCAGGGGCTGACGATGTGGTCATGCTGCTGGTGGCGGGCGATTTGCGGGTGGCGCTGGCGACAACGCATTTACCCCTGCGCGCTGTGGCGGACGCCATCGATGCGACGCTGCTTGCGCGTTGTCTGACGATCCTGCGTGACGATCTGCAGAGTGTTTTCGGCATAGCCTCACCGCATATCCTGGTTGCGGGCCTCAACCCCCATGCGGGCGAGGGCGGCCACCTGGGTCGCGAAGAGCTGGACGTGATCGGCCCTGTCTGCGACCGGTTGCGTGGACAGGGATTTGTCATCGAAGGCCCGCTGCCGGCCGATACGCTCTTTACGGAGGCGTATCTCGATCGGGCTGACGCTGTGCTGGCCATGTATCACGACCAGGGCCTGCCCGTGTTGAAACACGCCGGCTTCGGACGTGCGGTGAACGTGACGCTCGGGCTGCCGTTCGTGCGCACGTCGGTTGATCACGGTACCGCGCTTGATCTGGCCGGCACTGGCAGGGCCGATCCCGGCAGCTTTGCCGAAGCGCTGGCACTCGCCGCCCGCCTCGAGTTGCAGCGTGCGCGCGCGTAAGCGCTTCGGGCAGCATTTTCTGAGCGACGCGGCGGTGCTGCAGCGCATTGCGGACGCGGTGGCCGTCGCCCCTGACGATGCCGTGCTGGAAATTGGTCCCGGTCAGGGCGCGTTGACCGACGTGATGCTGCAGGCACCCATGGCGCGTTATGTGGCAGTGGAAATAGACCGCGATCTCGCACCGTTGCTGCGGGCACGCTACAGCGGCACGGCGGTACCGTTCGAATTGATCAACGAGGATGTGCTGCGCACGGATTTCGCGGCGCTGCTGGACGGAGAGGTCGGCTGGCGCGTCGTCGGAAACCTGCCGTACAACATTTCGTCGCCGTTGATCCTCAAGCTCGCGCAGGTCGTGGCGGCAGCGCCGGAGCGGGTGCGGGATGCGCACTTCATGCTGCAGCGGGAGATGGCGGAACGGCTGTGCGCCGAGCCGGGCAGCAAAGCCTGGGGTCGCCTCAGTGTCGTGGTGCAACTGCGCTTTCGTGTGGAGATGCTCTTCGACGTGGCGCCGGAAGCGTTTTCGCCGCCGCCGAAGGTGTGGTCCGCGGTGCTGCGCATGACCCCGTCGAACGAGCCCGTGCCCTGTGACATGGCCATTCTCGACGACGTGCTGCGCCGGGCGTTTTCAGGGCGGCGCAAGCGTTTGTCAAACGCCTTGAAGCAACTGGCGCTGGATTGGGATAGACTCGGCGTCGATTCAGGCGTGCGCGCGGACGATGTGACCAGCGCGCAATTCGTTGAGATTGCCCAGAGCCTCGGGCAGCCATCCGAGTAGACCGACGGTCTGCGCGTGGCCACGGACCCGGGCGCTGGCGCATCAGCAGGACCCAGTCGTTGACGGCCACCGACACCGATAACTCAGGATCTGCCACGGGCATCGAGGTCTCGGTAGCGGTGCAGTACGTCGATGCCGAGAGCGACGCCGCCCGCGACCGTTACGTGTTCGCGTATACCATCACCATCAGCAATCGCGGTGCCACCCCCGGCCAGCTGTTGAACCGCCACTGGCTCATCACGGACGCAACCGGACAGGTCGAAGAGGTGCGAGGGCCGGGTGTCGTGGGCCAGCAACCGCGCCTGGAGCCGGGCCAGAGCTTTCGCTACACCAGCGGCGCCATTCTCAAAACCCCGGTGGGAGCCATGCAGGGAGAGTACGAGTTCACGGACGACAACGGCGAGCACTTCGACGTGCCCATCGCGCCGTTTTCGTTGTCCATGCCTCACCTGGTGCACTGACCTTGGCCACCTACGCCATCGGCGACATTCAAGGATGTCGCGGGGAGTTCGAAGCGCTGCTCGAAGCGGTGAGCTTCGGCGCCGGCGATCGCCTCTGGCTGCTGGGCGACCTGATCAATCGTGGCCCTGACTCACTGGGTACGCTGCGCCTGGTACGGGACTTGCAGCGTTCAGCGCATGTACCGGCAAACACCGATCAGACCGCTGAAGAATTGCAAAATCTTCGGCAAATCAGCCCCCAGGACGGCTCTGACGGCCCAAAACCGACGCGAGGCGAGGCATCATCGCCCCAATGCGAGGCAGCCACGCCCCGGAACGGGGCAACGGAGACCGATGCGGAGAACACCTGCACCATTGTGCTCGGCAACCACGACCTGCACTTTCTGGCCATGGTTTACGGCGGGCATCAGCCCGGCCGCTCCGACACCTTCGAGGAGATCTTTGCCGCCCCCGACCTTGACGAGCTGGCCGACTGGCTGCGGCAGCAGAAGCTCATGCACAGCAGCCCGACCCTCGGTTACGTGATGACCCACGCCGGCATACCGCACGTGTGGTCGCTTGTCGAAGCTGCGGGCTATGCGGCGGAAGTGGAGAAAGTGCTGCGCGACGAGGATGACAGCGTGTCCATGGGTGCCTTTTTTCAGGGCATGTACGGCGATGAGCCGGCACGCTGGGACCCGGCGCTCGAAGGCTTGGGCCGCTATCGCCTCATAACGAATTACTTCACGCGCATGCGCCTGGTGGCGGGCGACGGCACGCTCGACTTCAACCACAAAGGCTCGCTGGACGACCTGCCGGAGGGCTTTTCACCCTGGTTCGAGCACCCATCCGGGCCGCGTGCAGAGAAGGTTCTTTTTGGTCACTGGGCGGCGCTGGACGGCGTCACCGGCGTGGACGATTGCGTCGCTCTGGACACCGGTTGCGTGTGGGGACGAAGCCTCACCGCGCTGTGTCTGGAGACCGGAAAACTCACCTCGGTGCCAGCAGAGGAGCGCTGAAAGTCAAGTAGAACACGAGGAAAAATGTGACGTAGTTAGTGGAAACTTATCGACCCCGTTCTACTCTAAAACCATGAGGCCCCATGGCTTCACGTTTAACGGGACGTTGAACAAGATACGCCGCAACCCGAAGGACAAGGCAGTAACAACCTAAAGGATGCGGTTCTAACCGGCTTAGCGGCGCGGTTAGACCAGCGCCGCTAGGCCAGAATTACGGAGAATTTTGGCATGGGCGTATTTGAGCATTTCCAGCAGCGGTATGATGCGGTTCAGCAGGAAGAAATGTCCCTCGACGACTATCTGCTGCTCTGCCGCGAAGATCCCAGCACCTACGCAACAGCCGCCGAGCGTCTTCTTCTGGCCATCGGTGAGCCCGAGTTCGTAGACACTTCCAAAGATCCACGCCTTTCCCGGATCTTCTCCAACAAGATCATAAAGCGGTATCCGGCCTTCGATGAGTTCTACGGCATGGAGGAGTCGATCGAGCAGATCGTGTCGTTCTTCCGGCATGCGGCGCAAGGCCTGGAAGAGCGCAAGCAGATCCTGTATCTGCTGGGGCCCGTTGGCGGCGGAAAATCATCGTTAGCCGAGAAGCTCAAGGCGCTGATGCAGCGCCAGCCCTTCTATGCCTTGAAAGGTTCGCCCGTCAACGAAAACCCTCTGGGGCTGTTCAGCGCCCAGGAGGACGGCCGTATCCTGCAGGAAGAGTACGGCATCGCCCCCCGCTATCTGAACGGTGTCATGTCCCCGTGGGCGGCCAAGCGGCTCAAGGAGTATGGTGGCGACATCGGCAAGTTTCGCGTGGTGAAGCTGTTTCCATCGGTGCTGGACCAGGTGGGCGTCGCCAAAACCGAGCCGGGTGATGAGAACAACCAGGACATTTCCGCCCTCGTGGGGAAGGTGGACATCCGCCGCCTGGAAGACTTCGCGCAGAACGATCCGGACGCGTACAGCTACTCGGGCGGGCTGTGCAAGGCCAATCAGGGTCTTCTTGAGTTCGTGGAAATGTTCAAGGCGCCGATCAAGGTGCTGCATCCGCTGCTGACTGCCACGCAGGAAGGCAACTACAACGGCACGGAAGCCATAGGTGCCATCCCCTTCGACGGAGTGGTGCTGGCGCACTCCAACGAATCGGAGTGGCAGAACTTCCGCAACAACAAGAACAACGAAGCGTTCATCGACCGCGTGTACATCGTCAAGGTGCCCTATTGCCTGCGCGTCAGCGACGAGATGAAAATCTACGAAAAGCTGGTGACGGAGAGTTCGCTCTCCGAAGCGCCCTGCGCGCCGGACACGTTGAAGATGCTGGCGCAGTTCACGGTGCTGTCGCGCCTGCGCGAGCCGGAGAACTCCAACGTGTTCTCCAAGATGCGCGTGTACGACGGCGAGAACCTCAAAGACACGGATCCCAAAGCCAAGACCATTCAGGAGTACCGGGACGTGGCCGGCGTCGATGAAGGCATGGACGGGCTGTCCACGCGTTTTGCCTTCAAGATCCTTTCCCGCGTGTTCAACTTTGATCCGACGGAGGTGGCTGCCAATCCCGTGCATCTCATGTACGTGCTGGAGCAGCAGATCGAGCGTGAGAACTATCCGCAGGAAGTGCAGGAGCGCTACCTCGGCTACATCAAGGAGTATCTCTCTGCGAAGTACGTCGACTTCATCGGCAAGGAGATACAGACCGCGTATCTCGAGTCCTACTCGGAATACGGGCAGAACATCTTCGACCGCTACGTTACCTACGCTGATTTCTGGATCCAGGATCAGGAGTATCGGGACCCCGAAACCGGCGACATTCTGGACCGGGGCGCATTGAACGAAGAGCTCGAGAAGATCGAGAAGCCGGCCGGTATCAGCAATCCCAAGGATTTCCGCAACGAGATCGTCAACTTTGTGCTGCGGGCGCGGGCCAACAACAACGGCGACAACCCGTCATGGCAGAGCTACGAGAAGCTGCGCACGGTCATCGAAAAGAAGATGTTCTCCAACACGGAGGACCTGTTGCCGGTGATATCTTTCAACGCCAAGTCGAACAGCGACGAGCAGCGCAAACACGACGATTTCGTGGCGCGCATGGTGAAGCGCGGTTACACGGAAAAGCAGGTGCGGCTGCTGTCCGAATGGTACATGCGGGTGCGCAAGTCGCAGTAGGCAACGCTTATGTCTTTCCTCATCGATCGACGGGAGAACGGACGCCATAAAAACATGGTGAACCGTCGCCGCTTCATGGAACGCTACAAGCGACACGTCAAGAAGGCGGTGGAGCAGGCCATAGATGCACGCTCCATCAAGGACATGGAGCGCGGCGAGGAAGTGGTGATTCCCGCCGGTGATGTGGCCGAGCCCATTTTCCACCACGGTGCCGGCGGCCGCCGCAGCATCGTGCATCCTGGTAACAAGACGTTCAGCGAGGGTGATCGCATCCCGCGCCCGCGAGGCGGTGGCGGCGGTGGCTCCGGCGACGGCGAGGCGTCGAATCAGGGTGAAGGCGAAGACGATTTCGTGTTTCAGCTCACCAGTGACGAGTTTGTGGACGTGCTGTTCGAGGGCCTCGAGCTGCCCAACATGACCAAGCGTCATTTGAAAGGTGCCAGCAGCTTCAAATACGAGCACGCGGGTTTTGCCACGGACGGGGTGCCGGCCAAGCTTTCGGTGGTGCGCACCATGCGCGCATCGAAAATGCGCCGCATAGCGCTCAGTCGCAAAAAGCGCCGCGAGCGTGAAGAGCTGCAGCAGGCTCTGCTGGCCGCACAGCACAGCAGCGACGAGGTGACGCTGCGGCGCATCGGTCGTGCCCTCGAGGAGATCGAGCGAGGCATCAAACGTGTCTCCTTCCTGGACGACAACGACCTGCGCTACAACCTGCACGTAAAGAAACCGGTGCCCACCTCGCAGGCGGTGATGTTCTGTCTCATGGACGTGTCCGGATCCATGGATCAGAGCATCAAAGACCTGGCCAAACGTTTTTACGTGCTGCTCTATCTCTTTCTGAAGCGGCACTACCAGCGTATCGAGGTGGTCTTCATCCGCCATCACACCACCGCCAAGGAAGTGGACGAGCAGGAGTTCTTCTACTCGCGGGAGACGGGCGGCACGGTGGTTTCCAGCGCGTTGAAGCTGATGGACGAGATCATCGCTGACCGCTTCTCGCCGGACGAATGGAACATCTACGGGGCGCAGGCATCGGACGGCGATAACTGGAACGACGACTCGCCGCTGTGCCGAAAGCTCCTGGCCGAGTCGATTCTGCCGCAGAGCCAGTATTTCGCGTACGTGGAGATCACCAAGCGTCACCATCAGGCGCTGTGGCAGGAATACAGCCAGCTGGAAACGGAATACCCGGAGGCGTTTGCGCAGCAGCACATCCGCACGGCGTCTGACATCTTCCCCGTATTCCGTAACCTCTTCGCCAAGCGGGCGGTGGCCTCGTGAGCGCTGCCCGCCAGGCATCCTCGTCGATCATCTCCACGTCGAACGAGTGGACCTTCGATCTGCTGGACCGTTACGACCAGGAGATTGGCGCCATCGCCGAAGACTTCGGGCTGGACACCTACCGCAACCAGATCGAGGTGATTCGCGCCGAGCAGATGCTGGATGCCTATGCGTCCATCGGCATGCCCATCGGCTACAACCACTGGTCGTTCGGCAAGAAGTTCGTGGCCTCCCAGCAGAGCTATCAATCCGGGCAGATGGGTCTGGCCTACGAGATCGTGATCAACTCCAATCCCTGCATCGCCTACCTCATGGAGGAGAACACCCTCACCATGCAGGCGCTGGTGATTGCGCATGCCTGCTACGGACACAACTCGTTTTTCAAGGGTAACTACCTCTTCCGCACGTGGACCGACGCTGGCTCCATCATCGACTACATGCTGTTCGCCAAGCAGTACATCGCCCGCTGCGAGGAGCTGCACGGGGTGCGCGAGGTAGAGCAGGTGCTGGACTCGTGTCATGCGCTGATGAACTACGGCGTCGACCGTTACAAGCGGCCGTATCCGATCAGCGCCGACGACGAGCGCCGCCGGCAGCGTGAGCGCGAGGAATACGTGCAGCGCAATCTGAATGATCTGTGGCGCACCCTGCCGAAAGCGCGGCAGGTGGACGCGGAAGAAAGCAACGTCTTTCCCGCGGAGCCGCAGGAGAATCTGCTGTACTTCATAGAGAAGAACGCCCCGTTGCTGGAGCCGTGGCAGCGCGAGATCGTGCGTATCGTGCGCAAGATTGCGCAGTACTTCTATCCGCAGCGTCAGACGCAGGTCATGAACGAGGGCTGGGCAAGCTTCTGGCACTACACGTTGCTGAACGAGCTTTACGACCGGGGCAAGGTCACCGACGGTTTCATGTTCGAATTTCTTGCCTCGCACACCTCGGTGCTCACCCAGTTGCCCTACGATCATCCGGGCTACAGCGGCATCAACCCGTATACGCTCGGTTTCAACATCTACAGCGATCTGCGTCGTATATGCGAGAACCCTACCGACGAGGACCGCCACTGGTTCCCCGATATAGCCGGCGCCAACTGGCGGGAAGTGCTGCCGCAGGCCATGCGCGATTTCAAGGACGAGAGCTTCATCCTGCAGTTTCTGAGCCCACGGGTGATGCGCGAGCTGCGGCTCTTCGGGGTGGTGGACGACGACAGTGAGGACCACATCGAGGTGGCGGCCATCCACAACGAGAACGGCTACCGCCAGCTGCGTCAGCTTCTGGCGAGTCACTACAACATCGGCGACCGCGAGCCCAACATCCAGGTGGTGAAGGTCGACCTGCGCGGTGACCGCAGCCTCACGCTGCAGCACAACCAGTTCGAACGACGCCCCATGGGTGAATCTACCGACGAGGTGTTGAAGCACGTGTACCGCCTGTGGCGGTTTCCGGTAAAGCTCAATTCGGTGTGGGCCGGCAAGGTCGAAGGCAGCTACACGATGCCGCCTGAAGGCAAGGCTGAAGCCGCGAGCTGACACGTAAGCAGCCGTCGCCCTGACAGGCTGCTAGGCTTGCGCTCATGAAAGATCTCCAGTGTTACCTCGTAGGTGGCGCGGTGCGCGACGACCTGCTCGGCCGGCCCGTGAAAGACCGGGACTGGGTGGTGGTGGGCGCGACGGCGGCCGAGCTGGAACGGCTGGGCTATGCGCGGGTGGGACGCGACTTTCCGGTGTTTCTCCATCCTGAGACTCACGAGGAGTACGCCCTGGCGCGTACCGAGCGCAAGCGCGGCACGGGTCACAGGGGCTTCGAGGTGCATGCCGACCCGGAGGTGACGCTGGAGGAGGACCTCGCGCGCCGGGATCTCACGATCAACGCCATGGCGCGGGATGCGCAAGGTGGCCTGGTTGATCCTTACGGCGGTCTTGCGGATCTGCGGGCGCGCGTGCTGCGACACGTGTCGCCCGCTTTTGCGGAAGACCCGCTGCGGGTGCTGCGCGTCGCGCGCTTTGCCGCTCAGCTACCCGGGTTCGAGGTTGCGCCGGAGACCGGCGCGCTGATGCGCACGATGGTTGCCGCAGGCGAGCTCGACACCCTGTCGGCCGAACGCATCTGGCAGGAGTTCGTGCGGGCCCTGGCGGCGCCCGAGCCCGAGCGCTTCGTTGCCGTGCTGCGCCAATGCGACGGGCTGGCGGGCTGGTTTGCCGAGTTGCGTACGCTACCCCACGGCGCCATGGCCGGCGGCAGCGCCCTGGCCCGCTACGCCCGCCTGCCGTTGTCGGCGGCGGCGTTTCAGGCCCTCGGTGAGCGGCTGAAGGTGCCCGGGCAATACGCGGAGGCCGCGGCGGACAGATTGGCCTGGGGGGCGCTGCTGGCCCACTGGCCGGGAGCAGAGCCTGCGACGTTGTGTGCCGCGCTGCTGGCGCTGAAAGCACAGCACGAAGACACCCGTCTGCGCAGGCTGGTGGAGATTCTCGACACCGTTCCCATGACTGAGCGGCTGCTGGCGCTGGGGCGCGACTTTGCGAGCATCAAGCTCGATGCTGATACCACGGCCCGTGGCCCTGCCTATGGGGCGGCCCTGAAAGCCCGTCGCGAGGGGTGGCTCGCCGACGCTCTGGCTGAAATTCAGGCGGGTGCGGGCGTCCGATAAATCTCGATGCCCACGGCATCGGCTGCGGCCACCGCCTCGGGCTTGGCGATGCGCACGCGCACGCCGGTGACGCCGCGCTGCTCGAGCACCAGCGCCGCAATTTCTGCCGCCAGCGTTTCCAGCAGCAGCGCTTCAGCGGTGCGGCAATGGGCAATGACGGTGTCGGCGACGTGGGCATAGTCCACGGTATCTGCGAGGGGCTTCGATGCGGCCGCCCGGGCGGTATCGACGTCCAGCTGCAGATCCACGTGCAGCGGCTGCGGCGTGATCCGTTCGTGGGGGAGCACACCGACGATGGCGTCGAAAACGAGCCCCGTGATGAAGATCTTGTCCATGGTCACGGGGTGTCGGCCAGGCGCGGCAGCTCTGTGATGGGCCAGCGCG
>CAZYYJ010000032.1:0-6623 GCA_964651595.1 uncultured Pseudomonadales bacterium | reverse complement strand
TCCACCGCAAGGGGCGCAGCCTGCCCGGCGGCGAGGCGCAGCGCGCCCGCGTAGGCGATCATGCCGCCGTTGTCTGTGCACAAAGCCAGCGGCGCATAACGTACGTTGGCGTCGAGCTGCTCATCCAGCCGCGCGCGCAGGGCCAGATTGGCGCTGACCCCGCCGGCCATCACGAGATCCTTCGCCCCCGTCTGCTCGACAGCGCGGCGACATTTGATGAACAACGTGTCCACCACGGCCTGTTGAAAAGCGCAGGCGACATCTGCCTTGTCCTGCTCCGTCAACGGCGCCAGCTGCGTCAGCGTGTTGGCGGTGAAGGTTTTCAGGCCGCTGAAGCTGAAATCGAGACCCGGACGGTCGGTCATGGGGCGCGGGAACCTGAAACGATCGGGGTTACCCCGCTTGGCCAGCGCGGCAATGGCCGGACCGCCGGGATAGCCTGCATCCATCATCTTTGCCGCCTTGTCGAAGGCTTCGCCGGCGGCATCGTCCAGGGACTCGCCCAGCATCTCGTAGTCGCCGATACCGCGGGCGAGCACCAGCTGCGTGTGGCCCCCCGAGACGAGCAGCGCCACGAAGGGAAACTCCAGCGGCGGCTCCTCATCGGCCATGAGCGGCGCCAGCAGGTGCGCTTCCATGTGATGCACCGCAAGGGCGGGAATATCCAGCGACCAGGCCAGCGTGCGCCCGAAAGTGGCGCCGACGAGCAGGGCGCCCAGAAGCCCCGGTCCGGCCGTGTAGGCGATGCCGTCCAGATCGGCCATGGTCACGCCGGCGCGCGTCAGCACTTCGCGGCACAGGGGGGTGACCTTGCGGATGTGGTCGCGGCTGGCCAGCTCCGGGACGACGCCGCCGTAGGCAGCATGCAGCTCGACCTGGCTGTGCAGCACGTCGGCGACGAGGCCGCGCTCGCTGTCATAGAGCGCCAGGCCCGTCTCGTCGCAGGAAGTTTCGATCCCCAGCACCAGCATGGGCGGCATGGTAGGGGCTCGGCATCGGAAAGGAAACGGGGTTGCGCCCCTGTTGCTGCCATGGGGGCTTGAGTGTAGAATTCGCGCCCTTTGTTTCTAGAGACCCAGGGCCCGAATGCCACACGTTAAAGTCAGGGAGAACGAACCGTTCGACGTTGCGTTGCGTCGCTTCAAGCGCTCCTGCGAAAAAGCCGGTGTATTGTCCGAGGTTCGCCGCCGCGAGTTTTACGAGAAGCCTACGGCCGTGCGCAAGCGCAAGGCGGCTGCGGCTGTGAAGCGGCACCTGAAGAAGCTGCAGCGCGAAGCCCGCAAGTACGAACGCGCGTTTTAGTCGCCGAGAACACTTTGTGACCTCGGCCTTGCCGGGGTTGCGCCTCTCTCCAGACTCCGGCCGGTAACCACCCACATGGAGCCCCAGGATGTCTGATCTCAAAGCCACCATTTCCGCGGCCACCACGGCCGCCATGAAAGCGCGCGACAAAGAGCGCGTGGCAACGCTGCGCATGGTCAATGCGGAGCTGAAGCGTGTGGAGGTGGACGAGCGCAAGGATCTCGTCGACGCCGACGTCATCGCCATTCTCAACAAGATGCTGAAACAGCGCCACGATGCCCGCCAGCAGTTTGCCGATGCGGGCCGCCAGGAGCTGGCTGACAAGGAAGCTGCGGAAATCGAGGTCATACAGGGTTTTCTGCCCGCCCAGCTCTCCGAGGCCGAGACGGAAGCGCTAGTTGCCAAGTGCGTCGAAGAAACCGGCGCCGCCAGCATGCAGGATATGGGTAAGGTAATGGGCGCCATCAAAGCCGAAGCCGGTGGGCAGGTGGACATGGGCGCAGTCAGCGCCCTGGTGAAAGCCAGGCTGGGCTGAGTTCGCAAACGCCGCAGGGACAGATACCCAGGACAGATACCCAAGGACAGGTAGAAAAGGACATGGCAGCAAGCTCGGCTCGGATCGTTCCAATCATTCTCGCAGGCGGTGTCGGCTCGCGGCTGTGGCCCGTCTCGCGCCGCCACCTGCCGAAACAGTTTCACAATCTCGCATCGGACCGCACGTTGCTGCAGGACACGGTTCGACGCGCGTTCGAAGCTACCGGCACCCCGCCCCTGATCGTCTGCAACGAGGCGCACCGGTTCACGGTGGCTGAGCAGTGCCGCGCGGTAGATCTGAGCTGGGACGAGATCATTCTCGAGCCGGAAGGGCGCAACAGCGCCCCGGGCATAGCACTGGCCGCATGGCGGGTGGCCGAAGAAGATCCGGATTCGCTGCTGCTGGTGCTGTCGTCAGATCATGTCGTGCCCGACCACGACGCGTTTGCCGAGGCGGTGAAGACTGCGGCGACCGGCGCGGCCGATGGCGGGCTGGTGACCTTCGGCATACAGCCCACCCGCCCGGAGACCGGCTTCGGTTATCTCAAAATCGGCGATGCCGCGGGCGGTCTTCAACCCGTTCAGGCGTTTGTGGAAAAGCCCGAGCTGGCAACCGCGGAGGCGTATGTGGCCTCAGGCGACTACCTCTGGAACAGCGGCATGTTTCTGTTCCAGACGCAGGCCTTTCTGAACGAGTTGACGAAGTTTGCCGCGCCCATGGCGGAAGCGACGAAAACCGCCATGCAGGACGCACGCCGGGATCTGGACTTTCTCTGGCCGAGCGCCGCCTTTCTGGAATCGCCCGCCGAGTCCATCGACTATGCGGTGATGGAGAAAACCGACGCCGCCATGGTGGTGCCGGTGGCCTTCGACTGGCACGACCTCGGCTCGTGGGACGGGCTGTGTGAGGTGGTGGGCGTCGATGATCAGGGCAATGTCCAGCAGGGAGATGTGGTCGCGGTGGACGTGGCTGATTCCGTGGTGATTGCCCAGAGCCGCATGGTGGCCGCGCTGGGGCTCGAGGGTGTCGTTGTCATCGAAACCCCTGACGCCGTGATGGTGACCCGGCGGGACCGCGCGCAGGACGTACGCCTGCTGGTGAAGGAACTGGAGCAGCTCGGTCGCGAGGAGGCCGAGCAGCACCGGCGCGTGCTGCGGCCCTGGGGCAGCTATGAGTCCATTGCCATGGGCGAGCGCTTCCAGGTGAAGCGCATTGCCGTGCGCCCGGGCCATGCGCTCAGCCTGCAGAGCCACGAGCACCGTTCCGAACACTGGATCGTGGTGAAAGGCGAAGGACGGGTGCGTCGAGGGGACGATGAGTTCACGCTGCGGGAGAACGAAAGTACCTACATTCCCGTAGGCGCCATTCACCGCCTGCAGAACGACAGCGACGACATGCTGGAACTGGTGGAAGTGCAGGTGGGCGGCTACCTCGGCGAAGACGACATCAAACGCTACGAGGATCGCTACGGCCGCAAACCGTCTGGCTGAGCTTGTGCTACGCTGGCGTCCCTGACGCTGAGCTCTTCTTCCCTTGGCCGGACGCATCCCGCAAAGCTTCATCAACGACCTGCTCGACCGCGTGGACATTGTCGATGTGGTCGGACGGCGCATGAAGCTGAAAAAAGCCGGCAAAGACTACTCGGGCCTGTGTCCCTTTCACGACGAAAAAACCCCGTCGTTCACGGTCAGCCCCGACAAACAGTTCTTTCATTGTTTCGGCTGCCAGGAAAGCGGCACGGCACTCACCTTCGTCATGAAATACGACCACCTCGACTTCGTCGAAGCGGTGGAAGCGATGGCGCAGCAGCTTGGCCTCACGGTGCCGCGGGAAGGTGGTCGTGCGCGCTCTGAGCCGCCCGTAGATCCGAATCTCTACGACGTGCTCGAAAAGGCTGCCCGGCACTATCGACAGGCGCTGCGCGACGCGCCGGAGGCGGTGAGCTATCTCAAGGAGCGCGGCCTCACCGGCGAAGTTGCCCGGGATTTCGGGATTGGTTACGCAGCCGACGAATGGCAGGGCGTGGCGCGGGCGCTGCACAGTGTGGACGAGGCGCTGCTGCTCGAGGCGGGCCTGCTTACCCGCAACGACTCGGGCCGGGTCTACGACCGCTTCCGCGGGCGCGTCATGTTCCCCATTCGCGATACACGCGGTCGCGTGATTGCGTTCGGCGGTCGCGTCATGGCGGGTGATAACGGCCCGAAATATCTCAACTCGCCCGAGACACCGGTGTTCCATAAAAGCCAGGAGCTTTACGGTTTGTACGAAGCGCGCCGGGCGTTGCCGCGTATCGAGCGGTTTCTGGTGGTAGAAGGTTATATGGATGTTGTCGCGTTAGCACAATTTGGCATATTAAATGCCGTGGCTACGCTGGGCACCGCGTCGGGGACACCACACTTCAAGAAGCTGTATCGCTATGCCGACGAGGTGGTGTGCTGCTTCGACGGCGATCGCGCGGGCCGACAGGCGGCCTGGAAGGCGCTGGAAAATGCGCTGCCTGCGCTCACGGAAACCCGCCAGCTGAAGCTTGCCTTTCTGCCGGACGGCGAAGACCCCGATTCTCTGGTGCGCGGCTCCGGGCGCGAGGCCCTGCAGCAGCTCATCGACAACGCGGTGCCCGGCCTCGAGTTTCTGCTGATGCGATTGTCCGAAGGTCTGGATCTGGACACGCTGGACGGCCAGGCGCGCTTTGCGGGCCTGGCAAAACCGTACGTGGAGCGCATTCCGGAAGGCATGCTCAGGTCGATGCTGGAAGCACGGGTACAGGCCATGAGCGGGGGCCGCTCAGCACCCCGGCGCCAGGCCCAGAGTCGGCAACCCGATCGCAGTCGAGGTTCTAAAAACGGGCTACGCAGCTTAAGTGAGCGCTTACTCACAATACTTCTCAGAGAGCCATCGCTGTGGCGCTCGCTCGACACGGAACTGCGCGGGTCGCTCATCGAGGCGCTGCCCGGGGAGGGCCTCACGGGGGCTGTCGTCACGTATCTGGAAGCCCATCCCGAAGCTGACGCCGAAGAGCTGCTGGTTTGGTTCGCCGATGCGGGCGATGCCGAGCTGCTGAAGGATCTCGCTTCGCGCCGTGTGGCCATCCCTGCGGAGGCGCTGCCCGGAGAGCTGCGCGATATAGCCACCGCCATGGTGGAACGGATGCGCAAGCAGGCGCGGCGGGAAGCGCTGGAAGCGGTGAAAATGTCCCAGAATCTGGACAGCCTGCGGAATTTCGTCGACCTGCAGCGTTCCAAGGACGACTATGCTTGAGAAACCGAGCCTGTTTGTGCCGCCCGCAGCCTTGAAGCTGGAGAAATAACCACTAGATAGGGTGCTACCCGTATGTATAATGCGGGGTTTGCCTCAGTGGGGACAGCCCAGCAACGCACGCCACTTCATAGCTCCCCGGCGGGACGCAGGCGTCAAAAGTGGGCACAGCGCCGTACAGCTACGGCACCAGGCAAGAGCAGACCGGTCGAAAGCTTCACAGCAGGCTTTCCTTCAGGCCGGCGAAACAACTGGTCAACGCGGCGCGTGCCGCAGAACAGTGGAATCGAACCCACAGATTCGAGGTGCCATGAGTAATCAAACGACCACAGCGCAGCAGCAATCGCGGCTCAAGGAACTCATTGCCAAGGGCAAGGAGCAGGGCTTTCTGACCTATGGGGAGGTCAACGATCACCTGCCGGACGACATATCCGATCCGGAGCAGATCGAAGACATCATCCGCATGATCAACGACATGGGCATCACGGTGTACGAAGCTGCGCCCGATGCCGACGATCTGATCAGCGCCGAAGAGAACACAGCGGACGAGCTGGCAGCCGAAGAAGCCGCAGCAGCCCTCGCGGCGGTGGAGACGGAAGCGGGTCGCACCACCGATCCCGTGCGCATGTACATGCGCGAGATGGGCACGGTGGAGCTGCTCACGCGCGAAGGCGAAATCGCCATCGCCAAGCGCATCGAAGAAGGCATTCGCGATGTGCTGACGGCGCTGGCCTGCTATCCCGGGCCTGTCGAGTACATTCTCGACAAGTACGCTGAGGTCACCAAGGAAGACAAGCTTGCAGACCTGCTGGTGGGTTATCTCGACCCCACCGATCACGTACCGGCTGCCACGCAGGTGGGGCCCGACGGCGTGAAGGCCAACAACAACAACGACGACGACGACGAGGAAGAGAACAAAGGCCCCGATCCGGAAGAAGCGAAAAAACGGTTCACGGCCCTGAAGCGGCAGTACAACCGCACGCAGAAGGTGCTCGCCGAGAAAAGCCGCGACAGCAAAGAAGGCCAGGCGCAGCTTGCCAAGCTGGGCGAGGCGTTCTGCTGCTTCAAGCTGGTACCCAAGCACTACGACGAAATTGTCGACATGGCGCGGGACGGGCTGGACATCGTCCGTCGTCACGAGCGCGCGATCATGACCTCCGCCGTCAAGCGGGCCCGGGTGCCGCGTGATGTATTCCGCAAGGAGTACATGGGCAACGAGGTGAGTGCCACGTGGATAAACAAGCTGGTCAAAGCCAACAAAGATTTCTCGCAGCCGCTGGAAGCCCAGCGCGAGGACATCGTACGTGCGCAGAAGAAGCTGAAGGCACTGACCAAGCAGACGAACCTGTCCGTGATGGAAGTGAAAGAAATCAACCGCCGCATGTCCCTCGGCGAAGCCAAAGCCCGGCGCGCCAAGAAAGACATGGTGGAGGCCAACCTGCGTCTCGTGATTTCCATTGCGAAGAAGTACACGAATCGCGGCCTGCAGTTCCTGGACCTGATCCAGGAAGGGAACATCGGCCTCATGAAG
>CAZYYJ010000031.1:0-51568 GCA_964651595.1 uncultured Pseudomonadales bacterium | reverse complement strand
CAATCGTAAGGGAAAAGTCCGAATCAAAGTGGCTACCTTTTAGGGGGTAAGGTCACTAGGGTTCGAAACCTAACTCAGCCAGGATTGGCGCGATTCGCTTGTTTCGCTCCGTTGTAATGAAATCGAGATCGGTGCTCATGTATTCATTTTCCGAATACTGCGTCACGGCACCTCCGCCGCCGAGTACCGCTTCAATCCCAGCGCGCTCAAGCGCCTGGGATACTAAAGCGGCAATTTCTTCAAGGGAGGTTGCTTGCGTAATACTCATGCACGTTCAATCTTTTTGCCGGTGCGTCTAGGTCGTTGTCGTTCTCGAAAGTACCTTTGAGTGATTGACTCTGGCAAAGCACTCAATTCATCCGCGAGAAAAGTACGCAGACGCCTCACTGTTGGATTGCGTGGATTGAACTCGAATAAGCGGGTCCTTCCTATCTTACGGCTGACGAGTACGCCCGCGCTCTCCAATTTGAGCAATTGATCCTGCGTGATACTTACGGGCATATTGAATGTCTTGGCGATCTGGCTCGCGTATCCGGATTCATAGTTTTCAAGGAACAACAACACATGAGCTGCTGTTCTATTGCCGAATATCGCTTCTAGTGGAGGCGTCATGAAGTTCGATCCGATTGCAGGTTAATCCGGTTATATTACCGGAAAAACCGGTAATAACACTGCTTTGAGGAGTAGGGGCGGATTCCGTCAGGCGACAATATGCTCTCAATATTTCGGCTCCGTGTTGCAATTCCTGTTGCAACAAACCTCAACACTTGGCGCCTCTGAAAGCCGCAAACTCTGGATCTGGTTTCCTAAGTCGTTGTTGTCACTTGTTGTGAGCTATCGGCAGTTGTTGTCTCCACTGCCCTGGGGGTCAAGTGGTCGCAGGTTCAAATCCTGCCGTCCCGACCATCTTGTTGATTCACCGCTGACGTTCGCTTGAACTCATCCCTGCGACCGGTCGCAGCAACGCGGTTGCCAGATAAATCCTGCCGTCCCGACCAAATCCTCATCTGATCTTCGCCAATACTGTCTTGAAACAGTGAAAGTAGACGTTTCAGCCTTTCTGTTGAGCGCAATAGCTTGCGAGGGATTGGCGGTTGTTGTTATGACCTGGGGTCAAGTAGTCGCAGCCTGAGTTCGGCCCGTTCCTCAAGCAGCGTTGGAAGCCCCCCTAGAGCAGAATTTTGAACAGGCTGGCCACGGGTGCGATCGCGACCATCATAGCGACAGATTCGAAGGATGCGGCGCCGATGAGGGCGTCGCTGTCGACAGCGCCCGCGTCGATGACAACCTCGGCACGCGCCAGGCGCGACTCGATGTCTTTTCGCATCTCGGCCGCCAGAGCGGCATTCTCCGAGCAAACGATCATCAGCTCGGAGTTGAGGTTGGCGGATCGTGGATCGACATTGTATGTGCCAATGAGAATCGTGTCGTTGTCGACGACTGCGCGCTTCGAATGTACGCCCCAGCGCTCGGAGGCAGGGAAGGCCGGGTGCAGGTCTGTCGGAGCCTGTCCGGAGTAGGCGAAGAGGTCGAGGTCCGTCGTGGCCACCTTGTCCAACGAGAAGTAGAGGGGCGCGACGGTGTAGTACGCATCCGTTGAATGGAGGCTGTTTGTCAGCACGGTGACGTCGATACCTCGCTCGGTGAGTTCTGCAACGTCCTCCAATCCATCCTTGCGCAGCACAAAATAGGGGCTTTCCGCCAAAATCGTATGTTCGGCACTGCCGAGTGTTTCGACAATGGCCTCGTAAACCGTTCGATACTGCACGCCCGCGCCGGGGTAGTCGGTAACAAAGCGCGTGCGATCGCAGCGATGTCGTGGGGTTTCCTGATTGACTTGCCGGAGCCGAGAAACAAGTTCTGACTCCGCCTTTCCGGGTGTCAGAAAGTTGCTGGCCAGAGCACGATCCTCGGATGAGCTACGCTCGATGGTATCGGAACGAATGGACCATTCAGAATGCCAATAGAGGTCAAAGCTCTCGCGGATCGTCGGAACGAGGTCGCCCTCGATGACGATGTCGCTGTCCAGGAAGTTGTATTGGCTCGAGAGATCGAAGTAGTCGTTTCCGATATTGCGGCCGCCCACCATGGCGACGTCGTTGTCGATGATCAGGATCTTGCGGTGCGTGCGGTGCTGAACGCTGAAAATTCGCGCCACTGAGCTCGTGTTGTAATAACGCACCTCAATGCCGGCCTCGGCAAGAACATTCGCGATGGCAGGGCGCAGCTCGAAAACAGGTAGTGAGAAATCCACTAGCACACGAACGGCAACCCCGCTGCGCGCCTTCTCGGCGAGGGCCTGGGTGACGATTCTGCTGGCGGTGTCGAGCTCGTAGATGAAGAATTCAAGGTCGATCGACGTCTCGGCGCGCTCGATGAGTGCCAGGCGTGTCGCAAGAGAAGCGGCACCATCGTCGACGAGCGTGAGGAACTGCGGATTGGTCGAGGTCGCGTCGATTGCCGGATGAAAAGGCGGACTTCCGAGCCACTGGTGTTCCGTGATCGTCATGGCCACGAGAAGGGTGCCATAGGCGAGCAGAACGATGCCGATCAGGCTTAGGATCGTCACCTTCGTGAGTTTAAACAACAGGCGCAGACGAGGCTCCAGGCATTTGCGTTCGTTTTCTGGTTAGCTTCCCCGACATGAGGGCGTAGTTCTCGCGATCTCAGGCAGTCCTCGACCGCGCCTTGAGGTCTTCCCATGTCTGTTCATCGACCTGAGCGCTCAGTCTTAAAGTAGCGATGGTTGTTCTGAAATCTCAAGAGCTTTCATGATTCTCTCATGTCGCTGGGCTTAAACTCATGTTGCAAATCCTGTCGTAGTAAGCCTCAAACAACGGTTCGGTACCCCAGCTTCAGCTGGCAATGGCACGTCTTTACGGCCAATGAGCAAGTCGCGGACGGCATATCTATCTGCCCGGATGAAACTGGGGCAAATCAGCCAGCTTTTCGGCATCGAAGGGCTGTTGTTGAAAAAGCAACGGGTAGAAGAAGGACCGAAGTTCGCTGTGGAATTCGCGCACGTCATCTTCATATTTGATCGCGGTACGTAAATCGGTTTCAGCCAGACGCTGCAGCAATCGCTCCAGCAATGCTGGTGGCGCCAGCAAGGCGATGAGACCGGCTATGCGATCTCGTTCCAGTCTTGCGTTTTTGTAGGCGATTGTCAGCGTTTCCGTCTTTTGATCGCCCACCTGCTGAAATGCGTAGTACCACGGCCAATCGAACCCGTCCCCGGAATGAACATAACCCGTCCACTCAGGATGTCGCTCAACAAAAGGGGCCATAGTGACTGCAACCGGCAGATCCCACGCGTCGTTGACCGCCTCGCGTTGGGTCATCAGGATATCAGCGCCCGCCGGTATGGGAATCAAATCATCAATAGCCAATCGACTCGCGGTGGGCAGAAGGGTTCCCAGCAATATCCACACGCCGACGAGGGCAGACAAGATCACCGATGATGGACGCTCCCATTTTGCAACGAGGACACAGATAAGCGCCCAGAACGCCACATAGATTGCCACCAGAATGACCGCGCCCATCAGCTTCAGCAGGCCCGTGCCGCTGATGGCACCGGCGACGAGCAGCGGTGCGATGCTGGCGACCAAAACACCCCCTGAAATCAGCAGTGCTCGCCACCGCCAAAGCACGTTGTCTTTGCCCGCAGTTGCATTCAATAGTTCGTATCGACCCGCGACGCGTTCGCTTGCCTGCAGGCCATGTAGGAGAAAGATCAGAATCAAGGGCAGCACAAAGGCCGCAAAGAAAGCGAAATCGAAACGGCCCACGAGTGCCAATTCCGGATTCCCGGCGTCGTGCTCATAAATCTGACCTTCGAGCGCCAGCATTCGTATGCGGTGTTTCCAGGGCACAGAATCCCGTTGACCGATGGCGGCGAAGGCAAACTGGGACGGCGGGTCATAGGTCAGGTGAAAACTATAGTAGGCAGCGCCGCCCCAGTCGGTTTGTTTGCTGAGCTCTGCCGAACGATCTTCCTGATCGGCTTTGACCAGGCGCTCTATAGCGTCGTGTTGGCGCTGCACTTCTGCCAGCCCCGACCAAAGTGCCGCCGATGACAGACATAGAACCACCACCATCCAGATCACAACGCCACGGTCGCGCGCTAGAAATCGAGCTTCACGCCTGAGATCGTCCGCTTTACTCACGGTCGGAGCCTGCCGCCACTCCATGCTAACAAACCCGCCAATGCTGCTGCCCAAAGAGCCAGCATCATGATTGCCGAGCTGGCAGCCGCCAATCGCTGCGCCGGCGTATCGATCGTAAACTGAAACTCATCCAGCAGCTGCCAGTTCGCGGCATCCACCCGAGTTCGGTTGTAAGACGCCTCATCACGATTGCGATTGATGTCGTCAAGGTAAGAAAGCTGTTCCGCGTGGATCTGATTGATGTCTTGGACGAAGTCTATTCGTAGTTCCTCAGCCTGGCGTAGAAACCTGTGAAAGTGCCTGGTGTCAGTGCCCGCGATTGCCCTGGACGCACCGGCTACCGCAAGCATAGGGCTCAACCAGCCATGAACGGCTAACACTTCTGCTTGTCGCATCTCTCCAAGCATTCTTTTTTCGGCGTATACGTTCATAGCATCGGTCAATTCTTGTTCGGCTTTTTGTGCAAGCAGACCTCTGATGTTGATTTCAAGGTCTTCCAGCCGGTTCACGCCATACTGCTCAAACAGTTCTGATTGCAGATGTTCAAAGTCTGAATCGTTGACGCTGTGGCCGTCGCTGACATCGCTGAATTCGGTCAGCATGGCGAGTTCCATTTCGATTTTGCCGCCGACGGGTGCTGCGCCAGAAGCGACGCTGACCGCGATGGAAGGCAGCACCAGGGTGATGACGAGCCAGGACGATGCCAGCACGGCAATGACCGAAGAGCGTTTCTGCAACATGGTTGAAGCGGCCATGGTCAGCCCGATCCAGACGAGCAGGTACATAACATAGACACCTAACAGTGACATGGCCGCCGACAGGCTCTCGCCAATGTTCACGGCCAGCGCCGCACTGGCGGCCAGCGGCGTCAGCAGCACCAGCGCGAACAGGAATAACGCCAGTGTTTTGCCGATCATCAACGCTCTACCGCTCACGCCCTGGGCCAGCAAGGACGCCAGAGCACGTGATTCCCTTTCACGCACGATGGCGCTATGCCCTAGTAGAATGATGAGCAACGGGGCGAATATCTGATAGGTCAACGCCGGGGTAAGCCAGGATAACCCGCCAAGATCCCCACTGGCCCCGGATGCCGAGAACGTTGCAGAGTTCTGCCGGTGGCCTTCCAGAAATATGGCTTGCCCGGTTACCGAGTCGAGGCCAGGGTCAAACAAAGCCAGCGGCATCGGGGCCCGGAATACGTAGTGGCCATAGTGCACCATGCGATGGGGATTGCGATCAGGTTGAGAAACAAAGACTTGCTCAGCCTCCCCCTGGTGATGTTCGCGTTCCGTGGATGCGTCGTGAATTCGATGCGCAGTTAACAAGCTGACAGCAGCAAGGATAACCGCAAACAGCGCCACCACTGACAGTGCAAGCCTGGAGCGTAACCAGTAGCGCCACTCTGCCATGGCAATTGCGAGGACGTTTCTCATGCCGCCGTCTGTTCTTTGCCTTGCCGGCCAGAGAATGCTCGGTGAACGGCTTCCGTTTCAATCCGTTCTCCGGCAGCTGCAGAAAACTCACCAACCAGCTTGCCGTTTCGCAGCAAGCCAATTCTGTCGGCAACCTGGCAGGCGCCGTAGACGTCATGCGTAACCATGAGGATGGTTTTCTCCGAATCAGCCAAGTCCCGTATGAGGTCGTGAAACTCGTCGATGGCAGAAGGGTCCAACCCCGAGGTTGGCTCGTCCAGCAGCAAGATTTCGGTATCTCTCAATATGGCCAGCGCAATGGCTACCTTCTGTCGCATGCCTTTTGAATAGCTCGCGAGCTTTTGAGTTCTTGCATCCAGGTCGAGCGATACCCGGTCGAGTGCGGCGTTAACCTCAGTTTCGTCAAAATCGGTGTGGGCCAGTTGCAGGAAGTAGCGGAGGTTCTCAAAGGCATCCAGGTGCTCGTAGAGCGACACAGACTCTGGGAGATATGCGATGGCCTGCCGCACGCCCTGCAAATCGTCGGCCACCGCGGTGCCGTTGACGTGAACGTTACCGCCCGATGGTGGCAGGAAGCCGAGAAAAGCCAACAGCGTGGTCGATTTGCCAGCGCCGTTACCCCCTAACAGGGCGTATACCTCACCTTTTGCGACCCCGAAAGAAATACCGCTCAGAACCTCATTACCTGAGCGGAGAACTTCCAACTGCTCTGCCTGTAACGTTAAAGCGTTGCTCATCTGCGATATTCAGGCGCGCTAGAATTGAAGCCGTAAAGAAGCCCGGTAGTTGATGGGCGCTCCCGGCTGAACCCACACATCAGCATACGAGTTGGTGTAGTACTCTTCATCAAACAGATTGTTGACTTCCATGCGCACACTGACCGCTTCGGAGAAGGCATATTCGCCGGCGATTCTAACGGTTGTGTAGTTGGGAAGCTCGAAGGTGGGGTCGCCAAACTCTCCGCTTCTATCGTCCACATAGGTCAATCCGCCAACCAACGTTAACGGATTGCCGCCGAGCTCATTTCGGTGGGTGAGTTGCAGACTGAGCTGATTCTCAGCGACATTCAGAAGGCTGGAGCCGGAAGGGATGAACGCAAATGAAATGAAGTCGGTGTAGTCGTTTTCGGTTTCAGCATCCACGTAAGCATAAGAGAACCACATGCTCAAGTTCTCGGTGAGCGCACCAACCAGGTCAATTTCGAACCCTTTGCTGCCCGCCTTACCTACGGCGGTCGGTTCAAAATTGGCGTCGAACGTTGCGATGTTGGAGTGATCAAGATCGAAGTAGGCGACAGTACCCACAAGTGCGCCATCGTTTAGCGCGAATTTCACGCCAACCTCTGTGGATTTGGCAATGTTGGGGTCCAGACCGTTTTCATCCGTGGCACCAGACAGCGGGCGGAAGTTCTCGCCGTAGGCCGCGTAGAAAGACAACGTGTCCGTCGCTTTGTAAACCACGCCAAACTGTGGACTGATCCGGTCCTCCGAGTATTTTGAGGTCGTGCCGGATCGACGGTTTTCCAGCTTCTGCTCGTAGTCATCAAATCGAGCTCCGATGCGAATATCCAGTTTTTCGGTGAGGCTGATTTGATCCTGGATGTAGAAACCCAGCGATTCCTGAGTTTCGACCCGGTCGATTTGTGGCGCCAGGGCAAGCGTGGTCGGCGGGTAGTTGCCGTAAACCGGGTTGAAGATATTAATGCTCTGATCTGTGGAGCGGTCACGGAAGGCAACTTGATCGTTTTCAAATTCATCCACGTCCACACCTACAATGACCCGGTGTGTCACGTTGCCGGTCTCGAAACTGCCGCTGATCTCGGCTCTGAATACCTGGTAAGTGGCGTCGTAGTCGCGATCACGGCTGAAACGCCCGAAATTGCCCATGGCGTCGGGAGCGCCAAAACCGTTTTCAGAAGCCAGCCCGTCAAGTTCTGTCTCGCGGTAGTTGAACCCAACGAGCGCGCTCCAGTTGTCGTTGAACTCGTGACGAAATTCCAACTGGTGTCCGATCACATCCGTGTCGATCGCGCCATAACCGGGCTCACCGAGGAAACGATCTTCGGGAATGACCCCGAGGCGATCATCGATGGCAATGACGCCACGATCGAAGGGTGTTTCCTGATCGCTGTATTCCATTTCGTAGGTGATCTGACCTTGGTCACTGATCAACCAGGTCAGCGAAGGGCTGAACAGCAGTTTTTCGGTTTCAACCGTATCTCGGAAGCTCTCGGCGTCCTCATACGCGCCTACCAGCCTGATCGCTACCGTGTCTGAGAGAGGCGTCGTGTAGTCCAGGTCAACCCGGTAGGTGCTGAAGCTGCCGGCAGCTACTGCGATCTCACCTGCTGTTTCGAAGGTGGGGCGCTTGGTGACCAGGTTTACCGTTCCACCGGGTTCGCCGCGACCAATCAAAGCTGCTCGTGGGCCTTTCAGAACCTCAACGGATTCGATTCCTGAAAGATCACGGGCGCCACCGAAACCGCGTCCAGCGTTGAAACCGTTGACCAGGTAGTTGCTGGGCAGGTTCTCATCACCGACGAAACCCCGAATAGCAAAGCTGTTCCACAGCCCGCCAAAGTTGTTTTGACGAGCGACCGATGCCGACAAATCAAGCGCCTGGACAAGATCGACAACGCCCGCGTTGCGTAGTGTCTCGGCGTCAATCCTCAACTCTGATTGCGGCGTTTCCAGCGCGTCAAAGTCTCCCTGGTAGGCCTGCCGCTTGCCGAATACCAGGATCTCCTCCATGGTGTCGTTCGCTTCGGCTTGAGCATGCGCGGGCGTCACGCCCGACAACAACCCCACCGCCAACACAGATAGAGGGCCGTAAAAACGACGTGCTTGAGTACTGATCATGAATGTCCCCATGCTTTGGAATACAGGTATACGGGTAGCGGCATGCTGTTCCTGCGGTCGCTGAGCGCTACCGCAACGTTTCCGCGAACAGGTGTCCGGAAAGTGCCGAGCGCGAAATGATATATCATATCAGAACAACACCGGTAGCTGCTTGAACTCGTTTTTCCTCAGGGAAAATCGTCGACTCCATCCTTTCGTGGCTGGAAGAGCCAGTCCTCCTGGTCAGACGAAGCGGCCAGCGATAGCGTGCCGAGTTGAGCTCGAAAGTGGAGTCCTGGCGTCGTTTTTGAAAGATTGCGATATAGGAATGGTTGCGATCGCCAGCCAGTGCTGCATTGACGAAGGGAGCTGATTTGCCGAGACTGGATTTTGCTTAGACAGTACTGACTTTATGACAGCAGCAGCCACCCCCGAAGAAGGGGAAGCCTCCGGTCAGAACAACGGCTTCGGAACCTACGGTTACCGAACCTATGTGCTCTCAGCCCTGACGCTCATTTACATCCTGAACTTTGTCGACCGCGGCCTGCTCGCCGTGGTTGGTCCTGATCTTGTGCCCGAGCTGGGCCTTTCCGATACGCAATTCGGCCTTCTTACGGGTTTCGGTTTCGCCCTTCTATACACCATTGTGGGGATTCCTCTGGCGCGGTACGCGGATGCAGCGCACCGCGTGTGGATAATGACGGTCTGTGTTGCCCTGTGGTCTGTCATGACAGTGCTGTGCGGGCTCGCTACTGAGGTCACCATCGGTTCGGTCACGATCGGCGCGTTCTGGGTTTTGTTAGTGTGCCGCGTCGGGGTGGGTATTGGCGAAGCCGGCTGCACACCGCCGGCTAACTCCTTGATTGCCGATTATTACGCCCCACGTGACAGGTCCCAGGCGCTCGGCGTTTACTCCATGGGCGTAACGCTCGGCGGGATGTTCGCCAACCTGATCGGCGGTTGGGTGACAGATGCATTCGACTGGCGAACGGCGTTTTTTGTGGTTGGTCTCCCGGGCGTGCTGGTTGCCCTGGTGTTCAAGTTGACGGTGCAAGAACCGCCTCGGGGCTTTACGGACCCGAAGGTCAAGCAGGCCAGCGAACCGATTCCATTGCGCGAGGCAATCCGCGAACTGACGACGAAGCCGGCGTTCTGGCTAATGACCGCTGGCGCCACCATCGCTGCTTTCTGCGGTTATGGAATCTCATCCTTTCAGTCCATCTTTCTGGTTCGCACGCACGAAATCACCACCGGCGAGGCAGCCATCTGGATCAACACACCGGTGGCGTTGTCAGCTGCCGTGGGCACGTTTGCGACCGGATGGCTGGCAACCAGACTCTACAAATCACATCCGGGGGCCATCGCCTGGGTGCCGGCGCTGGGCCTGGCCTTGTCGATCCCGTTCTATGTGTTTGCCTTCACGACAGACAGTCTAGTTTTTGCCGCCATTGGTTTGATCATCGGCGGATTCGTGAAGTACGGCTACATTGCCGCTCAATACACCATCGGTCAGGGTGTCGTCAGTATGCGTGTGCGCGCAATGGCCATTGCGGTGCTGTTGTTCATCGCCAATCTGATTGGCTACGGCTTTGGTCCCCTGTTCATCGGCCTGACCTCTGACATTTTCTTTGTTGGCGGTACTGCTGAACTCGGCGTTGCCGCTGAGGAACTGGCTCGGAACGAATGCCACCCGGCGGTTATCGGAGCGTTGAGTGAAAAGCTGCAGAATGTCTGCGGTGCCGTTTATGCGCAGAGCTTGCAGTCGGCAATGGTCATCATGGCGATCCTGTATGCGGCAAGTGCACTTTTCTTCCTGCTCACGTGGCGTCGCCTGGACAAAGACATGGTGGACAGGAACTGAAGCACTTTCGCGTTAGTGCTGCGCTTCGACGTCCATCAGCGTCTGTCCGAGGTGAGTTCCACCTGCGTGTTCATGTCGCCCAGCGTGCGCCTCAGGTCCTGCACAATCCAGCCCAGCCAGCCGGCAAACAACAGCGCCACCAGGAGTGCTGGTGCAAAAACAAGAGCTGCGATCCAGAACGCGAAGAACAGGAACCAGCGCGCCATGGCCGCCTTGAAACGATTGGGGACGGCATCTGCACCGGGCGAGTACATGAATGATTTTGCCCGCAGAAACCAGCCGTTGGCGATCAGCGCGGCAAAGAACAGAGCACGCGGGGGCGGGGGTCGATCAATCTCCGGGTTGTCGTCATGTGGAGCGTCTTCGGCATCGGTACCAGCTGCCAACGATCGTTCGATCTGCGCCCACACGTGACGAGGCGTGGGCCGTGAGGCCGTGCCACTCAGATTTTCGCGAGACGGTACGGAACGCCACCGGTAGAGAACTCGGCCTTCGCTTGTGAGGGCGAGCACGCCGGGTTGAAAGAACCCTTTAGGGTGTTCGACATGCCAGCTCGCGCCGCGCTGCAGAAATGCGAGGCTTCCCCTGTTGGCGTAGATGGTCAGCCAGCCCCGCTCGCTGCATGTCTTCGAAATCTCCTGATGCGGGTCGCCGACGTTTTCGAAATCCAGTTCCCAGTGCCTGTGGGCTTCATCAGCCAGATGTTGCGGCTCGCTGGTGACCGCATAGATCTCCCCACCCGCTGCGCGGATCTTCGCAACGACGCCCTCATTCGCATAGCCCCGTAACTCGGCGCGACAGGGCGGTCACCAGAACCCGCGGTAGAAGAGCAAGACGACAAATGCGTGTTGGGAAAGTGCTCTATCCAGCCAGTCCCGTCGCACGCCCGGTGGTGGATCCAGCTCAGCCTGTGGTTTGTCCGGGCCCGGCGGGATGGTTTCCACCATTTCCACCGTCCACGCCTGCGCCGATCCTGTTACACGAAACGAACGCTGCTCGCAGCGGTCGCCACCGCACATGATGAGCCTCAGCTCGTCGGCCTCGACCAGCGTTTTGTCAGCGTCCAGCATGCCCGTGACTTTGAATTCTTCACCGGCTGACTCCGCCGACGCGTTGAACCAGGCCAGTGCGGCCTCAACGCGCGGAACCAGCCTGTCCGGAATAGTTTCACTGACTTGTGACAATACGCTCACCTCTCACGAGTAGCCGATCTGCACGGCAATCACCAGGGCAACCGCGCTGGTCCCCAGAAGTTTGAGCACCAGGGGCAGAATGAAACGGAACCAGCGCGTATACGGTATGCCCGCCAGGCCAATCATACCCATCAGCACGGGATTGGTTGGCACAATCATGTTCATGAAGCCGTCGCCGTAAAGAAAAGCCAGCACGGACACCTGGCGCTCCACGCCCACCAGGTCGGCGATGGGTGCCATGAGCGGCATGGTGAGGTAAGCCTGACCGCTGCCGGAAGCAACAAAAACGTTCATCAGGCTTTGAATGGCGAGCATACCCACGGCAGAGACCTCGGCGGGCAGATTTACCAGGGGACTGGCCATGAAGTCGATGATCGTGTGCAACACCATGCCATCTTCAAGAAGCAGAGAGATGGCCCGCGCGAAACCGATCAACAGCGCGGTGCCCGCGAGTTCAGACGCGCCCCGGGTGAACACGACGGCGACGCGGTCGATGTGCAGGCGGGCCACAATCCCCACGACAACGGTCAGGCCGACAAACAGCGCGCAAAGCTCTATGAGGTACCAGCCGTGCTGAGTTATGCCCCAGACGAGGATCAGGAGAGTGCCGAGGGTCAGCAGCAGAACCGCGAGGCGTGTCCCGGTCATGGGCGGAGGCTCGACGGGGGCGGGGGGTTGCGCTTCCGGGATGTCGGCGACGAGGCTGAGAGCGGGATTTGTCTGGACGCGTCTGGCGTAGCGCCAGATGTGGTGCACGCCAATCAGCACAAAGGGTACGAACCAGACAAGCCGGTATTCCCATCCGGAGATGGGCTGCAGTTCGGCAACGTTCTGTGCAATGACCACCGTGAACGGATTGGTCAGAGCCGCGCCGTAGCCGATACAGTAACCCACTGCCAGGATGCCGACGGCGGCCACCACGTCGAGACGCATCGCCACGCACAGGGCAATCAGCACACCCGCAAGCGGGATGTACTCCACAGCCATGCCAATCGTCGCAGAGCCGAACGCGAACATGAAAACACCGGCCAGGATCAGCAGCCCGGGTGCTGAGCCGAAGCGGACGACGGCGCGGCCCAGCAACGCATCGATCGCGCCCGTGTCGCGGATGACGGCGAGCGCCCCGCCGATCAGCAGAACGAAGAAAATGATGTCCTGGGCCTGGGCCAGCGCCACCGGTATCGATGTGAACAAGGCGAGCGGCGACAGCTTCGGCTGGTCTTCAATGACGGTGAACGTACCCGCAACCACCACCTCGCGTCCGGCATCGTTGGTTGCCGTTTGAAAACTCCCCGCAGGGAGCACCCAGGTCATCACCAGCGCCACGATCATGAGCATGAACATCAGCGCCAGGGTGTGTGGCATTTTGAAGGGCGTCTTGGCCACACCACCTGGCGTCTGCGCGGGGTTGTCGCTCATCGGTTTCCTGTTTCTGTGTGAACGCCGCGTGCGGGGCGAGCGGAAGCACCTCGCTGTACAAGCGATATGCCGACTTTACCGGCTTCCCGGTGATGTGCCAGCGCGGTGGACCCGTGAGGCGCTGGCGTTAGAATGAGTCGAATCACGTAGCAAGCTCGGAAAAGATCAGCCATGGCAGCCTCTACACCTCCCGCCGCCGGTGATGCACGCGCCCCCGGACCTACCTACCAGGAAGCCATACAGCGAGACAGTTCAGAACCTCCGCCCGCGTTTCTGGAGTATTCCTATGAGTTTCTCGGTGATGTAGATATTCCCTACAGCAGCTACACCTCACACGACTATGCCGCCGCGGAATTCGAGAAGTTGTGGCCACGGGTGTGGCAGATGGCCTGTCGGGAAGAACACATTCCCGAGCCGGGCGCTTACCACGTCTACGACATCGGCCACCTGTCTGCGATCGTCACGCGCACCGATTCCGGTGCCATCAAAGCGTTCTACAACGCGTGTATGCACCGCGGTACCCAGCTGAAGGAACCGGAAACGTCCGGGTGGTGCGCGAGTTTCCGCTGTCCCTTCCATGGCTGGGTGTACTCGTTGGACGGCGAGCTCGTCGAGGTGCCCGAAGATTGGGATTTTCCGCACGTTTCCCCGGACAGTCATCGGTTGCGCGAGCTGCAGGTTGGTACCTGGGGCGGGTTCGTGTTTGTGAATTTCGATTCCGACGCGGCGCCGCTAGAAGAGTTTCTTGGTGTGCTGCCGGAACACTTCAAAGACTTCCACATAGAAGACCGCTACATCGAAACCCATGTGTGCAAGCGCCTGCCGGTGAACTGGAAGGCGGCGGAAGAGGCGTTCATGGAGGCGTATCACGTCAAAGAGACGCATGCCGGCGGCAACGAGTTTTCTGAGCCCATCACCACTTACGATGTGTTTGGCGACAACGTCAATCGGTTCATTCATACCATCGGTGCGCACAACCCGCGTCGCCCGGAACCCTTGACCGAACAGGCCCTGCTCGACTCGATGATGGGTCGCCGTGGTCCCCAGGATGGCGACCCGCCCACGCTGCCCGAAGGGATGACAGCCCGGGATTTCTACGCCAGCACCATCAAAGAGCAGCTGGGCAAGCAGTACGAGCAGGATTTCTCCGACTACTCCACGGCGCAGACCCTGGATTCCATCGAGTACTTTCTGTTTCCCAACTTCTTCATCTTTCCGGGGCTGAGCCTGCCCATGGCGTATCGATTCCGCCCCGATGTAGAAAACCCCGACTACGCCTATTTCGACCTTTACTTCCTGCGTCCCAGGCACCCGGAAAAGGCGCCGCCGCCACCGCCGGAACCGCTGTATCTGGATGTGGACGAGAGCTGGACGCGCGCCGAAGGGCTGGGTTTTCTGGGGGCGGTGTACGACCAGGACACGGACAATCTGGCGGCCCAGACCAGGGGTTTCAAAACCTGCGCGAAGGGCGGGCAGACGCTGGGCAACTACCAGGAGATCCGTATTCGTCACTTGCACAAACGGGTGCAGGATTTCCTAGGAAACTAAACGCACCTGCACGTCGCCGTTCTCCACCCGGGTTTCGAACACGTTGATTGGAACCCGGGTGAGCTGGCCCACGGCTTCTCCGTCGGCCAGCTTGTATCGCATGCCGTGGATCGGGCAGAAGATATAGCCGTTGCGTATGCGACCACCTTCCAGAGGCTGGTCCTGATGAGAGCAGCGATTCTCCACCACCACAACGTCATCCCCGGTGTTGCACACCAGCAGTGACACCCCGTCCAGCTCCACCGCGACGCTGCCGTTTACGGGAACATCTACGATGGCCGCAACTGTTTGAAAATCTGCCACTGGACCTTACCGTCTCCGCACGAGAACCGGCGCCCATAGTACCCTGCAACAGCATCCCGTAAAGGAAGCAGAGGCCTCTGATGCCGATAGAGATGTTTGTTGGATACACTGAAGGCTGATACACGTTTCTGAGGGGGAGACGACATGGCCAGCCATCCTGCGAAGCTGGATATCGACGTGGCGGGACTGGACGCCCAGTTCATTGCCGGGGAGTGGCATCGGGATGCTCACGCGATAGTGACGGACGTGATATCTCCCACCACCGAAGAAGCCGTTGCGCGGGTTGCCGTACCCACCCGGGCGGATGCAGACCAGGCGGTTGCCGCCGCCCGGCAGGCCTTCGACACCGGGCCGTGGCCGCGTATGTCAGTGGAAGAGCGGGTAGCGGTGTGCACGCGGTTGTGTGAGGCGCTGGAGCGACGGCTGCCGCAGTTGAACCGCGCCTGGACCTTCGAATCCGGGCCCACGCTCGCGCATGGCGAGATGATCAACGACGGCGCTGGGGTTGCAGTGTGGCGCCAGGCCCTGGCGCTGGCGCCCGAGTTGCCCTGGGAGGACAACCGTGACGGCACTCGCCTGTGGCGGGAACCCATCGGCACCGTCCTCGGCGTGCTGACGTTCAACGGTCCGATCGTGCTCATGGGCATGAAAATCATTCCTGCGTTGCTGGCCGGCTGCACCGTGATCGTCAAGCACGCGCCGGAATCTGCGTTGACGTCGCGCCTCATTGCCGATGCCCTGGCGGAGGCGGCATTCCCGTCCGGCGTGGTGAGCGTACTGGCGGCCGATACGCCGGTGACACAATACCTGGTGCGTCACGCGGGTATCGACATGGTGGCGCTTACGGGTGGTACGGCCATTGGCATCGAGGTGGTGAAAAACACCGCAGACCGGCTGGCACGCACGGCCCTGGAGCTGGGTGGCAAGTCTCCGGCGATCATCGACGAGGACGTGAATCTGGACGAGGTGATGGACACCCTCGGTGCTGGCAGCAGCGGTTTCATGGGTCAGGTGTGTGTCAACCTGTCGCGCGTGCTGGCCCCGCGTTCGCGTTACGACGAGGTGGTGGAAGCGCTGGCGAAACACTACCAGGCAATCACCATTGGCGACCCCTTCGATGCGGCTACCGACCAGGGACCGCTGTCAGTGCTGCGAGCCAGAGACAGGGTTGAACACTACGTGGCGCTGGCGCAGAAGGAGGGTGCGCGACTGGTTTCCGGCGGGCGTCGTCCCAGTCATTTGAACCGGGGGTGGTTCTACGAGCCTACCGTGCTGGCCGATGTCGACAACGCCATGACAATTGCACAGGAGGAAGTGTTCGGTCCGGTGACGGCTGTCATTCCCTACGACGGGCTCGATGAGGCGGTGGCTGTTGCCAACGACACACCTTACGGGCTGGCGTGTTCCATCTATTCCCGCGATGAGGAAAAGGCGCTGGCGTTGGCGCGACGCATACGCTCGGGCGGCGTCGCGATCAATTGCGCTGGCGTGTCGCTCACTCAGCCGTTCGGCGGGTACAAGCAGTCCGGATGGGGCCGCGAATGCGGGCCCGAGGGTATTCTGGAATTCACCCAGCTCAAGCAGGTGATGTCCGGCGCCAGCTACCTGGATGCCTGACCCTGGTGCGAGGCGACATTGCTGAACCTGGGTGGAATTCCGGCTTCGGCCGTATCCAGCAGCGGCACCAGACCGGCTGGCTGAGCGGCGTAGGCAGACTGCCATCGGTCTATCCAGACGGGGTCTTCGACGTTGTCCGGGTGATAGCCCGGACGCAGCGCGCGCAGCATGGCTGATCCGGCCTTCTGGAAAAAGCGCCCCACCATCTTCCAGACACGCAGCCTGCTGCGCAGATTGCCCCAGCGCCTGTCCTTTTTGAGCATCGCGATGTATGCACGACGGGACATGAGCCCGACGTGCAGCGAGCCCCAGAAAAGACCTGCCACGCGCAGCCAGTATTTCCCCGACACAGCCTGGTACACGTCGTAAGCGACAGATTTGTGCTCCGTTTCTTCCACCATGTGCCACAGCACCAGGGAGGTTACCGTTGGGTCTGCGTCGCGGAACAGGGCGTCTCTATCGTTGATCAGCCACTCTGTAATGCCCATGGTCATGGTTTCGAAACCCGCTGAATAGGCGAGACGCCATGCCAGGGAACGCGCTTCCAGGGCCGTGTAGTCGGCTTCAAACGTTGCCTCAATCGCGGCAAGCTCGGGGTAGCCGTTCGCCTTCAGCATCTCGTTGTAGCGCCGATGGTTGGTGTAGTGCTGTGCCTCCTGGCGAACGAAACCATCGATATCTTCTCTGAGCTGCGGGTCGTCTATCTGCGCCAGCGCTTCGCGCATCGTTCGGTTCAGGAAAGGCTCGAGGTACGGCATCGTCAGCGAGGCGCCGTTCACCATATGGCTCCATTCGTGCTGCGTCGCGTGCCACAACGGTGGCACGCTGTCGGCAAAGTCGAAGGGAATTCTGCGTACTTCTATCGCGTGAGCCATGAATCACGCCTCCCTGAGTTTGGTGTTGGCCGCGGCAGAGGGCGCCAGCAGCTGGCGATAGTGTTTCCATGCGCCCCAGGCCAGCAGTGCGAACGCGATGTGCACGCCTATCATTGCCGGCCAACCGAACAGGTAGATCACGTTGTTGGCCAGGCTGTCACCGAAAGGTCCACCACCGAAGGCAAGCCCGCGGGTGCCGAACCAGGCGTTCGCAATGGCGGGCAGCGTAAACAACCAGCCAAACGTGAGTGACGAATAGAACAGCCAGTTGTACTGGCGCGCACTCAATGCCAGCCAGCCGGAGATCGAGGCAATGGCCATCAGAATCAGGCCGTTGGTAATGCCCTCCAGGTGCGCCATGATCCACGCCCTCGGCTCCCCAGGCACCTGGCCTTCAACGTGGTTGATGACGGGCCACAGGTCTATCTCGCCGAGCAGCTGAAAAAAATGCAGCCATCCGGACAGGGCTGCGCTGATCAGGAGTCCAACGCCGTTCAACACCAGCAGGCTTTTCTGTCGTTCGGTCATGAGGCTCTCCCCGTTGCGTAAGCGCCATTCTGGAGAATCCCCGTTCCGAGGGAAGGACATATCGTGCCTGCAGGGGGACATCTGATGACACGGGTGGTGGAGAGCCCTAAAATCTGCCCATGGCACAGCCCTATTTCGCAACAGGCTATGTACGCCTGCTTTACCGCTTTGTCCGCGCTGAAGTCCCTGAAAAAGCGCTGTTTCAGGGCACCGGGTGCACAGAGCGGCATCTCATGCGAGCGGAATTCGAGATGCCGTTCAGCGCACAGATGCGTCTGGTCGAGAACGCGCTGGCGAACGCGGCCCCGGGCCTGGGACTGCGGGTAGGCCATCAGCTTCAGCTCGCCGCGCATGGCGTGGTTGGCACGGCGATGCAGAGCGCCCCGGATCTGGACACGGCGCTCGATACCTTCGCACGCTTTGTGCCGGTGCGGGCAAGCTTCTTCGTCGTGACGTTGTCTAATGCCGGTCGTGCAGCCACCATCAGCATTGCTGTTCACGGGTTACCGACAAAGCTCGTCCCGTTTTTCAGCGAGTCTATTCTTTTCACGCTGACACACTGCCTCACGTATTACAGCGGGCGGCAGGACAATGTGCGCCAGCTGCAGCTCGCCTATGCCGCCCCGGCCTATCACGCCGCTTACGCCCCGGTGTTTGGTGGACCTGTCGAATTCGGCTGCGCGGAAACACGCATCGGCTTCGAGACGTCACTGCTGTCGCTGCCTTCGCCGGAAGCCGACGTGATGACCTTTGAAGAGAGTCTTCGGCGCTGCAGAACCCTCATGGAAGAGCGCCAGGAACAGGACGACATTGTGCAGAACATCGAGAACTTCCTGTTGGAGAACCCGGGGAAGCTGTGGACGCTGGAAGAGATCGCGCCGCTGTTTGCCGTGAGCGGCCGAACTCTGATTCGTCAGCTGAAGCGGAGCGGCACCAGCTATCAGACACTACGCGACAAGGCGCTGAAACAGCAGGCGGTCATCTACCTTGGATCCATGACCGCGGAGGCGGCGGCGTTGTCGCTGGGTTTTGCCGACACGTCCAGCTTCCGCCGCACGTTCAAACGCTGGTTTGGTATGACACCTTCCGAATACCTGGTGCAGGTGGGTGTACCGGAGCATGGCAAACGAGCGCGTCCGCGGCGGAAGCGTGCCGCCGTTACGCGCTCGGTCTATGGCGGATGAACTCCCGGCGCGCTAGGCAGCGAGCAACCTGGGGTACTCGACCACAAGATAGTCGATCAGCGCCCGGACGGAAGGTAGCTGGCTGCGCCGTGGAGGTATCAACAGCGAGATGCGCGCCCGCTGGGTGATCCAGTCGGCAAGCACGGGCTCGAGCGCACCGCTTCTTACCGCCTGTTGAGCGACATACCCCGGCAGCGAGACGATCCCATGCCCGGCGATTGCCGCGTCCTGCAGTGAATCCATGTCGCTGCCCTGAAATCTCGGCTTGATGGGCACGCTGACGGTCTGCTGGTTGCGCATGAACTGCCACGACATGTTGTCCGTACCGGCGCCCAGCGCAAGCGTTGCATGTTGTGTGATATCTGCAGGCTCCGTGGGCCTGCCTTCTGCGGCGAGGTACGCGGGGGCGGCGAACGCCTGCCAGGGTGTGTCTGCAAGGCGGCGTTGCACGAGAGACGAGTCTGGCAGCGGCCCGCTGTGGCCGCGCAAACCGATATCAAACCCTTCTTCTATCAGATCGACATTCTTGTTTGTCGTGTATTGAACCAGGTCGACCCGGGGATAAGCCGACAGGAAGTTACTGAGCAGCCCGCTGACGAAGCGGGCCATGCCGAACGAGCAGGTCATCCGCACCGTGCCGCTGGGTTCGGCGAGGAGACTCGTCACGACATCCTCGGCGGCTTCCGCCTCGATCAGCATCGCTTTGGCGTGGCGGTAAAACGCACGCCCTGCGTCGGTCATGACGAAGCTGCGGGACGTTCGCTCGATCAGTCGTACACCGAGGCGTGATTCCAGAGCGATGACGCGGCGACTGAGCGTCGACTTGGGGAGATCGAGGGCGCGGCTCGCAGCAGCAAAACCGCCGTGGTCAACGGCGTGCACGAAGTAGTGGTGGTCATTCAGGTCCAGCATGCGCAGCAATGTCCCAAAAATGGGACGATAAGTCCAGATTTGGGGAAGTTTTGGTTCGGCGTCCTGCTGATAAGGTGGTTTTAACTTCCCGACCACAACCGAAGGAGCGGATATGAAGCAGATACTTAAAATCAACCACGTGGGTTTGCGCATTCGCAGTCTCGAGGCAGCCCGGGAGTTCTACGAGAAACTGGGCTTCGAGTTCATTGCCGGACCCATGGGTCCCGAGCCGGTTGCCGTCATGGAGCATCCGAGCGGCGTCAATATCAACTTCATTCTGAATGCGTCTGAAGACGCTTCACCGGCCAATCTCCTCATGGACGTGGCGGCGAAGCACACGGGATACACGCACATTGCTCTGGAAGTTGACGACCTCCAGGCGGTTGAGCGTGAAGTGCTCGCGGCGGGCATTGAAATCACGGAAACCGTGAGATTGCCGGAGGGCGCAGAGTTTTTCTTCATTCGAGATCCGGACGACAACGTGCTCGAATTTCACCAACCGGCTTAACCGAACAACCAACACACTGGAGGTTACTGATGAAGATCCTGGCTTTTGCGGCAAGCAACTCGACGCAATCCATCAACAGGCAGCTGCTGGGCTTTGCCGCCACACTGATTGAAGGCGCTGACATTGAAACACTGGACATCAACGACTACGAAATGCCGCTGTACAGCAGTGACCGGGAGGCGGCGCATGGCATCCCGGACGAAGCCCATCGTTTCTACGGGAAAATTGGTGCTGCCGACGCTCTGCTCATCAGTTTTGCGGAGCACAACGGCTCGTACACGGCGGCCTACAAGAACCTCTTCGACTGGACATCGCGCATCGACATGAAGGTCTACCAGAACAAGCCAACCGTCATCCTGTCGACGTCACCCGGTGCCGGCGGCGGCGCCAGCGTGCTTGCCACGGCTGCCAAGTCAGCCCCGTTTTTTGGTGCCGATCTGAAAGCGTCGATGTCGGTCCCCAGCTTCTTCGACAACTTCGATGGGGACACGGGCCGTCTCAGCGACGCCAGCCTGGTGAATGATCTGCAGGCCACGTTGTCGCATCTGGCCACGCCAGCCGCGTAGCGGCGGCTATACCTGTCCTTCTGTGGACGTGGCGGGGGTGGACTCACCGAACGCGGGTACAGCGTCGCTGATGTCCATTCTCGCCACCTTTGCATTCGCGAAGGTGTACGTGTGGAAAACCACGCTGTCCGACAGCGTTGCGCCCTCCATGTCTTTCACGAGCTGATGCACCTCGAGAATGACTCTGCCGTCCGCAACCCGGTAGGAGATGGGCGTTACCTGTGAATTGATGGTTGCCCATTGGTTACGCCAGTACGTCCGAATGGCGTCGTGCCGGTCAACGTGTCTGGCGTTGAAATGCGGATAAAGGTGGTTCAGCAGCAGCGCAACTTCTTCTTCCATGGGCACCTCGATCGGTCGTCTAGCTGAACACAAGCCGGAACTCTGCCTTCGCCAGCCCGGTTGCGTGATTAGGAGTATCAAGCAACAACCCGCAGCCGGTCTCGGTGAGCAGGGTTGATACCGCGTGCCGGCTTTCGGCGGGAACGGTGGCGTCAAACTCGCGCAGGCGCTGAATCTTCCAGGAAACGTAGGGGCGAATGCCGGCAGTGAAGGGGACGTTCCGGAGGGTTCCCTGGTACTTGCCCACAACCCGCGGGGTTTCCTCCCCGGGCGCGGCATTTTCCGCGGCCCATGCGTGAAACCCCTCGTCCTGGGCGCGCAGAAGGGGAACGGCGTCGCGTCCCAGAAGCTGCAGGATCCTGCCCAAACTGCCGGGGTAGTCCCCGCTGAACCACTCGCCCATTTTCTCCGGTACCGGACGATTGCAGCGTTCGATCCACATGCAGACATGCAGGTATTTCTCGTAGAGTTCTTTGCGCGTCACTCGGTCGAGGTAAAGGTGCGCGTAGAGGGGCCCCATCAGGGCGCAGTCTGCCAGCGACAGCCGCTCGCCAAGCACATAGGCGTGCGCGGCCAGATGTTCATCCAGCGCCGCGAGAACGTCGGCGGTGTGAGCGTCGATGGCCGGTATGGTCTCTTCGGTGACGCCGAGCATGGGCAGATAGGAGCTCATCAGATCTGCGACCGCGTTGCCGCGTGCAAGGTCTCCGGAAAACGCGGAGAAAGCGCGCCGCATCTCAGCTTCGTTGTCGGCATAGGCCCACCGGGTGCGCATGCTCACAGTAGGGAAGAACTCGTCTGCGTACAGTTCAAACAAGCGGCACAACAAGCCGTCTGGCCCCGATGGTATGAGTCCGGCATCGGGGAACCGCGCTTCGAGCAGATCGATGATGTCCGTCGTGTCTTGAAAAACCTCGTCTTCCGGGGAAAACAGGACGGGGATGAAGTTTACCCCTGTGCGTTCTGCAACCCGATCGTCGGGCGGGTACTCGACATGATGTATCTGCTTGTAGCGCAGTGCCGGGCGCAGTTTGGCCGAGAAATGTGAGCGGTCAACGCCCATGAAAATCCACGGTTTGCTCATTGTTCGGGGTACCTCATTGGTGTTTGTGCGGGTTTCCAGGCGCTGAGCGTATCTGCCAGAAGCTCCCACTCCCCCGAGTCGAGATAAGAGCGGGTTGCCCCCAGACGCACGACCACCAGCGACTCCGTGGGCAGAATATAGACCGCCTGGTTCATCATGCCGTGCATGAACAGGGCGTTCGCGGGCGGCCGCGGCAGGTGCTCATGACGGCTGTCACGACCGCCATCCACGGCGACCCAGAAACCTGCGCCGTAGTCGCGTTCCATGGACTGCGGTGTCTTGGTGCTGACGTATTCGGTCCAACCTTCAGGGAGAACTCTCCTGCCTTCCCAGACGCCGTTCTGCAGATACAACTGGCCCAGCTTTGCCCAGTCGAGAGCGCTGGCCAGCATGAAAGACGAACCGAGGAACGTGCCCACCCCGTCGGTTTCCAGCACCACTGAGGTCATTGCCAACGGTTGCAAAAGTTCATCAGCAAGAAACCGGTAGGCTTCGGACGGATTCCCATCGCCAGCGAGCTCAACGAACTGCTTCGCCAGCACCACGGAATTGCCTCCGGTGTACGCATACTCCGTGCCGGGATCGTGTTGCAGCGCCTGATTGACAGCATACGCTGCAGCATCGTGCGTTTGCGTCAGCATGATGGAGTTACCGTCACGCCCTGACCCGTCCTCCACCACACCGATACCGGAGGTCATGCGCAGCAACTGATCGTAGGTCACGCCGGCTTCGCTGAGTTTTCCGGCGTTCGCAACCACAGCTCTTACGTCGAGCCCTTTGTGCAGCACTAACAACCCGAGCATGGTTGCGGTCATGCTTTTAGCCATTGAAAAACCCGGCAGCGGAGTGGTCTGGGAAATACCCTCAGCGTATTTCTCTGCAACCAGTTTGCCGTTGCTCAACACCAGCACTGCCATCGTCTGTCTGGGTTCAGCGTCGCCGGGCTCTGCAAACGAGGCTTCAACCGCGGCATCGAGCGCGGACACATCGAAATGTGCCTGTCTTTCAGGCTGGTTGAGTGTGCTCTGCCGACGGGGTGTCACTCGATAGGGTTTCAGCGCCAGCACATCCTCTCCGTGGGCGAGCACGCAGCCATAACCCTCGCGGTGAAAGGCGCGGACAGTAAGGAGATTGAAGAGCGATGCGCGAACGTGGTTGGCGTCGACATGCGTCGAAACGTAAGGCCCGAGCGGTCGGATATGGCGATCGATGTAAGTTTCCCGGGCGAGCGCGAGCGGTATGCCAGCGCCCACGTGGAGCGAGCATGCCTGTCGCGCCGCCAGGCCCAACGCGGAAGCAAGGACTGGTTTCAGGTAAACCGTTGCTGAAGCCAGCACCAGAGCCACGATCCCGAGCAGCAGTGCCAATCCTCTAGACAATCACAGGGCCGATCTTTCTTGAGAAAACGCATCCTATCACTCGTTGCCGCGTTGGCCGCGCGCGACAGGAGCGATGCCGGGATACGCATCCGGTCGCGATGGCGCTCTATAATCCGGCTCATTGACGCTGTTCGTTGGAGGGTGAACACGAGGATGTACCACGACCACTATGACCTGCCGCTCAGCACGGCGAGCGAAGCCGCCGCCCGGGCCTTCGACACTGCTGCCGACAGCCTCCTGGCCGGCGTGGGCAATCCGTTGCACGCCGCGGATGCCGTGCTCGCGGAAGATCCGGAATTTGCCCTCGGCCACAGTGTCCGGGCCAGTGCGCTCATGCTGGCGGGGCGCATCTCCGATGCGCGGGAAGCGGCAGCGCAGGGCGTAGAACTGGCCGCGTCGGCCACCCGCCGCGAGCAGCAGCACGCGGCGATCGTTCGAAATGTCATGTCCGGACGGCGGGATGAGGCCCTGACGCAGATCCAGGAGCACGTGGCCGATTTTCCGCGGGATGCGCTGGCCATCGATCCGGCAGCAGGCGTGTTCGGGTTGATCGGCTTCAGCGGTCGGCAGGATCGCGAAGCGGAACAGCTTGCACTGCTGGAGCCCCTTGCCACGCACTATGGCGACGACTGGTGGTATCAGCAGGCGCTCGCCTTTGCGCTGCTGGAATACGATCGGGTGCAGGACAGTCTCCCTCTCATCGAAGCGGCGCTCGCGGCACGCCCGGACAGCGGCCATGTGGCGCATATCTGGGTGCATGCAAAGTTCGAAGCCGGTGCGCATACGGAAGCGCTGGCCTGGCTGGACGGCTGGCTGCCGGATTTTCGAGCCGATGGCATCATGTATTGCCATCTCTGGTGGCATCTGGCGCTGTTCCATCTACTGGAAAAAAACTTCGACGCCATGTGGACAATCTACGATGACCGCTGCCGCGAAGGGCAGTCGGACAGTCCGTCCATCAACCTGTTTACCGACGGGGTGTCGCTGGCCTGGCGGGCATGGATGGCAGGCGCTGAACGTTCCGTCGCGAGATTCGAGCAGCTCAGAGCGCTGGGTAACCAATACTTCCCGCGGCCTGGTATCTTCGTGGACGTTCACCAGGCAGCCTGTCTCGCGGCCCTCGAGGACTGGCAGGCGCTGGATGAGCTTCGGGCGAGTTGCCGCTTGAGCGACGAGAAAGGTTACCTCACCACTGGAACGGTTGTGTTCGAACTCACAGATGGCTTCGAGGCTTTCGCCAGGCAGGACTGGTCGCGGGCACACGGCATTCTGTCGCAGGCGTTACCGTCGGTAGTGCGCATCGGTGGCAGTCGCGCCCAGCGCAGGCTGGTGGACGAGACTATCGCGGCGGCTCAGCGACGCCTTTGACGTGAGGGGGCATGCACCGTGTGCGGGTGATCACTGCCCGCCCCAACGCAGCAGATTCATGAACTCGCGACGGTTCTTCGGGCCGTACGTGCGGTAGCTGGGATTCGCCACAGGCGCGTAGGCCAGGCGGTCTTTGTTAACCTGGTCCTTGCGCAGTTTCTGCATGTCCTCCTCGGACAGACCATACAGCGGAGCCGCGTTCAGGCCGAACACTTGAGCGCGCATGGCTTCGGTTATGACCGGATAGCCGTATTGCTCTTGAAACTGCTGCGATATCTGAAAAGTCCGGAAGGCTTCGATCTGGTCCTGGGGAGAGCCGTACCAGATGGAATCGGTTCCCCACAGCACTTTGTCGCTGCCCATGTATTTGAACAGTTTGCCCAGGCTGTGCGCCGCGCTGTCCGGGTCGCGCATCAGCAGGCGCCAGGTTGATCCCAGCTCGGCGTAGACGTTGCCCTGCTCGACAACGTCGTTTTCGACAACACTTTTTATCAGCGAGTCTATGCCCTCGTTGCGAGCGGGGTCGTAAGGGCCCTCAGCCTGCTCCGCCACGTAACCCGAGTGGTAGATCAGAAAATTGATGTCCGGGTTCTGTTTGGCAGCGGGACCGATGTCGTCGCAGAGCGAGTGCTGGTAAGACTGCGGTCCGAAGGGCAGCCCTTTGTGCACGCAGATGTTTCTGATGCCGAGCTTGCGAGCCTTTTCGATGAACGCCTGGCCGGTGTCGTCCATGAACGAAAAGCCATGGCCCTGCGGCCCCCACTGGGTATAGGTTTTCCAGGCAGACACCTGCCAGCGCTCGGCCAGCTCGTCCATGCCTTCCAGATCTCCAGCCTGGTTCGGATTCACCCGGCCATGGATGAGCAGACGATCGGTACCATCCAGGCGCTCGATGATGTCGCGGGTGGCGTGGGCTTCCTCAATGGTCAGAGGTTCCGCTTCCCGCGTGGAGGGCACAAAAGACAGCACCATGAGGTCGGTTTCTGAATCCAGAAAGATGTCTTTGACGAACTCGTCCGACCCGATGCAGTTCAGGTAGCTGCGGTCACCGGGCACGGAGCCGAGATCGCAGCTGGTTTTTGGCAACCCTCGCAGAGGCGTTGCCTCTTCCGGTAACCCGTTCAGCCAGGCACCTTCCGGATTTACGAAGTGCCCCTGCACATCGAGGATGAAGCTCGACTTTGCGAAAGCTGCCTGCGCCTGCGCCACGTCAAACGCTGCATCCTCGGCAATGTCGTAGAAACCACCTGTTTTCCCAGCCGAGGCGTACGCGTTGTTGAACGCGAGCAGCGTTGTTGCTGAGCCCGCGGCAGAAACCAGGAACTGTCGTCGCCCCACACCGGTACGTTTGGCGTTCCGGGTTGCCTGCTCGTGAGCCAGGCGGTTGGCCACGTGGTGGTGCTCGTGCAGCGCCTGCGGGACATACTCACCGTTCGATGCGGAATCGAGCTTGATCGGTAACCGCAGGCCCTGCGGGTCTCGTTCCGGTTGCTCGCTCGAAGTCAGGTCTGAGGCCATGGTTGCTCCCGTGGTGAAACGCTGTGAAAACCGTGCATGAGGCAGTCAAAAGCACCTTACTCTCTAACGCATCACGGTGGAACACGCCGGTTCCAACGGGGCTGAGGCTAGCCGTCGGTTCTGTTTTCCCGGTATCGCTTTCCACGCTCAGCAGCCAGCTTGAAAGCTGCTGAGGTTTCCGCCTGCACTTCTTTCTCCTGCTGTTCGCGCAGGGCAGCGTACTCATCCACCCACCATCGGCGGGTTACCTGCGGGAACGTGCCCATGCGGTTCACGCACGCATTGGCGCCACGATCCCGGCCGGCCTCGTAGCCGGCCGCGCCGGACTCGTCAGCATGCGATTTGCCGAACGGCACGAGATCGCCTTCCATCTTCGGCAACAGAAAGTAGGGCATGGAGATGCGGGTGTCGCCGGCGGGTATCAGCGTGGTGTTCACGCGGTGCAATGTGGCGGAGTAGCGGCCTTCGCTGAGGTGCATCAGCGTGCCTCCGGTGTTCACGATCACCGAGCCGGGCACAACTGGCACATGGTAGTCGCCGGGCGCAGTCCTGCACGTCACCGGTGCGTCCACCCAGTTGCCTTCACCGGCAACCACCTGCAATCCCGGCCGGTCGTTGATCAGCAGCGCCACGAACGGCGGGCCGTCGATGTGTGCTCCCACGTTCTTGCTGTCGAACTTCTCATACGCCGAGACCACCTGGTCCCGCGCATCGTCGGCGAAGACGTCCAGGCTGAAGTTGTGATTGAGGCTGGCGGCGAGGTACGGCTCGTCCACATCGAAATACCTGCGGAATTCGGCCGGATCCTCCCCCAGTGATTCAACAATCAGCTCCCCCAGCTCGTGGGTGAGGCGATGATAGATGCTTGTCAGCTCTTCGATGACGGGTCGGAAGCCGGGCAGGGTATCGGTTTCGGGCCAGGTGTTCGGGCCCACAAACAGACGCTTGTGAATGGGCAGCGATGGGTCGTCATGGGCGCAGAGGGGCGCCTGTTCGAAGCCGAACTGAAAATTCTCGATCACCTGGCCGTGCCCGCGGTCTGCCGGCGTTGGCAGGGTGTAGCCGCGGAAATAGGGCGTGTTGGCGATGTGAGCGGTTTTCTTGATGTCCATGGGGGCGTCGAAAAATCCCCGTACCTCCCGGAAGGCGCGCTGCTGGAAGGTATCGTCGAGTCCCGGTGCGTTCTCCAGCACCAGAAATCCGCACTCGGACAGCGCATAGCGCAGATCGGCCATGAACTTGTCGCGATTGTGCTGGAGATCCAGCCAGTCCACTGAGGGAAGGGCGGTCAAAGTGGCACCGGCGTGGGTGTCGTTGTCTGTCAGGTCGGGTTCTCTCATGACGTCTCCAGCGTGGTAAGGGGTGGCGGAAACCAATGGCAGTCGACAACCTCCGGCAGGCCTTCGTAAACCCTCATGCCCAGCATGAATGGGCCGTCCGGTACCGGAAGCCAGTTGGATGAATCTGCGGAGCGCGTTGCGCTCAACACCAGCGAAAGGCTGCCGTCATCTGCATAACGCAAGCCCGGGGTTCTATCGCTGATCGACCAGCGATCGATGTCGTTGTCGACGAGGTAGAGGTCTGTGCCGTACGCCGTGAGTGACCAGAAGGCGCTGCAAGGAGGCATGGCGTCGGCTCTCAGGTGCATCTCCAGGGGCCTGCGGCCGTCGAGCTTGTTCCCGTCTGCGTCGTGAACGGCAATGTAACTGCGGTTTTCTATGGCGTAGTGGCCACCCAGGCCAAATTTTGCGCCTGTGGCGCGTTTGAGGATGTTGGCGCCAGGCCCCCCCGCTGCTCGACCGGTGCTCCAGCCGTTCTGAACGACGGTGCCTTCAGCGTTGCCGCGGGTGATTTGTTTCTCAGCCGCTGCAATGCCTTCGAGCAGGGCTTCTGACGGGAAGGCCGCTGGGTCGTCAACGATGGCCTGGGCTGCATCCGATAAAGGCGGGTGCCATGGCGCGGGCGGATCGATGCGCATGCATCGCCGGATTTCGTTGAAGACATCGACTCCGCTGCGAGCGATATCGGTCGCCCGGCCTGCGCGCTCCGTAAGCGTGGACGGGTGAGAAGCTGGCGCTGTCACGGTGATCGAGCGCTGCAGCTGTCTGGCTGTTTCGATGTCTGCGGGTGATTCGACCAGCACCCGGATGATGACCCAGGCCGTTGGGGTGCTTACCGTGACTGTACGACTGTTGTCGTCGCTGGGTGGCGCAGATGGGTCGAAAGTGACCGTAACCCGTGTTCCGTCGGTGCCGTGATGGCGTCTGGCGATATAGGTCACGTGCGTGTACGCATCGGCGATCATCACGTTCCAGTACCGGCCGGGTTTGTCCATCGGAGGTACGTCGATAGTCAGATCGCCATGGCGCAGGTCGTACCAGCCTGAGGAATAAAGCGTGTCGTTGTTGGGGGCAACGATGGCTTTGTCGTCGGGGGTTGCGAGCTTGTCCAGGTGGTTCAGGGCGCCCGGACTGTTGCGGGAGCAGAGTAGCAGGCGGGTACGATGCACAGACAGCAGTGGAAAGCCCCAAACATATGCTTCGGCTGCAGGTGAAAGTGGTGCGTTTTCCGGCACGTCTGCTCTGGTCTCCCCGTTTCGGCTTTATTATAGGCAGACTTAAATAGCGATCAAGCCCTGCTTTGCCGGGCGTGGACGGGGCAGGGGGCCGAAGCTCAGTTGAGAGACAACTGCTCTTCGGCCGCAAACGACTCGAGAACGTCGCGCACGTCATCGTGTTGCTCGGGCGCGAACGCGTTTACCAGCGCTTCTATGTCCGAGCGATCCCAGTCCGGATCGTGTATGAGGGTTTCGAGGTCCGGTGGGGTGGGAACGTCGCCGCGAGGCAGCGCCCTGGTGGCTGGTTGAACCTCAGCGGGAATGGCGTCCGGTGTCGTGCCGACGGGCACGGTAGCAATGGACGCCGGTGGGGGCGCAGCCGTGGGAACGTCTGGCGCGGCAGCTTCCGGGCTCGCGGGGCTGGCCGGTTCGGTGGGGAGGGGTGCCTGCTGCATGGAAAACCATGCCAGCGAGGCGGCGAAGAGCATAGAGCCGATAAGAATGAATCGCATGGGGTTTCTCCTGAGAGGATCGTGTCGACCCCTGTATCCTTACGTCCTGTAGGGTGCTGCACAGCGGGCCGACACGAAAACGGTGAAGTGGTCAGAGGATCACGGCGTGGCCGGGACCGTACGTACGGTAAAGCCTTCGCTGCGGCGAGTGCCTACCGTCCAGTTGTCGAACTGCGTGTTGGTCACAGCGCCGCCGCGTACGGCCCCGACATGGGTCATGTCGTAGCCGCCGGTATCGTCTGCCACGTCCTGATTGAAGCCGTCCACGCCATCGTCGAAGAGGATGAACGGCGACCGGGTATCATCTGCATCCACGACACCGTCGAAGTTGGTGTCACCGTCCAGAAAGCCGTTCAGAAACGCCGGGTCTGCGACGAGACCGTTGCCGATACCCCGGATGTTGTCCAGGTACCAGCCTGCGGTGAAGTTTGCGGGTCGCTCCACCAGCTCACCGGTAAAGTTGACGCCCCCTGCAGCTGCGTTGAACGCCGTGTTGGCGGCAGGCAGGGCGCCCCCGGCACCGTTGTAGTAAACCAAGCCGTCTTCATTGCTGTTGTTGGGGGCAACCACATCCGGGCCGAAGCCGATGGCATCCTCGCGCACCACCCCAAATGTCGGATTTGCGCCGGCCTCGTTGGCGCAGTGCACGCCGTCCAGGTAGCTGTCGCCAAAGGGACCTGCTTCGATGAAACCAAGGTCGGCGAAGCCTTCGGCTTCATAGCAACCGTGGCGGAAGTTGGCGATGAGCACGTTGGCAATGCGGATCTGCTCCAGATTGTCGGCGAAGAGCAGGCCGAATTCGCGATCGTCGAGATCCTGCGCGGCAACACTTTCGCCGTCCCGCCCCACGAGTGTGACATTGACGATGCGCGGATTGGCGTCGCCGAACTCGCTGCGGCTGGCGTAGATGCCCGAGCGACCGGACGAGCCGTCCGTATCCCTGTTGTGAATGACCATCAGATCTTTCAGGACGCCGTTGAAGTCCTGATACCACACGCCGTCCCGTTGCGCGCCGGTGGCCAGAACCCAGGCAAGCCGGGCGTCTGTGTCGACAATGTGTAAACCGTCACGGGCCGAGTTGTGCGACTGTACGAAGGTCAGGCGCGTGCCTGCGTCGACGCCACGCAGCACGATGTTGTCGGTGTACGTGGCGATGTCGCCGGCAACTTCCACGTCTACCGAAGCGCCGCCTTCGGCAACAACCACGTAGTCGAGCAGGCTGGCGCCTTCCACGTCCGTGTCGTTCTCGGAACCGAAACCGCGAATGAACAAACCACCCCATTCGCCGCTGCCCTCTATGCCGTCGTCAGTGGACGTGAAACGGATAGGGCGTGCCGCAGTACCCTGCGCTTGAATGGCAGAGCCGGGGTACACCAGCACGTAGTCGGTGCCGGTGCCGCGAATGCGGGTGCCGGCATCGATGGTCAGCGCCACGGCGATACCTTCGTCACCAACCTGGAGAAACTCCAGCAGGCGCCAATCGATGCTGCTGTCGAGCTGGCCGTTGTCCACCATGATGCCGCTGAGCTCACACACGTTGCGCCCACCCTCGCGGTCGACGGGAAACACATCTGCGCCGCCAACGCTGAGGGGGCATTCTGACAAGCCCGTCAGCGTGTCATTGAACGGCACGACAAAGCCTTCGTCTGGCCCGGTGGCAACAGTCCACCCGTCGAACTGAGCGTTGGACACGGCGCCGCCCCGGACGGCACCGATATGCGTCAGATCGTAGCCGCCCGTGTCGTCAGCAACGTCCTGGTTGAAACCCCCGTCACCATCGTCGCCGATGATGAAAGGAGAAGCTGCGTCTTCACCGGAAAGCGTTCGATCGTTGTTGGTGTCGCCGTCGAGAAACGCGTTCAGGAACGTCGTATCAGCCAGGAGTCCGTTGCCGATACCGCCGATGTTGTCCAGGTACCAGCTTGCCGTGAAATTGTTGCTGCGATCGGCGATCTCACCGGTGAACGTGACGGCGTTGGCGGCGCCGTTGTAGTAGACCAGCCCATTGCCATTGAGAGCGTTCGCTGGCGCAATCACGCCGTCTGCGAAGCCGGTGCTGTCCGTGGTGACCTGGCCAAACGACGGATTGGCGCCGGCTTCGTTGGCACAGTGCACCCCGTCCAGATAGGTAGGGCCCGGCACATCCGTATCGATACCCGAAAGGTCCGCGCCGCTGCGGGCGCTGTAGCAACCGTTGCGGAAGTTGGCGATGAGCACGTTGGCCAGCCGGATCTGGTCGGTGTTGTCCGCGAAGAGAATGCCAAATTCCGCGTCGCCGTCTGCGGCAGGCTCGCTGCTGTCGTCGCGACCCACGAGCGTCGCGTTGACGATACGCGGGTTGGAATTGCCGGCCGCGCTTTCGCTGGCGTAGATACCCGCGCGCCCGGCGGTGCCATCGGTGTCGCGATTGTGAATGACCATCAGGTCTTTGATGAGACCGTTGAAATCGCGATACCAGATGCCGTCACGGGCCGCGCCGGTAGCGAGAATCCACGCCATGCGCGGGTCGCCATTGAGAATGTGAAACCCGTCCCGCGCGGAGTTGTGAGACTGCACGAACGTGAGCGTGGTTGTACGGTCAACACCGTTCAGGACGATGTTGTCCGAGTAGCTGACGGAGGCGCCGTCAATGGTAACGCTGACGGAGGCGCCCGCTTCAGCTACCACCACGTAGTCGAGCACGTTTGCACCCTGGGTGCCCGTGAGGGTCGGCAGGGCGTTGTATCCGCGGATGAACAGACCACCCCACTCACCCGTGCCGTCTACGTCGTCGTCGTCCGATAGAAAGCGCACCGGTTCGGCGCCTGTACCGTTGGCGCGGATGTTCGACCCGGGAAACACCAGCACGTGGTCCACCGTGTCGACGTTGTCACCGCGAAGCTCCGTGCCGGGATCAATATCCAGCGTTACCTGGTTGTCGACGTCTCCGATCTGCAGCGCGCCTTCCAGAAACCACGTTTGCGCGGCCGTGAGCGCGGCGCTTTCGGTCAGTACACCGGTCAATTCGCATTCGCCGGCGCTGAGTTCCACTGGCGTGAGATTTCCCACGGTAGGGCAGTTGCCTGCCGCGGGCGGTGCGGGGGGCGCGACCACGGCGCCGTCGTTGCTGCTGCCCCCGCCACCACACCCGGCCAGCGCCAGGGTGGTGATAAAGAAAGCTGCGACAAATCCATGTCGTTTGCGATTGTGAGTTTGCATGTTGTTGGCTCCACTGTTTGCGTGAATCTCGCCGAGCAGGTCGGCCAGTCGGGGCGTAGGAGCCCATGGGGAAAGGCAAGGTTCAAAGGCGCACCAGCGATCGCCATCGTTTTTTTCTATGGCAGCGAAAGACAAAAACAATCGTCTCCTTTGAACCTGCGTGCGGCGCGCCGGCTCCTACGTGCAACCCGGCCACACAAGGTGTCCGGGTACGTACCCAATCCATTGGAGATAGACAGATGAAACTGAAACTGATGGCCGCGGTTGCGCTGACCAGCGCAACGGCCATGGCCGCTACCCACGCAGACTCGATACCGTCCGTGGTAGTCACTGTTGAAAACAGTGCCCCCGCGCGCGGCGCGTTGCAGACACCGGTGTGGATAGGTATCCACGACGGCACCTTCGATATTTACGACCGGGATGTACCCCTTGGCGCCAACGGACTCATCTCCGCTGCGGCCGTAGAGAGCCTCGCCGAAGACGGCGCCACCGGGCTGATCACGCAGGAATTCGACAACCTCCAGGCCGGTTCACCGCAGGCCACGCTGATCGGCACGTCCGGTCCGCTGGTACCGGGGCAGAGCAGCTCGGTGACGCTGAACGTGAATCCCGCCACGGATCGCTACTTCTCGTACGCATCCATGGTCATTCCCAGCAACGATGCGTTCATTGCCAACGGCAACCCCATGGCGCATCAGATCTTCGACGATCGCGGCCGCTTCGTTGGCGACAACTTCGTCGTGGCTGGTAGTGAAGTGCTGGACGCCGGTACCGAGGTGAACGACGAGGTTGCGGCCAACACCGCGTTTCTGAACCAGGGCGGCCCCAACATCGGCGTCACCGAAAGCGGCAACGTCGTTCTGCATCCCGGCTTTCTGACCGATGGGGTGTCTTTTCCCGATGGCGTGCTGAACCACCCGGTGTTCGGCTTCGCCGATTTCACCCAGCCCACCTACCGTGCCGCAAGCGTCTCGTTCCGTTACGTGGACCAGGGTCGTACCAACCTCTACACCAGTCGTCTCACCCGGGACCAGGAAGTAACCGGTGCTGCCGTGAGCGGTAACGCGCGCGGGTCGGCCATCGCCATTTCCCGCAGCGGTAATCGCACGTTCATCCGCATCCTCGCTCGCAACCTGACGGGACCGATACAGATGGCTCATCTGCACCTCGGTGCGGCGGGCGCGAACGGTCCTGTTGTGGCCAATCTGACAGGCGATATTTTTGGGCGTCGTGTCAGCTCGGTGATCGATGCGTCAGACGTGGTTGGTCCTCTTGCGGACGCGGCTGATCCTTTCCTTGCGCTGTTGAACGAAATGGCGGCGGGCAACATCTACATCAACCTGCACACGGAGGCGAATCCTGCCGGTGAGCTGCGCGGTCAGCTCAAGCTGCGCTAAGCAGCTTCCCCCCGCCGGCGATGTGCGGTCTGCCATCGCCGGCTCTCTCTCCGCTTCCCCTCTACCAGAGCCGCAGCCCGATCTGTACGGCAATGCTCGGATCTGAGTAGTCCTCTCTACCGAAATCACGGTCACTCCCCTGGTTGTTCCAGTGCCCGACCAGCTCGATGTTCGCTGCGCCGACAGCGCGGCCAAGGGTCAGCTGGAAGTAGTGGTGATCGAGCCAGACGGGGTTGCTGAGCTCCACCCGACCGGCGCTCACCTTGCCATACCAGCGGTTGCCAAGATCGCGGAGGTAACGTGCTTCCAGGGCCAGGCTGCGGGTGTTGTGCGCGTAGTAGTCGGACGAGAAGTCTGCGCGCAGGCCGAAACCATCTCTGTGCGCAAGGTCGACGCTCCATTCGGTGAAGTCCCAGTCTTTGACCGAGGCGAGAAACTCTCTCCGTGCGAGGGACATGGTTGCAGCCCAACCTCCGCGTTCCGGAAGTGTATAGCCGGCGTAGGCCATCGCGGCACGTTCCCGCTGGCGGTAGCCTCGTTTTCTGGCTTCGTGGCCCTGAACGCCAACGAAGAAGCCGCGCGAGGCGTGCCATTCCGCGTTGAGCCCCAGCACGGGTGCGCCGTCGCTTTCGGTGGTGCCGTGGTACAACCAGTCCGAGGCGGCAATGGCCGTGACCACTACCTGGTTGTTGTCGGCTAACGCGGATGGCGCGGTGACGGCCATCAGGACGAGAAGGGCGTGGCGGGCGACTGCCATGGTCGAAAGTTAACCTCCCTCAAGGTGCGGGAGGTATGACCGGGCCGTTGGCGAGAGGTTCCCGCAGGGCGGGGTGATCAACCGGGATCAGTCATCCAGCGCTGTAGCATGTGCTGGATTTCCGCAGGGGAAGCGCCGGGGTGCTCAAAGCGCAGACAAGCTGCAGCCGCGGCGACCTGCGGCGCGGCGATGCTGTGGCCCGAGACGATGTCGTAACCGTTTTCAGGTGCCAGGGTAAACGCTTCGCGCGGTGCGGTGACCACAGCCTGGTTTGCCATGTCCTGAGAGCCCGCGGCCGACGGATGTGTGTGGCCGTATGCGTATACCAAGCCGGGCAGCGGGGCGGGGAACCTTTCTCCCGCTTCTCGCTCCTCGTCGTAGGCGGCTACCACCAGTGTGCCTGAATCCACGAGGCGCTCTATGAGGGTTTGCAGGATACGATCGTAGCCACCGGTCAGGCTCAGGTTGAGCACATCCGGATCGAGATCAACGGCAGCATCCAGCGCTAACGCGAGGGTGAGCGTGTTGCACTTCCCCGGCCCGGAGCCGGCCTGCCAGCACGCGCGAAGCACGTCTACCTGAGCTTTGCTGGCCAGCCCCTGCACACCGTCGGGGGAACTGGCGTTGGCGGCAATCAGACCGACCACCGCGGTGCCGTGCGCTTCGCCACCGGCCGTGGGTTGTTCCCCCACGAAATCACGTTGACGGATTCTGCTGGTCGCCAGGTCTTTGTGGTTGTGGTCTACAGACGTGTCCACCACCGCAAGCTTCATGCCCGCGCCGCCCGATGGGTGCCTGGAGGCAAAATGGGTAACGCGGGCACCGGGTTCCATGGCAGAGAAATCCGGCACGCTCTGCACGGCAAATTCATTGAACGGCTGCGTCCACTTCACCCGGGGATCCCGCTCGAGGCGCGCAAGCGCCGCGCTACCCGGCCGGGAGATCACAAAACAATGCACGTTGAGGTTGCGCACGGGCCACTGCGTCAACACGTCGAGATCGTGATCCCGGGCAATAGCGCGTACCCGGCGTGCCAGAGCGGGATCATCGGCATAGTCCACGCGGGCGGTGTAGCCCGGTCCCGGGGCATTTCCGCGGGCGCGGTCGCTGCGCGGATCGTCTATCACCACCATGATGGTGTCCGGTCCCCAGTCGTGGTTTGCGGGCGGTGCGTCAAGCTGTGCGCAGCCGCTCAACCAGATGATGAGGGTGATTGCGAGGGCGCACCGTCGAGCACTGCCTGTCACGGTGCTAGGCCTCGTGCTGCTACGTAGCGTACGCGCTGGTCTTCATTCAAACGGGCCGTCCAGGTCTGCACGTCGCCTGCCGGGATCTTCACGTCAACCGTGCCGCTTTGCGTATGCCACGTGAGCGCCTCCAGGCCGTAGTCGTCGATGACCTCCCGCAAGCCGTCGACGCCGGCTTGCGGCGTAGCGACGATACGCAGCATCGGACCGACTGTGGCTTCTGTCGGGTCGGAGAGGGTCTGAAATTCATTGGCCTGCGGCGGGGCGTCGCGAAGCACGCCAATACCCACCACAACGATGAGCGCAGCGCTGAAGGCTGGCACCAGCCAGGTCAGTCTGCCAAGGGAAGGGCGCGGGCGCCGGCCGTCGATATGAGCCCGCACCGCAGAGAAGTGCGGCATGGCGGCTTGAGCGTCGGGTGTCTCTGCGCGGACGCTCGCCTGGATCGTTCGCTCGAAATGCACCTGTTCAGCAAGCGCCGGGTCGTCGCGCATGGCTGCTTCCAGACGCTGAGCCTCTTCAGGCGCGAGATGGTTGTTGATGTAGTCTGCAACCTGGTCGCTGAAGTCAGTTTTGCGCACTGTCGTATCCTCCGCGCGGCTCATGAAACGGGGCTGGCGCTCAGGCTCTGTTTGAGCTTCGCTCTTGCGTGGTGCAGCCTGGTTTTAACGGTGTTCAACGGGCATCCGGCTATGTGGCTGATTTCTTCCAGAGAACAGCCTTCGAAGTAACACAGTTCCACCACCATGCGATGTTTGGCGGAAAGCCGGCTCACGGCGGCAGCCAGATCGGCGTCAGGTTCGATTGTCTGCTCGTCGTTGGAGACATCCAGAGCTGCCATGTCATCACCCATCAGGTTGAACATCGCGTTGCGACGTTGCTGCTTCTTCACCATGCGCAGGCAGGTTCGATAGGCGATCGAGAAAATCCAGCTCGACACCTTGGACCGGTCCTGAAACTGTTCAGCTTTGTCCCAGACCTTGATCATCACGTCGTTGTACGCTTCTTCGATCAGCCCCTCATCCCGGGTCATACGGCTCAGGAAGCGGACCATGCGGGGCCGGAAACGGGCGTAGAGCTGCTCCATCGCCGCCACATCGCGCGCCTGCGCAATGCGTAGCAGCAAAGCCCGGTCCAGCGCTTCATCGTCGAGCGCATCCTGTTCAGTGTCGGCGGCCTGCACCAGTGATCAATCAGTCGTTAACGGATTTGCCCTTTAAGAGACATCGCGCGGAGAAAAGGTTCATTGTCAGGATTGCCGGCTCGGCTTGTAACGGATCGGCGATGACCAGGCGCGTTCCTGTAGCGTTGCGGCGAGATCAGAACGCGGTTTCGTGCCCGCCTTGATTGCATCCCAGGTATTCCAGCGACAGGTTGGGTTTTCCAGAACCCGGGCGTAGTAAAAAGCACGCTCGTTCACGTTGAAATCCGGGTCGGTCCAGGTGCTGCGTAGCTCGGCGTCGCCGGTATCCGCACGGATGCTGCAGTCGCCGAGATCCACCGTGGCACCGTTGTCGGGACAACGCCGCGTGATCGGGTCGACTGCCACGCCTCCTGCGCAGGCCACGTCGATCACTTCTTCGTGAGTGGTACCGGTGGCGTCGATCCATCCTTTGATGATCTGTACCCGTTGCAGGGGGGCACTGTTGGCGTCCGCTTGCGCCCAGACAGCGAAAGTTGGCGAACGATGGGTGTCTGCAGTGTCCGGGAAAAGGTCGCCACCCATGGATACGCCGTCGGCATAGGCTTTTGCGACGCCGTCCGCCGTATCCAGAATGTTCCCGGGGAGCCCGTAGCCGGCAAAGAAGCGAAGGCGGATGCGCGGGCCGGACGTGGCAAAGGTTTCTTTCCGCAGAAACGCCGCATAGATGGATTCCCGGGTGTTCGCTTCCGCCCAGACAGCCGCAAGGCCCGATGCGCCGAACTCCTGCTGCTGGCCCCCCATGAAGGTCTCGCCGTCCACCTCCACCACTTCCTGCCCCGGGAGCATGTTGAAGAGGGTGCTGTCGAGAAGCCCGAGCGGCACAGAACCCCGCAGGGACGCCTCTGCGGACAGAACTCCCAGCTTGGATGTGAAATCAGCTTCGTCGTTCTGCGCGGCAGCGGTGTGGGTGTCGCTGGATCCAATCACGCCGAAGGCAAACGGATCGGTAATGCCCTGCGCCTCCAGTTCCAGGCCTTTTCGCCAGGCTTCGCGGACGTAGCTGCCCTCGGGTCTGCTCGGCATCGGCCTGCCCATGCCGACTCCGCGGGTGCTGACCAGTTCGAAGGCTGCCCACTCGTCTCGGGTGGAAAGCGCCGGGTGGGTTTCGGAGGTGCCTTTGATCTGTGTGATCTCCACGAGCGGCTCGTTACGAATGCGTTTCTGCGCGTACGCGTCGTCAAAAGGTTCGCCCGCCCAATCTTCCAGCTTGAACATGTGACCGTTGGACTTGTTGGAGTTATGGGGGATCGCGATCACCTCGACGCCATTTTCCCGGAGCGTGTCCATCCAGTTCCAAAGGTCCTCGGGATCTCTGGAGTGCATGCGCGAGAAAGGAATGTTCGGTACGCGGTGGCTGTCCTTGAAGATCACGTTGCGATGCAGGCTGCCGTTGTCGTCGGACGTGGTGGTGTACTCGTAGGCGACAAAGGTCGTAAAGCGGCCCGGATCGTTGTGCGCGTCGGCTGCTTTGATCGTGTCCGCCCAGGCGTTACGGGTAATCGCCAGCGGCTCGGCGATAGGAACTTCGCCTTCCACGACCGCGAGCGCAACGGCTCGCGCAAAACCGAAGCTCCTCATACGGTCGAGCGTGCTCAGACGGCCCATGTTCTCCGGGTCGTTCAGGTTGTGCAGTGGCTTGGTAAAGGGGTATTTCGAAAACTCGCTGTCGGGATCGCCTGCCTCGGCTGCAACCCCCATGAACATGCCATGATCGGTTACGCCATAGAAATCGAGCGGCTCTTTGAGCTGCATGTCGAAGCCCGCCGGGTTTTTGATGGCTTCGCCTTTGGCAAAGCGGTACGCATCGTGAGGCGTAGCCATCGTGCCGAACGCATAGGCGTCGAACGAGTACTTCGTGTGCACGTGCAGGTCGCCGAAGTACGCGTTGCGTGTATTGTTGTATGAAGCGGTGTCTTCCGCGTTGCGGCCCTCGTCCCGGGTCGCGCCAGACGTATCGGGCCGCTCAGCCAACGAATGCTCGGTTTCGAACAGCGGTTGCGCAAGCGCCGCGCGCTGAGCGTCGGTGGGCTGGGCTGCACCTCCACCGCATCCGGCAACAGCGAGCGTCAGTGAAAGTACGTGAAGGAGGTGTCGTTCTAGCATGATCCGGATCCTGAGCGTCGGTCGGGGTGTGGCAACGGGATCGCCGTACGCCTCAATTGGCAGGGATCGTTCATCCTAACCACGCACCGGGAGCCTTGCACGCAACGCTCGCGCTGTTGTTCCGGGGCGTTCGGTCTCAAACGAGGTTTACACAGCACTAGCTATCGCGACACGCATCGAGGACACTCACCACACCGTGACAGGAGAGCGATCATGAGATTTACATCAGGTAACTGGCTGCGTGCTGCGCGGCGGCTTCTATTGCTGGGCGCTGCGGTCGGGCTGAGTCAGTTTGCCCAGGCTGAATCCGAGTACGCCGCCGCCTGGGGACCTGCCGTGGGCTCGACAGCCCCCATGCTGTCGGCCCTTGATCAGGACGGCAAACAACAGGATCTCGGCACCCTCAAGGGTCAGAACGGTCTGTTGTTTGTCTTCAACCGCTCAGTCGACTGGTGACCCTTCTGCATTCGTCAGTTCGTGAAACTGAATGATTTGAAAGACCAGTTTGAAGCCATCGGCGTTGGTATCGCCGGTATGACGTATGACACGCCTGAAATCATCAAAGCCTTTGATGAGAAGTGGGATATCGACTTTCCGGTTCTGAAGGACGTAGACCGTCAGCATGTGGAGGCGTGGGGTATCCGCAATCAGGAATACGGCCCGGGAACCTTCGCCTACGGCGTCCCTTACCCCGGCGTGGTGCTGGTTTCGCCGGAAGGGAAAATTCTCGCCAAGTGGGCAGAGCGGGGCTATCGGTCGCGCGCTGACTGGTCGGAAGTGCTGGAACAGGTTACTGCGGCGGTTGGTGGCCCGTAGGCCGCCGTTCGTCGCTGAGAGCATCCACGTATGAGTAGATTGAAAGTTGTCCTTGGCTGGGTTGGTATCGTTGTCCTTGGCCTTGCGCACGGTGTGCTTGAAGATCTCATGTTCATCCGGGTTCTGGTGGAGTACCTGCCGCCGAGCTGGGATTTGACGGGGGACCTTTTCTTTACGTTCACCGTACCCCTGGCACAGCTAATGACGTTCGCGATCACGGGCACCCTGGCCTGGCATTTTCTCGGGCTGAAACAGCTGCCAAGGCTCATCACGTTCTGGGCTTGCTGGATTGTCGCCCGGACAGCCTTTCTCACTTTCGCGCAGAACCCGCCTGGTGATATCGCGATTTACCTCGCGTGGATTACTTTGTGGTGTGCGTTGGTGGGGCTCTACGCGCGCTCGAAGCGTGGTGGGCAACCCGTCGTCGAATGAGCCTCAGCGGCGGGGTTCCACAACCACGCGAATGGTCACCGTCTGGTTGGGGTCGACCCCTTCCAGGACGGTCAGGATGCGTTCGTTCCTGTACGGACTGGTAACCTCCAGACGTACCCGATCCGTGTCACCCAGACCCAGGTGCACCGGCTGCATGCTCTGAGAGATGTAGCCTCCGCCGGTGTCGACCAGCGCACTGGCAATGAGCTCGCCTGTCTCCGCGTCGTAAGCGCGCACCTCGTCACCTTGCCGCGTGTAGTTGCCTGCATGGTCCAGCACCCACACTTTCAGGTAGCGGCCCGCGTTGCTCTGCGGCAGTTGATTGGTCCACAAGGTGAGCTTTCCTTCCGGGTGGCGATTTGTGGTCGCCATATCGAGGTCGCCGTCATCGTCGTAGTCTGCGAGGCGAACGCCATGATCGCCGTCGAAGGCGGTGAACCGGTCGGGAAAGTGGTCTACGAGGCGATTGCCCAGATTGAGGTAGAAACGGTCGTGGCCATTGGCCAATCCGCGTTCGTAGGCAACCACAACGAGATCGTTGCGCCCGTCGTTATTGAGGTCTCCGCACTCTGCGCCAACCGCCAGCGCCTCGTCGTTTACGCCCCAGGTGGCAGCCTCGTTGGAAAAACCCCCAGAGCCGTTGCTGATCCACAGCATGTCCGGTCCATACACGGGCACGAAGATATCCAGGAAACCGTCGCCGTTGATATCGCAAACCGTTGCGCCGACACTGCCTTCGTGCAGAGGCCGCCGGGCCCGGTCCATCTCCAGCGCGCCGGCGATATCCACGAATCTCCCCCCATCGTTGCGATACAGCGCGTCGCGATCGCCGGACTGGTTCGGCAGGAACAGATCGAGATCACCGTCCTGGTCAAAGTCGAACCAAGCGGCACCAACAGAACGCCGGGGATCTGCCAGGCCGCTCTCTCGACTCACGTCGGTAAACTTGTCGCCGTCGTTGCGGTACAGCTTGCTGGAGCGATCCCGCATCGCCACAAACAGATCACTGTCGCCGTCTGAATCGTAGTCGATCCAGTTTGCCTGGCGGCTGGTACCTCGGGCGTTTACACCCAGGGCTTGTCCCTGTTCGCTGAACCCCCGCTCGCTGCCCACGAGCAGGAGGTTCCTGTAGCTCGAGTCTCTTCCGAAGCCGACGTAGAGATCGGCGTAGCCATCGCCGTTGAAGTCGCCCCAGGATAGTGATCGATAGTCGGCCACGTGCTCGAGCGCGGGTATCGAAGCTGCACGGGAAAACTCGCCGTCATGGTAACGATACAGTCGCGCAGCCGCGTCCTTGAAGCCGACGGCAAGATCCAGATCACCATCGTTGTCGAAGTCTGCCCAGGCAATGGCCTGGCCACCCGCCGCGGGGGTGGTGCCGAGAAGGCTGGGCACAAACTTCGGTGAGACCGTGGATGTCTGCGCGCTGGCGCCCATGGCACCTGCAAGTGCTGCTCCGAGGGCCCAGCTTGCTATGGATTTCAACACGTCGATGCCCCTAACGCGCGGCGTTTGCAACCTCCCCGGCAACAAGTTCGCTGGTGGCCGCGCCGAGGGTCCAGCCCAGCATGCCGTGCCCCAGATTTGTGTACACGCCGGGCAGGGCCGTGGCGCCGACGATGGGGCGGCTGTCCGGTGTCATAGCGCGCATGCCATGCCAGGCAGTGCCAATCGGCGCATCGTACACCGCGCCATCGGGTAACAACCCGGTGGCAAACTCGCGCAGCGTGTTGGCGCGCGCCTGGATCTGTGAGCGCTTGGCGTTCACATCGGCAAAGCCGGCAACGCGAATCACATCCCCGAGGCGGCTGAACACGAGGCGCCTGGAGAGCGCCGTAATGCTGGTTGTGGGCGATGCCTCGGTAGCTGGAAAGGTCCAGCTGTAGCCCGACATGCCGAGCACTGGAAATCTCACGCCGTGGGGCTCCAGCAGCCGCGTTGCCCCATCGCCGGTGGCGATTACCACCGCATCATAGGCTTCGATCCCGGCGGCGGTTTCCACTCCGCAGTGGCTGTCGCCGGGCTGCAAAGCAGTGATCTCTTCGCCGTAGCGGAAGGCGACGCCTGCAGCGTTCAGCGCGCGCGCGAGACATTTGGTGAACGTGTGTGCGTTTGCTACCTCGTCACTCGGCGAGTAGATGGCCGCTGTCGTGGGCTCGGTCAATGACGCCAGCGCAGGTTCGATTGCAAGCATCTCGTCGCGGTCGAGCACACGCACATCGAGACCGGTATCGCGCTTCATTGCCACGCGCCGCTTCGTTTCGGCGTCCACGGCGTGGTTTAAGAGAACGAGTTTGCCGTTGCGGGCATGCGTAGCGTGTGGGCCGAACTTCTGGTTGAGCGGCTGCATGAGCTCTGACGAGCGAAGCGCGAGGCTGAGCAGCATGCGGGTGTTTTCATCGCGACGCTGTTTGCGACATTGCCCCAGGAATTTGAGGCCCCACTGGATGAAGCCGGGCTGCAGAGAAGGTCTGATGCGGAAAGCAGGATCCATGCCCAGCAGAATGCCGGGCAGTCTGGGAAGGAGTTGAGGGTCTGCCATGGCATCGCAGAAGCTGTACGACAGCTGGCCCCCGTTGGCCCGGCTGGTTTCGGAGGCAGGTTCTTCGGCGCGTTCGTAGACCGTAACCTGACAGCCCTGCTCGCGCAGGAAGTGGGCCGTAAGCGTCCCTACAACTCCGCCACCGACGACCGCAACTTCCATAGCCCAACCCGACCCCTCTCTGGTGCCAGGTAAGTGTCAGTCTTTTCAGGGTGCAAGGCTAATGAGGAAAGTTGGCAGATACATAACCCTGAGCTATACCGACAGCAGCTCGTTCGCAACCATCTTGGCATGGTTCAGGAAGGTTTCCGTTGTATTCGAGCGTCTGGAATGCGACGACTGCACCGCACAGATGTCGAAGCTGAGGGGCGTTTTCAGCGGCAGCACTTCGACGTTGGAAGAGTCTTTTGACCGCGCGGTGATTTCGTCGACGATAGCAACGCCGATACCCCGGGACACGAGCGCGTGCGCGATCTGATAGGTCTCCGTGGCGGCGACGATGTTCAAGGACGCATCTGCGGACGCCAGATAGCTGTCGAGAAGCTGTCCCAGGGGGCCGCGGTTGTTGAGGCGAACGAAAGGCAGTTTGTGCAGTTGTGCAAGCTGAATGGGCTTTTTTGCCGGGAGTTTCAGTGTCTTTGGTTTGATGAGAACAAACTCTCCGGAGGCGATGGGGGTGGTTTCGATTTCGGCCTGCTTGGGGGGGTCGAAAGCGATGGCAATGTCTATGCGTGAATCACGCAGCGCGTTGACTATCTCCTCGAAGTGGAGAGTTTCAAGCTCGAAATAGGTATCTGGGTAGGCCGAGAGGAAAGACGCCACCATCTCCGGGATGAGGTGTGCTCCCAGGGCCGGGGTGGATGCAAGTCGTATGGCGTCGTCGCCGACGTTGCGCAGGTTCTGCGCAACTCTGCGCACGCTGCCCAGCTCGGTGAACAGGCGCTCAACGTGTTCGTAGAGTTTCTCGGCCTCGAGCGTTGGCACCATGCGTCCGCCGGAGCGGTCGAACAGGCGATACCCCAGCTGAGCCTCGGCATGGGACAGCACCTTGCTGACCGAAGGTTGCGACACATTGAGGATTTCCGAAGCTTTCGTAACCGAGCCGCAGGTGTACACGGCATGGAAAATCTCTATGTGTCGCATTCGCATGGTCGAGCACCTTCATAACACCTGGCTATGGTTGATTGTATTCCACAAGAGCGGTACCGGGCATGCGCTAGTCCGCGGGTAGCGTTTGGGCGTTGGGGCGTCTTGGGTCCGACGCGCCATAGAGATAGTCGGGGGTCACCATGATCGATTGCGTGCTGCCCATGGTGAAGGTGGTTTTCACCTCGTGTCCCTTCTCCTGAAGCAGCCTTCGCGTGTCGACGTTGTAGCCGGGTTCAACCTCCAGAACGTCCGGTACCCACTGATGGTGCACGCGCCGTTCGTTTGTGGCGGCGGCAATATTCATGTTGTGGTCGATGACGTTGGAGATCACCTGCACGACGGCGGTGATGATCCGGCTGCCGCCAGGGCTGCCCACGACCAGAAACGGTTTGTCGTCTTTCAACACGATGGTAGGCGATTGGGAGCTTACCGGCCTTTTTCCGCCTTCCACGCGGTTGGCGTGGCTGGCGATGAAGCCGGTGGCTCCGGGAATGCCGGCTCTGACGGAGAAGGTATGAATCTGGTTGTTCATGAGGATGCCCGTATCGGGCACGACAATACCGGCGCCAAATGACGAAGAAAGCGTATACGTGTTGGACACGGCGTTGCCGTTGGCGTCGACGATGGAGAAGTGTGTGGTAGACGGCGGTTCTTCCGTGCGCCCCGGACGCTTGTCGAGGTCGAGCACCTTTGTGAGTTCGATCCGCTTGGCCAGAGTTTTCGCGTACTGCTTGTCGATGAGGTCGCTCACCGGCACTTCGGCGAACGCCGGGTCGGCAAGGTGCGTGCCGCGATCGGCGAAGGCGAGTTTCATGGCTTCAACCAGCACATGAACGTAGTCGGCTGAGTAGCCCCATTCCCCAACGGGGAAGTTTTCCAGGATGTTGAGTGCTTGCACGATCGCCACCCCTCCGGAACTTGGTGGGGGCATCGCTGCGATCTCGTAGCCCCGGTACTGGCCGCGCAGCACGGGGCGAAACACAGCTCGGTAGCCGGCCAGGTCCTCCAGCGAAAAGTGTCCACCATTCTGTTGTGACGCTTCTACGATCTTCCTGGCAATGGAGCCGTGGTAGAACGGTTGCGGACCCTCTTTCTTGATCAGTTCGAGGGTCGTGGCGAGATCGGGGCGCGTCATGATGTCACCGGGCGCATAGGTGCTGTCAGGGGACGGGTAGAACGCGGCGAGGGCCCCCGGATCCTGTCCCAGCCAGGGTTTCTTGATCGCCAGGATTTCGGCGAGATCGTAGTTCACCGGAAAGCCATTCCCGGCAAGGTCGATGGCGGGTTGAAGGAGCGTGCCCCAGGGAAGCGAACCGTGTTTTTTCCAGGCGGCGTGCAGGCCCGCCACGGTGCCGGGCACCCCGACGGCCGGCCACCGAAAGCGCGAGGCGCGGTCTTTCTCACCGTGCTCGTCCAGGAAGTCACCGGCGGTAACCGTCGCAGGTGCGGTTTCCCGGTAGTCGAGGCTTTCGGTGTCACCGTCCTTGTGAATCAGCATGAACCCACCACCGCCGAGGTTGCCGGCTCTGGGTAAGGTAACTGCGAGCGCGAAGCCAACGGCCACAGAGGCATCGATGGCGTTGCCACCCTGCCGGAGAATATCCACGCCAACGGCGGTAGCGATATCGCTCTGGGTCGACACCATGCCCCGACGGCCGACAACGGGCGCGAAGACCTCCTTGTAACGCACGATGTATGCGTCCCGGTCCAGACCATACGGACCCAGCGGCGCCTCGTTCGCTGTTCCCGGCTGCTGCGCGGCACAGCTGAGCAACGAGCAAAGCGCGACGCAAGCCGCAACGGTTCGTGACTTCAACACGCTCACCACCTCCCGATCTGTATCAATGCTGCTGATTCAACCTAGCGGACCCGGCGCTGACAATCGAATAATAAACTGAAGGCATGGCATAACCTGGGGTTATTCCTCGCGGCAATATTGGAATTGGCCTTCGCCTGAGCTGTGTCGATAATCGAGCCCGGTTTGCACTTCCAGGTCTGGTAAAAGGCTCGTGCGAAACGAACACAAGGTTACGCATAAGGGGAACATGATGGACGTAACAAGACCACGCTTCTTTGCACCGGGTGCGGCACTTCTACCACTTCTTGGCCTGCTTTTTCCGGCTCTGGCAACCGCTGAGGACAGCGAGGGTACGATCGAGGAGATTGTTGTCACCGGGACGCACATCAAAGGCGCGGACATCGAAGGGGCCCTGCCGGTCACCGTGCTCAATGCCGAAGATATCCAGGATACCGGGTCGCTGTCAGGAGAAGACCTGCTGCGATCGATTCCGCAGATCGGCTCCATCGGCTTTGGATCTTCCAGAGGTGGCATCACGGGCGTCAACGCCGCTCGCGGCGACGTTGCGTCTTTCAATCTGCGAAGTATCGGTGAAGGTAACACGCTGACGCTGATCAACGGCCGCCGTATGGTGCTTCACCCCATTACGCAGACAAGCAGCTTCGATGGCGTGCCGGTGGCATCATCCAACGCGAACACGCTGCCGGCGGCAGCGCTGCAGCGGGTTGAGGTGCTGCGCGACGGGGCCGCGGCAATCTACGGTGCCGACGCCGTGGCGGGTGTGATCAACTACGTGCTCAACGACGAGTACGAAGGTTTCGAGCTCAGCGTGCGCGGCGGCCAGGAGGAGGGCACCGAGCGTGCGGACACCACCATCAAAGGGGCGTGGGGCACGCAGTTCAACGGCGGCCAGACGCGACTGGTAGTGTCGGGCAGCTACACCAACAGCAACGGCGTGGATGCCAACGACTATGGCTTTTCCTCGAACCAGGATCTGCGCAGCCGGGCGCCGGCGTTCGCCAGCGACTTGAGTCTGGACCAGCGCTCGAGTCTGGAGCCTCACGCGTTGGTGAATTTCAACGGGCTTGGCACCTTTCATGTCCGTCCGGCAACGCTCACGGCTGACAGCGGTGCAATCCTCGGCGTGGCAGATTGCGGGGGCCGGGGCCTGGATGGCGGCGATCTCGTTTACAACGACGGTCTGCAGGACCTGTGTCTGGATGCCAGTGGGCAGGATCGGGCGCTGCGTCCCAATCGCAACGAAGTTCGTACGCTGGTGCCGGATATTGAACGCTACAACCTGTTTGCGCGCGTCAGCCACGATCTGGACAACGGCTATGAACTGTATGGCGAAGCTTCCTACTACTCTGCAGAAGCTACCCGTCAATGGGAGCAGGCGGCAATTCTGAGCAATGGACGTTTCTTCGTGGAAGCGGACTACTTCTACAACCCCTTTGGTCCCGTCACTTTCGACGACGGTCGCGTCAACCCGAACCGACTGCCGGGTCTGGATCCGGCGATCGTGCCGGTAGAGGGCCTGGGCTTTGAACTGGTGAATCTGCGACCCACGGATCTCGGTCCGCGTGAGATCGAAGTGGACAGCACGAGTTATCGCTTTCTGGGCGGCCTGGCCGGCTCTTTCGGCGACTGGGATTTCGACACGGCCATTCTTTACAGCGAAGCCGAGGTGGACGACACGGCGTCGAACCGCATCAGCACCCCGCTGTTTCAGGCGCAGATCAACCGCGATACGCCTGATGCCTACAACATTTTCACCGGGGTGAATCCGGCCGATCCGACGAGCATCATCGACGCCACGCCCAACCCCCGTGCGAGCATAGATCCTTTTGTGGTCTCATCCTCCCGAAACGCCGAAACCACGCTGACTCTCGTCGACTTCAAGCTCAGCAACAACAACCTGTTCGAGCTGCCCGCAGGCGGCGTTGCCCTTGCGATGGGTGTGGAGTATCGCGAAGAAGAACTGGACGAGGACAACTCGGCGATTTTCGATGGTTCCATGCCCTTCGTCGATGCGCTGGATCCGGATCTAGCGCCCGGGCAGATCACCAATGCAAGCAGCCTGGAGGGCAGCAGCGTCAGGCCTGATGTTTCGGCCGACCGCTCCGTGTTCTCTGCCTTTGCGGAAGCGCTGGTGCCGATCGTCAGCGACGTGCCGGGCATTTACAGCCTCGACGCACAGGTTGCGCTCAGATACGAAGATTTCGACGACGTGGGCAGCATTACGCGGCCGAAGTTCGCCCTGTCCTGGTATCCCATTGAACAGGTTCAGTTGCGTGCGGCGTTCTCCAAAGGTTTCCGTGCACCCAATCTGATTCAGCTGAACTCCCCCGGCACGTCTATCACAACCTCCGTGGACGACTATGCGGAAGGCATCGCGCTCGGCACGGGAGACATCAACGATGGACCGTCGAATGGCAACTACATTCTGGAAACGGCGGGTAACGAAGATCTCGATCCGGAAGAGAGCGACAATTTCAGCATCGGTATTGTGGTTACACCGATCGAAAACCTGACCATTACCGCCGACTGGTGGGAAATTGAGACGGAAGATACGGTGGGTGTGTTCTCCGACGAGAACGAATCGCGCCTGGACGCCGTGTTGCGTGCTTCGGGCTCCTTCAACCCCAGTGTCATTCGTGCTGCCCCCGACGCGGACAATCCGCTGGGTGAGATCCTTCGCATCACGCGTAACTTCGAGAACCTCAATACCCGGGAAGTGAAAGGCTTCGATATCGGTGTGTTCTACAGCATCCTGTCGGACGTGGGTACGTTCGACATCAAGTTGAACACCGCGAAGTTGACCGACTTCGACCAGACTCCCGGTGGCGCCGCGCAGCAGCTCGTGTCGTTTGGTGCCGACACCACGGTGCTGGGGGCCTCGGTGGGGGATGTGATCGAACGGGAGTTCTTTCCGGAGTGGCGACGAACCGCGTCGGTGACGTGGAACAGCAACGACGATGTGTGGGGTGCTGGCGTGTTTTACAGCTATGTCGGCGAAGTGTTCGAGCCGAGTGTCCGTGTGAACAACCAGTTCTACTTCGTGGATGACTATGACACGGTCAACGTGCATTTCACCCACCGCGGCTTGCTGGGCGCAGACAGCAGCATTCGTCTCGGCGTAAACAACCTCACCGACGAAGAACCGCCGCTCGCCTCTGAGTCGCTCGGTTTTGAAGGTGAGCTGCACAGCAGCCGTGGTCGCTACGTCTATCTGCAGTTGAACCACCGGTTCTCCGGAGAGTAGCGGGTGCCCCTGGTTCAGAGGTGCATGCACCTCCGGACCAGGGCAACCCTTCCCTGCGCGATTCTCCAAGGGCCTGGAGCTACCCGATGAGCACCCGTCGAATCACTGGCCGAATCGCTTTCTGCTTTCTGCTGATGCAGGTTGCGAGCTGCATCGCGCCACCCTCCGACCACGCTGCGCTCGACGGACAGGCTTGCAGTGATGGCAACTTCAGCCTCAGCGCCGACTTTGATGGCGGCAACATGGGTCGTTGCGAGGTGGTGGCTGCGGCAACGTTCCGCCTCTATCTGTCGCCGGAAGATCAGCCCATCAACGACAGCCCCTGGTACGCGTTCAAGGTGGTTGAGGGGCAGGGGGCGCTCACGGTCGAGCTGCACTACGAGTTGCACGATCACAGATACGTGCCGAAACAGAGCCGGGACGGGGTGCGCTGGCGCGTGCTGAGCGAAGAGGCCGTCGCCGCAAACGACGCCGGTACCGTGGTTGTGCTGACGCTGGACACAGGGGGCGCGCCGCTCTGGATCTCTGCGCAGGAACTCTTCGTTCAGGCCGACTATGAGGCGTGGATGGCGGAGCTGGTCGAGCGGTACGGTGCAACGCTGTCGACAATCGGTCGGTCAGGTGGCGATCGGCCTATCTACCTGCTGGAAACGAGCGGGGGTGATTCGCAGGATACACTGGTTCTGCTGGGTAGAGCGCATCCGCCCGAAGTGACGGGCGCTATCGCGATGCGACATTTTGTCAATCGCCTCTTCGAAGCTCACGAACCGTTCCTGGCTGAGTACAAGCTTTTCATTGTGCCGCTGCTCAATCCGGATGGCGTCGCACGGGGCTACTGGCGCCATGGCCTCGGCGGCCTGGATCTCAATCGGGACTGGGGTCCGTTTACCCAGCCCGAGACGAACGTTGTGCTCGCAGAGCTGAATCGACGCATAGACCAGGGCATGCGACCAAGGTTGATGCTGGACTTCCATTCCACAGGTAGAAACGTGTTCTATACGCAAACGGACGAGGAAACCGAGCGGATGGGCAATTTCACCGGCCAGTGGTTCGCGCAAGCCAGCGCGCTGGGTGTGTATCCGTTTGAGCATGCACGCCGGCACAACCAGGGCAGACCGACGTCCAAGAATTACTTCCACACGCGCTTTGGCATTCCAGCGATCACTTTCGAGCTGGGAGACAATACGCCGCGCGACGAGATCAGAACTTCCAGCCAGAAGTTTGCCGACGCGATGGTTGACGTGTTGCAGGACATGCAGTCGAAAGAGTTTTGAACAATATGAAAGCCCTGGGCGCGGTGATGAGCGTTATTCTGCTCGTGGCGTGTGCTGCGGACGGACCAGCCGTAGACGTGAGAATTGTTGGCGGCTTCGTCGTTGATGGTTCCGCCGCCGGCGGCGAGCCGAATCGCATCATAGACATCGTGGCAGACGAAATCGTTTACGTGGGACCCATGCGCGCGGGCTCTCCACAACGAATCGTCGATGCCTCCGGCAGCATCGTCGCGCCTGGGTTCATTGACCCCCACACGCATGCCTTTGGCGATCTGGCTGATCCTGAGCGGGCTGCCAACCTCGCGTACCTCTATCAGGGGGTGAGCACCGTTTTTGTGGGCAACGACGGCGGTGACGGCCGTTTCGCGGACATTGAGGACAGACTCTCCCGCCACACCGTGGGCACGAATGTGGGCGTATTCGCCGGTCACGGCAGTATCCGGCGGCAAACCCTTGGCAACGACGATCGCCCACCCTCGCCGGAAGAGCTGCGCGCAATGCAGAATGCGGTGGCGCAGGACATGCGGTCAGGGGCTTTCGGCCTGTCCACCGGCCTGTTTTACGCACCGGGTAGCTTTGCCTCCCTGGAAGAGGTGGTGTCGCTGGCGGAAGTGGCTGCGAGTTATGGGGGCATCTATGAAAGTCATATCCGAGACGAGGCCAACTACTCGATCGG
>CAZYYJ010000030.1:49809-52118 GCA_964651595.1 uncultured Pseudomonadales bacterium | reverse complement strand
CACGTACAGCGTGTCGACGTACTCGCTGAATTTCAGCACCTGCACACCGCCGGGGCCCACCTCGAGGGGCACCTTGAGATTGGCCGGTAGACTCGTGCGTATCTGTCGTGCAAAGCGCTCGGACACCAGCTCTACCGTGGGCAGCCGCCCGCGCACGATACGATCCTGGTTCGTCAGATCGTATTCCGAGACCTGACGTTGCTCGTCACTGAGCTCGTCAGTCTCCACGGCCCCGTCGTCCACGCCGGTAATCAGCGCGTCGATCTCTTCCTGGGTGAGTACGTCCTTATCCAAGCTGATTGCCCCGCTACTGCAGTACGAAGTTGGTGATCAGCGCCGCTTCGATTCCCGGGCGCTCGTTGTGCGTGGTGAGCGTCTCGTTGATCAGTTCCACGATGCCGCGGCGCACTGCTTCTTTACCTTCCTGCGTCTGCAGCTCGACAAAGTTCTGCTCAGTGAGAAAAGCGACAACCTCGCTACGGATCAGCGGCATGTGCAGGATCACCGCCTCGATGACCGCAGCATCGCGGGCCATGATGGAAAACTCTGCCTGCAGGTAGCGTGGCTTGGCACCGGTGAGATAGTTGATGATGTAAGGCGGACGCATGTTGTGGTAGATCGCCGTCTCGGGCTGATCGGTCACGGTCGCAGGAATTTCCGCCTGCTGCTCGCCGCCGAGAAAGAAGAGCGTCCCGCCGACACTGGCGCCAATGGCCACCAGCAGCACCGCGGCGAAGAGAATCAGATTCTTCTTTCCGCCTCCACTCTCTGCCTGTTCTTCAATTTCCTGTTCCGCCATGTCAACTTTCCATCCTGGTGGCTGTTCCGTCGCGCCAGCATCTTGGCGTCTTCAGGAAGTCTAGTACGCGATTCGGATGTTGCGACCCGAAGGCACAGGAAGACGTCGCAAGCCTTGCGGGCTTGCATCGAAAAGGGCGAAACCAGCGGTCAGACGTAGTAGTCGTGGGCCGAGCGCGGGGTGGGCGCTCGCAGGGAAATCGAACTTGTGGCCGAATCTTCTTCGTCGGAAGACGAACGCCGCGTGTCGTCGGCGGCCGTGGCTGGGTGACGGCGTTGATTGTCCGCACCCTCTTCCTGCACGGTGACCTCACCCAGGTTCACGCCCAGCTCCGCAAGCTGGTGTCGCAGCCGTGGCGCCGCCTGCTCGATGAGATCCCGTGTAGGCGCCTCACGGGCTTGAACCTGTACCGTCACCTCGGCGCCGTCGTGACGGAACTCGAGTTCCAGCGCCCCGAGGTGACGCGGATGCAGCTGCAGGGTCAGCCGATCCATGCTGGCGGCCCGTTGCTTGAGGGCTTGAACGAGCTGCTGCTGCACGGCATCAGACAACTCGGGGCTGGCATCGAGTCGCGTCGCCTGCAGCACGGGTTGAAAACGCTCGCCCGTGGTGCGCTGCGGCATTGCGGGCGTGGCCTCTGCGTCGCGGCTGCCCGCGACGAAAGTACTTTCGGGCAGCGGCGAGGCTTCGATGTGCTTAGCTCCCGGCGCCGGCCCATGCGCTGCGCGAGCGGCGATGGTGACGGTGGGTGCTGCCTGCACAGCGGGTGGCGCCGAGCGCAGCTCTTCACGCCCCGTTCTGACAAACTGCGGCGCGCGTACCATTGCGCCCATGGCGGGTGCAACACCGGTGGGTGACGGGATTTGCTCTGACGTGGTGGGCACCATGGCGCTGCGCACCGCCGGTACCGTTTCAGCGGGCCTGCGATCGTCGTGACGGGTATAGGCGTCCAGAGCCAGCCGGCTGCGTGTGATTGCATCCTCGTTGCGCTGCAGCGCGGGGTTGGCTGCTTCCGTCGAAGCTTTCGGCCCGGATGTATCCACAGTCGCGGGCTGCGTTGTCCCCGAGTTTGCGACCGACGGCGCAGCGGTGGCCGGTGCGCCGGAAGAGACGCGAGCTGCAACGGGTGTTAAAGAATCTGCCGGCGGAACCGCATGTCCCTGGCGAGCTGGCGCACGCATGGCAGCCTCGTGCGTGGGCCCTCCAGGCTCGGAGGTCAGAGCGACAGCGGTGCGCGTCCGCGTGTCAGACGTTGTCTGCATGTTGCGCGCCGTTTGCACGTCGCTCGTGGTTTGCATGTCGCGCGCCATCTGCGTAGACGACCTCTGCGCGACCGGCATGGTATCGGATCTGGCAATGGTATCTGCTGGCAGCGAAGGCGTCGCGGCTGTGGCTGGAGAGGTTATCGCCTGCGGACGCCCGTTCGCTGCGACCTTCTGCGCAACCGACTGGTCGCGCGCGGCGCCAGGGGCCGTTTGATGCTCAATCAGAGGGGCGCGCAGAGATTGCT
>CAZYYJ010000030.1:0-49799 GCA_964651595.1 uncultured Pseudomonadales bacterium | reverse complement strand
GACCGGCCTCGTCTGTCGCGGGCGGCGCTGCGACCCATGGCAGCGATGGGGGGCGAGCGTCGGCACCAGGTTCGACGGGCTTCGGCGCACTGTGCGCTGCGGCTTCCCGCCCGCCGGTTTCGGTGACGCCAGCTGTGTCATGAGATTGCGCGGTCGCCTCAGGACGTTCCCCTGTCGGGGCTGCCACTGGTAGCGAAGCGTCTTCCGCCTCCGGGCGCAGAACCGGCAACGCGCTCGTGCCGGGCTCAGGACCGGACTCCGTCACGTTCAGCTCACGTGGAGCGGTCGTCGGCGTAATGGGCAACTGCGCCGGAAGGCGGTCCGCGGGCAGCGGCAGCAAGCTGCCGGTTTCCGGTCGTTGCTTTGCCGGTTCCGGCAAAACCGCGAACCTTGACGAGGTTTCAGGCATTGGTGGCTGCGGCATCGGCTGGTCAGGTGGAACCGGAGCAAGCCGCGCGCTGCCGAGATCTTTGATCGGCCTAGGCAGGGTTTTGGTCACCAGCACGTCGCTGAAGACAGACGCACGCGTCACGGTATCGTCAGATACCGGGTTGGACGCCTGTCCTGGAACGGGTGTTGCCGGAGAATCCAGCAACAGTTTCAACATGCCTGGGCCGATACTCAAAGGTGTTTGATCGGGTCTTCCTTGACTCGACGATAGAGATGCAAGAGGTGGGCCAACCTCCCGCTTGCGCTCAGAGGGTTTTGAGGCGGTCGCAGACTTCCGTGAGTTGCGTGCGGGCATGCTGCAGCAACTCGGGAACCGGTGCCAGTTCCTGATCCTTGGCGGATTGCTCCAACGCGGCGCAGGTGTGTTGCAGCACCTGAGCACCGATGTTGGCGCAGCTGCCTTTGAGGCTGTGCGCGGCGCGGCGCAGCACATCGTAGTCGCCCGACTTCCAGGCTGTCTGCGCCTGCAGGTACTGACGTTCGGATTCGCGCAGGAATTCACCCAGCAGCTCGCCGAAGTCGTCTTCCATGATGGCTTTGAGCTCTTCGATGAGCTCGGTGTTCAACACGTCGGTCATAACAAACTGTCCCATTCCATGATCACAGTGACACTGTTGCCTGTGTCGTTGAATTGCACGGTCCGGCACAGATCCCAGAGGAGTCTCAAACCCCGACCGTGGTAGCGGTCGGTGCGCGCCTGCTCGCTCTGTATGCGCCGGATGTAAGCGGCGTGATCGAAACCAGGACCTGAGTCGGTGACGCTGATCTCGAGGCGGATGGCGTCGGGCTCCAGACTGCCAACAACTTCGAAACGCACAAATCCCTTCACGTTCTCCAGGGCCAGCGCCCGCGCAGCATAGTATTGCGCGAAGCCTTCGGCGCTCTGCTTCAGCTCGGACTTCAGCCCCAGCACGCCGTGCTCCAGACCGTTGGAGTAAAGCTCCGCCAGCACCGTGTAAATCTCGCTGGAGTGCAGGCGCAGATAGGGCGCTTCCATCATTACCTGCTGCATGAGAGGCAGCGGGTTGAATTCCTTGAGCGACTGCGGACCAAGCTCGTAGCTGAACTTCCAGTCCTTGGGACCAGCGGCGTCAATGCTGTCGGCGCTGATGCGACCCGTTTCAATCTCGTGCAGCTCAACCAGGCGAACTTCGACCATGGTGATGTCGTCGTCGCGGTCTTTTTCTCCCATGAAACCATGCACTTCGGCCGCCACGGTGTCGAACAGCGCATCGACGGGAGTCGCTTCCACGATCTCTTCCAGACGCTCCACGCCAAAGTAGTCGCCGTTGGCGTTCCGCGCTTCGACGACACCGTCAGTCGCGAGAAACAAGCGATCGCCGGGCATCGCTTCAACCACCACTGTCTCGTCGGTGAAACGTTCACTCGGCAGAATGCCGAGCGGCAGATTGTGGGATGTCAGAGGTACCAGCCTGCTGCTGCTCTGACGGCGGAGATATGCGGTAGGCACGCCGCCATTCCAGTACTCAACGGTGCCGCGCCTGAAGTCGATATCCAGGGCCACCGCGCAGCAGAAGTATCCGGATGGCAGCACCGATCCCAGCTTGCGGTTACATTCGCGCAGAATTTCCCGCATGGAAAAGCCCTTGGCGGCCATACCGTAGAACACGTCTGCGAGCGGCATGGCTCCAATAGCTGCTGCGAGCCCGTGGCCCGTAAAATCTCCCAGCAGCACAAAGAGGTCGTCGCTGGGCGTGTGCGCCGCCAGCAACACATCCCCGTTGAACACCGACAGCGGCGAGAGCATATGCCGGATATAGCTGCAGGCCAGTTGCCGTGAATGGGCAACGTTGTCGAATACGGCTTTAGCCGCCTCCTGGTCGGCGACGAGCTGCATATGATGCATGGAGATCTCATCGCGCTGAGATTGCACTGTCTGGTGCATGTCGCGCATACGCGATAGCGCGTTCAGCTTCGCTTCCAGAATCACCCGGTTGTATGGCTTGGAGAGAAAGTCGTCACCCCCGACTTCCACGCACCGGGCAAGCTCTTTCGCTTCCGTAAGGCTGGTGAGAAAAATGATCGGTACAAAGCCGTCACCGCTGTCGGCCTTGATCTCTTCGGCAACGGCAAAACCGTCTTTGCCGGGCATCAACGCGTCGAGCAATACCAGATCCGGCTTGTCCGCGTAGTATTTGTTCAACGCGTCGTTGCCGTCGATGGCGTCGGTTACTTCGTAACCAGCGGATCTGACGATTGTTGTGAGGATTTTGCGGTCGACGGCATTGTCGTCGGCCACCAGAACTCGAACCACGATTTTCTCTCGCTGCCAGTCGCCGAGCGCGCTCCCGGGGAGCACGCAGCGAAGCTCAGTGGATCTTGAACAGCTGGTCGAAGTTGGAGATGGTCAGGATCTTCTTCACATCGGCACTGCAGTTGACGATTTCGACCTCAGCCTGATCGCCGCCAGCGTGGTCGCGCAGCAGCAGCAACATACCCAGTGCAGAGCTGTCGATATAGTTGGCGTCGGCCATGTCCACGGAGAAGCTCTGCGGTTTGTCTGACAGGTTTTCGTACGATTCACGAAATTCCTTGTGCGCGCTGAAATCAAAACGACCTTCAATTGCGATGGTCAATTTGTGCGCTTCCTGGTCCATCTGCGCAGTAACGCTCATGCACTCCTCCGGCGGTAGAATCAAGCAGTTCTGTAAGCTTAGACGAGGGACCGAGGCCTGGGTGGGATCCGGGTGCGGTCGAGCTTTTTTTCCTCGGCTGTTTTGTGCGCCACCGCACGTTTGGCCGCCAGGGATTCCATGGCCAGCAATTCGGTCTGAGCCCGCGTCAATGCTGCGAGGTCGCGATCACGGAGTTCTGCTGCACGGGCCACGGTGAGGCGCTGTTGGTCGCCCATGCGCGCAACCTGCTCATAGAATCGCTGCATGCCCTGTAGCGCCTGCGCGTCCACGGATGCGGCGCCGGCCCGGGCGGCAAATTGTTGGTTGTACTCCTCCGCCAGCGCCGTCAGTTCATCCGCCTGCTGCTGCAACTGGCGCCATTGTGCCTGGGTGGCAGCGTAGCGTTGTGCCGCCTTGTCCCGCTTCAGCACTCGCAGACGCAGGACCCGCTGGAAGCGTGCAAGGTCAGGAGCCGCCATGAGAAGCAGGCATGGGGCTTTGAGCGGGTACGCTCAGCAGGGCTTCCAGGGCGTTGACGGCAGCAGCGAGGTCTACGCGCTCATCGGCACCCTGACGGACGTAGTCGGCAAGGCGTGGAAACATGGCGATCGCCTCGTCAATGCCTGCGTTCGAGCCTGCCTCGTAAGCACCGATGTTGATGAAATCTTCCTGGTCGAGGTACAACTGCCACAGCTGCTTGAACCGCGCTGCCAAGCGGCACTGCTCTGCCGGGGCCACCCGGTCCATGACGCGGCTGACCGAACGGGATACATCCACCGCCGGGTAAATGGCCTGCTCAGCCAGCTTGCGGCTCAGCACCACGTGCCCGTCCAGAATGGCGCGGCAGGCATCGACGATGGGGTCCTGCAGATCGTCTTCCTCCATCAGCACGGTGTAGAAAGCGGTGATCGACCCCGCCTGCGCATTCGCGCCGTTACCCGCCCGTTCCACCAGCACCGGCAACGCGGCAAACGCCGACGGTGTATAACCTTTGCTGCTCGGCGGTTCGCCCATGGCGAGGCCAATTTCCCGCTGCGCCTGCGCGACGCGCGTCAGGCTGTCCATCAGCAGCAGCACATGCCGTCCTTCGTCCCGGTAGCGTTCGGCAATCTCCGTGGCGAGGCGGGCCCCGCGAAGCCGCAACGCGGCCGGGTCGTCCGCCGGACACGCCACCACTACAGCCCGCGCGAGACCATCGCCCAGGTTGTCGATGACAAACTCCTGCACCTCACGGCCCCGTTCGCCGATGAGACCAATGACCACAACCTCTGCTTCGACCATGCGGGCGAGCATTCCCAGCAGAACGCTCTTGCCGACGCCGCTGCCAGCAAAGAGACCGACACGCTGACCACGCCCGATGGTCAGAAGGGCATTCAAGGCACCCACACCCACATCGATGGGCGTATCGATGGGGTGGCGCAGCATCGGATTGATGGTTTTGGCGCGCCGGCGCGTCGCAGTCATGGGCGGAGCCTCTCCCCCATCGAGGGGACGGCACAGACCGTCGACGATCCGGCCCCGAAGGGCGGCCAGGTCCGGTAGGCCATCGGTGAACGGACCGCGTGCCACCAGCATGCCTGCGCGAACCTCCGTGCGGTCCCCCAGAGGCATGAGAAAAGCTCGCTCACTGTCGAAACCAACCACCTCTGCAGGCAGTCCAGGGCCTTCCGGTGTTGTCAGGAGCTGACAGATACTGCCCAGAGGCACTTCCAGGCCCACAGCTTCCACCAGCAGACCCACAGCGCGCACGACTCTCGCGTATGGCTGTGGCGCGATGGCCGTGAGCTCATCCCTTGCGTGCGCCACCACGGCGCCGAGAGTCTGCGTCATGGGCTCTCTACGGGCTGTGATGACACGTTATTTACGGTGCTCAGGGTATCGCCGGCGCTGAGCAGCACTTCCCGAAGGGCGCCGGGAAAGTCGAGCTCAACCAGGTGAGAGCCGGTGCTTGCCCGGTAAACACCGCTTGGCAGCGTCGGGTCCACGCGCAGCGCCACGCCGAGGGCGCTGCGTTCAACATCGTTCAGCTGCGCGAAATCCGGCTCAGAAAGGGTTAACTGGAACGAGGCCGGTGTATCGGGGAGCGCATCCCGGAGTTTCTCCGCTAGGTGCTCGAAAAGCGTCGCGTTGGCAAGTTCGTGATTGAGCGTGACGCGAAAGAGTTCAGGCAGCAGCTGCACCGCCTCCTCCACCACCGTCGTCTGCAGCCGTGCGAGCGTCGCCGATGCTTCGTCGCAAAGGGCGCTCAGGCGAGCGAGTTGCTGAGCTGCTTCAGCCTGCCCTGCCGCTAAACCCTCATCGTAACCTTGCGCTACCGCGGCCGCGCGTTCGGCGGCGATGTCAGGCACCTCGTCCGCGGGCGCGGGCGATGGTTCTGCGGTTGCCGTCTGCGCGTCACCAGTGACATGCGTGGTCCAGGCGGCAGGCTGAATGCCGGACAGTTTGCGCCAGCGGAATTCTTCGCTCTTGAGCGTACTCACGACGGGTTAGACCATCTCCTCGCCGCCCGCTCCGCCGACCATGATCTCACCGGAGTCTGCCAGCTTGCGCACAACCACCAGGATCTCCTTCTGCGCGCCTTCCACTTCCGACAGGCGCACCGGTCCTTTTGCTTCCATGTCGTCCTGCAGCAACTCGGCGGCACGCTTCGACATGTTGCCGAAGACTTTCGCCTGCAGCGCCGGTTCTGCGCCTTTGAGGGCGAGCGTGAGCGTGTCTGTGGAAATCTCTTTCAACAGCGTCTGGATGCCGCGATCGTCGATCAACGCGATGTTGTCGAACACGAACATGAGCTCGTTGATCGCTTCACCGAGGTCGGCATCAGCTTCGCGGATTGCCTCCATGACGGGTTCGTTGTCGTCTTTGCCGAGATTGTTGAGAATCTCCGCGGCGGTACGCTTGCCGCCAAGCTGCGCAAAACGCGTTGGCCCCACCTTGGTGGATTGCTGATCCAGCACTTCCGCCAGCTCGGCAATAGCAGCCGGCGGAATCGACTCGAGCTGCGCAACACGGATCACAATATCCCGTCGCAGATCGACATCGCTGATGTACGACAGCACAGAGGCTGCCTGATCCGCCTCCAGATACGACATGACAATGGCCTGCACCTGCGGGTGCTCACCCATGATGAATTCGGCGATAGCGCGCGGATCCATCCAGCGGAGCTTGTCGAGGCCTGCCGTGCTGCCGCCGTTGATCTTCTCGATGACCGAATTGGCCTTCGACTCGCCGAGTGCGTTCGTGAGCGTGTTTCTCAGATATCGATTGGCGCCCAGGGTCAAGCCGGATTCGTCGGATACCGTAGACAGAAACTGGTCCACAACCTGATCGATCTGCTCCGTGCTGACGGCGGCCAGGGAGGTCATTGCCTCGCTGAGCCGCTGCACTTCCCGCTGATCAAGGTGTTTCAGCACCTGTGATGCTTCTCCTTCCCCGACCGTCAGCAGGAGGATTGCGGCCTGATCGACCGGTTCCAGCACCATTTCACTCATTGTCCGATACCCATGACTTCACCACCTGAGCAACTCGTTCCGGATCCTCGCTGATCAGATTGCGCACGGTTTCCATCTTCGCCGCGCTCGTATCCTCCGGGTCCAGCGCTATGGGCGTTGGCAGTCCCGGTACGGCTTCCTGCATGGCGGCCTCACGCATCTGCGTCATATCGGCGATCGCGAGGCTCTGCTGCTCGCGCACCAGCTCACCAGCCTGGCTGAGGTTTCTGTACAACGGGCGGAGCAGACCGAAAATCACCACGATGATGGCTATGCCCCCCAGCACCTGCTTCAGCAGATCCGAGAACCAGACCTGCTCCCAGAACGGTACCGCAGCCGTTTCTTCCACCGGCACACGGAAAAAAGCCCGGTTGACGACGTTGACCGCATCGCCCCGTTCTGCGCGGAAGCCCACGGCGGACTGCACGGCGGCCGTGAGGTTGCCAATGTCCTCTTCCGTCCAGGGCACCATGGTGCTTTCGCCGGTTTCTTCGTCCACGGGACCGATCCGGTCATCGACCACCACGGAAACGGTCAGGCGCTGCAGTTGTCCCACAGGCGACTGCACGTAGCTGACGGTGCGATCTACCTCGAAGTTGCGGATCGCCCGCACCCGGGAGCTGCGCTCGGTTTCCTCCACGCCCTCTTCCACCGGCACGGTGCCGAACTCCGGCGGTTGATTGGACAACGTCCCGGGCACCCCGCCAACGGTGCTTTCCACACCGAAGCTGCGCTCCTCCATCTGCTCTTCGCTGCGCACCGCGTTGGTTTCCGGGTCGTACGCCTCCTCAGTCCGTTCGGTACGGGTAAAGTCCACCTCGGCATGCACCTCCGCGGTAAACCGGTCACTGCCAACCCACGGCGTGAGGATGTTCACCACCTTTTCGTGCAGGTCGTTTTCCAGCGTACGAACGAACTGCATATCGCGCTGGCTGCGCAATCTGCTCTCGTCCTCGGCGTCGGCGCTCAGCAGGTCGCCGGTCTGATCCACGACAACCACGTCGTTGGGATCCAGTTCCGGCACCGCGGCCGCAACGAGATTCATGACACCCCGCACCTGATCGCTGGTGAGAGAGCGCCCGGGTTTCAGCGTCACGGTGACCGACGCGCTCGGCTTGCGGCGGTCGCGAAGAAAAGTGGTCGTCTTGGGCATGGCGAGAATTACCCGTGCCTGGGCCACGGCGATGATTGTCGTGATGCTCTTGGCCAGTTCCCCTTCGATGGCGCGTCTGTGTTCGTTGTACTCGCGGAACTGGCTGACACCGAACGTGCTGGTTTCCCGGTCCATGAGCTCGTAACCAGCCTGCGGGCCGGGCAGCGCCTGGCCGTCGGCAAGGGCCATGCGCGCCGAATAGAACGCATCGGAGGGCACCATTACCACGCCCGTGCGTTGATCAATCGTGTAGTCGATGGCTCTGGCATCGAGCGCTCGGATCATGTCCGCAGTGGCATCAGGAGACGTGGGGCCGCTGATGGGCCGATAGTCGGGCGCCTGCATCCAGAACGCCACGAACATGGCTATGGCAACGCTTGCCGCGAGCGCAACCAGCAGCGTGATCTGCCGGACGATGGGCATGCCCGTGGCGCCCTTCAGAAAATTGCTGCCGGGGATCGGGAGTTCGGGCATGGCCCCTGCTTGTGCTGGAAGATCGGCCAATGTCTAAGTCCTAGATGGGCATGTTCATGATGTCCTGGTAGGCGGAGATCATGCGGTTACGCACCTGCACCAGCCCCTGAAACCCTAGCGAGGATTTCTGGCTGTCCACCATTACCTTGACGAGATCGTTATGTTTGCCTTCGAGAAAACCGTTTGCCGTGGCGCTCGACGCCTTCTGCAGGCCATTTACCGTCTGCAGCGCGGATTTCAGCGCCGCCCCGAATTCCACGTCGCGCCCTGGAGGCACCGCCATGCCGGTACCGTCCGACCGATCCACGCCACCGGTACGCTCCATCGCAGGACGGAACTGAGCCTGCGCCCGCAGCGCACGCATCTGCGCGAGCACGGCGGTCAGATCGTTGCCTTGTATGCCTTTCACATCCACGGCTTGCGCTCCTTGGTTTGCATCAGTGACAGGCTCAGACGGCGATGCCGCGCTGCCGCAGATCCTGCAGCTTGTAACGCAATGTGCGATCGGAAATGCCCAGCGCTTTCGCTGTCTTGTTCTTCACGCCCCCATGCTCACGTAACGCGCTCAGCAACAGTTCGTCCTCTTCGCGACGCAGGCGTTCACTGAGGCTCCCGGGATCTTCCACCGGCTGCACGGGAGGCGCTGCCAGCGGCGCTTTGAAAGTGTCCGCACCCTGGGTATTGACGCTCAGCGCCTGCAGCACCAGATGATCGGCGGATATCGTGGTGCCGTCTGTCAGCACCAGAGCGCGTTGCATGCAGTTTTCCAGCTCGCGCACGTTGCCGGGCCAGTCGTAGGTCAGCAGCATGGCCCTTGCGGACGCATCCAGCGTGCATGCATCACTTCCGTGCTTGGCGAGAAAGTGCTCAGCCAGCGGCACCACGTCTTCCATGTGCTCGCGCAATGGTGGCACCTGGAGGGGAAAGACACTCAGGCGATAGTAAAGGTCTTCGCGGATGACGCCGTCTGCCACCGCCTGGCGTAGATCACGGTTGCTGGTGGCCAGAACACGTACGTCTACGGGCACGGGGCGCGCCCCGCCAAGACGCTCCACTTCCCGCTCCTGCAGCACCCGCAGGAGTTTCGCCTGCAAAGCGACCGGCATCTCGGTGATTTCGTCGAGCAGCAGCGTACCGCCGTGGGCCTGCTCGAATTTGCCGGCGCGACTGACCGTTGCCCCGGTATAGACGCCTTTCTCGTGCCCGAAAAGAATTGCTTCCAGCATGGTTTCCGGCAGCGCCGCGCAGTTTACGGCAACAAAGGGCGCATTGGCGCGGGAAGACCTGGCATGCAGATGCCGGGCCATGACTTCCTTTCCGGTGCCACTTTCCCCGCTGATGAGGACGGCAATGTCCGCCTGAGCAACCTTACCGGCGAGGCGGTAGAGTGCCTCCATGGCAGCGCTGGCGAACATGGGTTCCGGTCGGGCGCGGGAGACGTTGTGGGGTGCTGGAGATGCTGTCACCGGGCAGCATCCAGCGTGCGACCGAGGCCGTGCTTACGCATTTTCTCGACAAGGGTCGTGCGTCGGATGTGCAGCCGGTCAGCCGCTCGCGCAACCACGGAGTTGGTGTCCTGCAGCGCCTGCTGTATCAGGCTCTTCTCCAGCTGTGTGAGGTACGCTTTCAAGTCGATACCATTCAGGGGAAGCTGCAACTCTCCAAGCGGTGCCTCGCCGACGGGCGCTTCCATGGCCGGCGGGGCTGCTGCGGTGTATTTCTGCGGCAGATCTACGGAACGCACCAGACCGTTCGGAAACTGTATCGTCAGCCGGTGCAGCAGGTTGACCAGCTCGCGTACGTTTCCCGGCCATGGATATGCGGCCAGCAGTTCCAGCGCCTCCATGGAAAAACGCAGCTGCAGGCCCTGCTCCCGCTGTATGGCCGCAACAATGTGATTGATGAGCACCGGCAGATCCTCGGTGCGGTCGCGCAGAGGGGTCAGCTCGATGGGAAAGACGTTGAGCCGATAGTAGAGATCTTCGCGAAACTCACCGGCGGATATACGATCTTCGAGGTCACTGTTGGTGGCCGCGAGGATGCGTACGTCGGAGGCAAGAGACTTCACGCCACCTACGCGCTCGAAGCGCTTTTCTTCGAGCGCGCGCAGCAGTTTCACCTGCATGGGGAAAGGCAGATCGCCGACTTCGTCCAGGAACAACGTACCACCGTGAGCCAGCTCGAAGCGCCCGATCTTCTGGGTTATCGCTCCAGTGAAGGCACCTTTTTCGTGGCCGAACAACTCGCTCTCGAGCAGATCAGCAGGTATGGCACCACAGTTCACAGGTACAAAGGGGCCTTCAGCCCGGGGCGACGCCAGATGCAGCGCCCGCGCAACAACTTCTTTGCCCGTGCCAGACTCACCCGTGACGAGCACCGTCACGTCCCTTTGTCCCGCACGGGCAATCTGTGTACGCACTTTGCGCGCTGTCGCGCTGACACCGATGAAAGCAGCCGCTGCAGGGCACAGCTCGGCGATACCCTCTTCGGCGCCCGCACGCGCCAACGCAAAGCCGATGGCTTCCAGCAGTGGATTCAAGCGCAGCGGCGCTGGAACCACGTCTGCAGAAGGCGCGCCGAAATCTTCAATGTGCACGTACTGGCGCGTGAGCGAAGCATGTTGTCCGTCGCCCACAACCACATCGTAAGGCGTGAGCGCCGTCAGGGTGTCCGGCTCGGCCGGGGCATGCGCCAGCTCGGCAAAATCGAGCATCCTTTCCAGGGTGGCGCGGTTGTCCGCGTCTGCGACATCCACCCGGATGCGGAACACCGCTTCTCCGGAATGCCACTGCTCGGCAGGCGCAATCTGATCCATTACCCTCGTCCTCAACTTCCGTTGTAACCGCTTACGGAAAGTAAAGTTAAGGATCTGAGATCGGTCAAACTTCCGGCGCTTTGAACGCCGGAACCGTCAGAAATGCAGGATTGCTTCAGACGTTCCGGTAGGAATCGATGGCGCCTTTCGTCTGCCGCAACGCCAGCAGCTTGTGGCGTCGCGCTGCCCTGAAGGTCTCCGCCTGACCACGCAGCCGGGCGAGCACTTCGCCCACCCTCAGCATGGTTGCCTCGTCGGCATTGGCAAGAAGCATGGGGAGAGACTGGAGGAGTTTGTCAGCGGCAGAAAACTCGCCGTGCTCGACCAGTGCCGTTGCCCGGGCGCACACCGCCTGCGCCGTGTGCGGCGTCTCGTCAGCCAGGGCGGACGCATGTGTCATCAGCCGACCTGAGCGTCAGCTGTCGTGGCAATGGCCATCCAGGCGGATTGAAGGGTCTGGACGAGATCAGCAACCTCGCTCACGGCAGCACCGTCGTTGTCGGCGTTCGCACGAAACAGGCGTCGCTGCATATAGTCGTAAAGGCTCTCGAGATTTGCTGCAACGTCCCCGCCTTTGCCATGGTCGAGGGACGCCTGCAGACCGATGAGGATCTCCACACTGGCGTTCAGCGCGTCGGTGCGCCCTTCGACGTTACCGTGCTCGATGTATCCGCGGGCCTGGTTCAGCCGCTCGCGCAAGCCCTGAAACAGCATTTCCACCAGCTCGTGGGGAGAAGCATTGTGCACGGAAGTCTGGACATCGAGTTGTCGGTATTGAGTTGCGGGGTTGTTCACATTCGCATCCATTCGATTGTTCACGGGTCTTGATAGGTTAGCGGTAGACGGCGCAGGAACTTTAGCTGTCGTTCCGGGTATAGCCGGGAAGCGTCGCGAGCTGTTGCGTCAGAAACTCCGACGTGCTGTTCAATGTCGAAATCAGCGCGTCCGCCGCAGCAAATTGAAAGCGCAGGCGCTCTTCGAGCAGATCCATGCGATCCGCAAAGTCAGCGGCTTCCTGATCCACGTCCGCCACCTGCTCATCGAGGCTGGCGACCTTGTTGGTCAGCGTGCCGGTCAGACCCACAAACTCCGAGAGATACGCCTCGAGCTGATTCATCACGCCGCGGGCAAGCGTCACGGTGCCACGGTCGCCGATTTTGGTGCCCTGCACCAGCAACTGGATGCCACCGGCCGGGTCGGCCTGGGAAGACGCGATCTTGCCCGCGTTCCCCTGCGCCACCGTCAGACCCAGATCGGAGACCACGCCTTCCTCGGCGAACGTTATGCCCACCGTGGAAATTGCACCGGTGCTGGCTGACGTAATCTCGAAGCGCGCATCGGCTGCATCCCAGACAACTGCCACGCTGCGCTCTGTGAGCGCAAAGTCCGCGTCGGCATTGATCTGTGTTTGCAGCTCTGTCGCAAGCTCCGCTGCGGTGCTGTAACTCCCCTGAGTGAGATTGATGTCTGCAGACGTCAAACCGTCGATGCTGATGCGGAAACGGTCGTTGCTGTCGTCGATGGTGAACGGGAGCGTGTCGAAACTTGTGACCGCCTGGCCGTTGTAGACGCCAGCGGTTGCATCAGCGGGCGAAGAAGGCAGGCTCAGAAGCTGGCCGGTGCCGTTGCCCTGCACACCATTGATCGTGCCGGCCACGTTGGTACCGACGTTAGCTGTTTCGCTGACCACAGCGAGACCGAAGTCGGTCAGCGTGTCGGTATCGACACTGATGATGCCGATGTTGGACGTTGCGCCGTAGCGGTTCGAACTGAGCAGCAGTTGCTGGTTGTCGCTGTCGTAGGTAACGGTGACTGCGGCACCGCCGGCCTGCAACGCTGTGTCCTGATTGATCTGCGATTCCAGTTCCTGCGCCAATGCCTCGCCGTCGGCGTAGCTGCCTTGCGCCAGCGTGATCAGGCCCGAATCCACATCGTTGACGGTCACGCGGAGCGTGTCGTTGTCGTCGTCGATCGTAACCGGCCCCGCCAGACCTGCCGTGGTTGCGCCAGCAAGCGTGCCCTGGGTTGCCAGGGCTGTGATATCCACGTCATAGGTACCGGCGCGGGTTGTGTCCTGGAAGCCGAGAAACGTTATCTGATTGTCAGAGGCCCGCGTTTGCGCGGCAAGCACGGCCGCAACGTCATTGGCATTGCCTGTCAGCGCCGACGTGAACTTGGCGCTGTTCAGCCGCAGCGCATAGCCGGCGTTCTGATCTGTGCTGATACCTACGTCCACCAGAGCCCGGAATGAGCTGGACGCTACTTCCTCGACAGAACGCGACAGAAACCGGCGCACCTGCGCCAGCAGCCCACGTACGGTGGCGTCGCCGGTAAGCAGTGCTCCCACGCCTTCGTCCTCGTCGAAATCCGTGAGCTCGTTGGTCAGCGCCTGCAGGTCGTTGAACGCGTCGATGAACGCCTGCACCTGGCTTTTGATGGCTTCCACGTCCTGGCTGACGGTAATCGTAGCGGGCAGGCCTGCGTTGTTCCCTACGACGTTGAAGGTCACCCCGGGGATGACGTCCTCGATCACATTGGTTTCCCGCGTGACCGTTATGCCGTCCACGACCGCGATGGTGTCATCGGCGTCCACGGTCTGGGTCAGGTTCGTGCCAGCGGTGTTTTCCGAGGCATTGAACGCCAGCGCCGAAAGCCCTGCGTCGCCGCTTTCGGTGACCGTCAGCTCCATGGAATGGTCTTCGCCCGTACGGTCGGAGGTGAGGACGAGCACGAAACCCTGACCGTCATCGACGATGCTGGCGACAACCCCCGTGCCCGCGGCGTTGATGGCATTGCGAACACCGGCGAGCGTGTTGTTGCTTGCATCGATGGTGATCTGCCCCGACGCTCTTTCGGCGTTCTCCGTGAACGAGTCGTACGCGCCGCCGACAAAGGTTGTCGTTCCGAAGCGCACATCGATGGTGCCTTCGCCGACAACCGTGTCGAGAGAATCGTAACGGATGCTCGTCAGCGTATGCGCTCGCGCCGTTGCCAGCACTTCGACCGTGTGTATGCCCGGGTCGGCGGTGCCATCCACCGAAGCGGTGACGGCACCTTCGTTGTTCGACGCAGCCTGGTTGATGAGAAACTCGTCCGCCGAGGAAATGGCTGAGCTGGTGCCGATGACCGTGTCGATGGCGCTGCGCAGAGCGCCGTAGGCGGATATCTTGGCGCTAAACTCCGCGCGCTTCGCGTCCAGACGCAGATCGGTTGCTTCCCGTTCCGCTGCGATGATGTCGTCGACGAGCTCGGATGTGAGCAGTCCGGATCCGACGCCGAGAGATTGTATCGATGCCATTGCGCGCCTCAGGCCTTTTAGATCCGAAACACGAACGCCACCAGCTGCCCTGGCAGGTGGTGGCGTTCGTACGTGCGCAGAGCCATGCAGGCTGCGCGCGTCAGATCCTCGTGTTGATTAAACCAAGACTGGTACCGGCGCTCTGCAGGCTGGTACCTGCTTCGCTGTCACTCCGGGCCAGCTTCACGTCGCTCATTTCAGCGACGTCTGCCACGTCAGCCAGTGCCTTCAAGTTCCGTGCCAACCGCAGGGCGGTTTCGTCTGGAATCTGACGGATGACTTCCTCGGAGTTGCGGTCGATGACACTCACCACAGCACGCCCCGACGCATCGTCAATGCTGAAGCGCAGATCCCGCTGCAGCGACTGCACGTAGTCGTTCAGCTTGGCAACGGCATTTTCCATACGCGCATCACGGCGCGAAGCTTGTGCGGCCGCAGCATTGGCTCTGCGTTCGGTCTGTGCAGCCTGCCCGGCCGGCAAGGCGTTGCCGCTCGAAGCCGGGGAGTTTGCCGCTTTCGCGCCGTCAGAACGCGTCAACCCGGCGGTCTCGGGAGAGCGCCGGGTCTCGGTGGACTGGGCCGTGCGGCTGTCGACGGCGACAGCCCTGGCCTGGTCTTGGCTATTCACGTTGTTCATAGCATTTCTCGTTTGAACTCAGCGGAGGCGCCTGTCGATCACACAAGCGTCTCCACCGGCTCACCTAGCGCTCCTTACTGGAGGAGCGAGAGGACCAGCTGCGGCTGGGCGTTGGCCTGAGCCAGGATCGATACGCCGGCCTGCTGCAGCACCTGAGTCCGTGACAACTCCGCCGTTTCCTTCGCGAAGTCGGCATCGAGAATCCGCGACCGCGCGGCGGTGAGGTTCTCAACGTTGATCGCGAGGCTGGTCACGGTGGAATCGAGGCGGTTCTGGATAGCACCCAGGTTCGCCCGCTCCCGGTTGACCGAGTCGAGGGCGTTGTCGATGGCCGACAGGGCCCGCTCGGCGCCATCCCGGTTGGAGATGTCGATCTCCGTGAGGAACTGACCTGTAGTGATACCGCCGAAGTCGCCCTGTTCCAGACCGACATCGGTGACACCTGCATCGCCGTTGGCCGTGCCTGCGCGAACCGAGAACTGCTCGGCCGAGGACAGCGACACGGTGGAGGTAACCACCTCGACGGTGCCGGACGTGACGTACACACCGGTAGTCGCGCTGGCGTCCAGGCCAACGGAGTCGCCCAGCGCTTCGCTTTCTACGCCAACGCTGATGTTGCGACCGTCCGCGGCTTCGAGCGTGATGCTCACGCCGTTGTCGGTTGCAACGACGCCGGTCTGCCCGGAGATGGCATTGATCGCGTCGATGGCGATGGCACGGTTCTGATCGTCATCCAGGTTCGCATCCGTGCTGATATCAGCAGTAGCGATACCATTGATCGTGATCGCCTCGGAGGCAACCGTGGTCACTGTTTGTGCCGTTCCGCCGACAAGCTGTGTGGCGTTGACGGTTGCAGTTACACCCGTCTGATCAGCAGAGCGATTCAGAGCAGCCGCAAGCGCGATACCACTGGCCGAATTGTCGGAGTTGCTGGCGGTGTCATCGGTGGCAAGGGCCGCACCGATGCTCACGCCGTTGATGACGACGTCACCGGCCACCAGCGCATCCACCGTTGCAGTGTTGCCTGCCTGGGCGATGCTTGTCACACCAGCCGTGGTACCGCCGAAGGTACCGCGGGCGAGACCGGCGTTGCTGATATCGCCTGTCTGCGAACCGTCGCCGCCATCGATGACAATGTCGTTGCCGTTCTCGGAGACGAGCGTGAACCCGCCTTCGTAGGTGGCCTGCGCCGCCACACCCGTCTGGGCTGCCGTCACCGTGTCGAATGATACGGTGATGTTGCGGCCGTCCTCGGCAATCAGCGCGACCCCTGAGTCGTCGTCGCCCGTATCCACGGCCGTGACACCCGTCTGGTCGGCAACACCGTTGATGGCTGCCACTACCGCAGCGCGCGTGGTCTGACCGTCGGCGGTCGTGTCCACGGCAACGGCGATGGAGTTGATGGTGATTGTGCCGGACGTGGCTGTTGCGGTGATGGCGCTACCAGCGACGAAGTTCTCCGCCACTTCGGCCCGCACACCCGTCTCGTCCGAGAACTTGTTGATCGCTGCGGCTTTCGCGATAGCGGAAGCGTCAGCGTTAGCCGTGGAGGCGTCGTCGTCTATGGCTGAAGACGGCGCAATGGCCACACCGTTGATGATCAGGTCGCCATTGCCGATGGCTGCTGCGTCGCCGACAGCACTGATGCCGGCGCCGATGCCGCCGCCGAGCGTGTCCGTGGTGACTTCGTTGATGCTGAAGCCTACGACCTCACCCACGTTGGTGCCGATCTGTACGCTGGATTCGAAGGAACCGTCCAGCAGTTTGCGGCCGTTGAAGTTGGTCTGCTCGGAAACCCGTGCCAGCTCGTCGATGAGCTGCTGGGCTTCTGCGTTCAGCGCCACCCGGTCAGACTGGCTGTTGGTGGCGTTGGAAGACTGCAGGGCCAGTTCCCGAAGACGCTGCAGGCCTTCGGTCATGGCGCCCAGCGCGCCTTCTGCCGTCTGCGCCAGCGAGATACCGTCGTTGGCATTCCGGATGGCTACGCCCAGGCCTCGGACCTGAGCGGTGAAGCGGGTGCTGATGGCAAGACCGGCAGCGTCATCGCGCGCGCTGTTGATGCGCAGACCCGACGACAGTCGGTTCAACGCGGTCAAGCCGGCGGCCTGCGTGCGGTCCAAGTTTCTCTGCGCCGTCAAGGAGCTGAGGTTTGTGTTAATTACCTGGGGCATTTCAAGCTACTCCATTTGCATGTGTTCGTCGGCTCGACAACTGCTGCTTGCCTTCAGTCGTCAAGAAGCTCAAAGGGAGTAACGGCACCGCCGGTGGGAACTTTAGTGACCTCGGTCACAAATCGATCGGCCTGGGTGGTCCGGCTATCGTTGGAGGCGTGCTTCGTCCAGCTATGGACGGTTCGAGCGGCAGCCCCGGGGGCCGGAAAGCGCTTAGAGCCGGTTGAACAACGAGAGACCGTTGATGCGGATAAAGCTCTGCTGTGCTGCTTCCAGCACGAACGACTGATACGCCAGATCGCTCACGGCCTCGGAGAAGTCGAGGTCTTCGATATCCGATCGAACGGTTTTCAACTGCAGCGCCAGATCCTCGTGCAGATCCCGCGATGCGGCAATTGTATTGAAGCGGGCACCGATGCCGCTGCGCGCCAGCGACATGCCGTTGGACGCGTTCTCGAGACCGACAATGGTGTTGTCGATGAGATCTTCGAAAGCCTGCGGGTCGACGGCCGGGTCAATGTCGAGAAGACCGTCGGCCAGGTCCTGCACCGTGGCGAACACCGACTTCTTGTCGGAGGTCTCGATGACAAAGGCATCACCCTCCTGGGGACTGCCGGTGATATTGAAGGACACACCCTGCACGTCCAGCGTTCCACTGCCGGTCAACGGCACGTTCACCGCGCCGTCCAGCGGGCGGTTGTCACTTGCGCGACGCACGGTGTAGTTGGTGAAACCGCCTGCTTCGCTCGGAGGACGAAATTCGACGACGAGTTTGTCCGGGAAGAAAGCGTCCACCTGACTCTGGTCTGTCACCACGAGGTTGCGCACCTCGCCGTCGGCGGAATTGCTGGCGGCCACTGCCACCTGCACCCTTCGTGCCGGCACATCCATGAAAACCTGCGCGCCGGAGTCGTTGATGGCCACGAGCTGGTCGCGATTCACCTTCACTTCGCGCGCGCCATCATCACCTTGAAACTCGATACCGTTTTCGCCGCGCACAAACGGTTCTACGCCCCCCTGGAAACCGCTGAAGATGTATTCGCCGGCTGTGTTACGCGTATTCGCCAGCGCCATCAGCTCCTCGAAGCGTTCGAAGATCTCCTGGGCGATGAACGTGCGGTCCTCGGGCGTCTGCACCCCGCTGCCAGCCTGCAGCGTGAGCTCCTGCATACGCTGGATCAGAGATTCCATCTGCTTGAGGACGGAATCGGTCAGTCCCAGCTGCACCTCTGCCGCATCGGCGTTGACCAGATACTGTTCCCGCGCAGCCAGCTCCTGGTTGATGCGGATCACGCGAGCGGCGCCGATCGGATCGTCGCTGGGGTTTACCAGACGTTTCCCCTGGGCAATCTGCTGCTGGGTCGCGGCGGCTTGCGCGCCCAGCGTCTGCAGCTGATTCGTCGCCTGTGTGTGCACCTGGTAGGAAGAGATGCGCATGAACTTCTCCGTTGCCCCTGACCGTTACGCCACCGAATTGAGGAGCGTATTGAATATATCCCGCGCGACGGAAATAACTTGAGCCGAGGCGTTGTACGCCTGCTCGAAACGGATGAGGTTTGCAGCCTCTTCGTCGAGGTTTACCCCTGAGACAGATTCGCGAAACGCCTGCGATTGCTCCAGCAGCGCTTGCGCTGCATCGCGGTTCACGTTTGCCTGGCCTGCCTGAATGCCAACCTCCTGCACCAGCGCTCCCATGGCGCCGCCGAAGGTTCGGGCCGGGGAGCCGATGAGGTTGAGATCGCTCAACTCGGCCAGTGCCAGCGCGTTGCGGTTATCGGCCAGACCACCGTCGTTGAATACCACCCCGAAGCGATCCCCTGCCTGAGCCCGGCCGGAGATCACGAGATCGAGGCCCACATCGGCGCGCTGATGCGTCGGGTTGGTGGCAAAAACCCCATCGTACTGTGCCGTCATGGTCACGCCGGGCTCGAGAATGGTGGACACCTCGCCGGAAACGGTCGCGGCGCGATAGGTTCCGGGGAGATTCCCGCGCAGCTCCGTCGACTCGCCTCTGGCATTGGTGAGGGTCACGGACTCGTTCGTGTCGCCCTGGAAATGCAGCGTCAGGTCATCGCCATAGATCGCCGCAAGCTGCAGCGAGCTGCCGTCGGAAACCGCCTGTATGCCCTGACTCGCCAGTGTGGGATCTGCGTTGATGGCATCAGCCAGCTCCGTCAGCGTCGAGAATCCTGTGAGCAGTCGGCCGTTCACCGCCAGCTCTACAGGTGTACCGGTGCCAAAGTTCACCAGATCCGTCAGCGTCACTTCCGTGCGCGCTGAAGCCCGGGCCCCTGGCAACGCACTGATGGCCTGGGCAATTTCCCGTGCGGAAGCCGAAGGATTGAGACTCGCTGTGCGCACGTCATCGGGAAAACCGTCACCGCTGTAACTCAGCGTCACTAAGCCGGCAGGGAAGTTGTTGGGCACCGCGTCGAGGTTGGAAATCAACCCACCGGCTGACGTGAAACTCGCTACAGCAGGCCCGGACGTGTTCACGACCCGTGTGCCGATTTCGTAAGGCAGCAGATGCGTCTGCGAGCCGGGGGTGAACGTAAGAAGACCGAGATCCGGTTCGTACGGCACCGGATTGGCGGGGTCGGAATTGTCCAGCACGCGGTATTCGGTGTCGGTCACGAAGTCGATGAGCAGCGGCGGCATCAGCTCGCCGACGTCCGAAAACACGGGATGAGCGCTGTCCACGACGCCGGCCACGCGCACCTCGGCATCGCCGAGGTTAGCCACGTCGGCTTCCGTAAGTACTGGCGAGGCCAGCGCCAGCGCGGACGGATCGTTCTGCACCACATTGATCTGATTGCCGAAGTCCGCGTAGGGCCGCAACAGCAGAGCCGTGCCCGGCGGAAAGTCACCGCTGGCAAACTCCACCCGCAACCCGGCAAACTCGAAGGTCTGCGGTGTTGCCGTGCTGGTGCCCAGATAGACCGCCTCACCGGTGTCTCTGCGCTTCACGGTGAAGGTACCCGGGTTGTTCTCGGAGAACATCACCTCGAAATCAGTGGCGGGCGCCTGGTACGGATCTTCGATGTACACGTTCACGGTGCCGGTGACGGGCGTGGTATCTATCTCCCCGCTGCGTCCAGTGAGATAGTCCACACGCTGGCCGACCAGGTTGGGATCGTTCACGTCGCGGAAAAATGCCGTGCCGAACTCACCGTCGAGATCGATACCCATGGCATGCTGCTCGTTGAACGCCACCGTGATCGCAGCCGCCAGGCGTCCAAGCTGATTCTGGATGGGCCACAGCACCTCTTCCCGGTAGTTGAGAATGCCGCCGAGCTCGCCGCCCGAGATGGCCGAAGTGATGACCTGAGTGCGTTCGGACCCAACAGGGCGTACCGCTATGTCGCCGTCACCGGTCACACTCATGACGGCTGCTTCCTGGCCAAGGACCAGAGGCTGGCCTTTGCCGACAAAAACGTTGATCTGCCCGTCCCCCTGCGCCACGGTGTCGACCGAGACGAAGGTGGCCAGCTCCTTCAACACCTCTTCGCGCTGATCGAGCATGAGGTTCAGGGCATTGTCCTGTTGTCCATCCTGCAGCGTGGCAATGCGTTCGTTGAACTGCACCAGCACCTGCGCCAGCTCGTTGATACGCTGCGTGGTCGACTCGAGGGAGCCAATGATGTCCTGTGCCTGCACCCACGAGCGGTCGGTAACGCCCCGGAATCGCGCCACCAGAGCTTCGGCGTTCGCAATCACAAACTCGCGCATGGCCAGATCGCTGGGCTCGCTTGCGGCATTCTGCACCGCGTCGAAAAAATCGCTGATGGCAACGTCGATGCCGAACTCGCTGTCGAAGAGGCTGCCTTCGAGCTGCCCGACCCGCTCTGTGAACGCTTCAAGCTGCGCATGCAGCGACGAGTCGGTACGAATCTGACCGTCAATGTATGCGTCCGCGATGCGCGTGGCGCCGGTTACCCTCGCGCCCGCGCCGGACAGCAGACCGCCGCTGGTACCACCCACCTGCGCCGAAATTTCTGCGCGCTGGCGCGTGTATCCGGGGGTGCTGGCATTCGTGATGTTCTGCCCCACGATATTCAGCGCCGCCTGCTGCGTACGCAGTCCGCTGACACCGATGTTGAAGAGCGACGCCATCAGAGCGCACCGCTCAGAATACGTTGCGCAACGCCCACCAGCTTGCTGGCGTAAGCCGGATCGGTGGCGTAACCCGCGCTCTGCAGGCCGTCGGCAAAGCGCTGCACGCGGTCGAGCAGCGACGCGTTGCCTGTGTCAGCCGCAGCGTCCACACCGGCCGCATAGCGCGGTCCAGCCAGCTTCTGCACATAGTCCCGTATGCTGTCCGGCCAGTCGCCGTAGGCTTTGAAGTTCTCAACACGCTCGATCCACCGGCCGAATTCGAACTCGCGCGTAGCGATGGGCACTTGTGGCGTCGCTGCGTCAGCGCCTGCCTTGATACCGAAGAGGTTGTGCGTGGATTGCCCTGCTCCGTCGGCGATCACATGTCGCCCCCACCCGGTTTCCAGTGCCGCCTGGCTCAATACGCCAAGCGCAGGCAGAGGCGTGCCTGCGGTAAGCCGTTCGATGAGCGGCTGCAGCGTGGCCACAAAGCTCTGCGGGCTGTCGAAGGCGCTCATACGCTGGCCGTTTCGCTGCGTCGCCGGGGCTGGCGTTGCCACCGCTTCAGCACCGCCACCGGGGGCGGTGGCCCGCACCGGCTGGGGCGCCAGCACGGCCTCGCCCCGCAGCTGTCGCACGATGACGTCCGCAAGCCCCACACCGCCCTGACGGGCAAGATGCAGGGCGGTCTCGTGGTCCGCCATTTCCTGATGCAGCTGCAGCTCCGGAGAAGCGAACATGCTGTCGGGGGCGAGAGCCCGCGTGCCTTCGCGCGCACTTTTCATCCACATGTCGATGAACAGGCTTTCGAAGTGCTGTGCCGCCTGACGCAACGCGGTCTCGTCGTTGACGCTGTTCAGCGCATGCGGCAGCGCGCCGTACTGGGTGTAAGAGAGATCGACGGGGGCTGCAGTCATCAGATCACCACGAGCTCAGCCTGCAGCGCACCTGCCTGTCGCAGGGCTTCCAGAATCGCCATGAGATCTCCCGGCGCAGCGCCAACTTCGTTCACGGCCGTAACGATGTCCTGCAGCGCCACGCCTGGGGCGAAGTAGAACATCCGGTCACTCTCCTCGATGATCTCGATCTCCGTATCCGGCTCCAGCGCCGTGATACCGCCACCGAAAGCGTTGGGCTGCACAACCTCCGGATCTTCCGCAATGGTCACCGTGAGGCTGCCGTGAGTGACTGCCGCCGGCGTCACCTTCACATGCTCACCGATGACGATGGTGCCGGTGCGTGAATTGATCACTACCCGGGCGCCGGCGCCGTCCTGTTCCACCTGGAGATTTTCGAGCACAGACAGAAACGCAACCCGCTGCGTGCTGTCGTCCGGCGCGCGGACGCTGATGGATGCAGCGTCGAGCGTGCTGGCCACCTGCGGACCAAACGTCGCGTTGATCTTTTCGGCGACGCGGCGCGCCGTTGTGAAATCGGCGCGGTGCAGATTGAAGGTTATGTTCCCCGCGGCGCCGAAGTTTGTTGGCGCGCCGCGCTCGATGAGCCCGCCGCCGGGGATCCGGCCCACGCTGGGCACATTGATGGTGACACGGGAACCATCGTTCCCCTGTGCGCCGAAACCGCCGACGACGAGGCTGCCCTGGGCAACCGCGTACACGTCACCGTCCAGCGCCTTGAGCGGCGTCACCAGCAGCGTGCCACCGCGCAGACTCTTCGCGTTTCCCACCGAGGAAACCGTGACGTCCACCGCCTTGCCGGGTTTAGCGAAGGGCGGCAGATCAGCGTGCACGGCCACTGCGGCAACGTTCTTGAGCTGAAACGCCTGCCCCGGGGGAATCTGGATGCCGAGGCGCTGCAACATGTTACGAAACGTCTGCGCCGTGAACGGGGTCTGGCTGGTTTGATCACCGGTACCGTCGAGACCGACCACCAGGCCGTACCCCACCAGCTGATTGCTGCGCACACCGGCGACGTCTGCAATGTCTTTGATGCGCTGCGCTGTCGCGCTGGCGTCGTGTGCTGCCAGCAGGAGTGCCAGCGTCAGCAGAATTGTCCGCATGAAGTCCCCCTGCGATCAGAATGGATTGAGCGTGCCCATGAAGAAGCGCGACAGCCAGCCGGCACTGTTCGCCTGAGCAATGGCCCCTGTCCCCGAATAGGCGATGCGTGCGTCAGCCAGCCGTTGCGACGACACCGCGTTGTCAGGACCCACGTCTTCTGCGCGCAGAAGGCCGCTGATGCGTACGTACTCTTCGCCGCGATTCAGCTGGAACCACTTCTCGCCCTGCACCAGCAGCAGGCCGTTGGGCAGAACTTCGGCCACCATGGCGCTGATGGTCCCCGTCAGGCTGTTGCTCTGATCGCTGGCGCCGCCGCCGGCGAATTCAGTCTCGCTGTCGAGGCTGTTCAGCAACGTCTCTGACCCCGATCCGGTAACGGCACTGCCGAATACGAGGGGGTTCAGAAGTTCGTTGGACGTTTCTTTCGTCAACGAGGTCTCAGCACTTTTCGACGAGCGCGTACGCTCCTCCAGGCGGATGGTGACGATATCGCCCACCGCATGGGCACGCCGATCGTCGAACAGCACCAGGTTGTGGCTGGCCCGATACAACGAACCTTCGCTCATGGCCTGCGGCGCCTGCAGGTTGGGCCAGACCGGTTTGTACATCGGCTGGTCGGATTGCGGCAGCGGTGCAACCGCGCATCCGCCGGTTATGGCGATCACCACACAGGCGACGCAGAGGAACTCATGACGCACGTGAAAACTCCCTAGAGGTTCTGAGCGATGTACTGCAGCATCTGATCGGCCGTGGAAACGACGCGCGCGTTCATTTCGTACGCGCGTTGCGTGGCAACCATGCTCACCATCTCTTCCACGACGGAGACGTTGGACGCCTCCAGCATGCCCTGCGCCACCTCACCTATGCCGTTCTCGCCGGGCGCTGCCTGCAGGGCGGCACCGCTGGCAACGGTTTCCCGATAGAGATTGCCGCCCATGGCCTCCAGACCGCCGGGATTGACGAAATCGGCGAGCTGGATGTTGCCGATCTGGGTGGACGCGCCGTTGGTGACCGCGCTCACGATGCCGTCACGGGAAATCGTCAGGCCGGTACTGCCCTGAGGCACATTGATGGCCGGCTCCAGGGTGTAGCCCTGAGACGAAACCAGGTCGCCATCCTGATTCAACGCAAAGGAACCGGTCCGCGTATATCCCACGGATCCGTCGGGAAGGGTAATCTGAAAGAAACCCCGCCCCTCGATTGCCAGATCCAGGCTTCGCTCTGTGTTCTGCAGCGAGCCGATGGAGAACTGTTTCTGGGTGCTGGCCACCCGCACCCCGGTCCCGAGTTGTATACCGGACGGCAGATTCGAGTCCTGTGACGACTGAGCGCCCGGCTGCTGATTGATCTGGTACACCAGATCCTCGAAGACAGCGCGGTCTTTCTTGAAACCCACGGTGCCCACATTGGCGAGATTGTTCGATATGGTCCGCAGCGCCGTATCCTGCGCCGTGAGGCCTGTTTTACTCACCCAGAGTGCCGAATTCATAGCTATTCCTTGCTATACGTTGATGCTTAACCGATGCGCAGCAGCGACGAGGCTGCTTCGTCGTTCGTTTCCGCTACTTTCATCATGCGTACTTCCAGCTCGAACTGCCGGGCGAGCGATAGAATCTCCGTGAGTTCGTTCACCGCGTTGACGTTGCTGGATTCGAGAAAACCCGTCTGTACCTCAACCTCGTTGGCCGCCTCGAACGGCGCGCCGGTTGTGCTGACCAGCAGCCCGGAAGGATCTTTCATGATCTCCGCCACAGGCGGATTCACGAGTTTTAGCCGCTCCGTGAGTACCAGGGCTTCGGGCCCCTGACCCTGCGGACGTATCGTGATCGATCCGTCGGCGCCGATGAGCAGCGTCTCGTAGGGGGGCAAAACGATGGGGCCACTGCGCCCCATCACCTGCAGCCCGCTATCGGTCGTCAGACGGCCGATGCTGTCCACCTGCAGGCGACCGTTGCGGGTGTAACCTTCAGAGCCATCCGGCATGGTGACCGCCAGCAACCCGGCACCGTTGATGGCAACGTCCAGGTCGCGATCAGTGGCAACATTGACGCCGCGGCTGAGATCCACCCCCGCGCCTTCGTTGACGCCGTAGACGCGTGCGCGATACCCGTCCCCCGCCACTTCGCTGCTCATCACGCGGGCGAGATCCGCCCGGAACCCCGTGGTAGATACGTTTGCCAGATTGTTGGCGTGCGCCGTCTGGGCTCGCTCGATATTGGCGAGCCCCACGGAGCTGATGTAAAGCAGGCGATCCATCTTTCAGCGATCAGTTAAATGTTGATGATCGTCTGAGTGATCTCGTCGGCTGTGGAGATCGTTCGCGAGTTCGCCTGAAAATTCCTTTGCGCGATGATCAGCTGCACAAGCTGCTCAGACAGCTCCACGTTGGAATCTTCCAGAGCCCCTGAGGTGATCGAGCCGAGGGAGCCGCTGCCCGGCGCCGCAACAACCGGAGCACCGGACTGGTTCGTCTCGATCCAGGAACTGTCACCCACCTGGCTGAGGCCCTGCGTGTTGGTGAAATCAGCGATGGCAATCTGGCCGAGGGTGGAGTTCTGGCCGTTGGTGAACCGGGCAACCACAACGCCCGCGTCGTCGATGGCCAGGCCCGACAGACGGCCGGTGGCGAAGCCGTCCTGCTCGATCGAACCCAGCGCAAACTCACGGCCGAACTGCGTGGATTCGGTCAGGCGCAGCTCGAAATTCGAGCTCACTGGTGGCTGCGGCACCGGCAACCCGCCACCGCTCAGCACGTTCTCCGGACCTACGGCACCGTTCGGATTCCCGCTGCCGTCCAGGGGCGTCCAGTTCGAGATGAGAATGGAGTCGGTGCCGGACGGATTCAGTGTACCGTCCGGATTGAACTGCACGGCAAAGGTGGCCCGCGTCGCCTCCTGGTTCTGCGGCGGCGGCAAGTTCGGATCGGGGTCGCCCACGTCCTCGCCATCGATCAGCACGTGCACAGACCAGCGATTCTCCTCCTCGCCGGGCACGCCAGGCGTGAAACGTTCTTTTACGAAGAACAGCGACAGGGCGTGGGGATTGCCGAGGCTGTCGAAGATCGTCAGAGACGTCGCCGCGTTGTACGTATCCTGGTTGGCAGGATCGAAGGTGTTCAACGCGAACTGCGTGAACGCGTTGGCGTCCAGCACGCCGAAGATGTTGGTGACCGCCGGTTGTGCGTTGCTCATGGTCAGCCCTTCGCTCAACGTGACGTTGACCACGCCGCCCACGGCGGCTACCGACGAGCCGGTGGTGTCCAGCGTGACACCGAGGCTCTGCGAGCCGCGCACATCGAGCGAATCGGCCGGATCTCCCGTGGCCGCAAACACGAGGTCATTGCCGACCTGATCGGTAATGATCAGGTCGCCAGTGGCGCCGTCAATCTCTGCACCGACGGTACCGAGGCCCGGCAGACCAACGTTAATGCTGTCCGCCAGTTCCTGCAGCGTTGCGCCTGCGACGGGCACGCCGTTGATGGATATGGCCAGCGTCCCGCTCGTGTTGTTGTAGCCCGTGGCGCCGATCACCGCCGTGGTGCTGGCAGACGCGTTCACGTCCGGAACGGTTGCGGCTGCAAACTGCGATGCAATCTGCGCTGCCGTGGCCCCTTCAGGAATGCTCACCGACACGCTGCTGCCGTCGGGGTAATTCACATCCACCGATTGCGCGGCGTAACCGTTGCTCGCTGCAGCGATACCGGGCACCGACACGCCGGTGGCCAGGTTCAGCACGTTGGCAAGATCACCCTGGGTGACGCCGATGTTGGAGGCATTGAGGTTTCCGATGGAAATGGTGGCCGGCTCGCCGGGCACCGTGGAAACGAACTGGATGCGGTTGATGTCGGCCGGGTCGAGCTGCACCGCGACGCTGATGCCGGAGGCAAGCAGCTCATCTTCGATATCGGCGATCAGATCAGCCGCATCCGTGATGTTGGAATCCAGCGTGATGGTTGCGGTGCCATTGTTACCGCTCGAGCCGCCCAGCGAGATATCGAACGTCGCCGAGGAGATGTTGCCGACTTCCCCGGAAGTGGTCGTGCCTCCGAAAGGGTCCGGGTTGGTGTTGCTGGCACCGGCAGCGCCGCCCTGTCCGAGAGCCACGTCACCCAGCACCGCTTCGAGATCGCCCTGCACCACACCGGCCCCGAGCGTAGCGTTGTCGTTGGGATCGATGGTGATCACGCTGTTCTCGCCGGAGTTCACCGCAAAGAACTGTAGGCGCCCCAGATTGGCCGGATCTTCACGCACGTCCACGCCAATCCCCGATCCAGCGAGATCGTTGCGGATGTCGTTGATGGCGTCCTGCAGCGTGGTGATGTTCGTGTCCAGCGTGATCGTCACCGTGGTGTTCTCGGTGGGCACGCTGGAGCCCGACAAGCTCACCTCGAAGGTGCTGGCCGCAGCTCCACTGAAGTCGAACGGCACCAGCGACTGGGCCGCGTTGATGCTGGACACCGTGTTCACGCTGAAGTCGAAGCCGGTTGGCGCCCCACCGGTGTTCAGGGTGCTTGCCGTCGGATTGGGCAGACCCAGCCTCGCCACGCCGATGGCCGTACCTGTCGTCGTCAGAGAGCTGCCGAGCTCGGAGAGCACGCTCGCGCGGGCATCCAGGTTGACGTTGGCTTCCACCAGCGTCGTTTGCGACGGTGGCAGGTTGGACGTATTTATCTGCAGATCGCCGAGAATACCGCTCAAGGTGCCCGCGTCATTGGCCGTAAAACCCTGCACCCGGGCTCCGGTATTGCTGGTGATGAAACCTTCGTTGTCCACCGCGAAGGTGCCTGCGCGGGTGTAGCTGCGGGAGCCGCCGTCACTCAGCACGAAGAAGCCATTACCATCGATGGCCAGGTCCAGCGAGCTGTTTGTGAACGAGATGGTGCCCTGGTCGAAACGCTGGGACACGTTTGCCAGCTGCACGCCCGCGCCAATCTGATTGGAGCCGGTACCCAGCAGGCTCGACGCGTAGACGTCCGCAAACTCCGCCCGGCTTGATTTGAAGCCGATGGTACTCGCGTTGGCGATATTGTTGCCGGTAATACGCAGGTCGCTCGACGCTGCACTCATGCCACTTAGGGCGGTATTGAAAGACATTGCCTACTCCTCCTTGTGCGGCCAAAGGCCTGGCAGATTCCCGCGATCCTGCGGTTACCTATTGAATTTCTTTGATTTGCGACGCTGGTACAGCACCGCCGCCAGCGAGATTTGCAATCAGATTGCCACCGTCGATCGTTACGCTCAGCACCTGATCAGGCAGGCTGACACCGAAGTTCTGCTGCACGCCATCCACCTCCGCAAAGGCCGAGATGCGATAGCGATCCTGCTGCACCTGCTCACCGCTTTCCGTCAGACCGTCCCACTCGAAACGGAACGGGCCCGCAGGGCGCGAGCCGTATTCGTAGCGATGCACGGTCTGACCGCTGGAATTGGCCACCTCTACGACGAGGTTACCCACGGCCTGGGGCAGCTCCACGGCGCCTGCGATACCGCCCTGCGTATTCAGCAGGGTCCGGTCTGTGGGGATCAGAACGTTACGGCCAACGAGATTGGCTGCGTCAATGGCCATGTTGGAACGGATCGAGCCCACCAGCGAATCCATGGACTCATTGAGATTCTGTATACCCTCCACGCTGGAAAACTGCGCCAGCTGGGCAATGAACGCTTCGTTTTTGGCGGGCTCCAGGGGATCCTGATTCTGAATCTGCGCGATCATCAGCTCCAGGAAAGCCGTACGCCCCAGCTCTTCTTCGGCTTCGCGCGGCTCTGCACGGGTAGTGAACTCATCGAGGCTGCGAACACCGGGAATCTGTACGTCCATCGTTACTGCCCCAGAGTCAGCACACGCTCAGCGAGCGTCTTTGTCGTATTCAGCACTTCCACGTTCACCTGGAAAGACCGGCTCGCGGAAATCATGTTGGCCATCTCCTCCACCACGCTGACGTTCGGATAGGTGACATAGCCGTCCTCATTGGCATAGGGGTGATCCGGCTCGTAGCGCAGCGTGAGGGGTGCGTCGCTCTCCACGATGCCGGGGACCTCAACTCGTTGGGCCGCAGCATTGCCGAGCTCACCTTTGAGCTCGCTGCGCATGGTGTCGTCGTAAACGGCCTGGAACACGGGGTGGCGCGCACGATAAGTATCCTCCGGATTTTCTGCCACGCTCTGAGCGTTGGCGATATTGCTGGCAATGGTGTTCAGTCGCAGCGTCTGCGCGGCCATGCCACTTCCGGAGACGTCGAAAATATTCAGCAGGCTCATGCTTGTCCCCTATTCACCTTTGATGGCGCTCATCATGCCTTTGATGCGTCCGTTTAGAATTCTGAGCGTGGTGAGAAATTCCATGCTGTTCTGCGCGAACTCGCCCTGCTCGATCTGCGCATCCACCGTGTTGCCATCGAGCGAGGGCATGAGCGGAACGCGATAGGCCAGCGAAGCATCATCTGCGCCGGGCGGAGAAATCGTGCGATGCGAAGCGTGCGTGGTGGTCAGGCGTGACGCGGGCGCAGCCTGCGCTTTCTGCGCTGCCAGCACCTGGTGGAAGTCGAAGTCCCTGGCTTTGTAGCCCGGTGTATCAGCCTGAGCGATGTTGGCGGCGAGCACATCCGTGCGCCGCCCGCGCAGCGCAAGCGCGTCCGGGGCAATGCCCAGGGCGTTGTCGATACCGATGCTCGGCACCCTGCTCCTCCAAATCGATCCTCGTGGGGGTGACAGAGCAACTCCCGTGCCAATTCGTGAAACCACGGAATTCCCATCGATTCGGTGGAACCCCTTCTATATATCGTTTTAATCGCTTTTCTATCGTCGGTGCTGAAGGCCGGCAAAAATTTGCCGCCGAAACCGGCAAAAACGGTTCGCTGTGCATGGCAAGACACGTCTACGAACTCGCGCCCGCTCCTGATGCCGAGATCTGTACTACGGTTATAGGACCAAGCAACTGGACAACTCACCGCAGGAGCACCATGAAGATTTTGATTGTCGATGACAGCATGGCCATGCGCATGATCGTCAAGAAGACGCTGCGCGACGCAGGTTACGACGGCCACGACATTGTCGAGGCCAAAGACGGTGAAGAAGGCCTTGCACAGGTCAAAGCAGAAAACCCGGACCTCGTGCTCTGCGACTGGAACATGCCCAACATGACCGGTCCGGAGTTGCTGGAGGAACTGAACGATGCAGGCCTGACGCCCAAGTTCGGTTTCGTCACCACAGAGGCGACCGGCAAGATGCGCGCTAAAGCCGACGAACTCGGTGCCCGCTTCCTCATTGCCAAACCCTTTACCGTGGCTTCGTTCACGGAAGCGTTGGACCCGTATCTCGGCTGAGGCACACCCACGCAGCGACTGAAGATTCCAGGAAGAGGACAACCTATGACCGCTCATCTCATGCCCCGCGCTGAAGACGTGAAAAACACGTTCGTTACCCTGTTCGGGGACGGCGTGGAGGTGGCCGACCACGATGGGGAGGCTGATTCCACGCACCTCGCCGTGTTCATCGACGACGACGACGCGCCCGTTACCGCCATCGCGGTAGATCTGCCGTTCACAGCCTATCTCGGAGCGGCGCTCACAATGATCCCCAAGGGTGGCGCCGACGACGCGATCGCCGAGGGTGAGGTCAGCGAGATGATGGTGGCCAACGTGCAGGAAATCATGAACATCTGCTCGCGATGGTTCATGGACAATTCCACACCGCATCTGCGTCTGGACAGCGTGTACCCCGTCAAAACAGTGCCTGAAAGCGCGATGGACCTCTACGACGGCGGCGATCAGGTGAGCTTCACCGTCCACATCCCGGAATACGGGGCTGGCACCATCACCTGCAGTATCTGAGCTGAAGCCGATGCGCACCAGCGTGCTTCGCCTGACGGCAGGTTTGCTCATCTGGTCTGGTCTGTGGGCGCCATCGGTGCTGGCCCTGGATGCACAAGCCCTGGGCAATGCCGCCAGCGAGAAACTGACCGCCCGTGCCCTCGCCACCTATGACAATGCCGACGTCACGGTGCAGTTGATGGCGCTGCCCGCGGCGCAGTTGGCAAGACGGTGTGATGCGTTCAGCCTCACCGCCAGCGGATCGGCAGTGCACGGTCGCATTCCCCTCCGCGTTGACTGCGCCGAGCCGGCCTGGTCGTTCTATCTGAGTGCGGAGGTGACCGTGGCCGTGCCGCAGGTGGTAGCGACAACGCTCATCCCCCGAGGTACGCGGGTAACCCGCGAGCACGTTGCGCTGCAGATCCAGCCTCTGCCCCGCCAGCCGGTGTTTACGCGCCTTTCCGACGTCACCGGCAAGCTCGCCCGGCGCCCCATCGCCGCAGGCAAGGCCCTGCGCGCGCAACAGCTGGCTACTCCATGGGACGTGGAGCGCGGTCAGGACGTGCATCTCACCGCGAGCGTTGGCCAGGCCAGCATCTCAACGCGGGGCACCGCCCTGCAGCACGGACGGGTTGGCGAACAGATCCGGGTGGAGAATGCAGCATCGGGAAAGGTGGTACAGGCCTGGGTCTGGGCCACCGGCCGGGTAGGTACGCGCCCACCGCCGCTCTGAGGGCGGGACGAGGCGGCTGCGTTGCAACGAAGCGTGCGCCACGTCTCACAAATCGTGAATTTCGACTAAAGTTATCTAGTCACCAGTCGATAGCGACCGTAGATACCCCCATTCGTGTGGCGGAAACATGGCTATAGAAATTACCAACATCACGGCCGGCAAGCTCAGGCAGCAGGCGCAACAGGCCGAGCGGGCACAGGAACAGACGGCACGGGACGCACGCAACGAGCGTGCCGAGTCCGGCAGTGACCGGGTGAACATCAGTGCAGATGCCAAGGCGATCGAAAGGCTCGAAGCCCGCGTCGCCGAGAGCGACAGCTTCGATCAGCGTCGCGTGGACGAAATCACGCGGGCGATCTCCGAAGGACGCTATCCCATAGACCAGGAGCGTATCGCCCAGAAGTTCCTCGAGCTGGAAGACCAGCTCTCGCGCTGAGCGCTGCGCCCTGAGCATGAGCCACCCTTCCAACAACGCGCTGGCCGCGCGGCTGGATGAGCTCGAAACTCTGCTTGCCGCCATGCGTCAGCTCCTCGCTGACGAACAGTACGTGCTGGTGCATCGGCGTGTGCCCGAAACATCCATTGATGGTGAAGATGCCGACGGCGATACAAAGCCGCCGGGGGCTGCGGAGGCGCTGGCGGAACTCGCCGCGCGCAAACAGAGCCTCTGCGAGTTGCTGTCGGAAGAGCGGTTTGCAGGGCTGGCCGACGATATAGCTGCGGCGGAACCTGGCGAGCGGACCCAGTATGAAGCACGTCACACTACCCTCATGGAAATGGCGCACGCCGTCAGGGATTCGAACCTGGTTAACGGAAAAATCCTCGCCAGATCCCAACATGTCACCCGAGAGATTCTGAATATTCTGAGCGGGAGAAGCTTTGAAGGACTCTACGGGCAGTCCGGTCAGCCAACTTCTGACCCGGACCGGAGCGGCACTGCGATCGCCAAAGCTTAGGAAGGCCAGCGAAGCGCCGGTCGACGAGCATTCCGGCAACGCGCAGCAGGACAGTCGCTATCTCACGCGTCGCGAAGACATCCTGGACGCCTTGAAGGTTCTGCGCGATCAGCGCAACCAATTGAAACTGTCACTCAGCGACGACGAGACACTCACGTGCAAAGTGCTGGACGTTGTCGATGACGGTTTTCTCATCGATGACATCCGCCCGCGCACTGCCCTGGCCACGCTGCGCAAGCGGCCCAAGTTTTCGCTGTCCGGTCGTGGCGACGGCACTTACGTGTTCATCGAAACCGCGCAGATCATCGACGAAGGTCAGGCCAGCGAACTACCCTATTTTCGCGTCGGGCTGCCAACGCAGTTGCTGTGCCAGCAAAGGCGCCGGGCGCCGCGCTTCCGCCTGCCGCTGCGCGTCAGCGCCAAGGGCGCGCGCATTACGCTGTTTCGCGATGCCGCCATGCATGGCCGTCTCATAGACATCTCCGCCGGCGGTTGTCGAGCCGCGTTCGAACCACCGCACCTGGGCGATCCGTTGCGCCTGGAAGAAGAGATCGCAAGCTGCACGATCTTTCTGCCTCCGTCGCTGGAGATCAGCAGCGAAGCGGTGCTGCGCCACTTTCACACACGCAAAGACGGTGTGCTCGTATGCGGAATTGAGCTCACGCGCATGCATGTGGCTGACAGGCGCCGTCTCGAGATTTTTATTCAATCGCTATCGCGCAGCACGCCGGCAGCCTGAGGGGCAGTTCTCCCGACACACCAGGCCACATACCTGTGCCAGTCCTCGGGCGTGTCAACGTCCCACAACGCTGACAGACAATGGGCGCGAAGCTTCAGCAGCCGCGCTTTTGCCAGCGACTGATCCAGCACCTGTGGCGTGCTCCAGGCGATGTCCTCGAATATTGCCCGTGGTACGGCACCGCGACACCCGACCAGACCATACCCACCGTCCTCCGCGGGGCCGAACACGACGTCGTTGTCGTGCAGGGCCGCAAACGCAGCCTGCAGGTACGCCGCGTCGAGCGATGGACAATCGGTGCCGATCAGCACTCGTGGCGCGGGCGCACCCGACGCCAGTGCGTCTGCCATGCGCTCCCCGAGATCGGCACCACGTTGTTCACACACCTTGAAGCCGGATGCCGCCGCTACCGCGTGCATGGCAGGCGTGGCACTGGTCACGCAGAGCGTTGTTTCGCCAGCCACGCCAGCGGCTCTGCTCACCTGCTCGCGCAACAACCTTTCTGCCGCCGCGGCCGCGCCTGCCGCACCCAGCAACGGAATGAGCCGCGTCTTGGCCGTGCCAGCCGCGGGCGTGCGCGCAAAAATCACGAGGTGCATCAGCGCGTGGTGCCGTAGTAAGCCTGATACAACGCAACAGGATCGGCCCCGCAGAAGTAGCGCGTCCGATACCACCACATTCGCAGCACAGTACGCACCACGCCCTGGCGACGCCAGCGTCGCGGCGACGTGCCCACTGCCACCTTCAGTGGCCGAAACGCGTCACCGTGCGCGCGCTTGAGACGTCTGCTGAGCTCAACGTCTTCCATGAGCGGCTGGACGGGAAATCCCCCCACGTCATCGAGCAGCGAGCGATGGAAGAACATGGCCTGATCGCCGGTGCAGATGCCTGTCCAGCGCGAACGGCGATTCATGAACCACGCAACCATGGCAAGGCCGGGAATGCGCACATCGCAGCGTCCCCAGGCAGGCGGGCCGCCGCAGACCGCAAGCAACGCTGCCACCAGCGGCTGGTCGACACAGCTGTCCGCATGCAGCACCCATAACCAGTCGCTGTCCGTCGCTGCACAACCGGTGGCAATCTGCGCTCCGCGGCCGCGTTGGCCGTGCACATAGCACTGCCCATGGCGCGCCACGAGAGCCGCAGTTTCTGCTGACGGTGTGCCGTCTACGACGACACAACGCAGCGCCCATGGCTGCAGTTGCGACAGCAGCGCATCGAGCACGGCATCATCGTTCAGCACCGGAACGATGACGGTCACGGATGAAGCTGCGCGGGCGGATGGGACCATGCGCGCAAGTGTAGCGACCGATCAGGGTGGTCGCACTCGACATACCTTCACTGTCTGCGGCGCAGACGCCGTCTCCGGAGGACGGGCGGTTGTGGCCCGACAGTCGAACGCATCTTCGTGCGGTGGCGCAAGCGGCACGCTCCCGGCGGGTGCTGCCTGCCCCTCCGTCGCCGGGGCCGAACACGCGCGATCGCCGCACACCTGCGTCTGCTTGCGGGCGTCCGCAATGGTTTGACAGACGGTTTCCGGGCGCCCGTCTATGCAAAGACACTGGCAGGCGTCACGGACCAATGCCGTGCGCGCCATCAGTTCCGCTGCCGGTGCGGGCGCCGGGCGCGGTGTCGGCACAAACATGGCGGCCGTCAGCATGCCAGGCATGGCCATGAGCAACACTGTCCACATCATGCTGAGCTCCGGTGGTTCTTACGCCAGAGTAAGCGCGCGGCAGACGCGGAGATGCGGGCTGCCGGCCCCGGGTACCGTGTGCTGTCACCTCGTCCGGCTGTGCGCCTGGTCTGTCTCCGCCAGGGTTCCCGCCCGCTTTAGTTGTGTGTAGAGTTTCTCGTTTCGACTCGAGCCGACACACAGGGGGAGACAAGGTGTACGAGGAGTATCAGGCCGTCTGGCAGGCGCTGACAGCGCCCGGGGGGGATTTCGAGATTGCCGAAATCGAGCTGCGCGGACACCCCTGCCGCATCTACGCCAACGCGCCTGCTTCGCTGCGTGACGTGTGGCTGAGCTCCGCACAGTTCGGCGACCGGGACTACCTGGTCTATGAGGACGAACGGCTCACCTACGCACAAACCCATCAGCAGGTGGCCAATCTCGTCGCCTGGCTGCACGCCCAGGGTGTGGCGCCCGGCGACCGGGTAGCCATCGCCATGCGCAACTACCCGGAATGGTTGCTGAGCTACTGGGCCGTGTTGAGCATGGGCGCCACCGTCGTGGGCATGAACGCGTGGTGGACCTGGCCGGAAATGCTGTACGCCCTGGAAGATTCCACGCCGAAGGTGCTGATTCTCGACCAGGAACGCCTCGACCGCCTCGATTTCGAGACGGATGCCGTGGCTTGCACCACCCTGCTCGGGGTGCGCCTGACCGCAGCCCACGACCGGGTGACACCGTGGGCGGAATCCATCGCCGGCACCCACGCACTGCCGGAGGTGGCGATCGATCCTGACAGCGATGCCTGCATCTTCTACACGTCGGGCACCACGGGAAATCCCAAAGGCGCCCAGCTCACCCACCGCGGTTGCGTGTCCAATATCTGGTCGATGATGTTTGCCGGAGCGGTGCTGCGGGTGCTCGGCGAGCGTGCCGGACTCATCGACCCGGACGCAGAGCCGCCGGTGCCGTCGGCACTACTGACGACCCCGCTCTTTCATGTCACCGCCAACAACTGCGCGGCCCAGGGCACCACCATGGGCGGCGGCAAGCTGGTACACATGTACAAATGGGAGGCGGGCCTGGCGCTGGAATTGATCGAACGGGAGCGCATATCGGCCATGACCGGCGTGCCCGTGATGGCTCGCGAGGTCATTGCCCATCCAAAATTTGCCACGACCGATACGTCCAGCCTCATGAGCCTGGGCGGCGGCGGCGCGCAGCTGCAACCGGATCTGGTCGGCAAAATTGACGATGCCGTAGCAACTGCACGGCCGAGCACAGGCTACGGCATGACCGAGACCTGCGGCATCATCACCTCCATTGGCGGTGATTTCTTTGTGGACAAGCCCGAAAGCTGCGGCCCGGCGATGCCCTGTTACGAGACCCGCATCGTCGACGCTGACGGCAACGAAGTGCCGCCCGGGCAGCCTGGAGAGCTGCTCGTGCGGGGCGCTCAGGTGATTCGCGGCTATCTCAACCGCGAGCAGGCCACCCGGGAGACCATCACAGACGGCTGGCTCCATACCGGGGATGTTGCGCGCATCGACGAGCACGGTTTCCTCTTCATTGTGGACCGCATCAAGGACATGGTGCTGCGTGGCGGGGAGAACATCTATTGTGCAGAAGTGGAAAGCGCGCTCTTTGAACACGCCGCGGTGGCCGAATGTTCCGTGTTCGGCGTCCCGGACGACCGTCTCGGCGAAGAAGTGGGTGTGGCCGTGTATCTCAAGGAAGGTGCGCACGCTGACGCCGATACGCTGCGCGAGCACTGCCGCGCCCTCATTGCCTCACACAAGATACCCCGCCACGTGTGGATCGTGGCCGACCCCCTGCCGCGCAACGCGTCGGGCAAATTTCTCAAACGCGAGCTGCGGGATCGGCTGGACGTAGCAGACGCTGCCTGAGGTTCGCTCAGCGAGCGCCGCTTTCTGCGTTTCGGCGTGCGCGGCTGATTGCATCCCGCAGCGCATTGCCTGCGGTGTCGGCCGGCGAACCGTCCGCGTTGAGGCCCAACGCGGCGAACGCATCTTCCACCGGGGGCAGACCGCGTCGGTTCGCGTAGCGGTCGAACAATTCCACCATGACGCCGTTGCCACCCAGCGCGTCGAGCTGCTCAAAAAAGATACGCCCATGCCAGGTATGGGTTGCGGGCAGACAGCACGCGGCAAAACGGCCAAGCAACACATCCAGTGAAGCAGGTTCGCTGGTTCGCCTGCGCAGGGTTGTGTCTGCCTTCAACGCCAGGGCCGCTCCGCTCCAGTAGATCATCATGCGTCCTTCGCGCATGCCTGCGCGCACGCTGCCGTTAGGCGACAGGCGTTGCCCCGAGCGCTGCGCCCGGTCGAAAGAGCGCGCCAGCCGCTGCCAGCCCTCGCCTTGCGAGTAGCTGCCGCTGCGCATCTGCAGCACGTTCTGGTAGTAACTGGCGAAGCCCTCCGATATCCACTTGTGCCGACCCGTTATGTAAGGCATCAGCAGATGGGCGAACTCGTGGGTTGCGGTCCAGTCGTACAGAAAGTCGTCCAGCGACCGCTCAGCATCTATGTAAAACGCGACGGTCTCTCCCTGGTCGCGGATCACATGACCAAAAGGCACCGGCGATGCGCCCCGGGCACCGACATGAAACACCAGCACCTGCACGTCCGGGTTAGGAAAAACACCACTCACGGCCGTCACCTGCGCCACGGCATGCTCCAGCCAGAGGCGGAGCTTGTCGCGGTACGGAGCGGGGCCTACGTAGGCGACCGGCTTGCGGAGACGATTTACTGTCAAAATCTGAAAGTCGCCGAGCACCACCATCCCGCGGCTGCTTTCCGGAGAATCGGGCACTCGATAACCGGGTTCGTCGACGCGCTCCGGCCACGGCACGGAGACGGTCGTGCCGTTGATGGTCACGTTCACGTCCTCCTCCCACCGGTCCGGCAACCACAGAAACTGCGAGGGGCTTGCCACACGCGTGGCAGCACTCAATCGCACCCCCCAGGATCCCCCAGTGAACAGCGGATCGAGCAGCGCTTTGTAGCGCAGACACACAACCTCGGGCGGTACCATCAGCACCCTCTGGCGGCTGGTAAGCCTTTCTCCAGCGCAGGTTTGCACCCAGGACAGATCCGCCGCATTACCGTTGCGCGCAGAAAGCTGCACGGCGCTGCGCCGCGCAGGCAGCGTCACCTCAACGGTGACATGCGTCAGGGTGGGATCGACGTCGAGAACGTAGTGAAAGCCATTGCCTGTATCTGCCAACGCGGACGATACCGGGAGCATTGCGAGCAGAAAGAGCAAAACACGGCGGCGCACGCAACCGCCTAACGGTCAATCGAAAAGGTCGGCGTGCTGATCGCGCAGGAGGTTCTTCTGCACCTTGCCCATGGTGTTGCGAGGTAACTCCCCCACATTGACCACCTGTTTGGGCTGCTTGAAGCGGGCCAGCTTGTCTGCGAGAGCTGCATCGACCTGTTCCAGGGTTACATCGCCTTGCTGGGGGACGACTACCGCCACGACCGCCTCCCCGAAATCGTTGTGCGGCACGCCGATAACAGCACTTTCCGCAACTTCGGGCATGTCGTCCAGAAGCCGTTCAACTTCTTTAGGATACACGTTGTATCCGCCGCTGATGACGAGGTCTTTCGCCCGTCCGACAATTGAAACTCGGCCCTGCTCGTCGACTGTGCCGAGATCGCCCGTGATGAAGAAACCGTCGCTGCGCAACTCTTCTGCGGTCTTGTCGGGCATGCGCCAGTAGCCGCCGAATACGTTCGGCCCGCGCACCTCGATGGTACCCACCTCCCCGGTCGGCACGCTGGCACCACTGTCGTCGGCGATCCTGAGCTGCAGCCCGGGCAGCGCAAAACCCACCGTACCAGGCACCCGCTCGCCCTGGAGCGGATTGGTGGTGTTGATGATCGTTTCGCTCATGCCGTAGCGCTCGAGAATGCGGTGACCCGTACGCGTCTCCCACGCGGAGAACACAGGCTCGGTCAATGGCGCAGACCCGCAGATGAACACGCGCATGTGCTCGAGTGAAATGCCCGGGAAATCGTCGCGCGCAAGCAGGCGCACATAGAAAGTGGGCACGCCCATCATGACCGTGCAACGCGGCAGAGCGTCCAGCACGGCGTCAGCGTCGAAGCGCGGCAGAAATTCCATGGGCGTGCCGTTCAACAAAGCGCAATGGCTGGCGATGAACAGGCCGTGGACATGGAAGATGGGTAGCGCGTGCAACAGCACGTCGTCCTGTTGCCAGCCCCAGGCTTCCGTCAGGGCATGGGCGTTGGATGCAAGATTGCCATGCGAAAGCATCGCACCTTTTGAACGACCCGTGGTGCCGGAGGTATAGAGAATTGCCGCCAGGTCGTTGCTGGCGCGCTCGGCAATGGGCGGGATGCTGTCTGCAAACGCAGTGAGGGCGTCGTGCAGCGTACCCTGCTCCTGCGCATCCAGCGTGAGACTCGCCACATCGTCCCGCCCGGTAGCGCCGACAAAGAGCGCTGGCTCTGAATCCGCCACAAAATAGTCGAGCTCGGCCGCGGTATAAGCGGTATTCAAAGGCACGTAAACGGCGCCGATCCGCAGTGCCGCCAGATACAAGGCCAGATTCAGCGGCGATTTCTCCACCTGCACCACTACCCGGTCGCCCGGTGCGACGTCGTGACGCTGCAGCACCCCGGCAAGCCGCCCCACTTTGTCCGCCAGCGTCGCGTAAGACCACACGTTGCCGCCCGGCAGGCGCAGACAATCGCCATCGCCGCGCTCGTCGAAGGTCCGCGCGAGTTCCGCGTAAAAGTTAGCCATGCCTGCCCCCGTGAAACAGCTGTCCATTATGGCGAAGTGACCAGGAAGTTAGAAACCCGCATTAAGCGTTTGATTTTTTTACTGAAGGCGTTTGCCTTGTTGGGGCACATCTGTTAGCGTCTTCCGCGTTCTGCCCTGCCGAGGCTTTGGAAAAAGATAGAAGGTGGAGGGGAGACCATCGTCTAAATCCCATAACAACAATAAAAATGGGGAACTCAGCCGCCAATTTGGCGGCTTTTCTTTTTCACGGGGTCCGGATTGCCGTGGCGACCTATCTCATTCCCAGACTGCAGACACCTTTCGATACCGCGGTAAACCTGCCGGGCAGTAAGTCGATTGCGCTAAGGCAGCTTGCCATGGCGGCCCTCGTCGAAGCCACGACCACCGTAACAGGCGTGCCACCATGTGATGACGTCGATGCCATGCTCGACTGCCTGGCAGCGCTGGGGGTGCAGGTTGCAACGACCGGCACCACCGTAGAATTGCGAGGCCCGCTGCGGCGTGAAGGCGACGTGTCGCTCAATGCGCGCATGAGCGGCGCCAGCACACGCCTGCTCATTGGCCTGGCGGCCCTTCGCCGCGGTCGCACCACGCTTGACGGCCACCCCAGCCTGCGGCGGCGCACCAATGCACCGCTGTACGAAGCGCTGACCCGCTGCGGATGTCGGGTGGAGGGCACCGATGAAGGCCTGCCGGTCACCATTCAGGGGCCGATGCAGGTCCACGATGAGATTGTCATCGACGGGTCTTTGTCCAGTCAGTACATTTCCGCGATTCTGCTGATTGCCCCATACCTGAAGAACGAGGGCGCCACGCGCATTCGCATCACGGGCGATCTCGTATCAGCGCCGTACGTCAACATCACCCTGAACGAGATGGCCAAGCGGGGAATTTCCGCCAGCTGGCCCGCAGAGAATCTTCTCGAGGTACCTGCCGGCAGTTACCGTGACGGCCGCATCGCAGTGGAAGGTGATGCCACCGCCGCCACCTACTTCACGGCCCTGGCAACGCTGCACGGCAGTCGTGTGCGCCTCACCAATCTGGGGGGCAGTTCACGGCAGGGCGACACGGGTTTTAATGCTGTCATGGAAGCCCTGGGCGCCCAGGTGACGGTGACAGCCCATGAAACGGAGGTTGCAGGCCCCGTCGCGCTGGACGACCTGCCCAGCATCGACATGACCGCCATGCCGGACGCAGCCCTGACGCTGATTGCCATGGCGCCCATGATTCCAGGCGATACGCTCATTACGGGCCTGCAATCGCTGCACCATAAAGAGTGTGACCGGCTCACCTGCCCCGCTACCGAGTTCGCCGCCTGGGGCGTGGCCGCCGAGACTACGCACGACACGATCCGCCTGCCGCAGGCGCACGATGTTGCTGCCCTGCCTGCCTACACCATGAACACCTACCACGACCATCGCATGGCCATGGCGTTCAGTCTTCCGGGGAGTCTCAGCGGCCGGTTGAGCGTGGACGAGAAAACCGTGGTCGGAAAAACCTATCCTGCCTTCTGGCAGGACTACGAGGCGTTGGGCTCCTGAGCGGCACCTGACGGACCGTCTCCGTCCCAGTGGTATTCCCGCACGAAGCCGCCCGTGACAAGCACGTAAACATACCCCCCCAGAGCGCCTGCGAGACACTGTGACAGCAGGCCGATGGTGGTACGTGTCACGGCGAGCGGATGCGTGCCTCCGGTGAGCACGGCACCCAGCAGAAAATCAACCATGAAGATGCCTGCGAAGCCCGCGGACACGTAGCCGAGCGTACGCAGCTGCGGCACCCAGCGCAGTATGAGGGCGGCAACGAGAAATCCGAGCAGAAGCGCCACGGCAATGATGGGCAGGTAGAGGAGCGCCATGCCGCCCAGATCGTGCAGGGCCGCCTGCCAGCGCACTTCTCCCGTGACCGGCATGCCCAGCTCCACGAGGTTGGCGAGGTTGAGCTGCGAGTACGCCAGCGCTGCCACGACGTAGGTGACGGCCACCGCTGCGATGAATCCAAGCACCACGCGACCGAACTTCTGCATTGCCACCGAACCTGTCCAGCTTCCGACGATGCGGTACCATAGCACTTCCGGTCTACTGACGCCCTGGACACTTCGCCTTGTTGAAGCATCGCCGAATCCGTGCCGCCGTTTGCGGCTGTCTCCTCCTGCTGAGCACTGCCCCGGCCTCCGCCACCACCGATGCCTACAGCACCGAAGTGGTAGCCAGCAACCTGAATTTCCCCTGGTCCATAGCGTTTCTGCCCGACGGCGGGCGCATAGTTGCCGAGCTTGCCGGGTCGCTGCGCCTGATCAACGCCGACAACGTCGTGGGCGCGCCTGTCACGGGCGTACCGGAAGTGTTTTTTGCCGGCCAGGGCGGTTTGTTCGACGTGATTCTCGATCCGGCGTTCGCCTCGAACCGGCTGCTGTATCTCTCCTACGCGGCGGGTGATGCGGACAACAACGCCACCACAGTTGCGCGTGCGCGCCTGAGCGCCGATGGTACTGCCTTGCAGGACGTGGCGGTGATTTACACGGCAGCCCCCGGAAAGTACGCCCCGCTGCACTACGGTGGGCGCCTCGCGTGGCGCAAGGACGGTGCGTTGCTGCTAACCACTGGCGACGGCTTCGACTTCCGCGAGCAGGCTCAGGATCCAGCCACACACTTCGGCAAAACCATCGCCATGCGGCCCGACGGCGAGCCTGCTTCGGCGCCACCCCTCGCAGATGCGCCGCTGGTGTGGACGTACGGCCATCGCAATCCTCAGGGTCTGGCCGTAGCCCGCGATGGCACCGTGTATCAGCACGAACACGGGCCTCAGGGGGGTGACGAAGTGAACGTGCTTACGGCTGGCAGAAACTACGGCTGGCCGGCGATAACGTACGGCATGGATTACAACGGCGCGTATGTATCCCCGTTTACCGAGCATCCGGACATGGAGCAGCCGGTACACGTGTGGGTGCCTTCCATCGCACCGAGCGGTCTCATGGTGTACGAAGGCACCATGTTTCCTGAATGGCAGGGTGATCTGTTCGTGGGTGCACTTGTGGACCGCGAAGTGCGCCGGCTCGACATGGCCAACGACGCCGTCGTCGCCGAAGAGCCGCTCTTCGCAGAGCTTGGCGCGCGCATCCGCGACATCCGCGAGGCACCCGATGGCAGCATCTATATACTGACCGACGGCGATGCCGGCGAGGTTGTGCGCATCGCGCGCCCCTGACCGGTGCCGGGTATACGGGACTGCTTTAACATCGTAACCAGATCAGTCGCCGCAGGGAGCGGATACCATGGCTAACCTGACCTTCGACGTAGGTGTGGGCGCAAGCAGAAGCGCCCGGGAACTGGACGAGGGTACGCCCCTGCACCTTCTGGTGCTGGGCGCGTTCTCCGGCGGCACGGTTGAAGACCTGCACCCCGTCTCCATCGGCGTTGACAATTTCGACGCTGTCATGCGCCGCCTGATCCCCGAGGTGACCCTGGATCTTTCGGCGCAGGGTATGGGGAAGGTCACCCTCGCCTTCGAAGACATCGACCACTTTCACCCCGATTCGCTATACCGCCGGCTGGACGTGGTGGCGGAGCTGCGCGAAAGTCGCGCACGGCTGAAGGACCCGGCTCGTTTCGAAGCGGAAACCGCCCGCCTGTTGAGCGATGCAACGGAAGACTCCACGGGCCAGGCCTCAGCCCCCGCCCCTTCGTCAGATGACGACGACAACGTGTTTTCGCGCCTGCTGGGCCAGGAGGTGGGCTCGGGAGCCACCGCCGCGCGCAGCACCGTCGACCGCATGGTGGCCAACCTGGTGACGCCTCATATCCAGCCCGGCATGGGTGCCGAGCAGGACGCGCTGGTTGCCTCCATTGACCAGGCCATTGCCGAGTACATTCGCGCGGTGCTGCACGCGCCGGCCTTTCAGGCGCTGGAAGCGCTGTGGCGTGCCGTGCACTGGCTGGTATACGAAAACCCTGCTGACGAGATAGCGGTGACGCTCGCCGATGTCAGCCGTGACAGGCTGCTGACCGATTTTGGCGCCACCGGCGGTGATATCACCCAATCCATGATGTTCCGTAAACTTGTCACAGAGAATCAGGGGCCGGGTGCGCGGGCTTATCACGCGGTGATTGCCGACCTGACATTCTCCGCCAGTGCCGAAGACATTGCGCTGCTGGCAGATCTGGGTCTGGTGGCCGGTGCCGCCGGTGCGCCGCTGCTGGCCGGCGCGGCGCCTGGTCTGTACGGTGCGGGCGACGTTTCCCGGCAGGACAATTTCGATGCCTGGGCGCCGCTGGACGGAGACAATGCGGCCCGCTGGGAATCGTTGCGCCAGAGCGAGCTGGCTCCCTGGATAGGTCTGGCTGCACCGCGCATGATCGGCCGTCTGCCCTATGGCAGGGGCACCGACGAAATTGAACGGTTCGACTTCACGGAGCTTCTCCCTAACGCCGAGCACGAGACCTTTCTGTGGATGAACGGGGCGTTTGCATGCGCACAGCTGCTGGCAGCGGCGTATGCAGCAAGCGGCTGGAATTTCACGCCTGGGGACGCGCTGGACGTGATGGATCTACCGCTGGCCCTATATGAGGCTCACGGCGGGCAGGCCATAAAACCCTGCGCAGAAGTAAATCTGTCGGAACGCGGCGCGGCGGCCCTTGCGGGCCTCGGCATCATGGGGCTGCTTTCACACCGTGATCGCAACGCGGTGCGTGTCGCCGGTTTCCGCTCCATCGCCGAACCGCCCACCATGCTTGCCGGAGTGTGGTCGGGCTGATCCGGGCTACTCGATTGGTGCCAGCAGGTAGTGGCCGTGGCATGCGGCCACGGGCTTGCTGCGACTGTCCTGCCAGAGCTCGGCGCGAACATTGGCGACACGCCGCCCCTGGCGCGTAACCACAGCACGCCCATAAGTAGTCTGACCGCGCACCGAGCGCAGGTAGTCGAACGACACATCGACGGTTTTCGGCAACCGTTCACAGGCCGTATCACTCAGCAGCTGCAGGACGGAGGTGATTTCCAGCATGGCTCCCACGGCCCCACCGTGCACCGCGGGCAGATTCGTGTTCCCCACCAGATGCTCCGCAAATGGCAGCACCGTGATCACTTCGTCGCCGAGCTGCTCGACTTCGAGACCCAGAAAGCGTGCGTAGGGGATGGCGTCAACCACCGCGCGCATGTCCCGCTCGCGCCCCTGACGTTTGAGATCGACGAGCAGCTTCACGCCTGACTTCCGGTGGCGGAAAAAGGCGTATTGCGCGTGCCGAGCATGAATGTGGCCGTGCACGTTGCAATGGGGTCGTCGGGGGAGACCTGATACGCCACCGCGCGCACAAAGGCGACGTTGCGCGTACGTTTGAAACAGTGCGCACTGGCAAACACATCCTTGTCAGGCTCTGCCGCCCCCATGTAGTCGATGCGCATGTCCAGGGTGGCTATCGCAGCCTCCTCGCGGGGCATGTCTTCGGGTCGCGCAACGAAACCTGCGGCGTTGTCCAGCAACGCCGTGATGGCGCCGCCGTGAATCACACCCGTATCGGGATCACCTACCAGCAGATTGCTGTAGCCGATGGCCAGCACACACTCGTCACCGTCGTAACGTTCCATGCGCATACCCAGCGCTTTGGAGTGCGGGATGATTTCGAGATGAGAGGCGAGGTCGTCTGTCTGCACCGCCGACACCGGTTTCCGGGAAGCGCGCAGTATAACGGGGCTCAGCATACAACCGGCGCTTGATTTACAAGCGTGGCGCAACTGCTATACCTCAAGAACAGCCCCATTTCCGGAAAGTTCATGTCGCAAGCCCAGGCCGCCGTGCAAACCCCCGCCGTGCAGCAGGAAGATCAGCAGCAGGTGAAGGTCGTGAAAGTGCCTTTCGAGGACACCGAGCTGATCTACGAGGCGGCAAACTCTGCCGTGGTATGGCGCGCCAAGACCCTCTACGGCAAAGAACCCGACACGGTGGCATGGATCAAACAGTTCAACGCCGACGATGTGTTTGTGGACATAGGTGCCAACGTGGGCATGTACACCGTGCTGGCGGCCCGGGGACGCGGCGCCAGAGTGTACGCCTTCGAACCCGAATCACAGAACTTTGCTCTGCTGGTGCGCAACGTGCTCTACAACCAGCTTCAGGACCGCTGCACGGTGTTTCCAATGGCAGTGGCAGACCGCTTCAAGGTGGACCACCTCTACCTCAGCCAGTTCGGCCTCGGCGGTTCGTGCCATACCTTTGGCGAAAATGTCGATTTTCATCTGAAAGCGCGCAACCACACCCTGAGCCAGGGCTGCGTGGCCATGCCCCTGGACGATCTCGTGGCAGATGGCACGGTGCCCGAGCCCAATCACGTGAAAATTGATGTGGACGGTCTGGAACACCTGGTGCTGACAGGCATGACCGAAACCCTGAATCATCCGGCTCTGAAGTCGGTGCTGGTGGAGCTGAACACGCACCTGCCCGAACACCGCACGCTGGTAGAGCAAATGGAACACCTGGGTTTCGTGTACGCGCAGAATCAGGTGGACATCGCCATTCGCCAGCAGGGCGACTTTCAGGGTATCGGCAACTACATCTTCTACCGCCCGGAATGCGGTATCAACTTCGACGACCTCACCGTGCCCGAAGTCCGCCTCACCAACCACGATTTCTCGGGCGTGAAAAAGCACGTGGCTGACAAGCTGGCGAACCTGGACCTGAAGACAGACCCCTACCCGCACTTCTACATAGAGGAGCTGTTTCCTGCCGACTACTACGCGCAGATGATGGCCATGAAACCCACCAGCGAGGAGCTGGTGTGCATCAATGAAACAGGCCGCGCTACCGGCTACGACGAGCGCTTCGTCATGCATCTCACCGATGGTATCGGGCAGCTTCTCTCCGAAGAAAAACGCAGGTTCTGGCAGAACCATCAAGCCTGGTTCTGTGCCGAAGACCTAATGATCGTGCTCATCAAGCAACTGCACGCAGAGCTGGTGAAACGTGGTGTGACACACCTGAATCTGAAGCCCGAAGCCATGTTCATGCGCGACAAGCAGGGCTACGGAATCGGGCCGCACACGGACAGTCCGCGGCGCATGCTGTCGATGATGGTGTACCTGCCCGAAGATACCGGGCATGCACACCTCGGCACGTCGGTCTTCCGGCCTCTGGAGCCGGGGCGCGTTTGCGCCGGCGACGCGCACCATGGCTTTGAAGGTTTCGAGGTGGTAAAGACCGCCCCTTACGTACCCAACTCGGCCTTCGGCTTCATGAAAACCGACAACTCCTTCCATGGCGTTGCGCCCATGCAGGACAGCTACGAGCGGGATACGCTCGCATACATCGTGAAGCACCTGCCGGGTGCCTGAGCGCGCTTGCTCAGCGAAGCCGCTGGGAGCCGTCGGTGTGTCTTGCGATAGTGGCCAGAAGCTCCCGGCGGTCGATGGGCTTCGGCACGTAGTCATCGAGACCTGCCGCCAGTAACCGTTCCCGATCTCCCTCCATGGTTTCCGCGGTCAATGCGACGATGGGTACCTTTGCGACCGGGCCGTCGATATCGCGCAGGGCGCGCGCCGCCCCCAACCCGTCGAGCACAGGCATCTGCATATCCATGAGAATGAGGTCGAAAGACTGACGTTGTGCGGTGTCCACGGCTTCCTGGCCGTTCGCGACAATCACCGGCTCGTGGCCAGCCTTGCGCAGGTAAGCGTCGATGATTTTCTGGTTCACCGAATTGTCTTCGGCGATCAGCAGCTTGAGCGTGCGCCCCTGCGGAGCGGTTTCACCTTGCGATACGGATTCGGGCCTGTCAGTCACGGTCAGAGGGACATCCACCCAGAACGTGCTGCCAGCGCCTTCGCTGCTGGTAACGCCAATACGCCCACCCATGGCGTCGATGAGCTCTTTGCTGATGGACAGCCCCAGACCAGTACCGCCAAAACGGCGCGTCGTGCTGACGTCGGCCTGATTGAAACGCTGGAACAGTTTCGCCTGTGCCGCCCGGGAAATGCCGACACCCTCGTCGATCACCTCGACGCGCAGGCGTCCTGTGCCCTTCTCAGCCGCATGCCAGCTTGCGGCAATCTGCACGCGCCCTGCTGACGTGAACTTCACGGCGTTGCCGACAAGGTTCGTCAATACCTGGCGCAGGCGCGCGGCGTCGCCGAGTAGAGCTGTGGGTAGAGGCTCGAGGTGCAGGCTGAGCTGCAGCCCCTTATCGACTGCGCGACTTTCAAACAACGTGTGCGTTTCCTGCAGAAGCTGCGTGGGATTCAGCGGCGCCGCTTCCAGCGTGATGCCTTCAGCTTCGATCTTCGAGTAATCGAGCACGTCGTTGAGAATGGCAAGCAGGCCTTGCGCGGAGCTGCGCGCCTGAGAGATACGTTCGCGCTGCGCAGCCGGTAGCGGCTCGTCCAGTGCAACATCCAGCATGCCGAGGATGCCGGTCATCGGTGTTCGGATCTCGTGACTCATGTTGGCGAGAAAACGTGATTTCGCTTCGTTGCTGCGCTCGGCGTCCAACCGTGCTTCCTTGAGCTGCGTGCGATCCACGAAAGCGCGCCGTTCTGACAGGCTGAAGCGCCACACGATCGTCGCGCCGACAATGGCCGCCAGCGTGATCAGCAGGAAGTTGTTGAACAGATCGACGCGATTCTCGGCATAGCCGGAGACGCCCAGCACCATATGCACCAGCCAGATCGCTGCGAGGCCCAGAAATGCCTCCCGCGGCAGGATCATCAGCGAAAGCCCTATGAGGAAGAGCTGGATGATGGTGGCCCGCGCGATGCGGTCCCAGTCGGACGCGCCCGATAGCACCGCGGTTACGTTGAACAACACCAGCCCCACCAGCACAGCAATGGCCGCCAGCTTGAAAGAGCGGTTGTCGAAGCCGCGTCGCGATGCAAGAAAGGCGGCAAAGATGGCCGCAATGAGGGCGAGACGTATACCCGTCACCAGCGTCCATTCCAGACCGAACCCGATGCGCAGATAGGCCTGATAGACGGAGATGGCGATGATGAGGGTGCCGGCCATCCACGGCCCCAGCACAACCCAGAACATACGGTGGCGCACATCGCTGAGGAAGCGTGTTTCCCATGCCGGATCGGCGAAATGGCCCAGTGAGTTGATCACAGGTGGTCTACGTGGTGCTCTACCTACAAGCGTAGCCCAGCATTGCGCGATGGGAACGGACGGCCCGCGCCAGCCCTCCCGATTTACGACGGTCTGCTTGTCAGGCCTGCCGCCACCAGGCGACCCCGTTCTCGTCTTCTTCCACGGTCAGCATGCGCCGCTGCAGCGCGCAATGCAGGTGGGCCAGCGACTCCCCGGTGGCGGGAAAGAAGCTGGTGTCAGTAATTTGACTCTTGAAGATCGCCGGAAACACGTCCACGGCCCGTTTGGGCTCTGCACACAGTTCGTAGAGCTTCTCCAACGCCACCTCGTGCCAGTCGATCAACGCGGTGAGGCGCTCGTGCAGGCCTTCGTAGATGCTCTCATGTGCCGGCAGTACCAGCAGGTCTGGCGGCAGCAGCTCGCGGAACCGCTCGCAGGACACGATCCAGTCGCGTAGCGGATTGGCGAGCGGCTCAGAGGGCTGCACGCTCACGTTCGGCGTGATCTTCGGCAGAAGCTGATCGCCGCCGATGATGAGCTTCAGCGCCGGGCAGTAGAGGCACACGTGCTCTGGCGCGTGACCGTGACCGATCACCGCGCGCCATTCGCGACCGTCGATATCCAGATACTGCCCCTCGCTGATGCGCCGGTAACCCGCCGGCAGCGGTGCAATGCTGGCACCGAACTGGCCAAATCGCTGCCGATAGCGATCGAGGCGATCTTCCGTGAAACCGGCCCGGCGATAGAAGCGGATGGCGTCTTCGGGCACGTCGGAAGGCCGATCCGC
>CAZYYJ010000029.1:53142-53236 GCA_964651595.1 uncultured Pseudomonadales bacterium | reverse complement strand
GAGCACCAGGCTTCGAACCTGGGGGTTCGGGGTTCGAGTCCCTGCGGGCGCGCCATTCTCCCTTTTTTAATGTGATTTCGCGCAGGGCCTCGTG
>CAZYYJ010000029.1:0-53042 GCA_964651595.1 uncultured Pseudomonadales bacterium | reverse complement strand
CCCAGGGCGGGCATCCTTGCCCGCCCGCGCCCACCTGGCCGAGCGTGCTCGGCCTCGCGCTTTGCGCGACCGGTGGGCGCCCCTGCGGGCGCGCCATTTTCTTTTTTTGTAGTGCGGTTTCGCGCAGGGACTCGTGGTCCCCGCTCGAGCGGGGTGGATCTTGCCGTCCATGGCGCGGCGCTTGTCGCTTCGATTGGCCCCAGGGCGGGCATCCCTGCCCGCCCGCGCCCACCTGGCCGAGCATGCTCGGCCTCGCGCTTTGCGCGACCGGCGGGCGCCCCTGCGGGCGCGCCATTCTCCCTTTTTTAATGTGATTTCGCGCAGGGCCTCGTGGTCCCCGCTCGAGCGGGGTGGATCTTGCCGTCCATGGCGCGGCGTTTTTCGCTTCGATAGGCCCCAGGGCGGGCATCCTTGCCCGCCCGCGCCCACCTGGCCGAGCGTGCTCGGCCTTGCTCCAGCGCGATGGGGTGTTTACTTGCCATCCCTGGCGCGGCGTTTTTCGCTTCGATAGGCCCCGGGGCGGGCATCCCTGCCCGCCCGCGACCGCCTGGCCGAGCAATGCTCGGCCTCGCGCTGCGCGCGACCGGCGGTCGCCCCCTGCGGGCGCGCCATTTTCCCTTTTTTTATTGTGGTTTCGCGCAGGGACTTTTGGTCCGCGCTCGAGCGGGTGGGGTCGTTGAGCGGATTCGGAGGATGGCTTTCGGCGCCTCGGGTTCTGCCTCGTTGTGCCGTGCGTCTCAAACGGCGCCGAATTTTGCCCTTTTGCCGCGTGTCAGCCGTCCCGTTTCGATCATCCGCGGGACCTGGTGCCGGCGAACTGAGCACTGGGTCGCACGTGCTGGCGCCACAATCGTCGACACTTCGATCGTGAGCTTCCGAAGTGAGAGACGGAAGCGACGTCACGTTCGAGGAAGAGAGACAAATGAGCACTTCATGGAGTAAGTCGCTCGCTATGGCTGTGGCCCTGGCGACCGGCACCTGTGCGGGTACGGCTGCCGCTCAAATCGACACGGCCGCCATGCGCAGCCTCGACGAGCAGGTACAGGAGATCAAATCCGACGTCCTCGTCATTGCCTCTGAGCTCGCCCACCTGGAGGAGAAGCTGCTGTTTCCGGCGCACTCCCAGGTTGCCGTGTTCGTTGCGCTGGACGCAGACGCCAACTACCGGCTGGACGCGGTACGCCTGGAGATCAACGGCGAGCCCGCGACGCACCACATCTACAGCTTCAAGGAACTGGAAGCGCTGCAGAGCGGCGGTGTGCAGCGCCTGTACACGGCCAACCTCGCCCGCGGCGAGCATGCGCTGGATGTGGCGGTCATCGGCAAGACACCCGACGGCAAAGACTTTCAGGGCTCGAGCCGGTTCACCTTCGCCAAGGGTGTGGAGCCGCAGACACTGGGTTTGACGCTGAGTGGCGCAGCCACGGTGAAGCTCGCGCTCGACGACTGGTAGCAGTCATGATCCGTCGCTGCCTGGCTATTCTCGGCTGCGCGTTCGCGTTACACGGCACCATCGTCAGCGCGCGCGAAGCGCCCCCTGACGCTTTCTATGGCGAAGCGCTGTTCTACGCGCATCAGGGTGATTACTTCAACGCGCTGCAGCGGCTGGACGCGGAGCTGCTGCAGTTCCATGGTCTCGACCAGCCTGAGCTCGACACGCTGTACCTGCGCGCCGGGGAAGCGGAGTTTGCCGTCGGCGATTTCGAGCTCAACTACCGTATGCATCATCGGGCGGGCCGCGCCCTCAGCGCCGTGCTGGAAAGCGCCGTGGCGCCGCGCGTGCGCAACGAAGCCGCTTTCCGCCTGGCCCGTATCCACTTCCAGAAAGGACAGGTGCAGGACGCCCTGCACGCTCTCGATCGCATGGAAGGGGCCATAGACGCCACTACCCGGGCCTCCGCCGATTTCCTCCGTGCCAACGTGTATCTGTCAGTGGGACGTGCGGAAGACGCCGCCGTGCTGCTGCGCAGCCTGCAGAAGGTCGACACGCTGCGGGGCTTCTCGGCCTACAACCTGGGCATCGCGCTGTGGCGCGCCGGTGAGCGGGACGCGGCCTTCGCCCAGCTCAAACGTGCCGGCACGCTGGCGCCCAGGGACGACGCCCAGCGCGCCATCAAAGACAAAGCCAACCTGGTGCTGGGTTCGCTGCTGCTGGATGAGGGTGTTGCGGCGCCGGCGGTGGCTTCGCTGGAGCGCGTGCGCCTCAAAGGTCCGTTTGCCAACCAGGCGCTGTTGAGCGCGGGGTGGGCTGATCTGGGTGCCGGGCGGCTCGAACGCGCCGTAGTGCCCTGGAGCCTCCTTGCGCAACGGGACACCACGCAGGCGGCGGTGCAGGAAGCGAAGCTCGCGCTGCCCTACGCGTACAGTCAGCTCGAAGTGCATGGCCGGGCTGCGGTGCTCTACCGCGATGCGTTGAACACGTTCGGCACCGAGCTGGTGAAGCTCGATGCGTCCATCGACAGCATCGAAAACGGGCGCTTTCTCGAGGCGCTGGTGCGCGAAGAGATCCGGCACGATCGGCAGTGGGTAGTGCGGCTGCGTGAGCTGCCGGACACCCCGGAGACGTTCTATCTCACGGAGCTGATGGCCTCGCACGATTTTCAGACCGCCCTGCACAACTATCTGGATCTGGAAGAGCTGCGCGTGAAGCTGCAGCGCTGGCAGGGTGGTTTCGGGGCCCATCAGGATCTGGTTGCCGTGCGTCGCGCCTACTACGGGCCCCTTCTGCCGGTTGTGGATGATCAGTTCCGGGCGCTGGATTCGCGAATCCGCCTGCGCCGCCAGCAGGCCGAGTTGATCGAGCGACGCATGCAGGAACTGCTGGTCATGCCCAAGCCCGAGATGCTGGCCACGACGGAAGAGCGCGTTACGGTGTTGCGGCTGGCGGACTTTCTGTCCCAGCTCGATGGCCGCGAAGATGTGGAGGCGGCAGCACTGCGGGCGCGTATCGGCCGTCTGCAGGGTCTCATGATCTGGCAGATCCGCACCCGGTACGACGAACGTCTGACGCAGTTGCACACCCACCTGGGTGAGCTGCGTGGCGCACTGGCCACGCTGGAGGAAACCTACGCGGCCTACCTGCGGGTACGTCAGGCGGCAACGCACAGCTACGAAGGCTACGCCGCGCCGTTCAAACGGCTGGCGGTGCGGGTGGGTGACAAGCACCAGGCGGTTGAGCAGCTCATGCAGCGTCAGGGCCAGCTTCTGGAACGCATCGCCATTGCAGAGCTGAAGCAACGCCGCGAGCGGTTGGAAGAATTTCAGAACACGGCCCGCTTCGCCATGGCCGACAGCTACGACCGCGCCACCAAGGCGCTGCAGGCAGGTGCCCAGTGACGCGCTTAGGCTGGCTGGTTTTTGCCGTGCTGCTGACGGGTTGCGCCAGCAACCCCGACCGCTACACGCTCGCGGATCTGCGGCTTGTCGATCCGCAGCTCGACGAGATCGATGTGGGCGACAGTCTGGAGCGGGCCATGGCGGGGTATCGCGAATACCTGGCCAACACGGCCGTGAACGAAAAAACCCCCGAAGCCCTGCGCCGCCTGGCAGACCTGCAGATCGAGCAGGAGTTCGGCGTCCTGGTAGAACCGGCGCGCAACGCGCTGGCGGCGCCTGCAGGTGTTGCTCTGGCTGCCCCCGAGCCCATCGCGGTTGCGTCTGATCAGCAGGCTCCGGCAGGGCCGTTGCCGGTCGCCGACGAAGCGCTTGTGGAACCCGAAGTGGGCGACGCGCTCGCTCAGCGCAGCGCTCTGCTGCTGGCTCCCGACCGGCTGGGCCCACCCGGAGTGGCCGAGGTGCTGGATCCTGCTGCGGAAGTCGCGCCGCGCAATGCCATCCAGACGTACCAGCGCATTCTCGCCGAGTACCCGCTGTATCACCGTAACGATCAGGTGCTCTACCAGATGGCGCGGGCCTACGATGAGCTGGGGGAAACGGAAAATGCCATGGAGGTCATGCAGCGGCTGGTGGCGCAGTTTCCGCAGTCACGTTTTCTGGACGAAGTGTTCTTCCGCCGTGCGGAGTTCTTCTTTGTGCGCAAACGCTACCTCGATGCTGAAGACGCCTATGGCGCCATCATTGCGCTGGGGCGCCATTCCGACTTCTACGAGCTGGCCCTCTACAAGCTCGGCTGGACCCTCTACAAGCAGGAGCTGTACGAGGAGGCGCTGCACCAGTACCTCGCGCTCCTCGACTTCAAGCTCGAGTCCGGCTACGACTTCGAAGCCGTCCCCACCGGTGATCAGGAGGAAGAGCGTCGTGTGGCCGACACGTTCCGCGTGGTCAGCCTGGCGTTCTCCAATCTCGGCGGCGCTCAGGTGTTGAACGACTACTTTGCCGGCAACGGCCGTCGCAGTTACGAGAACCGCATCTATCGCAACCTGGCGGAGTTCTACGTCGAAAAGCTGCGCTTCAACGACGCGGCGGAGGTGTACGGTTCGTTCGTAGCGCTCAATCCGCTGCACCGGGTGGCGCCGCACTTCAGCATGCGCATCACGGAAATCTATGCAGCCGGTGGGTTTCCGCTGCTGGTGGTGGAGTCGAAGAAAGCGTTCGCCAGCCGCTATGGCCTGGATGCCGAGTACTGGCAGCACTACGACATCGCCGGCATGCCGCAGGTGGTCGACTACCTGAAAACCAATCTCGGCGATCTGGCAGAGCACTATCACGCGCTGTATCAGGAGCCCACGCTCGCGGATGAACGGGGGGCAAACTATGTCGAGGCACAGCAGTGGTACGGGCAGTTTCTGACGTCTTTCGTGAGCGACGAACAGGCGCCGGAGATGCACTATCGCCTTGCCGATCTGCACCTGGAGGAGGGTGCGTTCCTGGCTGCGGCAGGGGCCTACGAGGCCACCTCTTATGACTACGAGCCCCACGAGCGCTCTGCCGAGGCGGGCTATGCAGCCGTATTCGCCTACCGGGAACAGCTCGACGCGCTCGCCGGGCAGGTACCTGACGAGACGGAAACGGCGCAGCCGTTGGATGCCGGTATCCTGCGCGCCACTGTGGACAGCTCGCTGCGCTTTGCCAGCACCTACCCGCAGCACGAGCACGCGGCGACCGTGCTGGGTGCGGCGACGGATGATCTGTACGCCATGCAGGCCTTCACCGAGGCCATAGCTGCCGGTACGCAGCTTGTCGACGCGCACCCGGACGCAGAGGCCACCCTGTTGAGGCGGGCGTGGACCGTCATTGCGCATGCGCATTTCGATCTCGAGGCGTTCGACGCGGCCGAGCCGGCCTACCTCGAAGTGCTGGCGCTGCTGGCTGACGACGACGAGCTCAAGCCGGAGATCATCGAGAACCTGGCAGCGGCTATCTACCAGCAGGGTGCAGCGGCCCGCGATGCAGCGTCGTTTGCCGCGGCCGCCGAGCATTTTCTGCGCGTGAAAGCGCTGGCGCCCACATCCTCGATACGACCTGCGGCCGAGTACGACGCAGCTGTTGCGCTCATTGCGCTGGCGGATTGGGCGGCGGCCACCGACGTGCTGACAGCATTTCGCGAAACCCACACCGAGCACGAGTTGCAGGGTGAGGTCACCAAGCAGCTGGCACACGTGTATCGCGAGGCGGAAGACTTCGCTGCGTCCGCGCACGAATACATGCGCATCGCTGAGGCCGCCACGGACGGGGCCATGCGCAGTGAATCGTTGCTGCTGGCCGGTGGCCTGTACGAGCAGGCCCTGGACGAAGCTGCGGCGTTGCACGCCTACCGGTTGTACGTGGACGAGTTCGCGGAGCCTCTGGAAGGTAATGTCGAGATCCGCCAGAAGATTGCCGGGCTGGTGAACGGCATGGGTGATACCGCCGCCTACCATGGCGAGCTTGCCACCATCGTGCGCCTCGACGCGGCGGCGGGCAGTGCCCGCACCGACCGCACCCGCTATCTTGCGGCGCAGGCAGCGCTGGTGCTTGCACGCCCGGCCTACGAGCACTTTGCCACGCTTACCCTGTCGCTGCCTTTCGAGAAGAGTCTCGCCGAGAAGCAGGCGCGTATGGACAGCGCTCTGGCGGCCATGGAAGCCCTGGTGGCTTATGAGGTGGCGGAGGTGACAAGCGCCGCCACGTTCTACATTGCGGAAACCTATCGCAACTTCTCTGCTGCGCTCATGGCTTCGGAACGACCCGCGGGCCTCAGCGATGCCGAAGCGGAGGCGTACGACATGGCGTTGGAAGACGAGGCTTATCCGTTCGAGGAACGTGCCATCGACGTACACCGGGCGAATCTCGATCTCATGCTCAGCGGCACCCACAACCGATGGCTGGAGCGCAGCCTCGAAGAACTGGGAGTGCTGCTGCCGGCCCGCTACGGGAAAGCCATGGCCAGCGCAGGCTACGTGGGAGCCATTGACACCTACGCGTACCGCTCGCCGCTGGAGGACGTGCTGACCGCCCAGGCCGACGAACCGGAAGCGCCGCCGCCTGCTGATGACAAACCCCTGGAGGTGAGCCGTGCGCATTGATCCGAGTCGCTGGCTGCCGGTGCTGCTGGCTCTGCTGCTGGGCGCCTGCGCCAGCGTGGCGCCCGACCGAGCGGACGAGCAGGGCGCTGACGAAACGGAAGCCGAAGAAGTGGTGCGCAGAGGCTCGCGTCCGGCACGAGTGCGGGTGCACGGAGCTTACGAGTTCACGGTGCGGGAATCTGCGCGCATTCCTGCAGGCGTGCGCGGCGCGTACAACGATGCCCTGCGCGTGCTCGAGGCCGGAAATCTCGCTGAAGGTACCCGGCTGCTCGAAGCAGTGGTGAAGAGTGCGCCGCAGCTTACCGCACCGCGTATCGATCTCGGGGTGGCCTATGCACTGCAGCGCAACTTTGCCGCAGCGGAGAAGAGTCTCGAGAACGCCCTCATCCTCACCCCGCGTCATCCGGTGGCCGCAAACGAACTGGGCCTGGTGTATCGCCATACGGGACGCTTCAGCCTGGCGCGCCGGCAGTTCGAAGCGGCGCTCGATGCCTTCCCCAACTACCACGTCGCGCAGCGCAATCTCGGCGTGTTGTGTGACCTGTTTCTGAACGACCTGGCCTGCGCCGCCAGGCAGTACCAGGCCTACCAGCAGGCGTATCCCGACGACCGTCGCGTAGCAATCTGGCTCGCCGACGTGCGCAACCGTATGCCCGTGCAAGAGGGAGAATGACAATGGCAACAATCACGAAGGCTGCGTTGTCGGCGGGTGCTGTGTTGCTCGCATGCTTTGCCCAGGCCGAAACGCCCCCCGGTGAGGAAGCCGAGGTGAAAGCGCTGAGCGGTATGTCGGTGCTGGGTAACAACGAAGCCCCGAAGTCCCTCGTCATCGTACCGTGGAAAAGCTCTCAGCTCGGTGATGGCATCGGTATCGAGAACCTTCTCGACGAGCGTGCGCAACCGGTCGACAAAGACGTTTTCCTGCGCGAGCTCAGCTATTACGGCCTGCGCACGGCATCGACAAGTGAGCAGACGATCGCCCCGGGCAGTGATCCTGCCAGGTGATCGATTCTTGACTCCTTTCTCACGCCGTTCGGGCGCACATCACGTCAATTCCCTTACAAACCCTTTACATTGATCGTGGCCCGCAATGGGCTACGAGAGACAACGGTTTCGTTGAGAGGCGAAGCTGAAATGACAGGGGCGGCAGAAACGCCGCCGAGAGAGAGGATATTGTAATGGACGTCCTGTATTCGGTCGTGGGCTTCTTTGCCACCGGCGGCTTGTTCATGTACCCGATTCTGATCGTCTGCGCCGTGGGCGTGGCGATCGCCATCGAACGTTACCTCACGCTGCAGAACACGCAGCAGCTGAACCAGGCGGCCTGGGAACGGCTGCAACCGGTTCTCGACAACGCCGACTTCGACAAAGCGCGGGAGATGACCGACAAAGACGACACGCCGGTCGCCAAGGTGCTGAGCATGGGGTTGTCGCTGCAGGGGGCTGTACGCCGCCGCGAGGATGTCGAGATCGCCATGGAAGAGCGCATGATGGAGATCATCCCGCAGCTCGAGAAGCGCACGCCGTACGTGGCGCTGGCTTCCAACATAGCGACGCTGCTGGGTCTGCTCGGCACCATCATGGGTCTCATTTCAGCATTCACCGCGGTGGCCAACGCCAATCCGGCGGAAAAGGCTGATCTGCTGTCGGCCAGTATCTCGGTAGCCATGAACACCACGGCCTTCGGCCTGATGGTGGCCATTCCGCTGCTGATCGTGCACGCGATTCTCACGAGCAAGACGAACGATATCGTCGACGGCCTGGAAATGGCCTCGGTGAAAATGCTCAACGTGATCTCGCGTACCACCAAGAGGCATCTGCAGGTCGCAGCCTGAGGTCGCCATGGCCAGAAAACATCATTACAGACGGCGCTCGAAGGAGCTGACCGAGCTGGATGTCACCACGTTCCTGAATCTCATGGTTGTGCTGGTGCCGTTCCTGCTTATCACGGCAGTCTTCTCCCGGCTCGCGGTGGTGGAGTTGCACCTCCCGTCGGCGGCCGAAGGCGCCAGCCAGGACACGCCGCCCTTTCAGCTAGAGGTGATCGTGCGCGACAACGGCATGGAGCTCACCAATGGCACGGCGGTGATTGCCACCCTGCCGAAACAGGACGGCACCTACGACATGGAGGCGCTGGCTGATCATGTCTTTGCCCTCAAGGAGGAGTATCCGGACTCGAACAGTGCCTCGGTGCTGATGGAGCCGGACATTGCCTACGACCACCTCATTCAGGTGATGGACGCCGTGCGCAGTCGTGAGATGGCGCCGTTGGAAGCCACAGCGCAGCCCCTGCGGCTGGCATTGTTCGATCAGATTTCCGTGGGGTCAGCGCCATGAAAGATTCGCGGCGAATGAAACGTATGGGACGCAAGAAGGGGATCATCACCAAGGTGAATCTCACCTCCCTGATGGACGTGTTCACCATTCTCGTGTTCTTCCTGCTGGTGAACTCCGGTACGGCGGAGACGCTGGAAACTCCGAAGCAGATGGTGCTGCCGGAATCCAACGTGGAGGCTAAGCCGCGTGAAACCGTGGTGATCTTTGTCGGCACGGAGGAGGTGGTTGTGCAGGGCGTGCCGGTGGCAACCGTCGAGGACATTCTCGCAAGCCGTCAGCGGGACGTGCCGGGCATCGCCGACCGGCTGGCAACGGTGGCTCAGCAGATCATCGGCCCGTCCACGCAGGCCGTGGCCGGCAGCCAGGAGATCACCATCCTTGCCGACCGCAGCGTGCCGTTCAACGTCATCGAAAAGGTCATGGGCACCTGCACGCGCCACGGCTACGAGCGGGTTTCGCTGGCTGTGATGCAGAAGCAGAGCCTGGCGCTGAACTGACGGCGTCAAAGCGGGACAACGCCTGATGACTACAGAACAAGAACCACAAGCGCGCAACGCGAGCGAGCTCGAGGCTGCCGAAGCGCAGGATGCCGAGCGCCGCAGTGCGTTGCAGGCTGAGCTGGATGCGGCTCAGCAGGCGCTCTCGCGCGACGAGGACAAGCTGGCCGCTGTCGAGCAGGAGCTGGAAACGCTGCTGGCCGAGCAGGCGCGCTATGCGCGGTTGCAGCAGGCGGTGGACGTGGTGCGCAGCCTCGAGGACGAAGACCTCGCAGACGCCTTCTGGGGCGAATCCCTGGGCCGTGACGGCGGCGCGGAACGGTTGCGTGCCGTCGAGCAGCACATTGCCGGCTATGCGCAGCAGATCGAGCAGGTGCAGGCGCGCCGGGCGGCGGCCGAAGAGCATCTCGATGGCCATCACAGCCATCTCGATCTCATGGCGGATGAGCTCTTCGAGCTGGAAGAGGAGCGCGAACGGCGCCTGCTCGAATGGGTGGTGGAACGCGACGAAACGCCGCGGCCTGCGCTCGCGCAGATCATGCCCTGGATGCGCGGCTTCGACGACGATCAGCGCTTTCGCCAGACCCTGGTGCGCTCGCTGGCTGCCAGCGTGCTGCTGGGTGTGCTAATACCGTTCATCGATCTGCCCATTCCCGAGCGGGACGAGGTCATCGACGTCCCCGAGCGCTTTGCCAAACTCATCGAGCGGGAGCAGCGCGCACCGCGCAAGGTGGTGCCGCCGGTACCGCAGAAGGCGGAAGAGCCGGAGCCGAAGCCAAAAGAAATCACCGAAGAGAAAGTCCCGGAAACACGGCCCGAGGTGGTGGATGAGCCTGCGCCCGTCGTGGCGCCGGAAAAAACGGCGCAGGAGAAGGTGGCGTCGAAAGGTATTCTGGCGTTCCGCGACAGCCTGTCCAACATTGCCAACAACGCGCCGTCGGCGCAGCTGGGTCTGAAAGCCCGTATCAACCATGCGGGGGCCCAGGCGTCGCGCCCGCAGCGCAACATGGTCACCACGCAGGCGTCAGGCTCCAGCGGCGGCATCAACCTGGCTGCGGTGAGCCGCGATCTCGGCGAAGGCGGGGGCGGCATGGCGGGTGTGCAGACGGGCATGGTGGAAAGCTCCATCGCGGGCGCCGGGGGCGTGGAACGACCGCTCAGTCAGGGTGGCGTGGCGGGCCGCACCGACGAAGAGATACAGATCGTCTTCGACCGCTACAAAGCGGCCCTGTATCGCCTCTATAACCGGGAACTGCGCAAAGATCCCTCCCTGCAGGGGCAGATCGTGCTGGAGCTGACCATCGAGCCGGAAGGATCCGTGTCGTTCATCGTGGTGCGCTCTTCAGATATGGACGCCCCGAGCCTGGCGCAGCAGGTGGCTACCCGCGTCGGCGCCTTCGACTTTGGCGCCAAGGACGTGCCCGCCATCACGATCGTTTATCCAATCGACTTCCTGCCTACCGCCTGAGCGTTAGCGGCATGAAGAAGTCACTCATCGTTCTGATGGCGCTGGTCCTCCCGCTGCTTGCGGCATGGCCGGCGACCGAGGTGGCGGCCGCGGAGATCAGCTACATCTCGGTGGTTGGCACCTGGCGCGATCCTGTGGACAACGTGCCGGGAGACCAGCCGGGCGATCCGGTCATAACGAACGGGGATCCCACGTCCAGCATCAACTGGGGCACTACCAGCGGTTCGCAGAGCGGGTACGATTTCACCGCCACGCTGCCGCCACCGTTCACGCTGCCGGGTCCCATACCCTTCTTCTCGCTCGGCAACTTCCAGCATCGCAACTTTGCGGTGGACGACCCGTCGCTCACGTCCGTAGAGCTGGATGTGGAGCTGATGATTGCCGTCGATGGTGTCCCCACCGGACCGTTGACGTTCTCGTTTACCTTCAATCACGAGGAAACCCCGAACAACCCCACGCCGCCGGATACCTGTCCCTATCCGACGCCCCCCGGAGAAGGGTGTACCGACCGGGTGACGATCGTTGCCTCGGCAGACCCCACCACCTTCAACGTCGGGGGCGTGGACTACACGCTGGAGATGAGTTTCCTCGACAACGGCAGCGCCGTGGACGAGTTCATCACCAGTGAAGGCGGCACGGTGAACAGCTCTGGCCTGGTCGGGGAATTCACGCTGCCGCCGGGCCTGCGCGTCACCAAAACGGGACCGGCGACGTTGCGCCTGGCGGAATGGGGCGAATTTGTGCTGGACGTGCAGAACGACGGCGATTCCGACGCGTACGACGTGACCCTGCTGGATCGCTTTCCCGATGGCGCCACGGGTGGCATGTGCGACACCACCCCCGAGGTGTTGAGCGCCCAGGTATTCGCGCCGGATGGTGTTACCCCGGTGCCCGGCAAAGGGCCGCTGACGGAGGGTGTCGACTATACGCTGGCCTACGACGTTGCGGCCTGTGAGCTGACGGTCACGACGGTGAGCGCCGCTGCGGTGATCGCCATCGATGAGCGCCTGGTGATCAGGTACCGTTCGCAGCTCGACACCGATTCGCAGGATGGCGCTGTGCTGACCAACCTTGCGGGCGCCACCGCCTGGTTCAGCGATGCTGCCTCGAACCCGGATCGGGTCTCGTACCTGCGCTCGGTAACGACCGGTACCGTTGGCGTCGTCGATCACGAGGATGCGTTCTCAGTCACTGTGGACCTCCCGGAGCTGCGGTTCGAGAAGACCGTGACGAACGTCACCACCGGGGAGGCGCCCGCCACCATCGCAACGCCGGGCGATGTGCTGCGTTATCGCCTCTATGTCGAAAACCTCAGCGACGTGGCTGTCACTGACTTTCAGCTCCGCGACGTGCTGGATGCATTGAACGATCCGCCCGCTTTCGTTCCCGGCTCGCTGAACCTGATCACCGTGCCGCCGGGTGCTGACGCCGGCAATACGAACCCGGCCGGAGGGCCGCAGGGAACGGGTGTGCTGGACGTGCGCAACCTGAGTATCGGCGGTGTGGGCGAAACGGTGCTGATCGAGTTCGAGGCGCAGCTCCAGCCATCGCTCGCCAATGAGCGCTTCGTCTACAACCAGTCGGACTTTCTCACCGGCGGCCTGCGCATCGCCGTGAGCGATGATCCGAATGTCAACGGCCAGGCTGATCCTACGGTGGCGGACGATGAAGATCCCACCGGCTTGCAGATCCAGTCGGCACCGTACTTCGACGTCGACAAGGTCTCAGCGGATCTCGATGGTGATCCCACGGTCCTGCTGGCCGGGGAGCGCCTGCGCTATACGATCCGGGTGCAGAACGAAGGTACTGACGTGGCCACCAACGTGGTGGTGCGCGACCAGGTGCCCCCGAACGTGTCGTATATACCTGGTACCACCACCCTCAACGGCGCGCCGGTGGCCGACGTGGACGACGTGTCCGCGCTCGTGACGGGGCTGCTCATCAATACGCCGAGCGATACCACGCCCGGCCTGATGCCCGTGCTGGTTGATCCCCCTTCGCTCACCACGGCGGTGATCACCTTCGATGTGCAACTCGATGCGGATCTGCTCGACGGCACCATCATCGCGAACCAGGCGTTTCTGGACGCGCCGGACGCTCTGATTGCCAACGTTCCGTCGGACGATCCGCGCACAGCGGAGCTGGATGATCCAACGAGAGACATCGTCGGCAACGTGCCGGCCCTGTTTGCCGCCAAGGCTGCGGCGCTGGAGCAGGACTACGATTCTCCCGGCGTGGTGGATCCCGGTGACACGCTGCGCTACACGATCACGGTGTACAACAACGGTTCTGCGCCGCTCACCGAGGTGCGGCTGCAGGACGGCGTGCCGGGCTTCACGAGCTACGTAGCCGACAGCACCACCATCAACGGTGTGCCGGTAGCAGACGTGAACGGGGCATTCCCGCTGCAGGGCAGCCTGCCGATCTCCAGCGCTGATCTCACGCCGCCTTTGCCGGGTGCCGGCGAAGGTGAACTGTCAGCAGGGGCGTCAGCTACCGTACAGTTCGATCTGCTGGTTCTGCCCGACACGGCCCGGGGCACGGTCATTTCGAACCAGGCTCAGGTTTACAGCGCCGAGACGCCGCCGTTGTTGACGGACGGTGACGGCGATCCCACCACCGGGCCCGAGCCCACGCTCGTGCTGGTGGGCGCTGCGCAGCAGCTCAGAATCAGCAAACGGGTTGCGGTGGTAGACGGCGGGATAGCCGAAGCCGGCGACACGCTGGAATACGTCATCCGTGTCACCAACCCCGCGCCCGTGCCCGCCTACGATGTCGTGCTGCAGGACAATCTGGACGATCCGGTGCCGGGGCAACTGGCCTTCGTGGCCGACAGTGCCACGCTCAACGGTGCGACTGACGGCGTCATCGTCGCGGGTACGGTGCTCACCGTGAACTACAGCGATCTCTACGGACCGCTGCAGCCGGGGCAGGAATTTGTCGTGCGCTTCCGGGCCGACATCGAAGGCACGTTGCCGATTGGCACCACGGTCATCAATCGCGCGCTGGTGACGTGGAACACCGATCAGACCGCCGCGGCCGAAGCGCGTATTGACGTGGGCGGAGTGGTTGGCAGCGGCATCCTCAGCGGTACGGCCTGGCACGATGCCAACTTCGACAACCTGGCGGACGTGGGTGAGCAGGTGCTGCCGGGCTGGCAGGTGGATCTGTATCGCAACGATCAGGTGCTGCTGAGCACAATCACCAACGATCAGGGGGCGTACCTGTTTCAGGGTGTGCCGCCGAACTACCTCACGCCGGATATTTACCGCCTCACGTTTACGGCCCCCGGGGCGGGACCGCGCACGGCGAAGCTGGGCCTCGCGTACTCGGAGGATTTCGAGAACCGCCTGCAGGAGATTTATGCCATCGAGGTGCGCTCGGGCAGCAACCTCACCAACCTCGACATGCCCATCGATCCCAATGGCCGCGTCTACAACGCGCTCACCCGGGCGCCGCTGGCGGGCGTGCTGTTGACGCTGGTGGATGAGCTGGGCAATCCGCTGCCCGAAGCGTGTTTCGACGACCCGGCGCAACAGGGCCAGCTCAGCCCGCCCACGGGTTACTACAAGTTCGATGTGAACTTCACGGAACCGGCCTGCCCGGCGGATGCGGTTTATCGCATTGCCCTCGGCGCTCCGGACGCAACCTTCGTGCAGGGCTATTCCGAGTTGATCCCGCCGTCTTCCAGCACGCTCGAACCGTTGAACGTGCCGGCTTGTCCCGGGGGCGCAAACGATGCCGTCCCCGGCACGCCGACGTTCTGTGAGGTGCAGCCATCCACAGAAGTACCGTCACAGGCCGTCCCCTTCCTGGACGCGCGCAACGGTTACCACGTGCATCTGCGGCTGGACGACAGCGACGTGCCTGCGTCGAGCCAGGCGTTCAACAATCACCTGGCGGTCGACCCCGTGCTGACCGGCGTGGTTACGGTGAGCAAGACCACCCCCATGCTCGATGTCAGTCGCGGCCAGCTCGTGCCCTACACGCTGGAAGTGGGCAACACCTACGAGATCGATCTACCGGGCGTGGACGTGGTGGACCGCTTTCCGCCCGGCTTCCACTACGTGGCGGGCTCGGCGCGTCTGGACGGCCAGCCCCTCGAGCCGGAGCCGGGGAGCGAGTTGCTGGTGTGGCGCAACCTCACACTGGATGCGGAGGGCTCGCACACCATTGAGCTGCTGCTCGCGGTTGGCGCAGGGGTGAGCGAAGGCAAGCACGTCAACCGGGCCTACGCAGCGAGCAACGCCTCCGGGGTAGTGCTGTCTGACCAGGCCACGGCAACGGTGCGGCTGGTGGCCGATCCCACCTTCGACTGCACGGACGTTACGGGCAAGGTGTTCGACGACGAAAACCGGAACAGCGTGCAGGACAACGACGAGCCGGGCCTGGCGAACGTGCAGGTGTTTACACCACGGGGTCTTTCTTCTACCACCGACCGGCACGGGCGTTTCCATTTCACCTGCGCGGTGGTGCCCGATGAGCATCGCGGCAGCAATTTTGCGCTGAAGGTCGACGATCGTTCGCTGCCTGCGGGCTATCGTCTGTCCACGGATCAGATGCAGGTGAAGCGGGCCACGCGCGGCAAAACGCTCAATTTCGTGTTCGGCGCGTCCATCCACCGGGTGGTAGCGCTCGACCTGGCCGACGCCGTTTTCCAACCGCATACCACGGAGATCCGGCCGCAATGGCTGCCGCGTTTCGATCTGCTGCTGGAAGAGCTCACCAAGGCGCCGTCGGTGCTGCGCCTGTCCTATCTCGCCGACACCGAGCCGAAGCCGCTCGTACGGGCGCGGCTCAAGGTTCTGAAGCGGCGGATTGCGCAGGGCTGGGCGGCGCTCGACTGCTGTTATCACCTCGAGATCGAGCCCCAGGTTTTCTGGCGGCTTGGCGAGCCGGCTGAAGATGCCGTGAAGCGCGCCGAACGGCGCATGGCGAGGCAGGAGCAATGAGCATGTCCAGACGCCTTTGCGCGATGGCCTTTGCCGGCATGTTGCTGAGCCCGGCGGCAACTGCCGGCCTGCTCGAGCGCGAGCCTGGCCAGGCGGCCGAACGACACTTGCCCGACGACCAGCCCAGAACGCTGTGGACCTATGATCCCGACACGGCCGCCGAGCGCGCCAGTGACGGGCTGGCGGTGCTGGAGCTTGCCAGAACCACGCCCGAAACGGTGAAGCTCAAGGGCTTGGTGCCGCCGATCCGGTTTGCCTCCGGTGTGGCGGACATTCCGACCAGCACGGTCGCAGATCTGCAGACGGTGTTGGAGGGCCTGGCAGACCGCGCCAACGTGCGCCTGCACCTGGTGGGCCATGCCGACGACCAGCCGCTGTCCGCGGCGCTGGCCGCCCGCTATGGCGACAATGAAGGCCTGTCCCGTGAACGTGCGGCGGAGGTGGCAGAGTTTTTCCTGGCTGCGCTGCAGCTCGGAACCGGTGCGGTCAGCTACGAATGGGCGGGCGCGAAACAGCCGCTGGCAAGCAATGAGACGTTTGCGGGGCGTGCGGAGAACCGTCGCGTGGAAGTCGAGGTGTGGTATGACGAGTTGACCGACGGCGTGGCCCAGCAGGAGGTGGTGGTGCCCACGGACGTCAAGCGTATCAAGGTCTGCCGCATCGACACGGTTTGCAAGCTGCGTTACGTGGACGGCCACGACAAGCGCGCGCGGGTGCAGAACCTCATAGCGCCCCTGCACTACGGTGTTGGCAACGTCGATGTCACACCGGCGTTTGTCGAGCGCGTGAAGCGCACGCTCGCCAACCTCAGCGACAAGCGCAGCGTGGTGGTGCGCTTCATCGGGCACACCGACGCGCGGCCGCTGGATGCGCGCACCCAGCGTGTATACGGCGACCACGAAGGTCTCTCAAAAGCGCGCGCCTGGCGCGTAGCGCTGGCCGTGCAGGAACAGCTTGCGCTGCCGACGGCGGCGATCGATGCCACGGGTTTTGGCGCGGAACGTCCTGCGGCCAGCAACGAAGGTCTGGAAGGACAGGCCCTGAACCGCCGCATCGAGGTGGAGTTCTGGTATGACGATCCGTTGCAGGAGCTGCCGGACGAACCTCAGCTGTGTCCGACGGAAGCCGAAGCCGGCATCGTGGCACGCCAGTATCACCCGCCGTGGGGCGAGTTACCGCGGCTGGCAATAGTGGATGGCAACATCGAGGTGTCACCGACTGCGCTGGCCAGCGTCGAACGGGCGATGCGCGACATACAGGATCGCCCCGGCGTCCGGGTGAAGCTTGTGGGCTTCACGGGCAATGCAACGCTCGATCGGCGCACGGCGCGCGTTTACGGTGACGACGTGGGCCTGGCAACGGCGCGGGCCAGGCGCGCCATGGAGGCCGTGCAGGCGGCTATGAACCTCGACGCAGATCAGGTTGCCTACGAAGGCCGGGGTTTCCTGCATGCCGACGACCCGATCAATACGGGTTTCGTGCAGGCACAGGAATCGTTTGTGGCCGTGCAGGTGGTGTACGACGCCCATGCCCACGACGACAGCCTCACGGGTGTTGACGTGCGCCCCATGCAGCGGGAACTGGAGCCGGAAAATCCCTTTGCGCTGAATCTGATGCGCATCACCGTGGACGGCGAGCCCGTGGACGATCGCGGCCGCAGCTCTGCCGATCTGCAGCGCTGCACCGACGTTGCCCTGCAGAACGCGGACATCCGCTTTGCCTTCAACAACCTCGACGTGGAGCGCCGCCTCGCGGTGGATGCGCAACCTTCACGGGTAGTGGTGGACAGCGGGGATGCGGCACTGGCTCAGCCCGTCGCCTTTCTCATGCACGCCAACTACGATCATTTCATCGAGCGTGCCGAGATCCGCGTGTTCGAGGAGGGTGTGTCGCCCCGGGACGAGCCCTGGGCGCTGGTGCCCCTCGATGCGGATGGTGCGGTCGAATGGTTCCCGGAGCCCGGTACCGTCGATCTATCGCCCCGACGTCTGCACTATGTGCTGCGCGCCTACGGCAAAGATGGCAGTTTCGACGAAACCGCGCCGCGCGGACTCTGGCTGGTGGGTGCCGGCGATCTCGCGGCCGAGGAGGAGGAAGCGGTTGCGCCCCCCGCGGGTGAGTTGCTGGCCGGCTATGGGGTCAATCAGCTCGCGGTGCGCAACATCCGGCTCAGCAGCGGTACCGTGCAGGTACAGGGCACAGGTATTCCAGAGGGGCACGATGTCTGGCTGGCGGGGCGCCGGGTGCCGGTGGACGAGCGCGGTACCTTCATTGGAGAGCAGATTCTCCCCGAGGGTGCGCACACGGTGGAGCTGGCGGTGCTGGATCAGGAAGGCGCTGGTGAGCTCTTTCTGCGGGATATTGCGTTCGAGCCGCGCGACTGGTTCTACGTGGGACTGGCGGATGTGACGTTGTCCCACTCGGAGAGCAGCGGCGCGGCCGAGCTGCTGCAGGGCGACAACGATCTGGATGCAGGCGCGTACGGGCGCTTCGCTTTCTACGCCAACGGCAAGTTTGGCGACAAGTGGCGCCTGACGACCAGCATCGACACGCAGGAAGGCCCCCTGGACGAGCTTTTCACCAACTTTGTCGACAAGACGCCGGACGCGTTGTTCCGACGCATCGACCCGGACTATCACTACCCCTCCTTCGGCGACGACTCGCACGTGCAGGAGCATGCGCCCACGGCGGGCAAGATGTATCTCAAGGTGGGGCGCCGGGACACGCACGCGCTGTGGGGGACGTTTGATGTCGGCTATCGGCAGAACGAGCTTGCGCTGGTGGATCGTGGCCTTTACGGCATCAACCTGCGGCACGAAGGCACCGCGGTGACGTCCTTCGGCGAGCGCCGCTTTGCCGTGGACGGATTCGGCGCGGAACCCGGCACAATGGCCACGCGCCAGGAATTTCGCGGCACAGGTGGATCGTTGTACTTCCTGCGCCATCAGGACCTGCTGATCGGCAGCGAGCGGCTGCGCGTCGAGCTGCGTGACCCGGCCTCGGGGCTGGTCAACCAGGCCTTCGACCTGCAGCCTTCGGTGGACTACGAGGTGGACTACCTGCAGGGCACGGTGCTGCTGGCCGAGCCGCTCGCTTCCACGGTGCAGGACGAGCTGCTGGTACGCTCCGGTGCGCTCTCGGGCGACGAAGCCTTTCTGGTGGTGCGCTATGAGTACACACCGGGCTTCGACGAGATTGACGCCGTTGCTGTCGGTGGCCAGGCCCATTACTGGATCACCGACTACCTCAAGGTCGGTGTGACCGGCAGCGTGAACGAGCTGGACGGTGTCGACAGCGACCTCACCGCAGGCCAGCTCGTGCTGCGCAGGAGTGCGGCCACCTGGCTCAAGGTGCAGAGCGGTGAAAACGAAGGTGCGTTGAGCGAGATGCTTGCTTCTGCGGACGGTGGTTTCGGCTTCGAGGCCGCCACACCCGCCCCCGCGACGGGCCGGACGGGTGCAACGCGCGTGGACGTGAGTCTGGGTCTGGCTGACTTTCTGCCCCGGCGCGAGGGCCGGCTCACCCTGTTCCATCAGGAGACCGACGCGGGCTACACGGGCTCGGGCATGAGCATGCTGCGCGACACCACGTTCACCGGCGGCACGCTGGCGCTGCCGTTCTCGGAGCGGGTGACGCTCACCGCGAAATCTGACGCCGCGGTGCAGGACGAAGGTCTGCGGACGGAACGTCACGAGCTCAACCTGGCCGTGGCGTTCAACGATCGCTGGGAACTGTCCACCGGCGTCCGTCAGGACGTGCGCGAGGACACCACCGGCAGCCTGGCGACTGCCGGCGACCTCGGCGATCGCACCGATGCAGTGCTGCAGCTGCGCTACGCCGCGCCTTCGGACTGGGGTGTTTACGGCTACGTGCAGGACACGGTCTCCGGAGACGAGCTGCGGGAAAGCAACCGGCGGTTCGGCCTGGGCGGCACCTATCGCCTGCCCGGTGGCGTAGGCGTGGACGCGGAGCTTTCGCAGGGCGAGGACGGGATCGGGGGACGCCTGGGTACCTCCTACGACGTATCGGACTCGACCAGCCTGTATCTGAATTACGCGCTGGAAGACGAACGTACCGACAACGTGCTGCGTACACGCCGCGGTCGCGAAGGCAATCTCGTCGCGGGCGCGAAGACGCGCATCAGCGACAGCACCAGCGTCTTCGCGGAACGGCGCCACAGCGAGAACGCGGCGCTGACCGGTCTCACGCATGCAACGGGGGTGAACTACCGGCCCGGCAATGCCTGGAACGTAGGCTTCACCACCGATGTCGGGAACCTCCGTAACCGCGACACGGGTGCGGAAACGGAGCGCAACGCCACGGGTGTGCGCTTCAGCTACGAGCATGGTGCCTTCTCATACTCTGCGGGCGTGGAACTTCGCGAAGACCAAACGGAAGAAGCAGATCTCAGCGTCGAAGATCGGGAAACGTGGCTTTTCCGCAGCAGCTTCAGAATCAAGGCGGGCGACGCGGGTCGCTGGCTCGGCAAGTTCAACCATTCCACCAGCGAAAGTTCGCTGGGGCAGTTCTACGACGGCGGTTTCACGGAAGCTTCGCTGGGTTACGCGCTGCGGCCGATCACGAACAACCGCCTCAACGCGCTGGTGAAGTACACCTATTTCTACAACGTGCCGAGCGCAGGCCAGGTGACATTGAAAGATTCGCTCGCCGAGTACGTGCAGAAAAGCCATGTGGCGGCGGTTGATCTCGACTATCAGCTCACCGCCCGCTGGTCCATCGGCGGCAAGTACGCCTACCGGCTGGGTGAGTTGAGCCTCGACCGGGACGATCTGGAATTCTTCGACAATCGGGCGCATCTGTATGTGGTGCGCTCGGAGTACCGGTTGCTGGATCACTGGGAACTGCTGCTGGAGGGGCGCAGGCTGGAGATGCGCGACTTCGGCGACTCCCGCGATGGTGCGCTGTTTACCGTGTCACGGCGCTTTGGCGACCGGTTCCGCGTGGGGGTCGGCTACAACTTCACCGACTTCTCCTCGGATCTGACGGATCTGAATTTTGATCACCAGGGCGTGTTTGTGAACCTGACGGGCGCACTTTAGCCTCAGGCCTTGAACAGAAGCTCCAGATGTCCTTCCTGCAGCAGCGTGCAACGGGCCAGGTACATGCAGGCGAAAGTGGTGTCCATGGTGCGCTGCGAATGCGCGAAAGGCACGCGCGAGCCGTCGCGGTCGCTGAACGTCACCGCGTCGGCGGCCTGCAATCCATAGCGGCGGGCCGTGAGTTTCTGCTCCGGCCGCAGATTGCCGAAGCCGTAACCGCGGCTGGCCGGCGTGAGGTGGGGCGCCAGCACGAAGCTCAGGGCTTCGATGGTCGCGGTGTCCAGGTAGTGCAGATAGTCCCAGAGCAGCAGCACGTCGATGTGCATGCCGTCTTCGAGACCGATGTGTTTCTGCCACAGCGCTTTCAGCTCGGCGAGCTCGGCAGGCGTTTCGCGCTCTGCGAGCTCCGCGCAGAGATCTTCGCAGTCGCAGAACAGCAGGCTAACGCGCCGCTCTGCCGCCAGCTCGGCGAAGAACGCCGCGGTGGCGCCATGCCCGGGCCCCAGATCCAGCACGGTGACGGGTGTGGTTCCGTCGGCCAGCACCCGCTCCAGGGCTTCACTCAACAGGCGGCTCTGCGTGCTTACCGCAGGCGGCGTTGCCCTGTCGGAGCGGGATGCCAGCATGCCGGCAGGGCAGAAATCAGGACGCTGGGGCGGCTTTGTCTGCGACTTTCTCCGGTTCCGGCGCCGCCTTGGGTGTGGCCCGGCTGGCAGGCTTGGCGGACGCCGCGTCGCCGGGGTCCATGTCGATGCTGCCTTTGAACTTCGCGCCATCTTCCAGCGTGACGCGGGGTGCCACGATGTTGCCGCGCACGCGGCCGCTTTTGGCCACCACAACTTTTTCCTTGCCGGTGATGTCGCCGTCCACCTGTCCCTGAACGTTGACCACCTTGGCGTTGAGGTCGGCGCTGACCTGTCCGCTTTCACCAACCGTGAGGTCGTTGTCGGGCAGGTCTACGGAGCCTTCCACACGGCCTTCGATGACGAGGTTTTCCGCACCTTGAATGGTGCCTTTGATGGTGATGGATGGACCGATCATGGCTGCGCTCCTGGCTTGCAGGTGGGGGTTGCTGGCGGGCTTCGGACTGTTCGAAGCGTTGCTGGGTGGCGGCTCCGCAGAGGCTGCAGCGCCTGTCGGCGGCTGCGTGTCCTTGTCAGCGGTCTTGCCAGAATCTCTACCGAACATGATTGACGCCCTCTCACGACGTGTCGGGCCGCCCGTTCAAACGCGGGCGGTTAAATCGAAGTAAAAGAAAGCCGGCCGCTGCCAACAAGTCGTTGCCGGGGGATTTGACGCGGTTTTTACAAAGCCGGTGCGTCTCCACGCCACCTCGGGCAGTGTTCTTTCGCCGCCATCCGGCGGAAAAACGTGACGAGTGCCACAGATCCGATCAATTCCTGCAAACAGCGTGCCCGGGGCGAGACCTGTTTGGGAGCGGGCGCACGCTGCGATCGTGCATCGTCAGCAGCTGGCCCGATAGTTCGTCACCATGCTCGAAGAGCTCCTTGCTAAAGTTGATCTGATACCCGTTGCAGTGCTTCAAGCTGCAGCCGCGGGCGTTGTTTGCCTGTGGTTCGGGTGGCTCGTGCGCGGGGCTGCAGCCAACCGGCGCGAGAGCAGGCTCAAGCAGGAAGTGCTGGCCGCCAAGGCTTCCGTGCCACAACTGGAATCCAGTCTGCGCAATGGCGAGGTGCAGATCGAGCGATTGCAGGAGCAGCTCAAGACGCTCAAGAAAGAGAATGCCGAGCACGCCCAGACGCGCCAGGCCGCCGACAAGGCGCTGGCGCGGGCGGAGCGCCGGGTGAGCAACCTCAATTCGGAGTTGAACGCCATTCGCGGAGTCAGCGCGGAAGCAGACAACCTGGTCATAACGGGCTTCGAGGACGAAGAAGCGCACGAAGACGCCAACGCGTCGCCGCTTGCACGACGGCTGGAGAAGACGGAAGCGGCCTACGAGAAGCTCAAAGCGGCGCTGCTGAAGCGCGACGAGCGCATCGATGAGCTCGAAGAGCAGCTTCATGGTGCCGGTGGAGCGATACTGGAAGAGGTGGTGCCCGCAGCGCCGGACGAGACGCCGCGGTTGCAGGCAGAGCTGGAGCAGCAGCGCGGCACCATCACCGACCTGCAGTCTCAGGTGAAAGATCTGCAGGTGGAAAAAGACATGCTCGAGAGCCTGGCGGCACGCCGCAGCAAGTCTAACCGTGCGTTGAAGGAAGCCAGCGCCGAGATCCAGGAGCAGGTGCCCGAGCTGAAAGCCGAGATCGCGACGCTTGGAACCACCATCACAGATCGCGAGGCTTCCATCAGTCGTCTGCTCAAGGAGGTGGAGGACGGTAAGCACGCGCTCAGCGAGGCCGCGGCTGAAACCGCCCGGCTGCGCGACGAGGCGGCCGGGGTTGCCGGCCGCATGGAGGGGCTGCAAGCGGAAATTGTCGACCTGAAGAGCCAGGTCGAAGCCCGGGATCAGCATATCGGTCAGCTCGACGTCGCCTTGAACGAGCTGCGCACTGCCACGGATACGCAGGCGCGCCAGCTCGCGGAAGCCGAGCGTGAGCAGACTGCCGCGCAGCAGGCACTGAGCACGCAGCTGCAGGATGCCAACGACAAAGCGGCGCAGACGCAGGAGGCGCTGCACCAGCAGGTCAGCCAGCGTGAAGAGAAGGTTGCCGAGCTGTCACGGGACAAGGCGACGCTGAGTCGGGAGATCGACGAGCTCACGCAGGTGCTGGAGCGTATGCGGACACAGTCGGCGCAGACCCTGTCGGCCACCGAAGCCAAGCGCGCAGAAGCTGAGGCCCAGGCACTGGCGGCCCGCGAGCGGGTGGCCGAGATGGAGGCATCGGCTGTGGCAGCGCAGGAGCAGGCTGCCGAGCATGAGGCCGAAGCTGAAGCCGCAGCAGCAGCGCGCGCAGCGGAAGCCGACGAGCGCGTTGCCCGGGCCGACGCCCAGACAAACGAAGCGCGCGGAGAAATCGACCGGCTCACTCGCGAAGTGGAAGATCTCAAAGACAGCCTCGCCCAGCAGGAACGCTGGGTCGCGAAGATGAAGACGTCGCTCAGCGACAAAGAAGCGCGCGGCGCAAAGCTCCAGCAACAGGTAGACACGCTTGGCGCGGAGCTGAACTTCCAGGAGGAGGCGCAGAAGCTCCTCGAAGCGGAAAAAGACGCGCTGAGCGACCGCGTGTCGCACGCGGAAGCGGAGGCGTCGAGGGCCGGCGCCGCTCTTGCGGACGCACAGTATGCGTTGGAGAAACAGGCCATCGCGGCCGGGGCGCCGCCGAGTGAAGAAGCGGCAGCCTCCGCCGGGCCCGAGGCAGCAACAGCTGCGCCGCGTGCGAACGGCAAGCCTGTCTACGACACCGTGATGGCGCTCGTGGAGCGGGTTCAGAACAACGATTGTGTAAGCAATGGCGTGGCCGCGCCCGCGGGGTTCAAACGCTCGTCACGCAAACCGCATCGTGCCGCCCGCAGAAACGGCCTGGTTGCCCGTGAGCGGCTGTCAGCCACGGCTCGCAAGCGCGGGCGCAGGCAGGCTCGCGGGCCGTCGCGGGCCAGCATGCGTATCGTGCCGCCGCGACAGCAACGGCTGGCGGTGAGATCCCGCCGCGGCTGAGCGCCGCTCGACCCTGCCGATTCCGCCCCGGCGCGCCATATCACCCGTTCCGGCGCTACGCTAGACTCTCCCGACACCTATGCATGGGAGTGTGCATGCCTGCCCAACGCGCCGACGTCATCGCCTGGAACTTCCACGGCACGCCCTGCACGGAAATCTTTTCCCGTGTGGGACGCGCGAGCATGGTTGTTGCTGTGACCATGTTCTGCGCCGCGTGCGCGGGTGTGCCGGCGCTGGAAGTGCTGCGCAGCTCTCCGGCCGCAGGCGCTGTCCTGGACGCACCGCCACGGGATGTGCGCATCTGGTTCGACGCGGCGCCGGAAGTGGAAGGTGCTGAGCTTGCCTTTGAAGGACCGGCTGGCGATGCTTCGGTACGCATGTTGCACACCATGGGTGAGCAGGACCTCATGGCGTTCGTGATCGGGGAGATGCCCGATGGACGTTATCGGCTCACCTGGCGCGCCTTGAGCCCTGACGGCGAAGTGGCCACAGGGGAGATACCTTTCGAGATCCGCCGTCCCGTTGCGGCCGGCGACTGAGCGCAGCCTGGCAGGCGCCGGGGCAACTGGAGGGGCCATGGCAGAACCATTGACGGGTGCCGGTGAGACAGCCTGGTTCGATGCGGACACGGGTTTGCTGGACCGGCGCGTATTCGTGGACGAGGCGGTTTATCGTCGCGAGCTGACGCACATCTTTGCCCGGGCCTGGCAGTTTGTTGCCCATGAGTCGCAGATCGCCGGAGCAGGGGACTTCTTCATGAGTTTCCTAGGCGAAGACGAAGTGATTGTGGTCCGCGATCGCGACGGCGGCGTGCAGGTGCTGCTGAACACCTGTCCCCATCGGGGGAATACCGTGTGTCGGGCGGAGCTTGGCCGCACAAACAGTTTCTTCTGCTCTTATCACGGCTGGAACTTCGACCTCGACGGATCGCTGCTGGGGATGCCGGGCGAAGAAGCGTTCTATCGCGGTGAGCTGGACAAAGGTGCCTGGGGGCTCCAGCGGGCAGCCCAGGTGGCAATTTACCGGGGGTTCGTATTTGCCACCCTCGATCCCGACGCCCCGCCGCTGCCGGACTACCTTGGCCCCGTCGGCCGTCTGGGCCTGGATATGCTCGCCGCCAAAGGTGATCTGGAGGTGGTGGACGGCGTGCAGAAGAACCGCCTGCAGTGCAACTGGAAGATTGCCGTCGACAACCTCTACGACTGGTATCACGTGAAGGTGAGCCATGGGTCGGCAATCCGCACGGGGATGCTGTACGAGCCGTCCATGGCGCCGGACAGTCAGATGGTGCTACTGGGCGAATACGGACACGGTATCGGTGGGCCCGGCATTACCGAGGCCCAGCAGCAGGATCTGGCCAGGCGCATGGCCACCAACCCGGTGCTCGACCGCCGGTCCGGTGAGTGGTTCGACGAGTCCGCCGGCTGGCGTCTTGCACCTGCACCCCGGGCCGAGCTGGGACCTGTCGGCACACGGTCGCTGGGCCATCCCAACATTTTTCCCAACCTGTGGATCGCGCTGACCAATCAGATCTGCCTGCGGATTCCACGGGGTCCGCGTTGCACGGAACTGTGGTGGTTCACGCTGCTGCCCAAAGACCTCACGGCCGCCGAACGTCGCTATGCAGTTTTTGTGGCCAACCACTTCTTCGGACCGGCTGGCATGCTGGAGCAGGACGATGGCGAGAACTGGAGTCATTCCACCCGCGGCGCGCGGGGCGTGGTGAGTGGCAGACGCCCTGTGAACCTGTCCATGGGGCAGGGTCTGGACGAGGTCACGCCGGACGCGGACGGGCTGCACCATATCGACACCGTGGTGAACGAGCACGGACAGCGCTGGACATACCAGTGCTGGCAGGAATGGCTCGCCGCAGACAGCTGGGCGGCACTGCAGCAGAATCACAGCCTGCCGCCGGCGGGGGTGGTGTGACGCGGCATACCTTCGAGATGGCGCCCAGCGGCCGCTCCAAATGCCGGGGATGCGGGCGTACCATAGCGAAAGGCGAGCTGCGTTTCGGTGAGCGGCTGGACAACCCGTTTGGTGACGGGGACATGACGCACTGGCTGCACCCCCGCTGCGCGGCTCATCGACGGCCTGAAGCGCTGCTGGAAGGGCTGGCTGCGCTCGACTATCCGGCCGACGACGCTGAAGCGCTGCAGAAGTGGGCCGGCGTGGCCGCAGACCACCGGCGTCTACCCCGCCTGGGTGCAGGCGAACGGGCACCAAGCGGCCGGGCCCGCTGCCGCCATTGCCGCGAGCTCATCGAGCAGGACGCGTGGCGGGTGCCGCTGATCTTCGTGGAAGAGGGACAGTACTCGAGCTCAGGTTTCATACACGCGGCCTGCGTGATGGCCTACGCCGAAACCGATGCGGTATGGGATGCGCTCGAGTGCTTTGCGCACGGCCTCGCGGCCGCAGAGCTGGCGTCACTGAAGGCATCGGTGATGCACTGAGCGCTGCCCAGGCTCGCCGGGATCTGACAAAATGACACACGCAACAGAGGCATCGCGTTGACATCCATCATTAAAATTACAGAACTGCAGGGTGACGGTATAGGTCCGGAGCTGGAAACGGCTGTGGCCCGCGTCATGGGGGAAATGCCCCTCGACCTGGAGTTCGACAAGGTCGACTGGTCCGTGGAGCGACGCGAGGCGGAAGGGCGTGCGGCCATCGACGAAGGTATCCGTTCCCTCGAGCGGTCTCGGCTGGCGCTGAAATATCCGACCGTGACCGCGACGGTAAGCCCCAATGCCATCCTGCGGCGTCAGTGCGGTTTCAGCGTGATCTACCGGCCCGCAATCTCCATTCCGGGGGTGAGCTCCAATTTCAAGGAGAACGTGAACCTGCACATCGTGCGGGTGGGCACGGGCGGCACCTATGAAGATCCGGGGCAGCTCATCGGCAAGCACGCAGCCGTGAGTCTGCGCATGGTGGAGCGCGAGCCGTGCCTGCATGCCGCCAACTTTGCGTTCGAGCTGGCGCGAAGCAACGGCATGAGCGTGACGTCATCCTCCAAGCACACGATCCAGCGCGTCACGGACGGCCTCTTCGAGTCGGTGGTGTCGGAGGTGGCCGAGCGCTACCCCTATGTGGAGCACCGTCAGGAGCTCTTCGATGCGCTGCTGGGCAAAGTCATCGTGAATCCCGAAGTCTATGAGGTGGTGCTGGTACTGAACGAATACGGCGACTTTCTCTCCGACCTCGCCTCAGGCCTCGTCGGCAGCCTCGGCACCGGAGCGAGTGGCAATTTCGCCTTCGATGACAGCGGCCGGGTGTCCATGGCCATGTTCGATCCGGCGCACGGTACCGCGCCCGATATCGCCGGCCAGGATCTGGCCAATCCTGCTGCCATGCTGCTGGCCGTTTCCATGCTGCTCACTCACATCGGCGAGCAGGGTTTGTCAGCCCGCCTGCAGAACGCCGTGGTGAGCGCGATCGGCGACGGCCAGTGCACAGGGGATCTCGGCGGCAGCCTCAAGGCGAGCGAGTTTACCGACGAAGTGATCCGGCGCATGCAGGATTGATGGCGTTGCGCAGACTCCTTTCTTGTCTCCTGGCGCTGAGCCTGCTTGGCGCGGCGTCGCCGTCGCTGGCGGAGTGGCCCGTGCCTGCGGCGCTGCGCGCAGCGGTGGACGGCCTGGAGGCGAGCCAGCGTGCGTTCGTAGAGAGCGGTGCGCCGCTGCTGCTGCTGCCCGAAGCACAGCTTCGCCACGAGCTGGCGACACGGGATGCGGCAGGTGCAGCAGCCTTCGTTGCCTCGCTGATGGCCCTGGCTGACGAGATGCGCTACGACGCCAGCCGGGACATGGGCGCAATTCCGCTCAACCTCACCACCAAAGAGTTCAACTGGGGGCGTGTACCCACACCCCGGGCGCTGCGCAAGGGCGACCGCGAAGCCGGACCCTTCAGCGTGCACCGCTACCTCTTTCCCGAGTCGGGGATACCCACGTTTGCCGGTGCGCCGGTGGCCATCGATCCTGAAGACCTCGTCGCCGGATCCGTTGACGTTGCCATCATCGGCGTGCCCAGCGACATGAGCAGCGGGCGGCGCGGCGCTGCACAGGCGCCGCACATGATGCGGGCGGTAAACACCATCGCCGTGCCCGACTCTCAGGCGCTGATTGATCCCACCCAGGTGTTGACCATCGTTGACTACGGCAGTTTCTACGTCGACCAGATGAGCGTCGAACGCAGCGTCGATCATGTGACAGCCATGGTGGCCGAAACCGCCGCAACCGGTGCAGTGCCGATGCTTGTGGGCGGCGATACGTCCGTGTTGTATCCCGGTGTGAAAGGGGTTGCCGAAGCGCGCGGCGCGGGCAGCTTCGGCCTGCTGCATTTCAGCGCTCACCCGGACGCCGACCGCCACGCGGTGCACAGCGTATCGGACGAGCAGGCACTGTTTCTGCTGCTGGACGAAGGCATCGTCAGGGGTAGCGACACGATCCAGGTAGGGCTGCGCGGTCCGGCGGTGAATGCCGATACGCTCGGCTGGCTGCGGGAGCAGCAGGTGCGGTACCACACCATGGCCGAGATCAGACACCGGGGCTTTCCGCGCGTGCTGGATCGTGTGCTGTCGGAAGTTTATGCGGGACCGGAACGGTTTTTCGTGTCCATAGATGTGAGCGTGATCGAACCCGCAGAGATGGTCTCGGCGGGACGGGTCGCATCAGACGGGCTGCGCGTGCAGCAGGCAGCCCGCGCCATCCGCCAGGTGTGCGCCACCAAGGAGATTGTCGGCTTCGAGCTCACGGATCTGTCGCCGATGCTCGATTATTCGCGCCTTTCCGTGGTGAACGCGAACACGCTGTTGAACGCGTGTCTCGTGGGCATGGCGGTGCGCACCGCAGGTCTCAAGCCCGACTACGTACACCCCTATGCGCTCGACCACGGGCAGCGGTGACCCCATGCTGATGCTGCATAGCTTGGTCATTGTCTGCTGCGCGAGCGCGCTGGTGATCCTGGACGCGAAGGCAGCTGAGACGCCCGCGCAGGCCCCGGGCGAGGATGCGGTAGCAACCCCGCGTACCTTCGACACGCCCGAGCATGTTGTTGGCGTTGCCGACTATCCCTTCGATACGCAAGACCCGCGGGAAGAGCCGCCGCCATCGATCGAGCTGCCCGACAGCGTTGCACCCCGGCTGGCGCTGTTGAGCGAAGAAGAGGTCGAGTTTCTGGAAAGCGGCGATGCGCGCGCCTTTACAGGACCGTTGGAAGACACCGTGCAGAAGCTCGAAGGAAAATCGCCGGAAGAAGTGCGCGCCTGGGTACAGGCCATGCGCTTCGTGGTGGACCAGAATCGTTACGTGGCCGGCCGCGACGCCGCCCGCATTCCGCTGAACACCGACTCGCCGAAATTCAACGCCTGGCGCCTGAAGCGCCCGCGTGCGCTGGACCCGGCGCGCGACGACGGCCCGCTGCCGCTCGGCCGTTACGGAGGGCGCGGGGGACCGCCGACGTTCGGTGGTTTTCCGCTGGCGTTGACCCCGGAAGATCTGGTGGCCGGCGAAGTGGACGTCGCCATTGTTGGTGCGCCGTTGAACATGGGCACGGGCTGGCGCGATTCCGGCGCACGGGCAACCGTGGAAATGCGCCTGTACGGCTGGCCGATCGGGGATCACGATCAGTATGTGCAGCTTGGTGCCGACGAGGTGCTCAACATCGTCGACTATGGTGACATCGCCATGGACAACGCGAGCACCGAGCGTTCCATGCAGCACGTCCGTGAGGTGGTTCGGGAAATTGCGCTGACCGGTGCGGTACCGGTGATCATCGGTGGCGATCACTCGCTGGAGTATCCCAACGTAGCCGCGCTGGCCGATGTGTACGGCAAGGAGAAGGTGTCTGTCATTCACTTCGACTCCCACTACGACGCCTGGTGGGGGGCGCCACACCTCATCGATCACGGCATGCCCATCTACCGGCTGCTTCGCGAAGGCCATGTGCGGGCCGCAGACTACATCCAGGTGGGCTTGCGCTCGAGCGGACCCGGCAAAGCCGGCTTCAAGTGGATGCGCGAGCAGGGTATGCGTTATCACAACATGGCGGAGGTGGAACGGCGCGGCTGGCCGGCAGTGCTGAACCGGGTGTTGGCGGAGGCGAGCGAGGACGGCCGCAAGCTGCACATCTCTTTCGACATCGACGTGCTGGATCCTGCCTTTGCCGTGGCCACCGGCACGCCGGTGCCGGGGGGCCTGAACATGCGCGAATCGATCACCATCGTACGGCGGCTCTGCTCTGAGGCGAACGTGGTGGGGTTCGATCTGGTGGAACTGCACCCCAGCCTTGATCCCACGTACCGCACCACACTGAACAGCGCGCACATTGTGAAGGCCTGCCTTACGGGACTGGCCATGCGTGAGAAGGGCTTGGACGGATCGCACTACCTCAGTCCCCTGTCGTCGGAGCACGCCATCGACGACTACTACGGAGATCAGCAGACCTATCTCGAGGCCACCGCCGCGGAGGAAGAGGAAGACGACCCCGAAGCGGGTGATGAGTCGCAGGATACCGAAGACTCAGCACCGCCCCGCGAATAGGCCGCGCCTGGCGGCAAACTATTTTCGGCGCACCCGCGACCTAGAGGGTGACTGCCGTGGCATCGCCCGCAAGAACCCAGCGGGGCCGGCCGCGGTGGTTGTGTTTATCCCACTGGAATCGAGTTGATTCGACGCCTGCCCGCAACTGAGGGCAGGCGCCTTTTCCCTGTCCCCGGCCTGCGCGGAAAGCCCCGCGGAGCGCTCTGTGGTACCCTGCGCGCCCGATTCGTCAACGAGGGCGACCGCCATGAGCGAAGCAGACATCCCCAGCATTCCCCCTGATCATTTCGACAGCATTGAAGTTGCCATCGAAGCCGTGCGGGCTGGCGAGATGGTGATTGTGGTGGACGACGACGACCGCGAAAACGAAGGTGATCTGATCATGGCGGCCAGCAAGGCCACGCCCGAGGCGGTGGCGTTCATGATCCGCCACACCAGCGGCATCCTCTGCGCGCCGTTGCTCGAAGAGCAGGCGAGTCGTCTGCATCTGGAGCCCATGGTGGCGCGCAACGATGCGCCCATGAGCACAGCCTTCACCGTATCGATCGACTACAAGCACGGCCTCACGACCGGCATCTCTGCGGAGGAGCGCGCCACCACAGTACAGGCGCTCACCAACAACAACGCCAGCGCCGCGGACTTCGTGCGTCCCGGTCACATTTTCCCGCTGATCGCGCGCCAGGGTGGCACGCTGGTGCGTTCGGGCCACACCGAAGCTGGTGTGGATCTGGCGGAGCTTGCCGGTCTGCCGCCCGTTGGCCTCCTCGCCGAGCTCGTCAACGATGACGGCACCGTGCAACGCATGCCCGAGCTGCAGGCCTTCGCCCGCGAGCACAAGCTGAAGATCGTAACCATTGCCGATCTCATCGCGTACCGGCAGGTGCGCGAGCAGCTCGTAGAGCGGTCGGCGACGTTTGCTGTGAAAACCCGTATTGGCGATGCGCAGGCCCACGCTTATCGCACACGCTTTGAAGATGCAGAGCACATCGCGCTGGTGTTCGGTGATCTCGGCAACATGGACGGCGTACCGGTGCGGATTCACCGCGAGAAGCTGGTGGACGACGTGTTCGGTCCGCAGCAGACGGCCCACGATCAGAGCCTGCTGAGCGCCGCCCTCGACCGCATCGAGAAGCTCGGTGGCGGGGTGCTGATTTACCTGCGTACGGGCTTTGTGGGGGTGCCCCACGAGGCACTGCAGGAGCAGTCGAAAGAAGACGAGCGCCGCAGCCAGTGGCTCGAAGTTGGTGTAGGCGCGCAGATTCTGCGCGACCTGGGCATCAGTCGCGTGCGGCTCATTGCCGGCCGCGAGGTGGAATACAAAGGCGTCGGTGGTTTCGGCCTGACGCTCGAGTCCACCGAGATTCTCTAGCGGGCTTCAGTCCCGCGCATACGCCTGACGCGCACGGATAGCGACGTGCGCTTGCAGGTTGGCGTATCGTCTATGTTGAGCCGGACGGGCTAAAGAACCGGGTCAACCGCTGGTGCCTGGCGCGAAAGACGCGGTTGTAGACCCAAAACAACATGCGGCCCAGAAACGCCAGGCGTGGCTCAAAGCCACAATGGTCTGTGACCAGAACACCTTTGCCGACCGTGGTGACGGTCCGTTTGTGTGTCCACAAACGCATCATTCTGTTCTCTGAGCGCTCGTCGAAGTAATTCGGCGGGTCAATCGCGCGAAGCGCAAAATTATGGGAATCGATGGGCAGGATGCCCAGCAACAGTATTTTCGAGGCGAAGTGGCATTGACCATCGGCGGGCACGTCGCTCACTCGGGGATACTTGCTCGGCACAGACATCTTTACGAGGGGGCCGAGTTCATAGTTCACCCCCTCCCACGTGTTCACACGATCCCAAACGTCTTCGACGGAAACCCCCTCGATAGTCGACGCCATCTCGTAACGGTACTGCAAGGTCAATCTCTGCGAGTGTTGTTGGAGATCAATATAACCGAGCGATACTCGGTTTACAACAAAACCGAGCATTACTCGTTTTCTTCGATCCAACAGGCACGCTACGATTACGAACAAAGGCAAGAAGCGCCAGGTAAATGAAACGTCCACGGCAAAAGCGCGCGGAAGCGACGCGTCATCGAATTCTCGATACAGCGGAAGACTTGTTTAACGATCGCGGGTATGACGCAACCAGCATGAACGCACTGGCAGAACGATCCGGTGTTTCGATCGGCGGGCTCTACCAGTGGTTCAGTAACAAAGAGGATGTGCTTACGGCGGTCGCCGAGCGACATGTAGACGTTGCCACGTCGGTGATTTTCAAGCGCCTCGCCGAAAACTCGGAATTCGACATACGAAGGCAAATGAAAGTCGTGCTGGAGGAAGCGCTGGCTCTGCATCGATCAAAACCGGAACTCCATAGATTTCTCTACGAGGAGGCGCCGCGGCCACCAGCCTTGCAGCAACGCTTACGGGCGTTTGACGATGTGCTGGAAGATCGTTTGTCCCAGCATCTCCAGGAGAGCGGGGTGAAAAAGCAACATGCCGATCTTAGAGCTGCATTGATCGCACGAGCGGGCCAAGCTCTGCTGCACGAATTTGTGCTGGATGATCAGCTACCGTATTCCTATGACTACCGGCTTGACGAGCTTCATAGCACCCTGTCCCAGCTGCTCGGGGAAATGAGCAAACCTTAAGCAGTATGAGAGGCTGCTCCGCATGGCCTCAGTCCCGCGCATAGCGGAACGCGGCGGCGCGGCCTTCCGGGCCTACGTAGACGATGCGCAGGGCCTGCGAGCGTACGTCGCAATCGGTGCACTTCAGCCGCATGCGCACCCGGTCGACGGGATATGCAGGCCCTTCAGCTTCAATGAGCGTAGCGAGATCCAGTGGCGCCACGCGCTGGCAACGCTCGCATACGGCATAGAGCTGGAAGCAGTCGGCGAGTTCCTTCAGGGTCTGCATGCACGGCCTGGAGACTGTATGTATATACAGTATCAGAACGCACGACGCGAAGTATAGATGTGCGGTGCAGAAGTCAGCGCACATCAATCAGGGCGATGCGCTAGACAGCTTCCAGCAAACAGCGGACGAATGGATCGCTTAGTGCCAGAATGCCGGGATGGAAACGTTCTTGGAAGTACTGGCCACGCCGTTGTTCACGGTATCCGGCCAGGCGATCACGATTGGCCAGCTGCTGACTGTGCCAACGGTCCTGTTGTTCGGCTTCTTGTTGATCCGGTGGGGCGAGCGGCTCATCTCGTCACGCATGACCGCCAAGGCTGTCAACGCCGACGTTGTACAGCTTGTCTCCCGAGCGTTTTACATCATCGGCATCGCCGTGCTGGCGATCACCATCCTCGATCTTATCAATGTTCCGTTAACGGCTTTTGCGTTCGTTTCGGGTGCGGTCGCAATCGGGGTTGGGTTCGGCGCCCAGAACATTATCAACAACTTCATCAGCGGGTGGATACTCATGTGGGAGCGCCCGATCCGCATCGGCGACTTTCTCGAGGTTGGCGAGACGAGAGGCACCGTCGAGCGGATCAACACACGATCCACCCGTATACGCCGGGTTGATGGGGTTCACCTGCTGGTGCCCAACAGTTATCTGCTGGAGAACATCGTTGTTAACTGGACGCTGGTTGACCGTCTTGCCCGCTCGGTGGTTCGAGTTGGCGTGGCATACGGTTCTCCCGTCGAGCGGGTTGCGGAGCTCATTGAGCAAGCCGTCTGCGAGCAGGACGCTGTGCTGCCAGATCCTGAGCCGGTCGTGATCTTCGAAGATTTTGGCGACAGCGCCCTGATTTTCGATGCGTACTACTGGATCAACGCTACCGCTGACCGTGACCTGCGCGTTATCCGCAGCGATATCCGTTTCAGAATCGACGCCCTTTTTCGTCAGCACGGCATTGTCATTGCGTTCCCGCAACGCGATCTACATGTCGACGGCGAACTGCGCCTCACACAGCCCTCAAATCCACTGCTTGAGTCTGCACAGCACCATGACCGCCAGGCTGATCACTAGCATGACGATGCAGACCAGGCAGAAAGGTCCAGCAGTTCATCCGATGTGAGATTCCAGATGCACACGCGTATCACGAACATTCACGAAGCCGACATGGAACAGAGACCCTCCGCCCGTGGAGAGCCGGACTGGCATTGCCTGGATCTCAGCGGAGATCATCTGGGTGTCAGAGTCGAAACGCTGCCACCAGGCAGCAATTCCAGCTACCACCACTATCACACGGCGGAAGAGGAGCATGTCCTGGTGCTCGAAGGGGTTGCCGTGCTGCACCTGGGTGATGATGTGGTAGCAGTGAAGAAAGGCGATCACGTCGTCTTTCCTGCGGGCGAGGAAGTAGCCCATCACCTCGAGAACACATCGGATGCGCCGTTCACCTATCTGGTGTTCGGTGAACGTAAACGGGATGATGTGGTGATCTACCCGCAGAGCGCCATCGCGCTCGTGAAGTCGTCACAAGGACATCGTTGGTACCAGTATCAGGAGTACGTGGCGGATGATTGAAACCTGGAAACCGCAAGGAACCACCATGATCCGTTGGCTGCTGCTGGCACTGACGCTGAGTGCAACCCAGGCCGGCGCTGCCGAAGCGGCCAACTATGCGGATCGGGACCGGTGGCTGTGCCGGCCGGACCACCCCCACGCCTGTGCGGCTGATCTGAGCACTACCGTGGTGTCTCCGGACGGCGCCTTGCGCCGGGAGGACTTTGTGCCTGCCGCTAACCCGCCGATCGACTGCTTCTACGTCTATCCGACAGTTTCCCTCGATCCGCAAGGAAACTCCGATTTCGCTCCGGGCCCTTAAGAATATCGCGTCATCCAGGCGCAGTTCGCCCGCTTCGGTGCCGCTTGCCGCACCTTTGCCCCGTTGTACCGACAGATCACGCTCACGGCGCTGCGTGCCAACCGTGGCGACGGGGAAGGCATGGCGGTGGACCGCGAGCTCGCCTACGGCGACGTTCTGAACGCCTGGCGGCACTATCTTGCCCACGACAACAACGGCCGCGGCGTGGTGCTGATCGGCCATTCACAGGGTGCCGGCTGGCTGTCGCGCCTCATTGCACAGGAGATTGACGGCAAAGCCATGCAGGCGCGCATCGTCTCGGCTTTACTCATCGGCTCGTCCGCGCTGCACGTTGCACAGGGCACAGATGTCGGTGGCTCCTTCCAGACGATGCCCTTGTGCCGCAACGCCGAGCAGACCGGGTGTATCGTGTCGTTTGCGTCGTTCAGAGACACCGTCCCCCCGCCAGCGGACACGATTTTCGGTTCAGCCCCGGCAGGCATGCAGGCGGCCTGTACCCATCCCGCCAGCCTCCAGGGCGGCAGCGCGAGCCTGGATGCCTACCTGGCCGCGGGTGGCGAAAACGTCGCGTCGGGGGCCGACGTCCAGAGCTGGACGGCCGGTACGGCGTCTTCAGCCATCGACACCGCATTCGTTCGGGTGCCGGATCTGCTTTCGGCGGAATGTGTCTCTCGCAATGGCGCGTCGTATCTGCAAGTGACGGTCAACGCGGACGCGCGCGACCCGCGTACCGATGATATTCGCGGAGATGTGGTGATCGGCGGTGAGGTTGTGCCCGCCTGGGGGCTGCATCTCATCGACATGCACCTGGCCATGGGCGACATGGTGCGCCTCGTGCAGCGGCAGGGAGAAGCGTTTGCGCAGCGCGCGCAGTGAGCGCGCAGACGGTTACTGCACGGCTTTGTACGAGAATCTCTGGCCGCCGATGCTGGCCTCGTACATGAGGCCGCCTTTGGCCACGGTGAACACCGCCATGCCTTTGTGATAGTTGCCTGTGGTGGTCGCGTCGTGCTGGCCACCGCTCGCGCCGGCCCCGACGCCACCGGCTGTAGATGCCTGCGCGGAAGCGCCCGCGGTCACCACCACGGCTGTGGCCTGTGCGCCGAATTCGAAATTGCCGGTGCTGAACTCCCGGTAAGCACGATCATCTTCGAAGAACACGATCATGCTGTAGGCCTGTCCGCCGAGCTGAAAGCCTACGGTGAGCTGCGTCATGCGCGTGTCGCCCACGTGGCGGCCTCCCACGTACACGCGGCCGGCGCCGTGCGCGCCGCCAACCCCGATACCCGCTTTGCCCACGGTGGGAAACAGCGCGTACCCGTATGCGTTGGAGAAAAATCCCGCGCTGGCTCCGGCGCCCCGGAACACTTCCCGAGCATTGTCATAGGCGTCCGCGCGAGCTGTCGTAGCGGTCGACACGAGAAGGGCGAAGGCGGCGATGAGCAGGGTTCTGGCGGACATGGCGTAGTCTCTGTGTAGCTCGCGCCAATGATAGGCGAGGGGGGCAGTTGTGGCACCCCGATCCTATTGGAATACGTTAAGCTCGTGTAAAACCTGGAGGAGAGTATGGCGGGGCTGATCACGATCCACGGCAGGTTGGCGTCGGACAAAGCTGACGCAGCAGGCGGCTTGCGGTGTCGCCGCCCAACCGGTGCCCCGGTCGTGCAGCGGATTGGCTGTCCGTGACGCTGCCCCTTGCCATCACGCTGGGTGATCCTGCGGGCATTGGTCCCGAGGTGGCGGCGAAGCTGGTCACCGCAGAACGGTGGCAGACTCGTTCCCTGCCGCCGGTGCTGCTGGTCGGGCCCCGCTGGGCCCTGGAGGCAGGGGCGGCCGCAGCGGGGGTGACCTTGCCCGCGATTCCCCCGGTGTCGGACATTGCTGCTTTCGCGGGGCCTCTCGGCATTGTCGAACCCGGTGAGAGCCTGCACCAACCCGCAGACTTCGTGTTCGGCCGTGTGCAGCCGGCCTGCGGCGAGGTTGCCGTGCAAGCGGTGGAGTGGGCAGCGCGACATTGTCTCGGCGGCACGCTCGCCGCCATGGTGACCTGTCCCCTGAACAAGGCGGCAATTCACGCTGCCGGATACGTGAACGACCTTGGTCACCAGGAGATTCTGGCGCGCCTGTCGGGGGCGGAATGGACAGCCACCATGCTCATGACACCGGGTCTGCGGGTGGCGCACCTGTCCACCCACAAGTCGCTCATCGAGGCGGCGCGCTACGTCACGGCGGCGAACGTCACGGCCAAGCTCACGCTGCTGCACGACACGCTGGTGCGCTGGGGGCTGACGAGTCCGCGGGTTGCCGTGGCCGCTCTGAATCCCCATGGTGGCGAAGACGGTCTGCTGGGTCGGGAAGAGATCGAGGAACTGGCACCCGCGGTCGCCAGCGCCCGGGCCAGGGGCTGGGACGTACAGGGCCCCATTCCCGCCGACTCGGTCTTCAATCGTGCAATCGATGGTGAGTTCGACGTGGTGCTGGCGCTGTATCACGACCAGGGTCACATCGCGATCAAGGTGCACGACTTTCACGCCTCCACCACGGCGACGCTCGGCATTCCCTTCGTACGTACCTCAGTCGACCACGGCACCGCCTTCGACATTGCGGGACGCGGCGTGGCAAATCCGCAGGGTCTCGAAGCGGCTGTGGACGTTGCCCTCGCCATTGTCCGCGGGGACCTCGGTTCGGCCCCCTGACCCGCAGCTGCAGGCTGTGACGCGGCGCACGAGATCGCGCCGGCTGTTGCGCAGGCACTTTCTATACTGACGTAACGGCGCCCGAAAGGACTTACGTGGTGGAAACCCCCATCAACCCCTATCTGCAGATTCTGGCCGACAAGGATGGTTCGGACCTTTACCTCAGCACCGGTGCACCTCCGTGCGCCAAGTTTCAGGGTCAGCTGAAGGCGCTGTCCGACAAGGCGTTCAAGCCGGGGGAGATCGATGCGATTGCGCAGGCGCTCATGGATGCGGAACAGCGCGAGGAGTTTCTGCACGAACTGGAGATGAACCTCGCGGTGTCCATGCCCGGGGTGGGCCGCTTCCGGGTGAATATTTTCAAGCAGCGCAACGAGGTGTCCATCGTCGCGCGCAACATCAAAACCGACATACCGAAATTCGCCGACCTGAAGCTGCCCGAGGTGCTGCTGGAGCTGATCATGGTGAAGCGCGGTCTCGTGCTGTTCGTGGGCGGCACGGGCTCAGGTAAATCGACGTCTCTCGCGGCGCTGATCGATCACCGTAACGCCAACAGCGGCGGCCACATCATCACCATCGAAGATCCGGTGGAGTTCGTGCACCGGCACAAGAAGAGTCTCATCAACCAGCGTGAGGTGGGTGTGGACACGCGCAGCTTCAAGAACGCGCTGAAGAACACGCTGCGCCAGGCGCCGGACGTGATTCTCATCGGCGAGATCCGCGACCGCGAAACCATGGAGCACGCGCTGGAGTTTGCCGAGACCGGGCATCTGGCGATTTCCACGCTGCATGCCAACAACGCCAACCAGGCGCTGGAGCGCATCATCAATCTCTTTCCGGAGGAACGGCGCCCGCAGCTGTTGCTGGGCCTTGCGCAGAACATGCGCGCGATCATCTCGCAGCGCCTCATCCCCACGGTCGACGGCAAGCGCTGCGCGGCGGTGGAAGTGCTGCTGGGCACCAAAACCATCCAGGAGCTCATCCTCAAAGGCCGCCTGGAGGGCATCAAAGAGATCATGGAGAAATCGGAGAACCTGGGCATGCAGACCTTCGACTCGGCGTTGTACCAGCTGGCGAAGGAAGGGCGGATCAGCAAGGAAGACGCGCTCACCAACGCAGATTCTGCCAACAACCTGCGACTGCGCTTCAAGCTGGATGACAAGCCTGCCGCTGCGGATGGGGACGCGCAGCCGGAGGCGCCGGAGGCGGCACCCGAAGAAGTGCCTGCACCCAGGGAACCGCAGGCGGCGCCGAAGAAGTTCAGCATGGACGATCTGGCGCTGGAGGAGATCGAAGAGGACAAGCCCGACGAGGGTCCAACCTTCGGCTGACGCCTGCTGACGGTTGCGGTTGCACCACCAATCCCGGCTGGTTGCTAGCCCCGCAAGGCCGGTGTTACCGTCGCCACTGCACTTTCAGAAGAGTAGTGAGGGGGAGACGCCGTGAAAGCCGCTGTATTTCGTGAAGTGAACGTTCCCATGGAGATCGAGGACATCCAGATCTCCAAGCCCGGCCCGCGCGAGGTGCTGGTGCGCACCAAGGCGGCCGGTGTCTGCCACAGTGACATGCATTTCTACAACGGCACCTACCCGGGCAAGCTGCCCATGGTGCTCGGCCACGAGAGCGCCGGGGTGGTGGAAGCGGTGGGCAGTGACGTGCACTACGTCAAGCCGGGCGACCACGTCATCACCTGCCTGTCGGTGTTCTGCGGTCATTGTGAGAAGTGCCTCACGGGCCATCTGTCGCTGTGCCAGGAACCCGAAGTGAAGCGGGGCCCCGAAGAGGAGCCGCGGCTGGCTCAGAGTGATGTGGCGCTCACCCAGTTTGCCGAGCTGGGGTCGTTTGCGGAAATGATGCTGGTGCACGAGCACGCGGTGGTGAAGATTCGCGAGGACATGCCCATGGATCGCGCTGCGCTGATCGGCTGCGGTGTCACCACCGGCGTGGGTGCGGTCATCCATACCGCCGCTGTGGAGCCGGGAGCCACGGTTGCGGTCATCGGCTGCGGCGGCATTGGTCTGTCCTGCATCAACGGCGCCGCCATCGCAGGTGCGTCGCGTGTCATCGCCGTGGACATGGTCGATTCCAAGCTCGAGCTGGCGCGCAAGTTCGGCGCTACCGATGTGGTCAACGCCGGCGACGGCGACGCTGTGGCCAAGGTGATCGAGCTGACCGGCGGCGGCGTGCACTATTCTTTCGAAGCCATCGGGCTCAAGGGCACGGCTGAGCAGGCGTTCCAGATGCTGCGCATGGGTGGCACCGCCACGGTGATCGGCATGATCCCGCCCGGCGACATGGTGTCGCTGCACGGCGTGGACTTTCTTTTCGAAAAGAAGATTCAAGGCTCCATGATGGGCAGCAACCGTTTCCGCGTGGACATGCCGCGCTTCGTCGATTTCTATCTGCAGGGACGGCTGCATCTCGACGACCTCGTGTCGAACCGCATCAAGCTCGAGGACATCAACGAAGGCATGGCGGCCCTGGAAACCGGCGAGGTGGCGCGCAGCGTCATCATTTTCGACGATTAAGAATCCCACCTGAGAAGGAGCTTCCATGCGCTGGTTGTCATTCGAGCGCGACGGCGCCATCACGTTCGGCTACGTCACCGCTGATGGCGAGGGTGTGGTCGACGTTGGCGCGCGCACAGATTTTGCGACGCTGCGACAAGCCATTGAAGCGGATGCGCTCGCGCAGTTGCCCGCCGAGTGCGGCGACAGTGCCGACGTCGCCCTGGCAGACATCACTTACGCGCCGACGCTCACCGACCCGAAGAAAATTCTCTGCGTGGGACTGAACTACAAGGCCCATCAGGAGGAAACGGGGCGCGGGGGCGAGGGCGTGCCCACGATCTTCGTCCGTTTTGCAGCGGCACAGGTGGCGCATGGCCAGCCCATGCTGCAACCGCGCGAGTCGAACAGCCTCGATTTCGAAGGGGAGATCGCCATGATCATCGGCCGCGGGGGGCGGCGTATCAGCCGCGCAGACGCCCTGAGTCACGTGGCCGGGTGGGGCATCTACAACGATGGCAGCGTGCGCGAGTATCAGCGTCATACCAGCCAGTTCACGCCAGGGAAGAATTTTGCTGCCACAGGAGGCTTCGGCCCCTGGATGATGACCCCGGACGAGGTTGGCGATCCCCGTCAGATGGAGATCACCACGCGTCTGAACGGCGAGGTCATGCAGAACGCGAAAGCGGAGCTGCTGGTGCACGGCTTCGAGGAACTCATCGAGTTCTGTTCAACCTTTACCGAGCTCGAGCCCGGGGACGTGATCGTGACAGGCACGCCCGGCGGCGTGGGGGCCGCGCGGACACCGCCGGTATTCATGCAGCATGGAGACACCATCGAAATCGAGGTCACGCCCATCGGCGTGCTGTGCAACCCCGTGGTCGCAGAAAACTAACCCTCGAGGCACCCGCATGAAATTCGGCATCGGCCAGAGCGTGCCGCGCAAAGAAGATCCGCGGCTGGTGACCGGCGGTGGCCGGTTCACCGGTGATATTTCCTTCAGCGATCAGCTGTATCTCAAAGTGTTGCGTTCGCCGTTTCCCCACGGACGCATCGCCACCCTCGATACCACTGCAGCGGCGGTCATGCCGGGTGTGGCGATGGTGCTCACGGCAGGCGATGTGGCAGAGCTGGGCGGTCTGCCCTGTCGTGCCGTGCTGAAAGATGCTGCAGGTAACCCGGCGTTCATTCCGCACCGGCCGGTGCTTGCCGAGGCGCTGGTTGCCTTTGCAGGCCAGGCGGTGGCTGCCGTCATCGCCGAATCGCCGGAAGCCGCGCAGAACGCGGTGGAAGCCATCGACTTCGACGTGGACGAGCTGCCGGTGAACGTTGATCCCGGCCGCGCGCTGCAGCCGGACACGCCGGTCATCCATGGTGAGCACGGTTCCAACGAATGTGTGCACTACGAGGTGGGAAATGCGCAGGCGGTTGATGCTGCGTTGGCGGCGTCTGCCCATCGCGTGCAGGTGCAACTGGTCAACAACCGCGTCGCCCCCAGTCCTCTCGAACCCCGTGCCAGTGTCGGGCTCTATGACACGCAGGCCGAGCAGTACGTACTGTACAACCCGAGCCAGGGCGCCTTCGCGCAGCAGGGCGTGCTGGCCAACGCCATTTTCAAGGTAGACCAGGACCGCGTGCGGGTGATTTCGCCCGATACCGGCGGCGGTTTCGGCATTCGCGGCGAGGTGCACCCCGAAGCCATCCTCTGTCTCTTCGCCGCGAAAGCTCTGGGCCGTCCGGTGAGCTACCAGGGTGATCGTTCCGAGATGTTTCTCGCCGACTCGCACGGCCGGGACAACCTCACCACAGTGACTGGAGGCTTCGATGCCGACGGGCAACTGCAGGCCGTGCGCATTGAAACCATTGCCAACCTGGGTGCTTACTGCACGGCCGTAGGACCGTTCGTGCCGACCATGGCTGGTGGCCGCATCGTGGGCACCGTCTACCGTATTCCCCATGTGCACCACAGCGTGCGGCCGGTGTTCACCAACACCATGCCGGTGGCGGCGTACCGCGGCGCCGGGCGTCCGGAAGCCTGTTATGTCATGGAACGGTTGCTGGAGGCGGCGAGTCACGAGCTTGCGATTGATACGGTCACCCTGCACGAACGCAACTTCGTGGCCCCGGCGGAATTGCCCTACACGATGCCGTCGGGCATCGATCTCACCAGCGGCGAATTCACCGCCACCATGCACCTTGCACTGGAGCGGGCGGACTGGGCCGGGTTTGCCGACCGTCGTGAGGCGTCTGCGGCGCGCGGTCTCATCCGCGGACGCGGTTTCGGCTTCTACGTGGAGTCGAGCGGTGGTGGGCCTGAGGAAGAAGCGCAGCTTACGCTCAATCCTGACGGTACGGTCGATGTGATCGTAGGTACCTTCAGTCACGGGCAGGGCCATCGCACGACGTTTTCGCAGGTGCTCAGCGAGCAGCTCGGCATCGATTTCGAGAACATCAACGTCATTCAGGGCGACACGGCGCAGGTTGCGTTCGGCGGTGGCACGGGTGGCTCGCGGTCGTCGCAGATGGGAAGTGTTGCCGTGCGGCAGGCGTGCGCGCTGGTGCTGGAAGACGCCCAGCATGTGGCGGCAGAGATGCTGCAGGCCGCACCGGACACGATGGCTTATGCGGAAGGGGTGTTCTCATCGTCAGCCAGCGATTCCACCGTGAGCCTGGCGCAGGTGGCTGCGGCTGCGGAAACACCGGCCTTCGGCGGTGCGCGGTTACACAGGGTACATCGCTACAACCGCGGCGCGACGTTCACCTTTCCCAATGGCTGCCACGTTGCCGAGGTAGAGATCGACCCCCACACAGGCCAGGTTCATCTGGTGGCGTATACGGCGGTGGATGATTGCGGGCGGGTCATCAATCCGCTGCTGGCGGCAGGTCAGGTGCACGGCGGGGTGATGATGGGCATCGGTCAGGCACTCTACGAGCAGGCCGTGTACGACGACGACGGTCAGCTCCTCACGGGGTCGCTGATGGACTACGCGATGCCGCGCGCTACCCATGCCCCGGACATAGCCGTGGGCTTCAACGAGGTGCTGGACCCAAACAACGAACTCGGCGTGAAAGGCATCGGCGAAGGTGGCGCCTGCGGGGCGCCACCGGCCATCGTCAATGCCGTGCTGGACGCGTTGCGCCCCTCAGGCGTGGCGCACATCGACATGCCGCTCACGCCGGAACGCGTCTGGCGGGCGCTTAATTCAGCGTAAACGTCAGGTTGGCCATGAGGGCCGTGTTCTCGTAGTCGTCCAGGGAATCGTCACCCCTGCGCCCGGGGCTGGTGGTGTCGGACGTGGTCAGATACACGCCGATCACTTCCAGCCCGATGGTGTCGGTGAGACGCTGGCGAACGCCCAGCTCGAACACGTGCTGGGTGGTGTCTACCTTCCAGACGATGAAATCGACGTTGTTGGTCACTGCACCGGTGTTGGCGTTGCGGAAGCTCGGCTGACCGAATGCCGGATCGTCGGCGAACACGTCCTGGCCGTTGAGCCAGCCCGGATCGCGCTGACCGCCCGCGGCGCTGCGCAGCGCCAGCGTTGCGTCCTCGTCGCCGTCCCAGTAGCTGTACTCGGCAAACAGGGCGGTATTGTCGGAAACGAACCAGTCCGCATGCACGAAGACGCCCCAGCGGTCCTGCTCGAAAACCTCGTCAGGGCTCCACCCCTGCGGGTTTGCCGCAGAGACGCCAGGGCAGTTGAGCCGTGTCGGCCGGTTGGGGCACAGGCGGGTGTCGTTGTCCTGGCTGCGATCGAAATAGCGTGCGCCACCCGACAGGCCGAACTTGGGACTGAAGCGTTTGCCGACCATCGCTTCCAGCTCGAACCAGTCACCGTCACGGATGCGGCTGTCCTGAAAGCTCGCAAGGGTGTAGCTCGCGCTGAGGGAATACCACGGATCGGTGAATTCCGGGCCGAACTCGCTGCGGTACGCAACGTCCACGGTCAATCCCGAGTTGGATAAACCCTCCAGGTCCGCCACCGCATTGTAGAAGCCGGTGATGCCGGCCGTGAGCTCGCTGGACTGGGTGCTCACGACGTCGTAGGCGTACCTGATGGCGAGACCGGTCGTGAACTCGTCCAGCTGATCGTCGCCGATGTATTCCTGGTCCTGGTCGTCGGGGGCAAGCCCGATGTTGTCGTCCCAGCGCACGCCCAGGTCGAGGCTGAAGTGCGAGCGCTTACCGGCAGCGTCCTGGGCGGCCGCGCTGGTACCGAGCAACAGCAGCACAAGGGCCGCGGCGGTGGACGAAATGGCTTGTTTTTTGCGCAATGGATCTCTCCCTGGAACGTGATTTCCTTTTATCCCCTGTGACACCCGATGGGTCACAGCTACCCTGCGGGCGAGGGCCATGGTATATAACGCGCAGGATCGATACCAGACGAGCGCGGCGGGCGTGACCTCACGGCAAGAATATCCCGTTCTTCAGGACGGGCAGGGATGGCCCCAGCGCCAAGCGGTGCACGCCGCGCGGTGACTGTGTGACGTCGGACGATTCTTTCATCTATCTCTGCCACGCCGCCGAGGACTACGCCCTCGGCGCGGAGCTGTTGCAGCGCTGGGAGGCGGCGGGCTACCGCTGCTACGGAAGCCGCGCGGAAGGCAGTACCTCGCAATGGACCGACGAGCTGGCCACCCAGATCATGCGGGCGACCCTCATCGTCTTCGTGCTCACACCCGCATCGGCGCACAACGACCGGTGCCGGCGCCAGCTCACGCTGGCCGCCGAGAGCGACCGGGCGTTTCTCATCGTGCAGCGCACCCCTGTCGACATGCCGCCGGGTCTGCGCCTGCTTCTGAGCGGGGCCCCCACGGTGACCTGGTCTCCGGATGACGCGACGCAGTTCGACGCGGCCTTTGCCTCCGTGGCGAAGCAGGCGGGCGTGGATACCGCTGTACCGGCGCTGGACACGGACGATGCCGACGGCGTGACCCGCCTCGCGGGCAATCAACTGCGCGAAGGCATGCTGCTCGGCAAGCGCTTTCAGCTCGGTGAGCGACTCGGCAGCGGCGGCATGAGCACGGTGTACCGGGCCGTCGACACGCAGGGCTACGGACAACCGCAGGTGGCCGTGAAGGTCATCAATCCCGAATTTGCACGCCACGCCGACTCGTTTCTGGCGCTGCAGCGCGAAGCGGCCAAAACCGGAAGTCTCAATCATCCCAACATAGTGAGCGTGCGCGACTTTCAGGTGCATGAGCCGCATGCGTTTCTGTGGATGGAGTACATCCCGGGCGGCACGCTGCAGGACCGGCTCCGGGAACCGGGTGCGCACATCGAGCCGGCCGAGGCGCGCCACGTCATCGAAGCGGTGGCCGCCGCGCTCGTCTATGCCCATGGTCAGGGCATCGTGCATGCCGACCTCAAGCCGGGCAATGTCATGCTCACGGATCGCCCCATCACCGATCCGCAGCAGGTGCGATTGATCGACTTCGGCATCGCCCGCGCCATGCGCTCGCCCGGGGATCCGGATCAGACGCTGCTCGACATGAAGCGGCTGAACCCGTACACGCCGGCCTACGCGAGCCTCGAGCTCATCGAAAACCAGGATGCGCACCCCGCGGACGATGTCTACGCGTTCGGGTGCATCGTGTGGGAGATGTTGACGGGCAGCCATCCCTACGACCGTAAGAGCGCCGCCGAAGCCAAGCGGGAGCAGATGAGCCTGACTGCGCATCCGGCGCTGGCGCCGCACGAGTTCGACGCGCTGTCGGAGGCGCTCGCTTTCGAGCGACCCGCGCGGACGCAGACCGTCGAGCGCTTTGTGCACGCGCTGAATACGCCGCCGGTCATGCCGTCGCCGCCCGCGGAACCCGTGGAACCTGCGGAGCCTGAGGAACCACCGCCGGCGCCTGCGATGCCCGACAGGCCCCCATCCGTACCGTCGCATGAGGAGGAAAACACCGGCAGTTCACGGCCCCGCTGGTTACCGGCCGCGCTTGCTGCTGCGGTCGCAGTGGTGCTGGTCGGCGTTTGGTGGCTGGGCGGGCTGGCGGGCGACGACGAGGGGCAGAAGGTGCTGGCGCCCGGCGAGCAGTTTCGCGATTGCAGCGATTGCCCGCTCATGGTGATGCTCGCGAAGGGGGCAATCGCCCAGGGCAGCGATGCCGGTGAATGGTCCAGCGAAGCGCCGGCGCGCATCGTTCAGGTGCCTGCCATCGCGGCGGCGGTGACGGAGGTGACGGTCGCCCAGTTCGAGGCCTTCGTCGCCGATCAGGGGGGCATCACAGGGGCATGCACACGTTTTGACGACGGCGCCTGGGTGGAAGACGGAGCCGCGAGCTGGCGCGCGCCGGGTTTTCCCCAGACGGGAGACCACCCGGTCACCTGCGTCAGCTGGCACGACGCGGTGGCCTATACGCGCTGGCTCGCACAACGGACCGGCGCGGCTTACCGTCTGCCGAGTGCCTCGGAATGGGAATATCTCGCGGCCGGCGAAACAGTGGATTGCACAAGCGGCAACGTGGCGGACGCGAGCCTGGAAAGGACCGGTGGTGTCTGGGAAGCCGCTGCGTGTGAGGACGGTGCCGTGCACACCGCGCCTGCAGGCAGTTTCAATGCTAACGGTTTCGGCCTGCACGACGTCTACGGCAACGTGTTCGAATGGGTCGCAGACTGCTGGAACACCACCTACGTGGGTGCGCCTGTCGATGGCAGCGCCTGGCTGTCCGGCGATTGCAGCGCACGGGAGCTGCGCGGAGGATCGTGGTTTACGGCGCCGCGCTTCGTGACAGCGGCGTTCCGCAATCATCTCCCGTCCGAGACCCGCAGCGCGAGCGTGGGCTTTCGCGTGGTGCGGGATCCTTGACGGGCCCGGCAGGCACACAGAGCAGCGGACGAACAACAGATCAATGGAGGTCGCTATGCGTCGCGGACAACACATGCTGAATTGGGATCGGCTGCTGACGGTGGGCGTCGTTGCCATGGCGGCGCTGGCGCTGGGTGGCTGCACACACCAGGTACCCACCATCGCTCACACGCACATCGGTCATGCCATTACCGCCTTTGACGGCACACCCGAGGACAAGGGGTTGTTCGTGGTGGCCGAAGAGCGCATGACGAGTGCTGTGGCCCTTGCGGCGGGCCTCAGCGGTGAGCGACCGGGCGCGGAGCAGGCAACCGAGACCCGGGCCCTGATCGAGATGCTGGCCGGCGAAGACTATGGCTTCACGCGCGCGTTGCGGGAAGCGGAAAGTCACGTCGTCTTCGCGGCCGAGGCGGACGATGCCTCCGCGAACGTCAAAGCATCGGCAGCGCGCTTCTCCCAGGGTGTGGCCGACGTGCTGCGCCGCAGTGATCTTGCCACGCTGCTGGCGGGGGACCTCGTGCGCAGCAGCGATGATGCGGAATCGGCCCAGCTCGTGGCGCAGATACAGGATCTGGTGAACCGCACTGCAGACGGTGCCGGCGCGGATGAGCTGGAAGTAGGCGTCGCGCAGCTTCGCGAGATGATGGACGCCATGGTGGCCAACGAAAGTCCGCCCTACGTCACCGTCGACCGGTGGTATCTCTTCCATCTCGTACGTCTACCGGACTGTGATACGTGCTGGGCCTGGCGGAAGTGGGCCAACAGCAGCAACCGGGGGTACTGATACCCGTGAGCGTATCGCGCCCACTGCTGGCTGCTGCGCTCTGGCTGTCTGCCGGCGCGGCCGCGGCGGCGGACACACCGTGCAGCAATACGCTGCCGGTCACTCCTGCGCCGTGCGCGCAGGGCAACCGCTGCGAGGCGCTGCTGGCGGCAGAACCCAAGGCGCTGCCGGTGCGTCTGGCGTTGTGTGACGTGCTGGCGAACGCAGGTGATCTCGACGCGGCGCGGCGTGTCATCAGCGACGGTGAAACCGTGCACGCCGGTGACTCCTCCTCCATTCGGGTGCTCGCACTCGCCGAGAGCAATCTCGCCGAGCTGGCCGCGGCACCCACGCGCCGCGCGCCGGACGCGGCCGTGCTGGACGAGTACCTGTTGCTGCGGTGCGAGCAGTACCGGCGAGTGGACATCTGCGAAGAGCTGCTGACGGTGCATCCCGATCTGGCACCCGCGTGGCGCGTGATAGGTGATGATGCGTTAGAGCGCGGCGATTTCCGCAAAGCCATTACAAGCTTCCGCCGAGCGCAGGCGCTGGACGCGACGGATGCCGTGCGCGAAAAGCTGACGGCGGCGGAGGCGTTGCGTGCACCCCTGCTCACGCGCTGTTTCGATGGCAGCGGGGGGCGTGCGCGGGATGCATGCCGCGAGGCGATGATGCCGGGTGAGCCGGACGAAGGCCGTCTTTGGCTGCGTCTGGGCGATCTCGAGCTGCGCAACGACCAGCCGGGTCGCGCGGATGCTGCCTACGCGCGGGCCCGGGGCCTGGGAGAGAATCTGGCGAGATCGCGGCAGACGCTGGTGGCCGATATAGGCCGCTGCCGCGATGACGCGGCGACGCCGGCTGCCTGTGAAGCAGCCCTGGCCGGAGCGGACGCTCTGGGCAGCGGTTTTGCGCTGGCCGACGAGCTCGAAGAGCGCCTGACTTTGCTGGCGAATGCTGCCGAGCCTCTGCCCGTCACCGAAACGGACAGGGATATAGATGGGGAACCAGGTGCGGAGCCTGACGGCGACGGCACCCTGGCGGAGATTGCCGTAGCAGATCCGTCGGCAACAGAAGACGCGGGGCTGGCCGACGCCCTTTCGCGCTGCGAGGACCTGTTCGCAGGAGGTATCGACGTAAACGGCCTCGTCGAGTGCTCGGCGTTGTCGCAGGCGGGTGGTTTCGCGGCGGTGCCGGCATTGCAGAATCGTGTCATAGCGCTGCAGCAGCGGCTGGACACCGCGTGGCTGCGCCGGTGCCGGGACGCGGTTGCCGTAGGTGACATCGAGGCCCGGCCGATCTGCCTGCTGGCCCTCGATAACGTGGTTTTTCAGGCGACGCGCACACCGATCGAGGAGGGCCTCGACATGCTCGATGCAGCCATCGCGGTGCGCAACGAAGCGCTCGAGCTCGTGGAAGGCGCTTACGCGGTTACGTTTTGACAGGCGCAGTCTGCCGGCTGTCAGGCGCGACGCGCAGCTCGTAGCTTCCCGGGCGCAGCGCCATCTCCACGAACAGCGCCTGCGCGACGCCGGTACCCACCTGCTGCTTGATGACGTTGAGGAAACCCGCCCGGGTGGCCGTGTCGTAGTCCGCCACAAAAATCCGTGCTTCGCTGGCCGTTTCCACCAGCCGCACCGCCACGCTCAGACGGCCGTCGTCGAGCGGGTGCACGGCCACTTCCAGAAGGTGCGTCGCCTGCAGTTGCTCGACAATTCCCGGGTGATCTGCGGGCGTTGCGCGTGCCAGCGTTGAGGCGGCGCCTACCAGCGTGAAGCCGTGAGCCATGCTCAGGTGCGAGCTGATCGCATCGAACACCCGATGGGGCGACGTGGATGCGTGCCGGGGACTTACGTCCACGGGCAGGATGCGGATCGGCCGGGGCGAGGGGTCCATCACGAGACCGAGCACAGTACCCAGTATCGCCAACGCTGCGGCGGCGATTCCGAGGTGGGCAGCGCGGCGGCGCGCCCGACGCCGAGCCGGTACGGGCGGCGCCGCCGAGCGCAGCGAAACGATCGGCTGCACGAGCCGATAGCCTTTGCCGGGTACCGTTTCCAGATACTCCGGATGCCGGGCGTCGTCACCGAAGGCCTTGCGCAGCTGATTGATGGCCTTGTACAGCGCGTTGTCCGAAACCTCCGCATACGCCCACACCTCGTCGATGAGATCCCGCGCGGAGACGGGCTGCGGTGCGTGCCTGGCGAGCTGCTCCAGAACGTCCATGGCTTTCCCGTCAACGCGCGTCGCCCCGACCCGATTCGCCGCCGGTGCCACGGGCACGTCGCCAACGCTGAAGCCGCCGCCGGCGGCGAGTGGCGCAAGACCGCTTTCACCGCGTGGCCGGGCCGGGCGGGTTGACTGCGCAAAGCCGAACGGCGTGAGGCGTCGCAGCCACCAGGCTCCCCAGGGTAAGAGGGCATTGTCGCTGGCATTTCTCATGTTCCGCTCCAGGCCGGTCCGATTGAGGGAACATCTTAGGGAGACGTGCCCCTGAAAGGCCTGTGCGCGTTCTGAAGTTTTTCTGACGATCTGCCGTCAGAGCCGGTCAGGTCGGGGGAAAACGCCGTGGGAGGAGCGGGTCAGATCTACGGAAGGTGACCGGCAGGGTCCGCCAATACATCGAGAAGGACCGGAAGGTCGTCGTGGCTGATGATCGATCCCGCTTCGACGCAACAACTCACGGAGATAGATGATGTTCAAGCAATCGATTGTCGCAATGATCGGTATCGGCAGCCTGGTGGCCGCCGCCGGCGCCACTGCGGGCGGCCCCATGGCAACCGCGGCGGGCTACGACAACTGCCAGTCCAGGATCAAGCAGGATCACGCACGGGTGGTGTTCAAGCGGCATTATTACCTGCAGCGCAACGAGGATTCGATGACGTTTCTCATCAACGCCTCAGGCTGGGAGGGCGGCGAACGGGTTCATCTGCGCTCTGCCTGTGAAACAACGCGCAGCGGCCGCAGGGTGCTGGCGCTGGAAACGCACCAGGGACGGTGGACAACCAATCCGCAAGGCAAGGTCACCATCGACGTGGCTCAGAACTGACGTCCTGAGTGCGATGGGGAGGTAACGCGCCCCTGCCGGGGGCGCGTTGTCATTCCGACGCTTCTCCGCTCACGGCAGCGAGCTCTTCAGCTTCCAGCAGGCGCGCGCCACGCAGCACGCCGCCAATGGCGTAGTTTCCTTCGTGACACGCATACTCGAACATCGGGCCTGCAGTGGCTGTCATGGGAATCTCGACCGTGAACGGCGCGGCGAAGGTCTGCGGGTCGGTCAGCGTATAGCTGTAGAGCAACCCCTCATCGGTGCGCGTGAAGCGCTCTACCAGATGCGTTTGGGCCCCTGAACCCACCGCGCCACTTTCCGCAACGTCCGCGAGCGTGGCTGGCAACTGGAAGGTCGGGGTCTTGTCAGTGAAGTTGGTGGTCTCCACCACCAGCGTGGCACCTTCCCAGCGCCCCCGCGCATCGCCGGACCACTGGGTGATGTCCTGTGGCATGCGCGGCCGCGCATCCAGCGGTACCACTCGGGCGTTGTGGATCATTTCGGTCACCAGCAGCACGTGATCCGGTGTCTGCACGATGCGCAGGTTGTTGTTGTACGCGCTGGGGGTCAGGGGCGGTCCTGCATTGAACCCCACCAGGCAACGCTCTGACAGGCCCAGCGCTTCCGGGCCCGAAGGCCGGTATTCGTGCACCCCGGCAGCGTAGGAAAACATGTCCCGTACCGGTGGCTGCCGATCGGCTGTGTTCTGCGCTTTGAGGTACGCCCTGGCTTCCGGCGTCAGGGGCGGCAGACGGCCGTCGGCCGGATCCACGATGAGCGACGTGCGCAGGTTGCCGCTGACGTTGCTGCCCCAGTCGAACCAGAAATCGTTGTACGAACCTTCCAGGTCGACGGCGGCGTTTTCATCGGAGCGCTGATCGTTGTTTCGCGCTGCAATGGCCTGCTGGCGGAAAGCTTCCGCCTCCGCAGCGGTGAGCACGGCCTTTTCCCCGAGCTCGGCCGGCCTCTGCAGGGGAGTGAGGGTGCGAAAATCCCACAACCCTTCGATGTCGGGGTCGCCCCAGGCAGTGCGGACGCCTTCGTCCGCCCCTGCCGTGACGGTCAGCAGCGCGCCGAGGCAGGCGCCTGCGAGAATGCGGGCCGCCACGGTCAGCTTACCGCCTTGCTGTCGAACCGGCCCGTGACGCCGGCAACCATGTCCTTGGCTTCACGCGTGGACGGTTTGGTGGGCTCCCGGCCGCGTGAGAAGTTGAACGGTTCGGTGTCGATGTCCTCCAGCACCAGTTCACCGTTCAACACCGCCTCTTTCCAGGCCTGCTGCTCGTCGTCCCGGGCCTTGAATTCGGGCATGACCTCCTCGGCGAAGAGCTTCAGCGAGTCGCAGATGTCCTGGTGGGTGTTCTTGCCGGCCTGGTTCAGCAGGATAACCTGGTCCACATGGCCATCTTGCAGCTCCTTCAGGCGCTGACGGATGGTGTCTGGCGAGCCGATCAGCTCGCTGCCGCTGCGTTTCTGCCCGGCCGGCGTCTGCTTCCACTCCTGGT
>CAZYYJ010000028.1:0-53270 GCA_964651595.1 uncultured Pseudomonadales bacterium | reverse complement strand
ACACCTCGATGGTGAAGTCCACGTGTCCGGGGGTGTCGATGATGTTGAGGCGATGATCGGCCCACGCGCACGAGGTGGCAGCAGACTGGATCGTGATGCCCCGCTCCTGCTCCTGCTCCATGAAATCGGTGGTTGCCGCGCCATCGTGTACCTCACCGATTTTGTGGATCTTGCCTGTCAATTTCAGGATCCGCTCGGTGGTGGTGGTTTTACCGGCGTCGACGTGCGCGAAGATGCCGATGTTTCGATAGCGCGTAAGGTCTTTCATGTTGGCTCTCGAGTGGTGAATTGAGCCCTTCCTTATTTCTAACCCATTGAAAAATAAGGGAAATATCTGGAGGGCGATTTATGGAGCGCGTACCTTACCACCGAACGTGGTAAAGCTCACGCGAAATCTGTGCTGCTGCGTGCAGGCTGGCAGAGCCTCTAATTCGGGTCGGACACCACAACTTTCAAGGGGCGCTCAGAACGACAGATCCGCAAACACCGGGGCGTGATCGGAAGCGGTGAGGCCGTCCTGTTTCTTGCGGAAATCGCGGTCGATGGTGACGCCCTGCAGCGCATCTGCGGTTGCAGGTGTGCCCAGCACGAAGTCGATACGCAGGCCGTGGTTGCGGTGGAAAGAACCGCCGCGATAGTCCCACCAGGAGAAGGCGTTCTCGTCGGGGTACTGGTGCCGGTACAAATCCACGAGTCCCAGTCGCATGAGAGTGTCGAAGCGCTGTCGTTCCTCCACGGTGTGGAATACGTCTCCGTCACCGCCTGCGCCGCGCCAGCTGTCGAGGGGTTGCGGCACGATGTTGAAGTCGCCGCAGAGGATGCGCCGTGAATGACTGCTGGCGCCATAGTGCGCCGTGAGGCTGTCGTACCAGGCAAGCTTCTTCGGGTAATCGTCATGGGACACCGACTTGCCGTTGGGGCAGTACACGGTGGTGAACTCGACGTCGTTGTCGATCTTTGCCGTGATCAGTCTCGCGCCCCAGTCGGCTTCGCCAGGCAACCCTGCGGTGACGATCTCACTCGGGGTGCGGCTCAGAATGGCCACGCCGTTCCAGCTTTTCTGGCCATGTACCAGCGCGTGGTACCCCCGCTCCGCAAAAAAATCGTGCGGAAACTCATCCGTGGGGGTTTTCAGCTCCTGCAGGCCAACCACGTCGGGCTGGCGCGCCTCGAGCCACAGCGCAATGAAGTCCAACCGGGCCCTCAGGCCATTGACGTTCCAGGTCGCGAGCCGCATCAGTGTCCACTCAGTATTTCCAGCCGAGCATGTTCCAATAGTTCAGCACCAAAAGGAACAGAGCGAACAGCACCACCATCCACGTGTAGCGCAGGCGCGCCCAAACATTGCACGCTCCGGCCTGCCACACCTGCGGCAGATAGGCGACCGCCACCAGCGTTGCGCCCAGCACCAGCCACGGCAGCACCAGCAGCGCGCCGGTGCCTGCAGGTGGAAACTCGAAAACGACGTAGTTCATGTCCAGGCTGCTTATCTGAAGCCCCAGGCCGGCGCCGAACAGAATGGCCGCGGCGGCAGCAATCACCAGGGCCAGACGGCCCCGTGCGGGGCCACCGCTGAGACCGTCGCGCCGGTTGCGGGCGTAGTTGATGAGGACAAAGAGGCTTGCCAGCAGGGTCAGCGCCAATACGAGCTGGTGATTCCCCGCAGATGTGGCGAAGCCCACCTTCTCAGCCACCATGACCGGCACCGGTCCGATGAGCATGCGCATACCGCCATCGCCGGGGGTGAATACCAGCCGCGTTCCGCGCCCCGCCTGCTCGAACACGTAAGGCGCTACCTCGTGAAACTTGCCGCCGATATTGGGCACGGGCAACTGTATGGCGCCCGCGTCTTTCGACGGGGCGATGGGAATGTCACCGGCCAGCCCGGTGATTGCCTCGAAAGTGGTGAACGAGCGGCGGTTGAAACGGTAGCCACCCACCACCTCGGCGATGCGTGCCGCACTGCCTTCCAGGGGCTCGTAGGTGAAGCGCCGGGGCGGCGGCGGGTAGAAATAGTCGATCACGCCGTTCACCACAGCCGCCCGTGCCTGTGCCCCTTCTGCGCTGTTGAAAGAGACAAAGAAACCCAGACGGTTTTCCGGATCCAGCACCATCTCGGAATGAAACGCGATCGTGTCGCCGCCGTGGCCGACGAAACGCTGCCCGTTGCGGTGCTTCTCGTAGAATCCGTGCGCCACTGCGGCTACGTCGGGGTGATGGCTGAAGAGGGGTTCGTGCATGCGCTGCACGCTCTCGGCTGAGAGGATGCGGGCACCATCGTGGGCCCCGCCGTTCAGATGCGCCAGCATGAACCGGGCAAGGTCCCCGGCGCTGGCCGACATGGCGCCCGCCGGGCCGAAGTTTCTGACGTATTCGAACGGATATTCGGCGAGGCTTGCTTCGTCGGTGACGTAGCCGGTTGCCATGGCCGCCGCCAGACGGTCGGGCAAAGGCTCTTCGAAGGTGGCCTGCGTCATAGCCAGCCGGTTGAGAATGCGCTCCTGCACGTAACGTTCGAAGGACATGCCGGAAACGTTGGCCACGATCAGCCCCGCCAGCGCGGTTGCCCAGTTCGAGTACGACGCCACGGTGCCCGGCGGTCGCACCTGTGCCGGCATGCCACGCGCCAGAGCTTCGGCGAGGGGCAGCGTATCTGCCACATCATCCTCGAAAAGGTTGGTGAAACGATCTTCCAGCCCCGGCGTATGCGTAAGGATGTGCGTCAACGTCATCGGCGTATCGAATTCGTTGGGCACTTCGAACTGGGTCACGTAGTCGTTGACGTCTGCGTCCAGGTCGAGCTGGCCGGCTTCCACGAGCTGCATAACCGCGGTCCAGGTGAAAAGCTTCGACACCGACCCCGGCCGGAAGAGGTGATAGTCCGGATCTACCGGCGTCTGGCTGGCCACGTCCGCGTAGCCATAACCTCTGGTCAGGATCACGCGATCGGCTCTCACCAGGGAAAATGTCATGCCGGCGAGCTTGTGGTCATTGAACTGCGCTGCGGCCAGCCCGTCGAGATAGGCTTCGAAACGCCCGACGTCGAAGGCATCCGCTGCCTGGGCATGCGCGACCCCTGAAAACAGCGCAACAACCAGCATCGCGACCCGGTGACTGGTTCGCACCGCGTTTGTCCAGCTCATGATGTTTCTCCCCTGACCCTGCCCGCATGGTAATCGGGGCACGCGACGTTGTTAAGGCGCAGAGCGGGTACGTTCGGGTCGAAAAACCCCGGCCGCCAATGGCCGGCGGCCGGGTTCAGCGAAGAGGCGGATTGCGCTCAGGTCGGGTGGTACACCAGCACGTCACAGGGTGCCCGGTCGAGAACGCCGCGCGCCGTGGAACCCAGCAACAGGCGATTCAACGCGTTGCGGTTGTTGGCGCCGATGGTGATGAGCTCGCTGTGGTGCTCCTGCGCTGCGCGTACGATTTCGTCCCGCGGTTCCCCCCAGGCGATTTCCAGCTGTGCTTCGGTCAGCCCGTGCCCCGTCGTGAGCCCTTTGAGCTTGCAGCGCGTGTGCTGGTACACGTCGTTGCTGAGCTCGGTGAACGACCAGTCCAGACCACGACCCGCTTCGGGTGCCGCAAACACAGTGTTCAGCGGGATCAGAGCGGAAATTACCGCCACGTCGGACGTGTCAGTGGCGTGCGCCTTCCCGAGTTCCAGCACGTGTTCAGCGAGCTCGGTGGTATCGATGGCGATCAGCACCTTCCCGTATGCCTCCGATCCGGAATCCGGATGGACGGCCAGCAGGTTGCAGTGACTGTGGTTCAGTACCCCGTTGGTGGTAGATCCCATCAGCCGCTGCAGCCCCCGACGGTTGTGCAGGCCCATCACAATGAGATCGGCGCCCGCTTCTTCGGCCCGGCGACTGATCTCGAACACCGGCCGCCCTTCGATCACCGTGACGGTTGCGTCGGCACCTTCCACGCAGCTTTCTAGAAAACGCTGGTTCTCACGCATGATCGCGCGCTGCCAGTCTCCGGAGGTTTCGGCCAGCGGGGCAAAATTGAGGTCTGCATAGACGGCGATGGCCGGTTCCACGACGTTCAGCACGTGCAGCGTGGCGCTCTGCGCCGCCGCAACGCGACGGGCCACGTCCAGGATATGTCTGCCGGTCTCATCTGCCTGCACTGCCGCGAGAATGTAGTTGCTCATGGGCTCCGCTCCTGTTGACCGGGTGCGCTGTTACGGCGTGACCGCGAGATCCAGAATGACCAGGCCCGAGGTGATGATCAGCGCGCCGAGAACCAGCGCAGCGCCAGCGACAACGAGTGTCTTAACGGGACTTTCCAACCACATGATTCTCTCCATCTATCTGTCTTAGGTGTCGGAGAGTGTGCGCAATGCGCGATGCGGCCGGTATACGGGGTTGCCGCAGGCGGTATCGCGCAAGGCTAGGGGAATTCCCTTAATGACCGGTTCTCGTGCGCTGAACAAAATGCCGGCACGCTTCTGGAAGGACAGTTGGTGCCCTCATTGGAACAGTCGGTGCTCGCGGCAACAGGCGGCCCTGCCGCCGGGAACCCGGTGGCCCGCCCGCTAGTGGTGTTGCCCGTCTCGGGGGTGCAGAATGCGACGGCGGTTTTTCTGCTGTTGAACACGGCGTTCCGCTTGAATGTCGCCGTGCGCGCCACCATTAACAGGTGGATGCCACGCTATGTGGCAGACGCACGGCGCCTCGCAGAGGTTGGTGGCGGGGAAATTACCGCCACCGGGATGGGGTCGTCATGATTCGCATCCATTCAACCGAGGTGACGAACGTTGCGGGGTACGACGCGGTGAGCATGGATCTGAGCAGGCTGGGCGGCAACGCCTCGGCGGTGCTCGACGCCGTGGTGGACGCCATTGTCACCATCGACGCGCACGGTTTGATCCAGACGTACAACGTAGCCACCGAGAAGATGTTCGGCTACAGCGACCGCGAGCTCATCGGCAAGCCGGTTGCTCTGCTCATGCCCGAGCCGCACCGTAGCGCGCATCAGCGCTATGTGGAAAACTACCTCGGCAGCGGCGAAGCCAAGATCATCGGCATCGGGCGGGAGCTGGCCGGCAGGCGGCGGGATGGCACCCTGTTCCCCATGTATCTCGCCGTGAGCGCCGTGGACAACGACACGGAAACCATGTTCGTCGGCATCATTCGCGACCTCACGGCGCAGAAAGCCGCCGAGGCTGCGCTGCTCGAGCAGCGCGAGCATCTGGCGCAGGCGGGCCGGCTCACCACCATGGGTGAGATGACGGCCAGCATCGCGCACGAAATCAACCAGCCGCTGACGGCCATCGCCATGTACGCACAGGCGTGCATTCGCCTGTTACGCAAAGGTGATGTGGACCAGGACAAGTTTCTCGGTGCGCTGGAGAAGCTGAACGCGCAGAGCCTGCGCGCGGGCGATGTGATCGAACGTATCCAGCGGTTCGTGCAGAACGTTGCCGGCGAGCGCAGCTGGGTGGACGTCAATCAGATCCTGCGCGACATTCATCACCTCGCAGCGGGAGATGCCCGTCTGCACGGTATCGATCTCGACTACGCGCTGGATGCGAGCGAGCCGCAGGTATTCTGCGACAGCGTGCAGATTCAGCAGGTACTGCTGAACCTCTTGCGCAATGCCATCGATGCCATGTACGAGATTGATTGCAGGCATGGTGCTACTGTTCGGGTGATCTCCCGTGTGCTGGAAGCCGGCTGGGTGGAAATACGCATACAGGACAGTGGCCCGGGCGTAAGCCCCGCGTTTGCGGAGAAGCTGTTCACGGCTTTCAACACCACCAAGCGTTCCGGGATCGGCATGGGTTTGTCGATCAGTCGCACCATCGTGGAAGATCACGGCGGCACGCTGACGTTCGAGAACAACGCCGGGCACGGCGCGACCTTCTCTTTCCGGTTGCCGATGACCCTGGAGGAGGAGGCTGGATGAGGTTGAGCGATGAGTGACGATCCGGCCCACGTGTTTATCGTGGACGACGACGAGAGCGTGCGAGATGCCATCGGCATGCTCCTCGACTCGGTCGATGTCTCCTACGACGCCTTCCCCAGCGCGGATGCGTTCCTCGGCGCTTACACGTCGTCCATGGCCGGGTGCCTGGTGCTGGATATCCGCATGCCGGGTATGAGCGGCCTGGAGCTGCAGGAGAAGCTGCACCAGCTTGGTTCGCGTATCCCCATCGTGTTCATCACGGGCCATGGAGACATTCCCATGGCGGTGGAAGCGATGCGGCGGGGGGCTGTGGATTTCATCCGCAAACCCTTTCGTGATCAGGAGCTGCTGGACCGCATCCACGAAGCGATCAGCATCGATGAGCGCACGCGCAGCGCAGCCGCCGATGTAGAGCATGTGAAAGAGCTTGTTGCTGCCCTCACCGAGCGGGAGCAGGAAGTCTTCGAGCGCGTGTGCAATGGCCAGGCCAACAAGGTCATGGCCATCGAGATGGGAATCAGTGAACGCACGGTGGAGATTCACCGCTCGCAGGTCATGCACAAAACCGGCGCACGCTCTCTGGCCGAGCTGGTGCGGATGAAGCTGAAGCTGGAGCAGCTCGAGAACGAGCTGTGAGGCTATGAGCGCGCTATGACCGCCGGAAGGCGTCGATCGTGTCAGTGGACGATCTGACCCTCCAGCAGCGGTGAGCTTGTCTTCGACAGCTGCACCTTGGCGTTTGCCAGCACGGCTTCGGCCGAGCCCGCTTCCTTGGTTGAGCTGATCCCGAAACTGACAGCCAGATTTCTGCGCACGGCTGGATCGATGAAGTCCATCTTGTCCATCAGCATCGTCACCTTCTCCGCCACGCGGTTGGCACCGAGCGTTGCGGTGCAGGGCAGCAGCACCGCCAGATGGTCTTCGTCCACCTGCATGGTGCCGTCAGCGCCGCGCAGGGAGTCGCCCAGGCGCATCTTCAACTCGGCCATGATGCGCTCAGCCAACTCGTCGCCGTCGGTGCCTTCGCGTATGGCCTGCAGGCCGTCAACACGGATCAGTACCAGAGCGTCGGGATATTTGTCGTCGCGGGACCGCTCCCCGGGTTCCGGGGTTGCTACCGCTTCGACCACCGCGTAATGGCGATGGGCGTTGCGCAGCGCGCTGGCGGCCAGGGACAGCAGTTCTTCGATCATTTCCTGATCGGTGCGAGTGATGGGTTCCCAGGCTGTGAGGGTGATGTGTCCAGCCGAGTCGAGCTGGCTGGTCAACTTCAGCTCGTAGGTGAGCTGATGCTCGCTTTCGCGGCCGTGCTCGAACGCCACATCCGGGTTGCTGTTGCTGTAACGCAGGTGCACCACGCCAGTGAGGCCGCACACGAAGGTGTAGAGGCGTTTGACGATTGCGGAAAGTTCGAGATCCGAATGCAGTGAGCGGGCGATGGCCAGTGCGGCATCGGCCTGCAGGTGTTTCAGCTCGTTCGGCGCCGTTTGGACTTGTACTTCTGACATCCCAGCTCCCCAGAGTCAGTTGGCATTGTGCCCCATTGAACGGGGCTCGCTATGAGCGGTTTGTAAGCGCCATGCGGGCTGCCCCGGGGGTGCTGGCCTGCGCGCTAAGTTGCTGAGTTGTTTGGTAAACTTGCCGGCGAGCGTCATGTTTCCAGGGCCCCACGGACGGCAGGTGCCGGATGATCGAGTCTAGCTATGACCCCGTGCGTGCGTGCATGCGCCACACCGCGCGGGGAACAGTGAGCGCCGAGGATATCCTCAAGGCCACGGCGGCATGGTTTACGCATCCGAGCTTCGATGCCTCGGCGCCGGTGCTGTGGGATTTCCGCGACAGCTACCTCGACCTCTCCATCGAAGACCTGCTGCAGATGTACGAGCAGGTACGTCTTACCGTCACCGGCAAGCGCAGGGGCGGCAGAACGGCCTGGGTGCACGAGTCGGGTTTCGTGCGCTCGGTGATAGAGATGCTCTACGGCGAGGCAGAGTGGGGCAGCCGCTGGCGCGCCTTTCAGTCGATGGATGAGGCGCTGGCCTGGTGCGCGGAGACGGATACGTGTTGAGCAACCCGCATTTTGAAGCGAGCTACGAGCGTCTCTTCGGCGACGACGTGCGCATGGCGGCATCGTCGGACGCGTTCTTCCACGCATTCTATGAGCGTTTCCTCACCCATGCGGACGTTGCGGCACTCTTCAACAGCACAGACATGCAGGCACAGGTGCAGATGCTGAAACGCTCGTTGTTCTACCTGGTGTCCCTGTATGTCACCGGCACACCTTCTCCCGAGCTGGAGCGTCTCGCAGAGCGGCACAGAGATCTCGGCGTGCCGGGCGAGATGTTCGACAAATGGCTGGCAGCGCTGCTCGACACGGTGCTGCAGTTGGATCCCCAGGCCGACGAGGTCACCCGCCTGGCCTGGGCCTGGGCGCTGACGCCCGGCATCACCTACATGCGCCTTGCACTGCTGGACGACGCGTAGGCGTTCAGCCCCCTACAGGAATCTGCCTGGGTGACGGGGTCTCCTGGCGGGGCAGTTTCACAGTCAGCACGCCGTCGACGTAGCTCGCTTTCGAAGCTTCTACCGCCACGGCGCACGGCAGGGGTATGACCCGCTGAAACCGACCGTACGCGCGCTCGGTGATCACGGCGGCTCCGTCGCGCCGGGTGGCGCTGGTGCGCTTCTCGCCGCTCACGATCAGGCGCTGGTTCTGTACGTCCACGCTGAGGTTCTCCTTGGTCATGCCCGGCAACTCCAGCTCCACGACGATGGTGCTGTCTGTGTCGCTGACATCCGCAGCCACCACGCCCCAGCGCTGCGACGTGCTGTCGTGCTGCTCGCTGGGCGTGAAGTAGGTGACAGCGCTTTCTGCAGCATCGCGCAGGGCGCGCCAGCCGTTTGCCAGCCATTGCCAGGCGCGGTTGCGATCCGTGTCGGTGACTTCGGCCATGGGTTGTCCTCCGTGCGTTACTCGACCGTGATGCGCCGGGGCGCCGTGACATCCTCGTAAGGCACGCGGATGCTCAACACGCCGTCTTTCACGTCCGCTTTGATGGCGCTGTCGTCGGCGCCCTTCGGCAGCGAGAACCGCCTCAGGAAGGTGCCCCGGTGCCGTTCTCGATGCAGAACTTCGCCCTCGCCGTGCTGTGCTTCCTCATGGTGCTCGCCGCGCACCGTCAGCACATGATCGTGGGCTTCCACGAAAATCTGCTCGGCGTTGTATCCGGGCACGTCGAACTCGAGGTGTAACATGTGTGCGTCGCGCGTGATGTCCACAGCCGGCATGCGCGGCACAGCACGTGGCGTCACTGGCGATGAGAACAGGTCGTCGAAGGGGCGGTACAGGTCGTCAAAGATACTGGGCAGCGTTGCCATCATAATCTCCTAGCGTTTGCTTGGCGGGTTCATGCTGGCTATGTGGGGGCGTGCCCGACGCCCGCAAATAGGTACTTTCCGCAGCCCGCGGATCAATAGGTATATTCGGGGGTTGCGCCGAACTCCCAGAGAATGACTGTCACGCCCAGCAAGCCGACGAACGCCACCAGCGCCACCGCGAAAACGGCGCTGGCGTAAAGAAAGCCGCGTTCGCTGATTACCCGCATCACTGGTCCGACGCCCGTGTACAGCAGGTAGATGCAGTAACACGCAACGCTCAAGCCCACGACGATGTCGAGCCACAGGATCGGATACAGACCGATGATGCCCGCCACGAAAAACGGTGTCGCGGTATAGCTGATGAGCGTGACACCCTGCGAAATGCTGGCCTCGTCTCCGTAGGTGGTGGACATCCAGTGCACCATGAAGCCGAGAAACACGACCGCGCCGATGCAGGCAAGAAAAAACAGCGCGCACATGGGCAGGGCGCTCTCGGGTGTCAGCCGTACCGGGTCGCCGGCCACCGACCAGCCGAACTGCGTGACACCCACGTACCAGCACACGGCGGGAATCAACGACAGCGGAACCGTGTGTGTCGCCAGCACGCTTGTAAGGCTGGGCGCATCGTCCGCGATGGCCTGCCAACCCGAGCGGCCGATGAACATGAGACGGATGCCGTTGGTTAGTGCGTTCATGGTGGTTACTCCGAATCGTCTTGAAGGGCTTCGATGGCGTGGCGTTCCAGGTCGTCGAACTGCTGGTGATCCACGGCCCATAGAAACGCCCGGATGGCGATGCCCAGCAGAACCACGGACAGGGGGATGAGCAGCAGCAGAATTTCCATCAGTTGATCTCCGCAGGGCTGCCCGCGCGCAGCACGCGCGTGGCGTTGAGCATCACCAGAAGCGAGCTTGCCGACATGCCCAGGGCAGCCAGCCAGGGAGTGGCGAGTCCTGCGGCGGCGGCGGGGATGGCGAGCACGTTGTACAGCAGCGCCCACGCCAGGTTCTGACGCATCACGCGTCTTGTGTACCGGGCGACACGAAACAGCTCTGGCAGTGCGCCGAGGCGGGGGCGCATGAGCAGCACGTCAGCCCGGGCTTTCACGAGGTCGACGGTTTCCAGCGTGGCCACCGAAACATCGGCGGTAGCCAGCGCCGGGAGGTCGTTCAACCCGTCGCCGACGAACAGCGAGCCCCGGTCGCGACGCATGGCGGCTTCTTTGTCTTCCGGCGATGCGTCATGGCGGTAGGGTATGGCCAGGGCCCGGGCGACGCGCTGGCATTGCGTTTGTTTGTCACCGCTCAACAGGACGGGCGCGAGGCCGAGGCGTTGCAGCTCCGCCACCGTTGAGGCGGCGTCCTCGCGCAGCGGTGTGTCCAGCAGAAAAACTGCCGCCGGCCGGCCGGCGATGGCCAGGTAGACGGTTTTCAGGTCTGTCGCAAAGCCGGGGCATCCGCACAGTCGGGCATTGCCGACGACGGCGCGCTCCCCGTCGACGCGTCCCGACAGACCTTGCGAAGGGTGCAGAACGACATCGTCAGCAGGCGGCGTCTGCGCCTGGCGGAAAGCCCGTGCCAGCGGATGCTGGGAATGGGCCTGCAGGGCAGCAGCCCGACGCAGGCAGGTGGCAGCATCCCAGGCGCCGAGCGTGATGGTCTGTACGATCACAGGCTGCGGCGTGGTGAGCGTGCCGGTCTTGTCGAAGAACACCCGGGTCAGCGATGCCAGACGTTCGACGGCGTGGGCATTGCGCACCAGCAGCCCGCGCCGCCGAAGATTGGTGAGCGCCGCGGTAACCGCTGCCGGTGCTGCCAGGGACAGGGCGCAGGGGCAGCTCACCACCAGCACTGCCAGCGTGGCAGACAGCGGATCGCCGGTGCCGAGCCACCACCATACGAGGTAGGTCCCGGCAGCCAGCGCCAGAATTGCCGGCACGAAAACCTTTGCGACGCGGTCCGACAGGCGCGTGAGGCTGCCTTTCTGCGTCTGCGCGCGGGCGGCGAGACGATCGATGCGCGCCAGGCGACTCGCTTTTCCCGGTGCGGTGACCGAGAGTTTCAGGCCTGCACCCTCGTTGATGGTGCCGGCGTAGAGGGTGGCGCCCGGCGAGTGCTGCCGGGGTTCTGCCTCTCCGGACAAAAACGCTTCGTTGATGGTGGCGCTCGTCTCCAGCAGGGTGCCGTCAGCGGGCACCATGGCGCCTTCGGGAATCCACAGGACATCGCCCGCTACCACCTGTGCCAGGTCTACGCTGACCGTGTTGCCGTCTGCATCCAGGCGCTGGACCTCGCGTGGGAGGTTGGCAAGCACCTCGTCCTGCACGCGCAGCTTGCGCCGCAGACGCTCGTCCAGGTAGCGCGCGCCGAGCATGAGGAAAGAGAACATCACCACCGAGTCGAAGTACACCTCGCCGTTGCCGCTCAGGGTGTTGAAGGCACTGGTGAGAAAGGCGATGGTAATGGCCAGCGCAATGGGCGTGTCCATGTTCACGCCCTGCGAGCGGAGGAAACCGAACCCCCGCCGAAAAAACGGCACTGCGCTGTAGGTAACCACGGGTATGGTGAACAGCAGCGCCGCGAAGGACAGCAGCCGGTGCATGGCGGCGTCCATGCCATCAAAGGCCCCGGCGTAAAGAGCAATCTGCAGCATCATTACCTGCATCATGCACAGGCCCGCAACGCCGAGGCGTTTGAGTGGTGCCCGGTCGACAGCGCCGCCTTCGTCCTGCACGCCAGCCAGCTCCGGATGAAAGCCCAGCCGTTCCACTTCGCCCATCAGAGCGAGTGCGTCTATGCCGTCTGCGTGGGTGACAAACACGCGCCGATGCAGGGGATTGACGTTCACGCTGGCTACAGCCGCATGCCCCGTGAGGGCGTTGATGATTTTGTTGCTGCACGAGCTGCAATGCATGTCTGCAACGTTGAGGGTGGTGGTGATCATGGCGGTGGGGTCTGCCAGCTCGTTTTCGACAGAGGTTTCGCCGGGGTTGCGAGACGGTCGCCGGCCGGGGTGGCGCTTGCCAGCGTGAGCATGAGCATGCCGAAAGCCACGCTCGACAAGGGAAGCAGCAGCACCAGGCCGATCATGAGCCGCGTGCGCAGCGGGAGAGCCCCCCTCACGAGCCGGCCCCTGGTGCGATGAAAGGCGTGACCTCTTCCACGCAGCGCTTGTCCCGACACACAGCCAGGCGGACGGTGTCGTTGCGGGCGTCCTCAGGGTTGGCGGTGAGCACAAGCGGCAGATTGCGCACCTCACCGGGCGCGAGCTCGAAGGAGGCTGCCGTGGCGATGTGCACCCAGGCCGGCGCCAGCACGTTTAGCTGAAAGCGCGCATCCTGCTGGCCTTTGTTCATGACCTTGAGTTGGTAGTCGTTGGCGATGCGTCCGTCCGGCAGCTTGTTGTACAACGCGCCGCGGTCGCGCAGCACGTCGAACGCCATCGGCGCACGCATCGTCACCGCAAAGAGAAACGCGACGACAAGCGTGACCACCACTGCGGCGTAACCGATGCTGCGGGGCCGCAGCCAGCGGACCGGGCCGCCCTCCAGAGCGTTCAGCGTGGTGTAGGAGATGAGATCGCGGGGCGACCCCATCTTGTCCATAACCTGGTTGCAGGCGTCGATACAGTGGGCGCAACCGATGCACTGGTACTGCAACCCGTCGCGGATGTCGATGCCCGTCGGGCACACCTGAACGCACAACTGACAGTCGATGCAGTCGCCGGCGACGCTGGCAGTGCCGCGCTTGCGCGAAGAACGCGGTTCGCCGCGCTGGTCGTCGTAAGAGACGATGAGCGTGTCACGATCGATCATGGCCGACTGGAAACGTGCGTACGGGCACATGTAGATGCACACCTGCTCCCGCATCCAGCCCGCGTTCACGTAGGTTGCGGCGGTGAAGAAGACAACCCAGAACACAGCCCAGCCCGACAGGGCCGCTGTATCGACCGTCAGCAGCTGCCAGGCCAGCTCGCGGATGGGCGTGAAGTAGCCGACGAAGGTGAGCCCCGTGAGAGCGGCCACCCCTAGCCACATGCCGTGCTTCAGAGTGCGCTTGCGCAGCTTCTCCAGAGACCACGCGGCGGTTTCCAGACGCATGCGCTGGTGCCGTGAGCCTTCGGCGAACTGCTCCACCCACATGTATATGGCGGTCCACACGGTCTGCGGACAGGTGTAGCCGCACCACAACCTGCCCACGATGGTGGTGACCGTGAAGAGCGCAAAAGCGCCGATCATCAGCAGCCAACCCAGCAGCCACAGGTCCTGCGGCCAGAACGTCAGTCCGAGAATGTGAAACTGACGAGCGGGCAGGTCGAACAGCACCATCTGACGGTCGCCCCAGGTGAGCCAGGGTGTGACGAAGTAACCCAGCAGCAGCGGCCAGCCCGTGTAGAAACGCAACTTTTGAAACACGCCGTCGACGTGCCGCGTGATGATCTTCTCGCGGCGCTGATAGAGATCCACAGGGCCGAAACCTTCCAGCTCCACTTGAGGTGGGCCGTCGAGGGACGGTTTGTGCATGGTGTTCACTGGGCGCTGAGGCTCTTCACGTAGCCGGCCAGGATTTTGCGCTGGTCTTCGCCCAGGAGCTGACCGAAGGCCGGCATCATGCCCTGCCGGCCATTGCGGATGGTTTCCGCCACCGACTGCAGATCATCGCCGTAGATCCACACGCCCTGGGTGATGTCGGGGGCGCCGAGAAGCGCATTGCCTTTGCCTTCGACGCCATGGCACGACACGCAGAACGTCTGGTATTGCGCGGCGCCGGCGGCGGCGGCTGCCGGGTCGTGGTCTCGACCAGCCAGCTTCAGAGCATAGTTGGCGACGTTGGTGACGCCTTCGTTGCCAAGCGCCGGCCCCCAGGGAGGCATGACGGCCTGCCGTCCGGAATCGATGCTGGTCTGGATATCGGACAGGCTACCGCCCCAGATCCAGTGGGTATCACGGAGGTTCGGAAAGCCGCGCGCGCCGCCAGCGTTGACCCCGTGGCAGGTGGAGCAGTTGTTGATGAACAGCCTGCGCCCCACCTGCATGCCTTCGGTGCTTTGAGCAAACTCTTCGGGCGGCAACGCGGCCAGCCGTGCGTACATGGGCGCAAAACGTTCTGCATGGGTGGCCGCCACTTCCGCGTGCTCACCCTGTGACGACCAGCCCGTGGCGCCCGCGAAGTTGCCGAAACCGGGGTAGATGACGAGATACCCCACGGAAAACACGATGGAGATGACAAACATCCACACCCACCAGGCCGGCAGGGGATTGTCGAACTCTTCGATGCCGTCCCATTCGTGCCCTGTCTTGCCGCCCGAGGTGGTGCGGTTGACGAGCAGCAGCCACAGGAAAAACACGAGGCTCAGAATGGTCGCGACGATGACGAACCAGTGCCAGATCTGTCCCATGCCTAGTCCTCGGCTGCCGGTTCGTTGGGGTTCGCAGCCTCGTCCAGCGGGATGCGTCCGAGCGCTTCGTAGTGCGCCTTGTTGCGGGGGGACAGCACCCGCCACAGCAGAACCGAGAAGCCGGCGGTAACGATGAGCAGGGCCAGGATCTGCAGGCTCATGACTCTTCTCCCTGGTAGTTGATCATGTCGAGCCCCAGCGTCTGGAGATAGACGATGAGGGCATCACCCTCGGAGACTCCGGCTACGGCCTCGCCGGCCCCTTCGATGTCCGCGTCTTCGTAGGGCACGCCAATGGCTTTCAACGCGCGCATCTTCGCCGCGGTGTCTTCGCCGGTGAGCGCGCGCTCGAACAACCATGGGTAGGCGGGCATGTTGGATACGGGCACGACACTGCGCGGGTCGATGAGGTGCACGCGGTGCCACTCGTCGCTGTAGCGCCCCCCCACCCGGGCGAGATCGGGACCGGTGCGCTTGGAGCCCCACAGAAAGGGGTGCTCGTACGAATCTTCCCCGGCCACGGAGTAGTGACCGTAGCGCTGCGACTCCCAGTGCAGCGTGCGCACCATCTGTGTGTGACAGCCCACGCAGCCTTCGCGGATGTAGATGTCGCGCCCCTCCAGCGCAAGCGGTGAGTAGGGGGTGAGGGTCTCTATCTTCTGCGCGCTCGCTTTGTCGAATACGAGCGGGAAGATCTCCACCATGCCGCCCACGCTCACCGCAAACAGCGTAAGACCGATGAGCAGGCCAACCCGGGTTTCGATGCGATCGTGCTTCATGCCTGCGCCCCCGCTGCGGTGCCTTCCACGAGCGGCGTGGCTCTGGCCGGCTCTTCCTCGGCGCTGGCGCCCTGTGCCGTCATCCACACGTTGTAGGCCATGATGCACATGCCCGCGAAGAAGATGGCCCCGCCCAGGAAGCGCGCGTAGTACCCCGGATAGCTTGCCTCGACCACTTCGGCAAAGGCGTAGGTGAGGGTGCCGTCGGTGGTGGTGGCGCGCCACATGAGGCCCTGCAGCAGGCCATTGACCCACATGGCGGCGATGTAGACCACGGTACCGAGCGTTGCCAGCCAGAAGTGCAGGTTGATGAGGCGGATGCTGTACATCTCACCGGCCTTACGCCCGAACATGATGGGTATGAGGTGGTACATGGCGCCCATGCTGACCATGGCCACCCATCCCAGCGCGCCCGAATGCACGTGCCCGATGGTCCAGTCCGTGTTGTGCGACAGCGCGTTGATCGTCTTGATGGACAGCATGGGCCCTTCGAAGGTGGACATGCCGTAGAAAGACACCGAGACGATGAGGAACTTGATGATCGGATCGGTACGCAGTTTGTCCCATGCGCCCGACAGGGTCATGATGCCGTTGATCATGCCGCCCCAGGACGGCGCCAGCAGCACCAGCGACATCACCATGCCGAGGCTCTGCGCCCAGTCGGGCAGGGAGGTGTAGTGCAGGTGGTGTGGGCGCGGCCACACGTAGAGGGCAATGAGCGCCCAGAAATGCACGATCGAGAGCCGGTAGGAATACACCGGTCGCTCCGCCTGTTTCGGGACGAAGTAATACATGATGCCGAGGAAGCCGGCGGTGAGGAAAAACCCCACGGCGTTGTGCCCGTACCACCACTGCACCATGGCATCCACGGAGCCGGAGTAGATCGAATAACTTTTGAAGGCGCTGACGGGAATGGCGAGGCTGTTGAAGATGTGCAGAATTGCCACGCCGATGATGAGCGCCCCGAAGAACCAGTTGGCGACGTAGATGTGTTCCACCTTCCGCCTGGCGACCGTACCGAAGAACACCACCGCAAAGGCCACCCACACCAGGGTAATGAGGATGTCGATGGGCCACTCCAGTTCGGCGTATTCTTTGCTGCTGGTGATGCCCAGGGGCAGCGTAATGGCCGCCGAGACAATCACGGCCTGCCAGCCCCAGAACACGAACCAGCCGAGGGTGCGGGAAACGAGAGGTGTGCGGCAGGTTTTCTGAACGACGTAGAACGCGCTGGCCATGAGCGCACAGCCGCCGAAAGCAAAAATCACCGCGTTGGTATGCAGCGGACGGAGGCGACCGTAACTCAACCACGGTATCTCCATGTTCAAGGCTGGCCAGGCGAGCTGCGCTGCGATCAGCAGACCCACGGCCATGCCCACCAGCCCCCAGACCACCGTGGCGACGGCGAAGTAGCGCACCACGCCGAGGTCGTAGTCGGTTTCGCTCATTGTTGTTCCCTTTTCCTTGTTGGAGCACGCTGCAGCGAAGCTGCAGCAGGCCAGTGCACTTGAAGGGGCAGGCACGGACGCATCCCCTGACCCGATCACGGGCTGACGGCAGGGTACGAGCGGCCGCTGCGTGGCAAAATCAGGGAAGGTCGCGCCGCTCCTAGGGGGAACTACCTATGGCAGGGAAAGAAGGTTGAACGACGCCGGGCTGACACTGGCAATGGTGCGCGCAGCAGCGACACGGCTGGCGGGCCACGCGGTGCTGACACCGCTGCTGCGCCCCCCGGCACTGGCGGCGCGCACCGGCGCCGACGTGCTGCTGAAGGTTGAATCGCTGCAACGCACGGGCTCGTTCAAATTCCGCGGTGCATACAACCGCCTCGCCCAACTCACGGCGGAACAGCGCAGTGCCGGTGTGGTGGCCTGGTCGTCCGGCAACCACGCCCAGGGGGTGTCAGCTGCCGCCCAGCTTCTGGGTGTGCCGGCCACCATCGTCATGCCGCACGATGCGCCGGCAACCAAGCTGGCAGGCACGCGGGCCTATGGCGCCGAGGTGGTTGCCTACGACCGGTACACGGAAAGCCGGGAGAACATTGCCACGGAGCTGGCCCGCGCGCGCGGCGCAGTGCTGGTGCCGTCTTACGACGACTACGACGTGATGGCAGGGCAGGGAACCTGTGGCCTGGAGCTGGTGGAACAGGCTGCAGCGCTGGGGATAACCCTCGACGCGGTGCTGATCTGCTGCGGCGGGGGCGGCCTCGCGGCGGGTGTGGGCACAGCCATCCGCGCGCTGTCGCCGTCCACGGAGCTCTATACGGTGGAACCGGCGGGCTTCGACGATCACGCGCGTTCGCTGAGCAGCGGCCGGCGCGAACACAACGCCGGCGATGCGCGGTCTCTCTGCGATGCACTGCTGGCGCCGACGCCGGGAGCGCTGACCTTTCCTATCAACCAGCGTCTGCTGAACGGCGCCCTGGTGGTCAGCGATGAGGCGGCGCTGGAGGCGATGCGTTACGCATACGGGCATCTGCACCTGGTGCTGGAGCCGGGCGGGGCGGTGGCGCTGGCAGCGCTGCTGCAGGACGCTCTTCCGGTTGCCGGGCGAAGCGTCGGGGTAGTGATCAGCGGTGGCAATGTGGATCCGGCGCTCTACGCTCGGATAATCACCGGTGACGCAGAGCCCTAGAAGGAATCGACGAGGTTTTCCACCAGCGCGGCGCCCACCCAGGCCATGGGTGCGATTACGGCATAGCCGACAATGCGCGCAATGAGCGCGAGATCCAGCCCCCAGGTGGAAATCGCCCGTACGCGTTCCAGGTGCGCGCTGGTGGCTTCGAGAGCGGCGATGTCGGCGCGATCGATGGTGGCGAGGTGCGCTTCGAGCTCCTGCACCCGGTGGGCCTTGAGGCGGGCGAGGTTGCCCCGTAAGCCTGTCAGCGGAATCAGAAAGAACGCAGTGACGGTGACGATGCCGATGTAGAGCCCCGCTTCGTAGTTGTACCAGCGAAATTCGGCGTCAAGGGATTGCAGAGGCATGAACGCCATGGCCCCGGCAATGATCAGCACATCCAGCGTTGCCAGTCGGGTCAGCGGGCGCGTATCGGCCAGCGTGTACGTGTCGACGTTGAGAGAGGCTGCCACTCGCCGCAGGGCGAGCAAGGCGGGCACCCGCCAGCCGATCAGCAGCGCGACGCAACCCCACAGCACCGCGTTGCCGAACACCACCAGCACATCCAGAAGCGTGAATGCATCGCGTTGCAGCATGGTGCCGAGCATGCCCTCGTTCTGCTGTATGCCGAACGCGGCGCCAATGACAATCAGTAGCCACGCGGGCCACGCAATGTGGGTGAGTCGCTGCCGGGCAAGGGCCAGCACCTGCGGCTCGCTGATTGGAGCCAGGCGATCGAGCGTAGTGGCGCTCTGGCGCATGAGCCAGGCCATGGCAGCGATGAGATAGCCCGGGATGAGCCCCATCATCGTGAGCGAGCCCAGCAGGCGTATGTGCGAATCGAAAAACTCGATTCCCAGGCTCTGATCGACGCTGACGTAGGCGTAGGCCGCCACGGACAGCTGAAAGGCGACCAGGGGTAGGGCGAGGCTGAGAAAGGGCCACCGCGCGGTCATGAGGCGGTCTACAGGCATGCTGCGAATGATAGCGTCTGGCGTTGCAGACGCCACGGTGCCCACTGCGCGGGCGTGCCTATGGACTCGCGGGTAGAGATGATGTAAAAACGCGCTCCGCGCGCGCTCGGCAGCCTTTGCCGGTCACAGCACGCGCCGTTTCACGTTGGCTAGGTAGCTCAGCTGGTTAGAGCACAGGATTCATAATCCTGGGGTCGGGGGTTCAAGTCCCCCCCTAGCTACCATCACTCCCCGGTTCAGCCCGGAGACATAGGTAACCGCTTCTATAAAACAGATTCAAGGCGGGTTGTTCGCCTTGGATCAGGGGCGAAGAACGCTTGCTCACTTGCCAGGTTTCTAACAGAGGGCAGCAATGCGTATCTCGACCTCAATCCAGATACGACCTTATCAGCTTCGACAATTCGTCAGCCGCAACCTCCAGCGGCCTGGCGCTGCGCTGAATGCGAGCTTCTACCAACGCGCCCTGAATCGCTGACGTGCAGACGCTGGCGATGCGGGTGGCAACTTCCTCTTCGATACCGTCTTCGGTCAAGCGGTGACAAATTATCTGGTTGCGAGCGGCATAGGCTTGTTTGCCTGCGCCTGTTACTGCGCGATCTTCCGGGGCAAGCTCCAGAAGCACCGTGGTCATGGGACACCCGTCTTTATACCCGGACTGCTTCATCCATTTGCTGAGCAGTTGCGCATGGCCCCTGATCAGCTCTTCTGCCGACCGGGAAGACCGGCTCAGCTCCAGCAGCGTTCGTTCCACCCTGGCGCCCGCCTCTTCCACGGCAGCGGCAGCGATTGAGGACTTTCCCTCGGGAAAGTAGTGATACAGAGAGCCTTTGGGTGCTCCGCTGTCGTCGACGATGTCGTTCAGACCGGTTGCTGCGTAGCCCTTGCGACGGAAGAGCGTTACGGCTGCATCGATCACCGGTTGTCGGTGTTTCTGTCTGGGAGCCATTTTTTTAAAACTATATTGACTGGTCTATATCGTACTGAAAAATTGGCGGTCCTTTCAATTCTGGAGAGATGTCATGGGTCGAGTGACCTACAACCTCGCAGACGGTGTCGCGCACATCACAATGAACGACGGCAAGGTGAATGTGATGTCCACAGCGATGCTGGACGAGCTGAACCAGGCCATAGAGAAAGCTGAGTCGGAAGCCAGAGTGCTCGTTCTGCGCTCCGGCATTCCCGGGATCTTCTCCGCAGGTTTTGATCTCAAAGTCTTCGCCGCCGGAGATCAGCAAAAAAGCCTGAAAATGGTGCGCGCCGGTGGTCTCCTTGCTTTGAAGCTCCTGGGCCTGCGTATCCCCACATTGGGCGTGGCGGCCGGGCACGCGTTTCCCATGGGAACGTTCCTGCTCCTCGCCTGCGACGTCCGCATTGGAACCGAAGGATCGTATCGGCTGGGGCTCAACGAGGTGGCCATCAACATTTCACCGCCCGGCTTTGCCGTGGAGCTTGCGCGCAGCCGTCTTCTGCCTGCTTGGCTCAGCCGAACCGTTACGCTTGGGGAGATGTTCGAGCCGGAAGACGCGGTTACCGCGGGCGTGCTGGATCGAGTGGTAACCCACGACGAAATCGATACCCTCGTTGATCAAACGTCTTCCATGCTTGCGCAACTTCACCAGCCTTCTCACGCCGCGGCGAAGCAGCGTTTGAGAGGACCGGTAATGGATGCCATGGCCGCGGCCATTGACTCTGAACTTGCGCCCGGGTGATCGAACCCCCGGGCGCACGCGGCTGGACGCCTCACGCGCTAGAGAAGCGTTGAGCCGATAACGAGGATTGCGGCCCACGAAACCAGATACGCGGGCGTTCGCAGGAAAGGGATGCCCAGCGTATACACAATCGCATGACCCACGCGTGCGAAGAAGAACACGGCGGCCCAGGTGGCAATCTCCGCGTATGCGGCACTTGGCGCGGTATAGCCCGCGGCGACTACCACCGCACCAAAGGCCGGCAGGGTTTCCAGCATGTTCAGGTGCGCGCGCTGCGATCTGTGCGCCCACAGCGGAATTTCCGGTTGCTCCCTGGGGAAGTTGTCCGGGTAGTTGTTGAGAAAAACGGGAATGCCCCATGTTATCGCTCGAGACAGTATGTACGGGGTCCACAACAGCACAGCGAGAATGCCGCTCAAACCCAGGTAGAGATATGCAGTTTCCATTGTTTGTTTCCTTGCGGGGTGGTGATGGCGATCGCGAAATCACCATCACGCACACTTGGGTTAGAGAGACGCCGGATTCGCGTTCTTGATCTTCTTCCACTGACCATCGGCGGTGTGGATACGTCCGGGCACGTCTTTCAACCACTCGTGCTGTATCCCGGCGTCGAGATTGAGATAGGTTTTGCCGTCAACCACCCGCCACACCTCGGGGTCGCCGATGAACTTCTTGCCAACAGAAACGCCGAAGGCGCAGTAGCCGTTGTAGGCAGGCACGTACTTCTCAGGGTTCGCCTTGAAGGTTTCCATGTTTGCTTTGCTGGAGAACTGATAGGTTGCGCCGTCGTGTGTCGCGACGAAGTTGCCGTTGCCGCGCAGGGGGCGTTTGGCGGTGTGGTAGGTAACCACGTCGTAACCCTGCACCGCGGGGGTGCTGTGGCGGTAGTCGGCGGCATTTGCGCCCGTGGCGAAAAGCAGCGTTGCCAGCGCTGCGGAAATCAGCTGTTTGAGATTCATGTTTGGATTCCAGATTGGTTGAGTTTCACGTTAGAAAGCGTTGCTTTCGTGAAGCCAGAATCCCCGATGAGCGCGCGACGATATATAATCGAAAGACCTTCTTCTCTACTAAATCGTGCAACGCGTTGGCGTTTATGCTGATTCGTACAATTTCACTACTGGATCGTCTCGAATGTCCCCAGCGGCGGAGGCAGAGAGGCTGGCAGTTGCTAGGCTCTGGTTTCCTGGTTCGTCGACAACGTCGTGAGAAAACCTGAATGGACGCTCTGACAGACATTTTGAACACCCTTCGCCTGTCCAGCTCGCTGTACTTCCGCACGGAGCTCACCGCGCCCTGGGGCATTGAGGTACCGGCAAAGCCGCAGGTGGCGAGGTTCCATATCGTGATTCGCGGGCAATGCTGGCTGCGGGTTGACGGCGATCAGGGCATTCACATGTCGAACGGTGACCTTGTGGTGGTTCCCCACGGTGCCAGCCACAGCATCTGCGACGCGCCGGCCACAGACCCGTTGCCGCTGGATGAGGTTCTCAACGCGGTGGCGTACGACGGCCAGGGTCCTCTCGTCTACGGTGGCGACGGTCCTGGATGCTGTCTCGTGTGTGGTGAGCTCGCCTTTGATGACCTGGGGAATCATCCATTGCTGGAGCACCTGCCGCCAAAGCTCTATGTCACGGGCGATAGCAGCTACAACACGCAATGGCTGGACAGCGCCCTCGGGTTCATTGCGCACGAAGCGGCAAATGCGGAGCCGGGCGCCACCGCGATCATAGATCGCCTCTCGGAGATCATTCTCATCCAGGTCATTCGGGCGACACTTGCGGCAACAGAAGAACGCATTCCGTTTTTGTCGGTGTTCGCAGACCAGCGAATCAATCGGGTGCTGTCGGCCATTCATGCCAACCCGGCGGAAAACTGGAGCGTCGAGCGCCTCGGGCGGCTGGTCAACATGAGCAGGTCGTCGTTTTCCAACCGGTTCAGCGAGCTGGCGGACATGACACCGCTGCAATACGTCATATTCGTTCGTATGCAACGCGCAAGCCGGCTGCTCATAGAAACTGACACGGCGCTCAGTAGAGTTGCCGAAGGGATTGGCTACCAATCGGAGGCGGCGTTCAGCCAGGCGTTCAAGAAGCAGTTCGGTATACGGCCTGGCGAGTTCCGGCGTGCCCACGGTCGGGTAGCCGCTTAGGGCTGCGGGTGCGTCGCCATGAACATCGAATATCGCAACGTATTGAGCCGGGTGCGCAGCTGTGACGCCTGCAGGAACCTGCCGTTGGGTCCCAGACCGATCCTGCAGTTCAATCCTGAAGCCAGAATTCTGATTGCGGGCCAGGCGCCGGGAAAGAAAACCCACGCCAGGGGTATCCCGTTTGATGATCCTTCGGGCAACCGTCTGCGTGAATGGATGGGTCTGTCCCGGGAGCAGTTCTACGACGAAACGCTGGTGGCGGTTTTGCCAATGGCGTTCTGCTTTCCGGGTTCGGGTAACAGCGGTGATCTGCCGCCGCCCTCGCGTTGCGCGGAGAAGTGGCGGACACAACTGCTGGCCCATTTGTCGAACGTTCAGCTCACGCTGGTTATTGGCCAGTACGCCCTCGATTGGCACATGGGCGCCGCGCAGAAGGCCACACTCACGGAAACCGTCAGGGACTGGTCGTCGCACTGGCCCGAAGCGCTCCCCATGCCGCATCCAAGCCCCCGCAACAACCGGTGGTTGAAAGCCAATCCCTGGTTTGCTGAAGAAGTTCTGCCGCAGCTGCGTCGGCGGGTAGCGCACCTTACGCGCGCTGGCTAGCCGAGATCAGGCGCGCTCGTTGCTGCAGAGCGCGCCTGGTTCCTCAGTCAGCGATGGGCGGGATGGGCCCGTAGTGACGGGCCATGGCCGGGTCTCTGGACGCGGCTATTTCCCGCAATGGCTCCCAGAGTCTGGCCATCACGCTGAGTTCCGTCTCGACAGTACCCTGTGATGCCTCTGCCGGCATCGGCTCTCCTTTCGTTGGGCCACCGCCAAGCACATAGTCGACGAAACGTTGTTCACCTGCGCTCAGTTCGAGGGATCTGGACTGTTTCTTACCTCCCTTGTAGGACGCGTGCAGAAACGCCATGGCTTCTATGAACCGATCATCGATGCTGTGGCCGCCGTGGTCGGCCCATCTCACCTGGTGAAATTCGTGCGGGATGTCCTGCTTCCACAACACCCGGTGCAGAAACTCGGCGCCGTCCTGAAGCATGAGCAGATCTTCATCCCCGGCTTCCAGGTAGATGTCCAGTCCCGACGCCCGAAGCTGATGCGCCCTGGCCATCGCGAGGTTAGGTGGGTGGTTTTCCAGAAAGCTCTCAGGGAATGGCTCACCCCAGACCGCTCTCGCCGAAGGCTCCAACAGCCACCACGAGGCGCGGGTATGTTGTTCGGGCCAGCTCAAGGAGGGCATGATCACCGGTTCCAGAGCTGCAACGGCTTTGAAGCTGTGCGGATGTTTGAAGGCAATCTTCAAAGCGCCATGGCCTCCACCCGAAATTCCGATCAACAGCAGATTTTCACGGGCGGTGGCCACACCGAACTGCTGGTGTATCCAACGAGGGAGCTCATCCACTACCCAGCTTTCCCAGGCGCCGGTGTAAAACGCGCTGGATCCCCCGGAAAAGGAAACGTGAAGCGCGTCGGTGGGAATCAGGCCAGCTTCGGTCATCAGCGCTATCGTGCGCTTCCGGTTGACCAGCGACTCCCGGTCTCCGATACCGCCGTCCAGGTGCATGAAAACAACCTCGGGGGGTTGGCCGTTTTCCAGAGCCGACACCGCTACGGCGCTTCCCAGCGACGGTGAATTCACCTCCGCCCGGTGCACGATGAGACGGCTGTCCAGGGTGTCGGGGGCATGACTCATCAGAGCCATACGTTCAATGATTTGTTTTGCGTACATGGGTACTCCTGGCTCACCCGGTGCGGGTGACGTTTTCTACGGACGAGTGCAATCGCTGCGCAGTTTGCGCAGTGTTTCCGGGCGGGGAGTACTAGCAGGCGGTCCTGCTGGAGGGGTACCACGACGTGTTCATGGGAGAAAGCTAATGAATCGCGCAGCGCGCTTCAAGCCGCGCCCTGGAACAAGCTTGGCTGATGTTCAGGCTGCTCGGGTCAGCCAGCCGAGGGCGTCGCCTTCATTGACGAACACGGCCCAGGGCCATGGCGGTCGGGATCTCGAGAGCACAGTTTCTACCAGGGGAAGCTGGTCATCGTGGGCGATGAACGCCCGTCTTTCGGCATGGATATGATCGACTTGAGCGCGAAACCACGTTGCGCAGCTCTTGGTGAGGAAGTGACTGGGCAGGTCGACCTCGCATGCCCGGAAATCCCACAAGACCCGGGCGGACGGATACTGCAGATTCGACGCCAACGCCGCATGGGCGAGCTCCAGCAGAGTTACCTCGCCGGTGACGGTATGAACCGATACGCCATCCTCAAAATGTTGTGTCTCGACCATAGCGGCGCGAATTCTAGAAGGGTTGTCACACAGATACTGAGAACCCTGCCGCAAAACACGTGTGTCAGCCATCACTCGGAGTTTGCGGCTTCCAACAGCGAAGATGGCGCTTCAACCCGGGATTTGAGTGCTCAGACTGCGGTATGCAGCCAGGTCCCGCGCTGCCACGTGCACGCGGAAAACAGCGCAGCAATCGCCGTCGAAGCGCAGAAGATCAGCATGGCGGCCACCAGGCCGTGTCCCGACAGAACCGCGATGGCAAGCGCGGGAAGCAGCAACAGCCATTGCGGCAGTACGGTGAGACGCATTGCCGAAGGCGTGGCCCCCGCGCCGATCAACGCCGATCCCAGAACTTTTCCATAGCCGTCCAGCACATGTGCAAGCAACGCGATCTGCAGAGGAAGCGCGGCAAACGTCACGGCTGCCGCGTCAGCGAAGAACAGTTTCAGAACGGGTTGCGGATAGACCGCGATGACAGCGGCGACAGCCAGCAACGTCGCTAAGCCGACGCTGGATACGTACCAACCCCAGGCTTTGGCATCTTCGCTGTCCTTTCTCCCCATCGCTTCGCCGACCAGGGTTGTCGCGGCTCCGCCGATACCGATGTGCGGCATGTACGCGAGCATGCAGACCGAAATGACAACATGAAAGACGGCAATTTCCGTTGTGCCGATTTTTCCGATCAGCACATACATCGTCAGCACCCCTAGGGAAAACAGAGCCTGGCGCAGGCTCTCCGGATAAGAGATTCGTACGATGGTCCGGGTGTGTTCCGCCGCTGGGAGGCCTTTCAGGAATCCGTTGGCGCGTGCAAGTTTCATCGCGAACGCCGCGTTTGCTAGCAAACCCACCAGCACAGCCAGCGTGCTGCCCAGGCCTGCACCAGCCACGCCCAGCTCAGGCGCGCCAAGGTTGCCGAAAATCAACATATAGTTGAACACGACGTTGGCGAGGGAGACGGCAACGATCGACACCATCGACCATTTCGCGCGGCTGACGCCCACCCAATAGGAGCGAAACACCACGTTGGTTGCGATGAAGAGAATCGAGGGTATGCGTGTCGCCAGATAGGCCCAGCCGGCCTCAACGACCAGGGCGTCCTCGCTCAACGCCCCGAAGATCACCGGCATCACCGCGTAGCTGACAATCACCATCAAGGCGCCGGTGACGACAGCCATCAGGAGACCGGCGTTCAGTACGAGGCCGGTTTCGCTGACACGGTTTTCGCCAACGCGCCGGGCCACCATGGCCTGTACGCCGGCACCTAGGCCCAGAGCGATCGTAAGAAAGAGAAAAATCATCTGACCGGCGATGCCCACGCCGGCCAGCGCCCGATCGCCGAGCTGCGCCACCATCAGCGTATCAACGATGGTCACGAGGTTTGTGGCCATCGCCCCCGCAATGAGCGGGAGAGCTAGCCGGGAAACTCTGCGCAGGCGCGGCGCAGCGATGGTTGCGCCCGGATTCGACGCCATCAGCTCGGGTGCATGGGCGTCCAATAGTATGGCTTCAGCAGCGTTTCCAGTTTGTCTCGCGCTCGACTGATGAGAGATTGGACGGTGCCGAGCGGCAGATCCAACGCCTCTGCGATGTGTTTGTAGCTTTGACCGTTCAGATGAAAGCGGCGCAGCGGATCACCGTACTTCTCGGGCAGTTTGCCGATGGCCTCGGCAACAGCTTCCTCGCGCTCCTCGGCGATGGCTTGCCGTTCGGGGTTGCCGTCTTCGTCCTCCAGACGATCCAGCGCCGCCTCGTAGGCGGGGCGGTTGACGCTTCCGGGCTGATGCTGGCGACGTCTGGATACCGCCAGGGAAACGACAATTCTGTCGAGCCAGCCGGGAAAACGTTCCGGGTCTTCCAACTGATCCAGCTTGAGCAGCGCGCGAATGAACGCCTCCTGCACGGCATCTTCGGCGTCGGCCGGTTCGCTCAAGATGCTGCTTGCGCGCCGCAAGCACCGATCGTGGTGACGTTTAACCAGCTCCGCATAGGCGCCCTGCCCGGCGGCCTGCTTTGCCAGGTCGACGAGCTCGCCATCAGTGCTCTGTTCGAGCTTCTTTCTGTTCATGTCATCTAGACGCACGGCGGACCGGTTTTGTTGCATTGAGCATCGCCTGGGCGTTCGAGCGGGCTACAGTTTGGGTTCAGGCGGTCTTTCCCGCCCTGCATTCTCGGTCTTTAGCGCGCTCACCAACTGCTCCAGGGCGGCGTCGAATTTTCTGTGGTTCGATTCCCAGCCGGTAAAATCTGCGGCGACGCGACTTTTCAACTGCTGTCTCTTTGCCCCGTCCCACCCGTCAAACAGATAACCATCGAGGTTTAGCGGAACGAGTGCCAAAACCTTCTGTGCGCGTTCTTTCATCAGCTGGCGCTCTTTTTCAAAGGCTGTGTCGATCTCGTTGTCCACCCACCAGCTGTTCAGCGACGACTTTGAGCAGCAAAGCAGCACTTTGTCCCATAGTTTTATGCCAAGATCGATCTGCTCGTAGATATCGTCTCCAGGGAGGACCTGTTTCTCATCCAGCCAGCAACGGATGCCGCGATCCTGGAGATTATCGTGAATGCGACGTGCAAATGCCTTGTCTTCGTGGCTGTAGCTCACGAAGCAGGAGTAGAAAACATGTTGGTGGTCGTGCCCCGATTCGCGGAGATGTTTGATCAGTGAATCAGAAAGACCGCAGCCGCGTAGAAAGTCGTCCGGCAGGAACTCGGATCTATCAACGGTTCGATGGTCGACGAAACTCCCTGCCAGGTGTTGGCATTGTTCGAACCCGCGGGTTTCGACGAGGCGCACGCCGACAAGAATAGTGGCCCCAAGGCGTGCATGACTGAGATCTGCTCCGACCATTTCTGCCGAGGAAAGGTTGGCTTCTACTAGATTTGCCTCTTGGAGGTTGGACTCGCGCAGTTTAGCCATGCTGAAATCGGTGCCGTGCAGATCTGCACGTCTAAAATTGGTGTGAGACAAACTGCAAGCTCTCAGGTTGGCGAACCGCAAATTTGCACGCTCGAAGTCCGCCCGATCAGCGTCGCTCGACGTCAAGGCTGCGCGCGTAAGCTTTGCGCCCGTCATCCGCGTGCCAACCATCTCGACATGGCGCATCTGGGCGTCGGTCAGAGCGGCGGCGCTCAGGTCTGCGCCGGATAGATCGGCCGCCGTTAGATCTGCTGACCGAAGGCTTGCGCGGTGCAGGCTCGCGCCCTCCAGCTTTGCGCCCTGAAGGTCGGCAAAACCCAGGTTAGCGCGGTTCAGATCGATCCCCCTCAGATCTCGATCTGCTAACTCCGCGCCCCTGAGGTCGATGTTTGCGTGCTCGGGTTGATTTGCGCGCCAGGCGTTCCACGCGTCAATTCCCGAAAACAACCGCTCAACTTGCTCCGCGTTGGCCATGAAAGCGTTGTCCAGAATCCGACAGTTGTCCGGTTCTCCGGATACTACCGCCATCCCTCGGGGCAGGCACGACGGGGACCGTAACGGCTGACTAGCGCGCCTGCGCCTTCCGCCAGGCCCGCGGCGTCATGCCCCGGTGCTGTTTGAACATCCTGGTGAGGTGCGGCTGATCGGCAAAACCGCACGCAATCGCCACATCGATCAGAGGTTGAGAAGGGTCGCGCATCATCTTCTCTGCCCGCTCAACCCGGTATCGCGTCAGGAACTGATAAGGACTGTGTCCGATCACCGATTTGAACAGCCGCGAAAAATGCGATGTGGACAGGCCCGCAACGTCGGCCATGTCTTCGATCTGAATGGGCCTTGCGAAGTGCTCGGACACATAGTCCAGAACGCGTTTGTAGTGGGCGGCCGTAAAACTCCGCGAAAAGGCCATCTCATCGGAGCGATTGTCGCCGTACTTGTGCACCAGCTTCACCAGGAACACGCGCGCCAGGCTTTCGAACATGACTTCGGAACCTGCCCCGGTCATGCGTAAAGCGTCGAGCAGCAGCACCGCGGCTGACGTGATATCTGCATCTTCGAACTGGGGCAGATCCACCAGCTGTTGCTTCGTCAGCAGCAAGCCCAGCTCGCTTTGGGTGAACAGTTCGAGCTTCTCCGGATGCAGGGTGATGACGATACATTTCGACGTTTCATGCCACCGCCATCCGCTTTTCAAACCCGCCGGCGTCACCACGATCTCGTTCTTCCGGAACGTAAAGTCGCGGTGCTCGTCCCCGCGCCAGTTTTCCACGCGATGAGGCGCGTCTTTCAGGTTGATCAGCACATGATGCTGCGCGAACGCCTCGGTTGGCATCGTTGCCGGTTCCGCCTCGAAATACTCAAGCGATAGCAGCTCGGCGGCTCGAGGCCGTAGCTGGTCCCCCGAACGCATCACGGGTTCGGAGGGATAAATCTCCTGATAGGTCCTCATGAGACGTATTTACCGCAGATAGCAGGAATCTTCAAAAAGGCGGTTGTCCTCATCAATACGGGTGCGGGCCGCCTCGCTAGCCTTGGGTCACTGGCTGCTGAGGAAAACCCATGAAGTCTTTCAAGAAATTCCTGTCGCTGGCTGTCGTCACGGGCGCATGCGCCACCGGCGCTGTCAGCGGAGACGTCCCTGTCACATCGCCTAAGGAGAATACAATGACCCGGATCATCAACCTGCAGAACACCCCGCCGCAGGACGGCATCACAACGGAAGCCGTCAGCTTCGACAGCAACGGCGTTACGCTGCACGGCACTGTCTACAAGCCGTCGGCTCTGCACGGTGGCGAACGTGCTGTGATCGTCACCGGCGCCTGGACCACGGTGAAGGAACAGATGCCTGGCACCTACGCGCGGGAGCTTGCCCAACGTGGCTTCGTGGCGCTCGCCTTCGATTTTACGGGCTGGGGGCAAAGTGGCGGCGACCGTCGCTTCGTCGAAGATCCTGCGGTGAAGACTGCCGACATCCTTGCGGCCACGCAGTACATGCTCAGCCGTGCGGATGTCGATCCCGCGCAGCTCTCAGGGCTGGGCGTCTGTGCCTCATCCGGCTACATGGCGCATGCCGTGGCCGACCACCCGGATCTGGCGAAACTCGCTCTGGTGGCACCGTGGCTGCACAACCCGGCGATGGCCGAGGCCATCTACGGCGGCCCCGAGGCGAGCGCAGCCCTGATCGCCAGCGCACAGGCGGCTGAGGGATCGGGCGACGCCCCGGTGCTCGTGGCCGCGAGCACAACCGATGACACGGCGCCGATGTTCAACGCGCCTTACTACACAGAGACCGATCGTGGCCTGATAGCCGCCTACGACAACAAGTTCAGCGTTTTGTCATGGAAGCCGTGGCTCACCTACGACGCGCTGGCGTCTGCAGACCGGTTGGCTAAACCAACGCTGATGGTGGGCTCCTCGGGCATGGCGCTGCCGGATGGCGCTGCTGCCTACGAGCAACGCATGCGCACGCAGCTGCGCAAGCTCTGGTTCGGCGACGATGTGTCTCAATTCGATTTCTACGATCGCGCCGACATTGTCACTGCCGCTGCGGATGCCGTCGCCCAATTCCTGAAGGACTGAAACCATGACAGAGCTCACGAAAGACCAGGCTGCCATTACTACTGTTGTCGAAAGCGTTGCCACCTTCGCCGACCGGGGCGAGTTCGATGCTCTAGCCCGTCTCTACGCAGATGAGTTCCGGCTCGACTACGCGTCGCTGAACGGTCAGCCGGCCGCCACGATGTCCCCTTTCGCGCTGATGCAGGAATGGGCGGCGGTGCTGCCAGGCTTCGACCGCACCCACCACGCGTTGTCCAATGTTCGCGTTGATGCGCGCCGGGAGACCGCGTTAGCCACCGCGGATGTCACTGCCTCGCACTGGATGGGCGATGGATTCTGGCAGGTTGTCGGTCACTACGACTACAAGCTCGTCAAGGTTGGGGATGACTGGAAGATCACTGCCATGACCTTCATGCTGGATGACGAAAGCGGCTCGCGGGATGTCTTTGGTCCGGCCATGGAAGCCGCTGCGTCCGGCGCCAGACCTGGATACCGGGATGCGATTGCCGCTCGTAACAAAGCGACCGTGCGCACGTTCTTTGCGCTTCTCGAGCGGGGAGACATCGCTGCCCTTGTCGAGCTCTTTGCTGATGACGGGGCGCAGGTGAACCCCTATACCGGCGGCGTGTTTCCATCGGGCGCTAAGGGTAAGGACGCCCTGCTGGCCTACTGGAAACCTGTGCCGGACAACTTCGACCGCATGCGTTTTCCCATCTCCGAGCTGGTTGCAACGGAGGATCCAGGGAAAATTTTTGTGCGCTATCACGGCGAGCTGGTTCTCAAGGCGGGTGCGGGCACGTACGACAATGTCTATTTCTCGACGTTCAGCTTTGATCGGGACGGCATGATCACCGAGTACGTGGAGGTGTTTGACCCTGTGCGCGCCGCGAAGGCCTTTGGCCGCCTCGACGAGCTGCAATAGCAGCTCGAGGGAACGTAGGCGCATGTAGCCACGGCGCTTTCGTCAGCACATTTGCGCATGTTTGGCGTCTTTCTTCTCTAGAGGAAAGGAACCAACCATGCTGAATATCGTACGCGTCATTGTCTGGACGGTTGCGGCCGCCTGCCTGCTGCCGGCTGTCGTCGTCTCTGCCAATCCCCTCACGGAAGGGGCCGGCCTGAACGCCTGGCAATCCGGAGGCCCCGATGGCGGCTTTGTGCTTGGCGTCGCGGTTGACCCTGTCGACGCTGACGTGGCCTATGTCCTCTCCCAGCAGGGAGGCGGCTTCAAAACCACCGATGGTGGCGTTACCTGGACAAGTTTCACCGCGGAGGTGTTTGCGGGCCGTACACCTACCTTCAACCAATTCCTGCACGACCCCGTCACCAGCGGAACGGTGTATCTGCCGGCCGCCGGCGTTGGCGAGCCGTTCTATGTCAGTACCGATGCGGGTGCCACCTGGACACCCCGCGATGAAGGGCTGAGCCAGAGCGTGCGCAACTTCAGCGCTGATCCGACGGTTGCCGGCAAGCTCTACGCGTCGGAAGGGCGGGGCAAGGTGTTCCGCACCACCAATGCCGGACAGCTATGGACAGCCCTGCCGGACGTGCCTCTCACAGGCAGTTTCAAGCTGCTCTACGGCATCAGCGTGGCGCCCTCCGATCCCGACGTGCTTTATGCCTACGCCGCTGAGGGGGTGTTCGTGAGCAGCGATGCCGGCGTAACCTGGACCAAGGTGAACAACGGTCTGCCGGCTACGCCCTGGTGCGAGAACCTGCTGATCGACCCCGACAACGAGGACATCGCTCTGGCGGTGATCAACAACGCGGGGCTGTACCGCACCACGGACAGGGGCGCCACGTGGACCCGCCATGACCTCACGTCCAGTATTCCCAACGCTTCGTACCGGGACTTCGCCATGCGTCCGGGTGATTTCTCTACGCTGTACCTCGCCACCAGCAACGGTTTTCACAAGAGCACTGATGGCGGCGCAAGCTGGGCGCAGCGAACAGGGGTGGATCAGTCTTTGCATGCGCTTGGTACCTCACCGGCCGATGCTGATGCGGTGTACGTCACGTCCCTCGGAGCGGGCGCCTTCGGTTCGAGCGATGCGGGAGAAACCTGGGCCCTGCGCAACAGCGGTATCCACGCCTCCGAACCTCGCTCACTGGCGCGTTTCCCCGACCCCGAGGCGGCACGGATCTACGTGACCGGGCGCCGGGCTGCCGAGCTTGTGCAATTCACGGAGAACGCGGGAGCGGACTGGCAGGCCATATCCGATCTCGCCGAGGATCGCGGCTGGGCGATCGCCGTGCATCCCACGGACGAGGACATCATTTATGTGGGCAGCACCTCCGATGTGTTCAAAACTACCAATGGCGGTACCTCCTGGTCCGCTTTGTCGGTGGGTGTGTTCGGTCAGTTCGAGAACATTCTCATCGACCCCACCGCCCCCGACACGGTGTATGTGCGCAGCAGCAACAACAGCCTCTACAAAACCACCGATGGCGGTGCGAACTGGTCGCCCGTAAACAACGGCCTGCCGCCCAGTCCGCGGGTAACTGCGGTGGCCATGGCACAGAGCAACCCCACGACGTTGTACGCAGCTCCGTCCACCGGCACGCTGGGCATCTACAAAACCGTTGACGGCGGCGCTAACTGGGCGCCCACCGCAGGCGTGCTCGCAGAGCGCATCGAAACCATCGCTGTGGATCCGAATGACGACGGTGTTGTGTATGCAAGTGCCAACAGCGGTTTCTACAAATCCATAGATGGCGGCGCGTCGTGGGACCTGGCCTATCCAGCGCGCGCCCGGGCCATTTACATCGATCCGCGCAATACGCGCGTGGTGTACGCGAGCTTTTCCAACCGTGTGTGGCGTTCCATAGATGCCGGCGCAAACTGGAATGCGCTGCCCGAGCTGAACACGCCGCGTCCGATCGGTAGCATCATCATCGGTGCAGACAGCGTGAACGTCGTTTATGCAGCCGCTCATGACGTTGGCGTGCAGGCCCTGGAGCTGGCTACGGATATGGCGCTGGCCATCAGCGCGTCACAGGCAAACGCGGCGGTGGGAGACATCCTCGAGTTCACAGCCACCGTCGTCAACGAAGGTCCCATGGGTGAACCCAACCCGCGCGTGGAGTTCTTTGTGCCGGAGAGCTTCGAATTCCTCAGCGTTTTTTCCAGCCAGGGTGATGAATGCCTGGTTGTGGATCGCCCCCGCTGCGACTTGGGACCCGTGGAGCCAGGCGCCACGGCGACCGCAACGCTGCGTGTACGGGTGGCCGGCAGCGGCGCGCTGGCGGTCGAAGCGCGGGTAAACGATGGCGCTGTGGTAGGGCATCTGCGCGATGACAACCAGGCGAACGACACCGACGAGGCAACGGTTGACGCGGTGTTCGACAACGATCGCGACGGCATTGTGGATGCCGCAGATCCCGACGACGACAACGACGGCGTGCTGGATGTGGATGATGCTTATCCGTTCATTGCGCTGGATGGTCGCAGTGACAGTGACGGAGATGGTGTCCCCGATGTCTGCGACGCTGATTGCCTGGCCGCGGGGATGATCGCCGATGTGGATGACGACAACGATGGCGTACTGGACGTGGCAGACAACTGCCCCCTCACGGCGAATGCGGATCAGGCGGACGCGGACAGCGATGGTGTGGGGGATGCCTGCGCAGATCAGGATGACGGGCCTCTGTTGCGCATCATTTTACCGGCGGCGGTTCAGAACATGGCTCGACCTTGAAGCGGGTGGTGTTCACCGCGTTTCTCAGCAGGTAGTTTGGAAGATCTCTCTCTTCGAAGGATCTGCCCATGCGCGTATTGCTGAGCTGCTGCCTGGCGGCCCTGACCCTGGGTGCCGCGGCGCGTGAGACCCAACTGCCTGTGGACGTGCTGCAGCCTTTCAAGCGGGACCTCATGGCTGCCTTGCAGGCCGGTCTGGCAGAAGGGCCAGCGGCGGCCATCGATGCCTGCCGTCTTCAGGCACCGGTCATCGCGGCGCAGCAACAGTCGCAGCGCATCCGCGTGGGGCGCACCAGTCATCGCCTGCGCAATCCGGCAAACGCGGCGCCCGCGTGGGTGGCGCCGGTATTGACAGCCTATCTCGCCGAGCCTGCCGACGCCGCGCCGCGCACGGTTTCGCTGGCAGATGGGGCGGCCGGCTATGTCGAGCCCATCAGGCTGCAACCGCTGTGCGCAACCTGCCATGGCCGAGAGCTGGCGCCGGATGTGGCTCGTCGGATCGACGAGCTGTACCCGGACGACCAGGCCACCGGTTTTGCGGTGGGCGAGCTGCGCGGCGTGTTCTGGGTGGAACAGCGCTGAGCGCAGCCTATTCTTCCGCGGTGTCCAGACCTTCGATGGGTTTGTAGTAGGGCTTCTCGCCCAGCGTCTGCACCTTTTTCTGCCAGTTGGCGCCGGCCTCTTCCGGCGTGTACGCCCAGTCCTGGCGGTGGTAGTTCCAACTGTCGGGATTGAGCTTCTGCGCCAGTGCCCAGTACCGGTCGGCCTTCTCTACCGTGCCCTGCGCCTTGAAGTGGTTGCCCAGGCGGAACGCGGCGGCAGCCCGCTCCTCGTCATCGCTCTTCGGCGCCAGCGTCACGCTACCCGGTGGCGCCACGTGCTCGCTTGCATCACCGCGGGCGACCCAGTCGGCCACCATGGGCGCGTAGTCTTCGCGGCCGAAGGTGAACTCGCCCATGGTATGCGTGGTGGCGTAGGTTCCCTCGTCCACGCGTCGCACCCGACCGGCTTCGTCGATCCATACGGCCGAAGGTACGTTCACCAGATTGAACAGTTCACTGACTTTGTGCTGCGGGTCTACCAGGCCAACGAACGTGGTTCCGGCACGTTCGTACCAGGGCGCGGCTGCCGCTACGCCCTGCGTGTCCTGGGCGGCGGCAATGATGATGAAGTTGTCGTCTGCGAGCTTTTCGAACGTTGCCTGCCAACCTGACAGGTCAAAACGGCAGCCTCACCAGCTGGCCCAGGACAGCAGCATGATTTTCCTGCCTTTGAAGTCGCTTAGGGAATGCGTGGCGCCTTTCCAGTCGGTGAGCGTGAAGTCCGGGGCTTGCGCCTCGCGCACAAAGCTCTGGCGCTGAGCGGGAATGGCGCCCAGGCTGTATGTGTCGGTGTCGTGATCAGCCACCACCGGCTGCTGTATGCGTGCAGCCAGCTCTGTGACGTTCACCCAGCCGGTATCCTGGCGGGTCACGAAAATGTCGCTGTCTTCCGCCTGCCGGATCGGCACACAGATCTCGTCCAGACAGGCGCCTTCGGGTTTGAGCTCAAAGCCGTCGATCAATGGCAGATCGGCGGCGGTCACCCACAGGTCGTTGGGATCGGCCAGGGTGCGATCGATGGTGACAGTGTGGGCCGGTGTCAGAATGGTCGCGGCCCAGGCGGCGGGGCCGGCAACAACCATCGCACCGGCGGCGATGAGGTTCAGGAGCGGTCTGGACATGGGCATTCTCTTTGCGACGGCGGGTTCCAGTATAGCCCTGGCGCAGGCGCCTCAGAACAGGGTGTAGATCATGGCGGCCAGGGATGATTGCTGCGTGACCACCACTAACCCGCCCAGCAGAGCAAACACCAGAAAGATCGGCAGCATCCAGAACTTCTTACGTTCTTTCAGATAGTCCCAGAGGTCACGCAGAAATTCGCCCATGGGCGCCAGGCTCCGTCGCGTCAGAATGGTCGGGTAAAGTCGCTGGTCCGCTCGGTGGCAGAACGCTCGATCCAGAGGCTCTCCACCCCTGGCGCGACTCTGCGCCGGTACTGCAGCTTGCCTGCAAGTCTGAGCACCGCGCCGAAAGGCGTCAACACAACAAAGAACAGCACGGCCAGAATGAGAAACGTGTTCACGCGTCCGATGACGTGGGCGATGCGCATCCAGCCGTGATAAACCGGTGCCAGCAGCTGGGGCCGCAGCCAGCGCCCGAGCAGTAGCGCGCCGCTGGCGGCGGCTGGCCACCAGGGCACACCGTAGCTGAAGAGCCAGGGCAACACGCCCATGAAGGCCGTCGGCAGAAAGACCGCAAACACCAGCGCAAAACGCCTGATTTCAAACAGCTCGGTATCAGTCGGGGGCAAAGGTTCGCTCCCTTGCGGCGGCGATGCCGGCCGCAGTCTGCTGACGCTTATCAAGCAGGTGGTTGCCCAGCACCAGATAGTCCATGTCCGTGGCGAGAAAGCAGCGCACGGCATCCGCAGGCGTCAGCACCGGAGGCTCGCCGCGCACGTTGAAGCTGGTATTGATGAGCACACTGCATCCGGTGCGTTCTCTGAAGGCAGCCAGCAGGCGGTAAAAGCGTGGCTGCGATGCGGCGTCCACGGTCTGCAGGCGGGCGGAAAAATCGACATGCGTGATCGCGGGCAATGTCGAGTGAGCATGCGCCAGGCGTTCGATGCCGCGGCTTCCGGCGGGTACGGCGCAACGCAGCTCGTCGCGTACCTGGCTCACCAGGAGCATGTACGGGCTCGGGCAATCGAGGTCGAAATACGCCGCGGCGTCCTCGGCCAGCACCGCTGGTGCAAAAGGCCGGAACGACTCCCGTTGTTTGATCTTCTCGTTCATCACGCGCTGCATGGTGGTGCTGCGCGCGTCACCGAGAATGCTGCGATTGCCAAGCGCCCGGGGACCGAACTCGGCGGCGCCCTGAAACCAGCCCACCACCGCACCTTCGTCTAGCAGGCCCGCGACGTGCGCGTACAGCGCCTTGTCGTCCAGAGTGGTGTGCGGGCAGTCGCTGACCTGCAGATGTGAGGCGATGTCCTCGTCCGTAAACGACGGACCCAGCTGGGCGCCGCGCATGGCGTCCGCCTCGGGGACAGGCCGTGCGTTGTGGAAGTGCTCGTGCCAGGCGAGGTAGGCAGCGCCCAGAGCGCCCCCGGCGTCGCCCGCCGCTGGCTGTATCCACAGGTCTTCGAACGGTCCCTCCTTCAGCAACCGACCGTTGGCCACGCAGTTCAGCGCCACGCCGCCCGCCAGGCACAGATGGCGGCAGCCGGTGAGGGCTTTGGCGTGGGCGGCGACATGCAGCACCACGACCTCGGTCACCGCCTGGATGGATGCGGCCATATCCATGTGCATCTGCTGAGGCGCGGCGTCCGGCGCCAGCGAAGGTGCGCCAAACAGTGCCTCGAAGCGCGCGTTTACCATGCGCTTGCCCACCGGATAGTCGAAATAGGCCAGGTTCAGCGCGAAGCTGCCATCGGCACGCAGGTCGATGAGGTGTTCCAGAATCGTGTCACGAAAACGCGGCTCACCGTAGGGCGCGAGACCCATGAGCTTGTATTCGCCGGAGTTCACACGAAAGCCGCAGTACTGCGTGAACGCCGAGTACAGCAGGCCCAGCGAGTGGGGAAACTGGATTTCCGCAAGCGGCTGCAGGCGGTTCCCGGCGCCGTGCCAGATACTGGTGGTGGCCCATTCACCGACGCCGTCCAGGCACAACACGGCGGCCTCTGCAAAGGGACTGGGATAAAACGCTGCCGCTGCGTGCGACTGATGGTGCTCGGCGAACAGCAGCGGCGGCAGGTCTTTGGCGTCGCCGCTGCCCTGCGCAAGCGCTGCCAGCTCCCGTTTCAGCAACGACTTCAGGTACAGCTTCTCCTTCAGCCAGACGGGCATGCTGCGCAGGAAAGAGCCGAAGCCCCGGGGCGCGTGGGCCATGTAGGTTTCCAGCAGGCGCTCGAACTTGGGCAGAGGCTTGTCGTAGAAAATTACGGCGTCGAGATCGGCCAGCGTGAGGCTGCCTTCGTCGAGGCAGTAGGCGATGGCCTGTGCAGGAAACGCGGGATCGTGCTTGGTGCGGGTGAAACGCTCCTCAGCCACAGCCGCGACGATCTGCCCATCGGTCAACAGCGCGGCGGCGCTGTCGTGATAGAAGGCGGAGATACCGAGAATGTGCGTTGTCATAAGTGGCTGGCCCGTTCGCCGGCTCCCCCTGGCCGTCTGGCGGGGTGGCGGCGGCAGCCGCAGTCTACCGGAGCGCCGACAGCCTTGCTTCGATGGCCGCGAAGTTTCCTTCAGCCAGGTCCCCGGCCGGGGCGAGCCAGCTTCCGCCGATGCAGCGGATCCGCTCGAAGGCGAGGTAGTCGCGGAAGTTGCCCTCGTTGATCCCGCCGGTAGGAAAGAAACCCACGCCCGGAATCGGCTCGGCGAGGGCACGCAGCATCGCGAGGCCACCGCTCAGCTCCGCGGGAAAGAACTTCACGGTCTGGTAGTCGCGTTCCAGCAGGTGCAGCACTTCCGTGGCGGTAGCCGCGCCCGGTACCAGGGGAAGTTCGGCGTCTGCGGCCGCGTCCAGCAGGGCGCTCGTGCTGCCCGGGCTGACACCGAAATCAGCGCCCGCCGCCTGCACGGCGGCGACTTGTGAGGCCAAGCAGAGGGAGCCGGCTCCTACGGTCATGGCCGGCCGGGCGGTCTTCACCGCCTCGATGCATGCCAGCGCGTCGGGCGTGCGTAAGGTGATCTCCATACAGGGAAGGTCGTGCGCCAGCAGCCGCTCCGCCAGCTCGAGCGCGCGGGCGGGGGTGTCCAGCACCACCACGGGCACGATGCGGAAAGGGGCAAGCACTGTCGTTGCGTCCATGGTCTCAACCTGTGCGCTGGCATCGGCTTGCGCGGCCGCCCGGCGGTGGCGAAGCAGATACACCTGAATATCCATGAGATTTTACCGCCTGCGTCTGGCTGGCGCCCGTCAGCGATCGGCGTTGCCGGAGCGTCTGACCATGGGGAGACGTGTGGCGGTGGTTGACTCCCACCACAACGCCGGCGAAGCTGCCCGCCGCGTTAACGAACGGGGGGGCGTTATGGAGTTCGACGAGGTGGTGCTTGGACGGCGGAGTATCCGCGGGTACAAACCCGATCCGGTGCCCAAAGATGTCATACGCGAAGTCGTGGCTCTCGCGACGCGCGCGCCTTCGTCCATGAACACGCAGCCCTGGCATCTGCACGTGGTCACGGGAGACGCGCTGGACCGCATCCGGCAGGGCAATACGGAACGCAACCTGGCGGGCGTCCCCGCGTCGCGGGAAATCCGTATGCATGGTCCCTACGAGGGTGTGCACCGCCAGCGGCAGAAAGCCATTGCCGCGCAACTGTTCGAGGCCATGGACATCGAGTGGGCGGACAAGGTCCGCCGTAAAGACTGGGTGATGAGAGGGTTCCGGCAGTTTGACGCACCGGTGTCTGTGGTCGTCACGTTCGATGCCGATCTCACCGACAACGACATTGCAATCTTCGACTGCGGCGCGGTCGTGAATTGCCTCGTCAACGCGGCATGGTCGCGGGGCCTGGGCTGTGTGATCAACGGCCAGGGCATCATGCAGTCGCCGGTCGTGCGCGAGCACGCCCGGATTCCCGACAACGAGGTGATCATGAGTTGTGTGGCCATGGGGTATCCCGCCGATGGTTTTGCCGCCAACGACGTGATATCGACGCGCCGTCCCGTCGATGACGTGGTCAGCTTCGTCGGTTATGGAGACAACCCATGAGCGCCCGCAGAATCGGTATCCACTTTCCGCAGGCGGAGATCGGCAGCGACTTTGCGGTGATCCGCGATTTTGTCCAGGCTGCGCAGGGCCAGGGATTCAGCCACATCAATGTGCCGGATCACGTGTTGCAGACGCGCACGCCCCGAGCCGACTTTCCTGCGGCGGCGCGCTACACAACCGAGTTTCCGCACCACGAACCCATGGTACTGCTGGCCTACATCGCCGGGGTAACCGACACGCTGGGGCTCAAGTCGGCAGTGGTTATTCTGCCCCAGCGCCAGGCGCCGCTGGTGGCAAAGCAGGCTGCCGAGCTGGACGTGCTCAGCGGCGGACGCTTCCAGCTTGGTGTTGGCCTCGGCTGGAACGCGCCGGAATACCAGGCCTTGAATATGGACTTCGACAACCGCGCAGCGCGCTTCGTGGAACAGATCGAGGTCTGCCGGCGGCTCTGGACAGAACAGCACGTCACCTTTCAGGGGCAGTGGCATACCATCGAAGATGCGGGCCTTGCGCCCATGCCGATCCAGCAGCCGATTCCTGTCTGGGTCGGGGCGTTTGCGGAGCCGGCCATCCTCCGTGCTGCCCAGGTGGGAGATGGCTGGCAGGCCATGCTCGCCGCACCGTCGGAGCAGGCCGGAGCCACCATAGCGGCATTTAAAGACGCCGCCGCCGCCGCCGGGCGGGATCCGGACGACGTGGGTGTAGAAACCACAATCTTCGCAACGGGGGACGATCCCGAAGCATGGGTGACGGAGGCGCGCGCGTGGTTTGCCATCGGCGCCAGCCAGGTGATGTTCCGCCCTCAGGGAGATTTTGCGACCGTGCAGCGTGCAGTGGCGGCGTTTGCCCCCCTTCTCAAAGATATCGGTTGAACCGGGCGCCTAGGGTGTGTCGGCCGCTTCGGCGCAGGCGATGCAGCGCTCTGCAGCGGGATCCACATCCAGCCGTTTCGGGTTGATGGGCTCGTCGCAGTCAAAGCACAGGCCGTAGTCGCCGCGGTCCAGTCTTGCGAGGGCGAGCTCCACACGGCGCAGGGTGTCCCGGCGCTGCCGTTGCGCGGCCTGAGCCATGGCCTGAGACTGCATGGCGTCCATGCGGCTGAGGCGTCCCACCTTCGTCTGATCGAGCTCCACCGCACCGGCGGCATCGGCGCCTTCCGCGGCCGCTTCATGCAGTTCGCTGCGCAGCGTTTCCAGCCGTCGGCGGGCATCGTCGTCGTTCACGCATCTACCCCTGGCTTGCGGTATCTGTCGACTATGCCCGACTATCCGCCTGCGTGACACCGGGAGCACCCATGAGCAAGAAACGACATCTGGTCCTCATCCTCACTGAGCCTGTGGAAGGCCGGGAAGACGAATTCAACGACTACTACGAGAACCTGCACCTGAAGGAAGTGCTGGCCACCACCGAGTTGGTCAGCGCGCAGCGATACCGCCTTGCAGGCGAGGCCGGGGAAGGCTGCCCGCTGCCTTACCTGGCCGTGTATGAGACCGAGGCTGACAGCGCCGATGCCGTGATCGAAAACCTCAACGCCACCCGAGCGGAGCGCCAGCAGAGTGATGCGCTGAACCGTCGCACCGGGCGGGTGTGGGTGTTCGAGGAGATCGGTCCCCGCCATGGGCAGGGCGACGCGTGAGTCTGTCTGTTACGGAGGCGGTCCGAGCGCGACGCACTATCCGCGGCTTCAAGCCTGACCCCGTGCCCGAGGCGGTCATCCGAGAAGTGCTGGAGGTGGCGCGCCACGCGCCGTCCAACAGCAATACGCAACCCTGGCATATCGCGGTGGTATCCGGTGAGGCGCGGCAACGGCTGGAGGCGGAGATTCTGGCTGAGATCGAAGCCGGGACCACGCCCTATCCCACCTGGCCTTCCGGGGGAGTGGGTCTGAAGGGCGCCTACAAAGAGCGTCAGTACGCCTGTGCCTGGAGTTATTACGGCACCATGGGTATCGATCGGGAAGACAAGGCCGGTCGCCAGGCATTGCTGATGAAGAACTGGCAGTTTTTCGGTGCCCCGCATGCGGCTTTTCTGTCCATGCCGGAAACCATGCATCGCGCCAACGCCGTCGATCTGGGCATTTTTCTGCAGACGTTCATGCTGCTGCTGGTCGAGCGCGGGCTGGCCAGCTGCCCTCAGGGGGCGCTCGCCGCCTATCCCGGCCCGGTGCGGCGCATCGCCTCGATTCCGGACGGCAACGCGATCATGTGCGGCCTGTCCTTCGGCTATGCCGACGACGCCGCGCGCATCAACGAGGTGCGCATGGACCGGGAGCCGCTCGAGACCATCAGCTCCCTCACGAGTCAGGTACCCACGTAGCTTTCGATAGCGGCTGCGAGCCGTTGGCCGGTCAAGCTCCGTCGCTTTCTATTCGACGGCAGCCTTAGTCTAATGGAGCGGGCGTCTGGATCGAGCGGGGAGTGGCATGCTGGACGGAATTGAGATTCTGCAGATCTGCGATGGCGAGGTTGCGCCGGTAGGTCGCCGCGCTATCGGTTTTGCCGGGCAGATGGCCCGCCAGCTTGGGGCCCGGGTGTATCTGGGCGCCGGCTTTGCAGCCAGCGATGACTTCCTCGGGCGCGGCAAAATGCCATTGCCCGACGGCGGCAGCGATCCGCTCGCGTGGGTGCGGGGCGCCGCCAACCGCTATCTTCTGGTTGTTTCCGGTCCGGACATGGCTGATGAAGCAGCGCCCGACAGGGCGGTGGTGCTGCGCCTTGCTCCGCGGGCCAGCGAAGCAACGCTTTTTGCCGAGTCGGGCCTGGCAGACCTGCTGGGTGATCCGGCGCAGGCGCCGCTCATACCAGCCGGCGCATACGGGGCAGGAACGCTCGGGTACGGGGTGTTTGCAGCCCTCAGCGCGCTGATCACCAAGGTGCTGCGGACGGGGCAGGACGACAGCGCCTGTCTCGATGGTGCCGGTGTGCTTGCGTGGGTGAACTGGAAAGCTGCCTCCCTTGGCGATCTGGGCAACGACATCGAGCGCGAAGGGGAGGGCGCCGAGTGGCCGGTGCTGCCCTGCCGGGACGGTTACGTGGCCCTCGTCTACCAGGCCCGGGACTGGCCTCGCCTGGTTGCCATGGTGGGCGATGAGCGCCTGGCTGACGAGCGTTTTGCCACGCCGCGGGCCCGCCTGCGGCACCGGGACGAATACCTGGCGATCGTCCGCGCGTGGACGGCGCGCAAACGCAAGCATGAGCTGGCGGAGCTGTTTCTCGAGTATGAGATTCCAGCCGCTCCGGTGATGGCGGCGGCAGATCTGCTGACCGATCCGCTGCTGCTACATCGCGACGCGTTTAGTGATGTGCAGCGCCCTTCCGGGGCACCCGCCCGGTCGCCGCGGCTGCCGCATCGGGTCACGGCGGGAAACCGCGGATCGCGCCGGCAACCTGGTGCCATCGCCGAGCCGGCGCTGCCGCTGGCTGGTGTCCGTGTGCTGGATCTCGGCATCATCACGGCGGGCGCCGGTGTCTCGGCGCTGCTGGCTGATCTGGGCGCCGAGGTGTTGAAAATCGAGTCGCACAGCTACCCGGATCCCTTCCGGCAGTGGGGAGGCGAGGCGGTGTCGCCATTGTTCAAGTGCAACAACCGCAACAAATACGGTGTGGCCGTCGATCTCAAGACAACTGAGGGCAGAGCTGCGTTCGAAGGGCTGGTGCGCGAAGCGGATGTCGTGGTGGAGAACTTTCGCCGTGGCGTGCTGGACCGGCTGGGCTTCAGCTTCGACCGGCTCGCTGCCATCAACCCGGAGCTCATCCTGGCCAGCGTTTCCGGGCAGGGCCTGTCGGGCCCGGGTTGCGGCGCGTCGAGCTTCGGATCCACGCTGGAGGCGTCAAGCGGCTTTGCTGCGAATGTCTGTTACGAGGGCGGACAGCCGTACATTACCGGCCGCAACGTGAACTATCCGGACCAGACCGTGGTGCTTTACGCGGCCGCGGTGATCGCGCTGGCCGTGGCCGGCAGCGACGGCGGCATGCATTTAGATGTCTCGCAGCGGGACGTGGCTGTGTTTCTCGCCGGCGAAGACATCGAGCGCGTGGCTGCAGGAGAGCCTGGCGCGCCCGCTGACAACGGACGCGCCTATCGCGCCGCTGACGGTAGCTGGGTGGCGTTCGACGATCGCGAGCGACGCGCGGTGTGGGCCGCGTGGGTGGCGCAGCGTACGGGCAGCGAAGCCGTGAAGGACCTGGCAGCGGCCGGCATTGGCGCTGCCGTGGTGCGCCGGGGGTCGCAGATGTATGCGGAGCTTGCTGCGACGCCGATCTTTGCCACCAGCCCGGACAGTGCGCTGGTCAAAGGCTTTCCGTTTCAACTGCGCCGCGCGCCCATGACCATTCGGCTGAATTCCCCGGACGTGGGTGAACACACCAGCCGCTTCCTGTCCGCATAGTGCTCACGGGCAGAGCGGATTCTCCCAGTCCCGGCGCGGACGATCGACGAGGCCCTGCTCGAAAGCTTCATCGAGCAGGTGCTCGGCGCGGTAACGAAGGCTTGAATGGCGCGAGCGCGTGAGACTGCACAAGAGCTCCACGTCGATCCGCCCGGCGGTTGGCTCAAGCAACAGGGCGCGCATGATTGCCGCGAAACGGGTTGCCCCACAACATGCCTCCAGCAGCGGCAGCCGTTCAGCCTTGGCGTCGCGCAACCATTCATAGATGGGTTCCTCGAGGTTGCTGTTACCCGCCTGCATGCGATCGACCAGCGCTCTCACGAACGTGGACCCATCGGTACCGAACATGCGCCGGTACCGTTCCAGCCGGTCGCTGTCGTCGTAACCCCAGGCGAGCATGGCGTCCAGCCAGTAGAGACTGCCGCGCAGGCCGGTGCTGACGGCATATTTCTGTGGCGAGCCGGCGTCGCGGTCCGACACGATGCGCAGGAGCTGCGTGGGGTGACATCGCGCAACGATCGGCTGTTCGTTGAAGAGACGATCCCCGTCATCGTCCGTGCGGTGCGCGAAGGCGGGCTCCGAATCGATCTGCAGTGCGTGATCGTGGAAAACGATCATCTCGCAGCCTCCAGTGGAACCCAGAACGCGGAGGTGATCGGTGCGATCGGCGGCCAGAATCGCCACGCTGTCCTCGTGGCGCTGGCCGAAAGCAACCACCGTGGCCCCGGCGGGGTTCTGATCGGGTCCCGACGCCGCTTCGGGCTCGAAACGCACGCCGGACACGCGCACTTCCACGCTGGGTTCTGCCGCCAGCGTGCGGGTGCGGATCTTCGTGCGCGTCTCAGGTGTCCACTCCATGCGCACCACGGTGCCGCGTTCGGCGCGGCGAATACCGAAGGGTGCGCTGCGTTCTGTGATGATCTCGTTCTGTCCGAACCAGTCGCTGTCGATGATCTGCAGATCAATACGGTCGAGGTCGCTGCGGATCACCATGGGCAGACTGTCGACACGCTGCAGACGATCGACGTGCAGCGTGTCCTTCAGATACCGCGCTCCGTCTTCCCCGTCGTACAGGGAAACCAGCAGTCGATAGTCGGGATAACCACCACCGGGACCGTCGGGGATGTGGGGCAGCAGGCCGAACTCCGAGATGGTCAGAATGAGCCACGGTGTTCTTGCGCCGCCATCCGGCAGCGTACCCGCTGCTGCCGTGGCGCTGCCGAAGGGATAGCCGCCCCGGTGGAACACCTCACGCAACGTTGCCAGGGGGATGCCGGTCTGGCGAACGCCGGCGCCGATGTACATGCCGACGACATTGCCCTGGCTGCCGATCAGGGCACCGCCGGAATCGCCGGGTGTCGTGCATAAACCGTTGACCTGCACGCGGTTGCCGCTCACGGTGGCGACACCGCTGTCGTCCAGACAGCTTTCCGGTGCCAGCGGCGACCGGGACAGGCCGGCCAGCGTGACCGTGTCCCGTTCGCCTCCGTCGCTCGGGGACAACGCGTCGATCTCCGGACGAAAGGCCTCGGCGTCCAGCCCCCAGCGCCCGAGATCCTCGACGACCAGCGCCGCGAGATCTTCGCTGGTGTCCAGCGGTGGACCGGCGCTGACGGGTATGGGCCGGTTGCTCCAGCCGGGCATGCGCAGCTGCATGCGAGTGCCGAAGCCGGCCCGGGAAACCACGTGCTTGGCCGTCGCCAGCACCAGCGTGGTGGTACCGTCGTTGGCATCGGCCGTGCCCACCGGGAGCGCGCTGGCACGGCTCTGCACCGTGGTGCCGTTCAGCACTTCCACCACGACCGCACGATAGGCCGCCTGGCTCTGCGTCGTGACAGCCAGCGCCAGCAGGCCGGCGACGATGATTCTCAGAGTCTTTTGAGGAGCCATTCGCCGATACCTGCCAGCACACCAAACAGACCAACCAGGGAACTGAGCACCACGATGAGGGCATCCTGGTAGGTCCACCACTCGAAGATGGTAGGCATGAGGTCGATGCGTTTGCCGGTGGGTGTTTCGCGTTTCACGCCGTCGACCCGACCGTAAAGTCCGAAGCGCAGACCGTCGGGAGTAACGGTCACGTTGGCGAGCGTGCCCTGAAAGCCCTCGAAACGCAGCCGGTCGCCCCGTTGCAGCACCACGTCGTCGTCGCGGGACGAGACGCGCAGGCGTCCCGAGGTAAGTCCGCCGTATGCAGCGCCTGGCTGTGGCGACAACTGTGGTTGCGTGAAAAAGATATCGGTCACTTTCCCCGTGGCCAGCATTGCGCTGACGGGCGGCTCGGCGACCCGCAGGCGCAGCGATGAGATTCCCCGGCACGGAGGCGCGTCCGTGCACGGCACCACACGGGCATCGCGCGGACCCGGGCCAGCCTGCAACGTGCCGCTGCTCAGCGTGACGCGCTGGGCGCCGTTCGTGGCAATCTGTGTACTCGCGTGGCTGGCATACTGCACGGTCAGCACGCCTTCCTCGGCGTTCAGCCAGGTTTCCGTGCCCTGCACGATGGCGGGCAGGGTGACGTAGACCGCCCCCGTGTCGTCTTCCGCCGTGACGGTCAGCCGATCCGTTGGCACGAGCCGGCGCAGCCCTTCCGAAACGAGACTGCCCGCGGCGCCGGAGATGTTTCTAGCCACTGCGTTGCTCGTCACCACCGGGCCTGACCAGCGCAGATCCTCGCCGGTGACAAACCGCAGATCCGATGCGGTGGCGGTCAGTTCGACCGTGGTGCTGGCGAGGCGTACCGTCAGAACCAGAGCCGCAGCCACAGCGAGCACGAAGCCGATGCCGAGGCGCAGGTACATGCCGCGGCGCGACGGCACGGCGGGTAAGCGGGCTTTGATCTCGCCGGTGAGCGCAAGCTCACGCAGCCAGCGCTCGCGGTCTTCACCGTGCTCCCCCGTCGCGAGGTGCTCGACGGCTTCGCGCTCAATGCCCGCGATGGTCTCGCGCAACCGCGGGGTGTCCGTGGTGTCGTCGGTCATGGGAGCCTCAGGAAAAACTCGCCCCTGGGCGGCGCCCAGTCAGCCGGCGCACCTTCGCCCCTGATGTTCAGCAGATAGAGGCTGCCGGGCAATGTCGGTGCAAGGCAGATCCTCGCCAGTTCGCCCGAAAAGATGGCTTGCTCGCGATACTGCCGCTCGATGGCGTAAGCCACGCCAGCCCCGCTCTCGTCGAGTTGCTGCATCTCCAGCGTCAGACCGTCGAGCGGTACCGAAGAGGTCAGCACCATTTCCACGCATCCCTGCCCGCTGGTTGACGAGGCGGCGGACGTGATGCTGACGGGATGCAGGACGGTTTCCTCCCAGATCCCGAAGCGCTCGGTGCTGCGGCAGATGGCGGCGACGTCCCCGGGCGCCAGCTCGATCGCGCGGGGGATGCTGGGATTCCAGGGCAGCTCGTCAGTGCCGGCGTCCAGCAGCGCGTCCAGCCGGTAGCGGTGACTGGGGCTGTAGCTCACCACGTGCACGCGCGATGCCGCGGTCGGGCCCCGGCAGCTGATGGTCAGATTGTCCCAGCCTGCGATGCCCCCGGTGGTGCTCAAGCCAACGAGGTGCAGTCGTGCGACTCTCGTGTGGTCTTCCCGGTAGAGCCCATCGCAGTAGGCGCCCCGGTTCTGATAGGCCCTGTCGCTGTCACCCTCTGGATTGACGCCCGGCTGACATTCGGCCTTCGCGGTGAGCGGCATCAGCAGCGTGCTCAACAGCACCGCAGCGATGGCTTGCCCCAGCTGCCCCACGTGACCGTCCCTTGTGTCTGTGAGACCCCTAATATAGCCCGTTCGCCGGAGGGGGGCATGATGCATTTTTGCCTTCGATGGTGTCCGGTTTCTTTACATCCAGCGCCCCGAAAGTGTCGGCTTCGCTGACACACAAGTCCCCTTGCGAGCTGTAACTGATTGATTTCTTTCCCGGCCCTTGCCAAAGGTATGAATCTTGCGTGGTTATCTGGTTTCGCAAAGTCGGAGGGGGCGATGGCGAAGAACGGCTCACAGGCTGCGCAGAAGGCAGCCGCGGCAGTGGCGGTGATGGCACTTTCACAGAGCGCGCTCGCTGGCGTTATCGACTGGGTCAACCCCGGTTCGGGGGACTGGTTCGATCCCGCCAACTGGGATCTCGGTCGGGTACCGGAACCGCTGGGTGGTGGCGGTGCCGGCGACAGCGCATCGATCAACAACGGTGGTACCGCCATTGCCGATGCCGCCTCGGGTGCTGTCGACATCAAGGCGCGCGACGTTCTGGTGGGTGCTGCCAACAGCGTGTCTGCCGGCGCCGTTTCCGGTGCCCTGGTCACCAGCGGGGTCGATGTCGAGGGCCAGTTTGGCGTCGGCGTCGGGGTGGCGAGCGGCGCCACGACCAGCGCTACCGGTGTGCTCAGCGTGACAGACGGCGATGTGCTTGCGGGCCAGAGCGTGTCGGTAGGAAGTGTGAGCACGCCGGAAGCCCCTGGTAGTGCCACTGGAACGCTCACGGTGCAGGGTGGTGGCGTGAACGCGGCCGCTTCGCTGCTGGTGGGCACCGTGGCGGTCAATACATCTGCGCCGGTCTTTTCGCAGGATGTGACGGCCACGGGTGTGGCTGCCGTGGAAGGTGACGTCGAAGGCGGTTTGAGCGTGGGCACCAACAGCGGCGGAGATGCAACTTCTTCTGCGACGGGCTCACTGGTGATCTCGAATGGCGACCTCAACCTCGAGAACCCGGGTGCGGCGATCGGGCGTGCCTTTCGCGCCTTCAACAGCGACGAAGGCGGCGCTGCCACGGGCTCTGTGGTGGTCGAAACGGGACAGCTCACCATTGCCGACCCCACGTTCAACCTGGATCTCGCCGTTGGCGTCGCCTTTGGCCCGGGCACAACCGGCATCGGTGAGCTGACCGTTGGCGGCGGTCTCGATCTCGGGAGCGAGGCGTTTACGGACGTGACCATCGGCGGCGCCGGCCTCGATGGCAGCGCGCAAGGTGCCTTCACCTCGCCGGGGGGCGATCTGCGCGTTACCGGCGATGTGGGCGTCGGCACGGCGCAGGGCGGCTTCGACGCCTTGCGGGGGGCAGGCGACGGCATGGGTAGCCTCGATCTCGGCAGCGGCAATGTCATAGGCGTTGACGGGGCGGCCGGCAGTTTCGGTGTCGGCAGCGTGACGAACCTCGGGCTTTTCAGCACCGGTGAGGGTTCCGCGGAGGGCATGGCTGCGATTAACGGGGTCTCCGGTTTTGCCAATTACTTTGTGGGTGTGAATCGCGGTACGCGACACGCGGCTGACAGTGAAGCGCGCGGTACGCTCACCGTAGGTAACGGCGGTATCGTCGGCAACGCGGACGGCGACAGTGTCATGATCATTGGCGGTTCGATCGGTGTGCCCAACAACAATCAGGTCTTCGGCCCGGGTGGCATTGCGCGGGGTGGCGTAGAGGTGACCGACGGCTCGATCACCGGCTTCAATCAGATTCTCGTGGGCGCCTCGGGCGGTTTCGGCACCCTCACCGGTATGGGTGACGCCGCGGGCACCTTGACGGTCGCGGGCGGTGATGTGAGCACTGGCTTCCTGGGAATCGGTCAGGCGTACATGGTCAACAACTCGCAGGTGAGCAACCCCGAGGGCGCGCCCGTGGCCGACGGACGCTTCGCCATGACGGGCGGCACCCTCAACGTCGACGCTCTCATGTTCGTTGGTGATGCCACCTCCCTGGGATCCAATCCCGGCGTCGACAACTTCAACCCGTTTTTCGCCACCGGGCGCGCCGATCTCGTTGACGTTACCCTCACGGGAGACGCCGACATACGGGTCGGCACTGCCAGTAGCGCCTTCGACGACCGGGTCGCTTCGGCCACGGGTGAGCTCAACGTGCTGGGGGGCAGCATGGAAGCCGGCACTCTCAGGGTGGGCTTTGCCGGTCTGGGAGATGTGGGGCGTGGCGTGGTGAACCTCACGGATACGTCCCTGAGCACCAGCGGCGCCGTGGTCATCGCCGGGGGCGGTGACTCACAGGGGGTCATCAACGCCATCGATACGGACATCACCGTCGGCGACACGCTTTTCGTGTCCGGCTTCCGCAATGCCATCGGCACCGACGAGGTAGCGGAAACCCGGGGTGTGCTCGACATGCGTAACGGCCGGCTCGAGGTGGTTGAAGATCTGTTTGTGGCGTCCCAGTTCCAGGGCAGTGAAGGTGAGTTGCGCCTGAGCAACGTGGATGCGTCGGTGGGTGATTTTTTCCGCATCGGTGCCAGTTCCAATCTGGGATCTTTGTTCGGCAACGGTGTGGTTGAGCTCAACGCGTCGAGCCTGAGCGTTGGCGGGGCCGCCTTCGTCGACGCCGGTTCGCTGCAGCTGACCGACACCACCATGACGGTGGACAGCTTTTTCGTCACGGAATTCTACAATTCCACCACGCTCGCCTACACAGACGGCGCGTCCGCCGACTCGGTGATCGGTCTGACACGCAGCCTCCTCGATGTGGGTGGCGAGTTCGGTCATGGGGTTGACGACCTGCTGCAGATATCGCTGGACGGCACCGACCGCGGCGTGACCTACGGGGCTTTGAACGCTGCAAACGTCAATCTGCGTGGGGGTGACCTGGCGGTGGCCATCAACTTTGCCCTCACGGCAGATGAATACTTCTTCGACCTGATCCTGTCGGCCGGTATCGACGGCATCGTCGGAGATTTTGCCAGCGTCTTCCTGACCGGGCTGGATCCGTTGTACACCTTCACCAGCGGTATCGTGCTGGAGGACTTCGGCAACGGGCTGGTGGAGGTTTACCGCCTCACGCTTCTGCGTGGGGTTGTCGTCTCCGAGCCGGGCATGACCGCTCTGCTCCTGCTTGGCCTGGCCCTGGCAGGGCTGCGTCGCCGCCGCGTCTGACGCTCGGGGCCATCTGCGTCGTTGACACGGCCCCGGGCCTGTACGACGCTCCCGGGAGGGAATGACCTGGGGAGGCTCCATGACAGGTATCACGGAACTCGGTTACGTGCGCTTCGGCGTGTCCGATCTGGAAGAGTGGCGCACCTTTGCCAGCAATATTCTGGCGACGGAGGTGGTGGACGAAGGTGAGGCAGGGCGCCTCTATCTACGCACCGACCTCTGGCACCATCGCATCATCCTGGAAGAGAACGGCGCTGACGATCTCATTGGTGCGGGCTTGCGGGTGGCAGGCGTGGAAGAATTCGCCGCCATGCGCCAGTGCCTGGCGGATGCCGGGATCGCCTTCGAGCAGGGCAGCGCCGAGCTGGCCCGCGAACGCCACGTGCTGGACATCATGACCCTGGAAGATCCTGCGGGTAATCCGCTGGAGATTTTCCACGGTCCACGCATCGATCCGCACCGACCCTTTCATCCGGGTCGGGGTATGTACGGCCGCTTTGTCACCGGTGACGGTGGCGTGGGGCACATGATTCTGCGCAACGCGGGGCTGGACGCGGCTTACGAGTTCTACAAGCTGCTGGGCATGCGCGGCGGCGTTGAGTACCGCGTGCCGACGCCTGACGGCAGTATCGCGGAAGTGCTGTTCATGCATTGCAACGAACGCGACCATTCCCTGGCGTTCGGGCCACCCGGCAGGAAGAGCATCAACCACCTGATGCTCGAGGTGGACAACTATGACGACGTCTTCTACACCCACGAGCTGGTGCAGGCGAGCGACTACCCGGTGATGATCAGCCTGGGCAAGCATGCCAACGACCACATGTTCTCCTTCTATTTTGCAACGCCGTCGGGATGGCTGGTGGAGGTGGGCACCAGCGGTCGTCCGGCAACCCATCAATCGGAGTACTACACCCGCGACACCTACGGTCACGTGCCGGCCAAAGCCATGGGTCCCGGGATGAGCATCGACAAGGAGTAGCCGCCATGGGCGAGCCAGGCAGCGAGGTGGTGCAGGCGCCGCAGGTCAGCGAGCCACAGCATTTCATCGGCGGGCGTTTTGTTGACGCGGTTAACGGCGGTCGCTTCGAGGTTGTAAATCCCGCCACGGAGGCGCTGACCACCATGGCTGCCCGGGGCGACGTGGCCGATATCGAGCGGGCGGTGCGTGCCGCTAAAGGCGCCTTCGACGATGGAGCCTGGTCGCGGGCCAGGCCTGCCTTCCGTCGCGAGGTTCTTTTCAGAGCCGCTGATCTCATCGAAGCGCGCTCCGACGAAATTATTCAGCGGCAGACGCTGGAGATGGGTGGGCCGATTGGCCCCGCCCACCAGGGGCCGCATCCCATGATTCAACGCTCGGCCTGGAACCTGCGCTTCTTCGCTGAAGAGCAGGAACTGGCTGGCAACCAGTCGTTCAACCGCGACGACACGCTGCTGACCTACACACAGAGTGATGCGGCGGGCGTGTTCGGCCTCATTACTCCCTGGAACGGGCCGTTCATGTTGTCTACCTGGAAGATGGCGCCATGTCTGGCTTACGGCAACTCTGCCGTGCACAAACCGTCGGAGTTGTCGCCGCTCAGCATAGGCGTGCTGTGCGAGATTTTTGCCGAGGCGGGTATGCCGGACGGGGTTTACAACATGGTCCTCGGCTACGGCCAGGAAACGGGCCCGCCGCTGGTGGAGCATCCGGACGTGACCGGCGTCTCCTTCACGGGCTCGGTGGCTACTGCAAAGGACATTGCCGTGCGGGCCGCAGCCGGCTTGAAGCGCACGTCGTTCGAGCTTGGCGGCAAGTCTGCCAACATCATCTTCGCTGACGCCGATCTCGACCGGGCGATCCCGGCGGCCGCCATGTCGATATTCATGAATGCCGGCCAGGCGTGCATC
>CAZYYJ010000027.1:0-54123 GCA_964651595.1 uncultured Pseudomonadales bacterium | reverse complement strand
ACTGCACAGCGCCGCGAGCAGCGGGTAGATGCCCCAGCGCGGGTTGTGCAGCAGACCCACGTAGGCGACCAGCCCCACGGCGGCTACCCACAGCCGCTGCATCATGCACAGGGGGCAGGGCGCCAGACCCATGACGTGCTCCATGAACAGGGCACCGCACAGCAAGGCGCCGGACGCCAGACACAACAGCATCGCCAGTTGCTGCGCCATGCCGCGAGGGAAGGCGAAATCTGGCAGCCAGCTCACGGTGTCACCACTACTTTGCCGATCGCACGTCGCTCTGCGAGACAATTCAGCGCGTCGGCATACGCGTCGAGGGGATACTCGGCCCCCACCAGCGGATTCAGCTTGCCGGCCTCGAACATGGCCATGACTTCCGCAAAATTCTGCCGGCTTTCTTCGGGCGAACGGCCGTTGAAGGCGCCGTAGAACACCCCCACCACCTGGCAGCTCTTCAGCAGAATGAGATTGGTGGGTACCCGGGGAATGTCGCCGCCCACGAAGCCGACGATCAGCACGCGGCCGTACCAGTTTATGCAGCGCATGCACTGATCGAACAGGTCACCGCCCACCGGATCGTAGATCACATCGGCGCCGCGTCCGTCAGTGAGCGCCTTGACCTTCTCTTTCAGCTCCCCGTCCGCGTAGTTGATCAGCTCGTCCGCGCCGGCATCGCGGGCCACGGCCAGCTTCTCGTCGCTGGAGGCGGCCGCGATCACTCTCGCGCCCATGGCTTTACCCAGCTCCACGGCTGCCAGGCCGACGCCCCCAGCCGCGCCCAGCACCAGCAGATTCTCGCCGGGCTGCAGCGCTGCGCGCTGCTTCAGCGCGTAGTAGGAGGTGCCGTAGGTGGTGCTGATGCCCGAAGCCTGGGCGAAGCTCATGCCCGGTGCTTTGGGCCGCAGAGCGGCGGCAGGCACCGCAATCTGTTCGGCGAAGCAGCCGAAGCCGCGGCCGCCGAAGACCTCGTCACCCACCTGCCAGTCCGCCACACCTTCGCCGAGGGCGCTGATCACGCCAGCAAATTCCCCGCCCGGTGCAAAGGGAAAGGGTGGCTGGCTTTGGTATTTGCCCTGAATCATCAGCACGTCCGGGAAATTCAAAGCCGCCGCTTTCACGTCCACCAGCACCTCGCCGGCGGCGGGCTGCGGGGCATCGATGTTCTCCAGGCGCAGATTTTCAGGGGGCCCGTAGGCATGGCAGAGGACAGCGCGCACAGGCGTCTCCAGCGGTTTCCGGCGCAAGAAGGTTACTGGCGCAACGGCCAGGGTCAACTACGCTTGCTTAAGATTCCGCCGAGAGGACCCTGTTGATGCGAAAATGGCGCCTGCGAACGACCCTGTTGGTCACCGTGCTGCTGGCTGCGCCCGCGACCTTTGCTGAGGAGGCCGCACCCGCCGGTGCGAGTGGCGTCGTGCGCTACGTGGAGTTGAAACCCACCTTCATCACAAATTTCGGCGTGTCGGACTCAGGACACCTGCGCTATGTGAAGGCCGACGTGACCGTGCGGGTCAACAACAAGGACGCCGAGTATGCGGCGCGCTACCACCTCCCCGCGCTGCGCGACAGCCTCGTGCTGCTGCTGGCGCGTCAGGACGAGTCCACCATCTCCAGCACCGCCGGGCGGGAAACGATCAAGGCTGAGGCCCTACAGGAGCTTCGCGAGATCCTCGAGCGAGAAGAGGGCGAACCCCACATCGAAGATCTCATGTTTACCAACTTCATTGTGCAGCGTTGAGACCTGCGACGAATTCTGCCGCTTCCGCGGCAAGCTCGGGATAGTACGCGTCGAAGTGCTGGGCGCTGTCCGGCAGCGCCGCCTCCATGCCGTCGCGTGCCGCGCTCAGCAGCTCCATTTTTCCGAGGCGTCGCAGCACTGACTGGATGCCCCGGTCGACGTGGTGCCAGGCCGCGTAGCTGGCGAGCAGGTCTTCCTCTTCCATGTAGGCGACAAACCTCTCCCCTGCCGCGGGCAGGTGCTGGCGATGCGCCTTGATCGCTGCATAACAGGCGCTGCTGAAGGCCGGCAGGGGCTGCGCATGGTGGGTTGCCCACTTCCGGCTCAGCCAGTAGTCGGCCAGCAGGTCGGTGAAGATGGGGGCGTAGCGTCGCACGGCGGCTGGAAACAGCGCGTTCGTCGCGCGGATGTGTGCGTTCAGGTTGGATGCCGCATCGATACGCCGGTGCAGGCGCACCCCTGCAATCAGCGGTTCCGGCCAGGCTTCCGGCACGGGGCCTTTGACAAAATCCCCCAGCACGGCGCCTGCCAGCAGGCCGGTGCGCAAGGTTGAATCACCCGGTGGACCGGCCTGCTCAGCCAGTGCGCAATGGGCGAGAAAGTTCATCCTTCGATGGCGAGGTAGTCCACGAGAAAGTCGTCGAACGACTGCGTATCAGCCGCTTCGATTTCGCTCTGGCGCTGACGCGACGTTCTGGCCAGCTCGTTGAACCGGCTGGCGAGCTCGGGGGCCAGGGGCCGGGCGGTGAGCTGCGACTTGATCTCGCGGGCCTGCTGCATGGAGAAACGGAAGAACGGGACGGTCTCGTCCTGCATGGCTGCGAGCACTCGTGCAGAGGGTGTGCGGGCAGGGTCTTCCAGCGCCGCGGCGGCCGCCGTCACCGCTGCGCGGTGCTCACCGCCCCCCTGGGCGTCATCGAGCGCTTCGGCCAGCCGCGCACAACCGGCGAGCAGCGTTTCCCCCCAGGCTTTGAGGGCGACGGTCTGCCCCTGATCGTCGATGAGTTCCAATGCCGGATCGCGACCGCGCTCCACCACCGCAAGCTGGTTGGCGCCCATACGGCGGGATTCCGCCTCGCTGTCCGTGGGGCTGTCGCTCACGAGACACAACAGCAGAAACGTGTCTATGAAGCGCGCCTGGGCGGCGTCGATGCCGAGCGGCAGGAACGGATTGAGATCCAGGCAGCGCACCTCCACGTATTCCACGCCGCGGGCGCGTAGCGCGGTCACCGGCCGCTCTCCAGAGCGGATGGTACGTTTCGGCCGGATGGTGCCGTAAAACTCGTTCTCGATCTGCAGGATCGACGTGTTGAGCTGGTGATACGTGCCCTCTTTGCGGGTGCCGTGTGCCTCGTAGGCCGGGTAGTTGGTGGTGAGCGCTTCCACCATGGACGCAGCGTACTCTTCGACGGAGTTGTACGAGATGTGCAGATCCGACTGAGCGCTCGACTGATAACCCAGCGGCCCCATGCGCAGGCTGGTGGCGTGCGGCAGGTACTGGCTGCCTTCGTCGTGCGCGTCCAGCCGGTGCTCGAGATGTTTGGTGAAGGAACGGCACACGGCAGGAGAGGCGCCGAACAGATACAGCAACAGCCACGACCAGCGGCGGAAATTGCGGATGAGCCCGAAGTAAGCCCGCGTGATGTCGTCCTGCGAGTGAACGCCCAGCGCCTGCCACACCGCGTCGGGCACCGAGAAGTTGTAGTGGATACCGGAGATGGTCTGCATCAGGCGCCCGTAACGCAGCCCCAGGCCGCGGCGGTACACGGTTTTGGCCTGCCCGATGTTCGATGAGCCGTAGCGGCCGATGGGAATGTCCTCGTCGGTGCCCAGCAGGCACGGCATGCTGCTGGGCCACAGCAGCTCGTCGCCGATGCTGGCGAAAACGAAGCGGTGTATGTCTTCCAGCTCTTCGAGACAGGCGTCTGCGCTCGGGTGCACGCCGGTGATCAGCTCGAGCTGCGCTTCGGAAAAATCGGTGGTGATCGAAGGATGCGTCAGCGGCGAGCCCAGGGGTGCCGGGTGTGGCAGCAGCGACAGGTTGCCGTCAGGACGCACGCGCAGACTTTCCTTTTCGATGCCGCGGTGCAGGCCTTTCAGGGTGTTTTTGTCTGCGGTCAGCCGCGTCAGCGACGCTGAGATGTCGCGGAACGCGTCTGCACCGGTATCTGGGGACTTGGCTGCCATGGGGGTCTATGGGGATTCGCGACCCGGTATTGTCGCGGCAGGCTCGGGCCGTTGTCTAGCGGGAGGATCTGGCTTGAGAGTCCGGCGCGGTAGAGGGCTCAGTGCGTCCCGGGCCCGGCCGCGACGATGGTTTCGTCGACGTCGAACTTGGTGAAGTTGGCGACAAATTTCTCGATGAGGCTGCTGGCGGCTGCGTCGTACGCGGCAGTGTCGGCCCAGGCTTCGCGGGGATTCAGCAGTTTGCCGTCCACACCGGGCACAGCCACGGGAATGGCCAGGTTGAAACCGTCGAGCTGCGCGGTTTCAACGTCCGCCAGCGCGCCGGATTGAATGGCAGCAATGATGGCCCGCGTGGTGGGGATGCTGAAACGCTCGCCCACACCGTAGCCGCCGCCGGTCCAGCCGGTGTTGACCAGATAGACCCGGGAGTCGAATTCTTCGATACGTTTGATCAGCAGATCGGCGTACACACCTGCGGGTCGCGGGAAGAACGGTGCGCCGAAGCAGGTCGAAAACGTGGCCTTGTAGGCTTCTGTGGAGCCGATCTCTGTAGACCCCACCTGCGCGGTGTAGCCCGACAGAAAGTGGTACGCGGCTGCCTCCTTGGAGAGGAGCGCCACGGGTGGCAGCACGCCGCTGACATCACAGGTGAGGAAAATGATGTTGTTCGGCTCGCCGGCGCGGTTGTCCGGCACTTTTTCGGCAATGTTGGCGCGCGGGTAGCAGGCACGGGTGTTTTCGGTGAGCGTGCTGTCCGTGTAGTCGGGCTCGCGGCTGGCCTCGTCGATGATGACGTTCTCGACGATCGCGCCGAAACGGATCGCGTCGAAGATGACGGGCTCGTTTTCCCGGGACAGGTCGATGCACTTGGCGTAACAGCCGCCTTCGAAGTTGAACACGGTGCCTTTGCCCCAGCCGTGCTCGTCGTCGCCGATGAGCAGGCGGGACGGGTCGGCCGACAGGGTGGTTTTGCCCGTGCCCGACAGGCCGAAGAACAGCGTGACGTCACCGCTGTCACCCATGTTGGCTGAGCAGTGCATGGGCAGCACGTCTTTCTCGGGCAACAGGAAATTCAGCACCGAGAACATGGACTTCTTCATCTCGCCCGCATAGCGCATGCCGGCGAGCAGCACGCGGCGCTTGGCGAAGTTGATCATCACGGTACCGTCGCTGTTGGTGCCGTCGCGCTCCGGGTCGCACACGAAGTTGGGCGCGTTGACGATCTGCCAGACTTCTTTGTTGTGGGGGTTGTAGTACTCGGGAGTGATGAACAGCGAGCGCCCGAGCAGCGCGTGCCAGGCGTACTCGGTGGTGACCTCGATGGGCAGGTAGTGCTCGGGATCGGCGCCGACGTGCAGCTCTGACGTGTAGGTTTCGCGGTCGGCCATGTGCATCTGCACGCGGTCCCAGAGCTGATCGAACACGTCCGGGCCGATGGGCTGGTTGATCTCGCCCCAGTGGATGGCTTCGGAGGTGGACGGTTCGTCCACGATGAAACGGTCGCGGGGTGAACGGCCGGTGCGCTGACCGGTCTCCACAACGATGGCGCCGTTGGCGGCGAAGCGGCCTTCGCCCCTCAGCACTGCCTGTTCCGCCAGGGACGCGGTGGTGAGGTTGACGTAGTTGTCCGTTTTCACCGTGCTATCGATGTCGACTGCCATTTATTCTTTGTGCATTCCCCAGGAAGGTGGGCGATTATGCCAGACCGGTGAGCGGGGATGTAAGGCTTTGTGTCGAGCCCGTCAGTGAATGGTGGCCTCAGGCTCACTGCCGCCGCTTTTGAGCAGCGCGGTGACGTCGACCTCGTCGTAGCGATAGTTGGTGCCGCAGAATTCGCAGTTCACGTCGATGCTGCCGCGTTCCTCCAGCAGCTCCTGAATTTCCTGCTCCGGCAGAATGCGCAGGGTCTGATCGGTCTTGGCGCGGGTACAGGTGCACTTGAAGCTGAGAGGCTTGGCGGGGTACAGCCGGCATGGATATTCCGCAAAGAGGCGGCGCAGCAGGGGCTCGGGGTCGAGGCTCGCGAGCTCTTCGTCGGTGAGGGTAGCCACCAGCGTCTCGATCGTGTGCCAGGCTTCGTCGTAAGCCTGGCTGGCGATCTCCGTGGCGCCGTCTTCGTTGGGCAGGCGTTGCAGCAGCAGGCCCGTGCCCGTGACGCCGCCGTCGGCAAAGCGGGTGGCAAAGAAGAGTCGCGTGGGTAGCTGCTCTGAAGTTTCGAAGTAGCGCTCGAGGCAAGCGGCAAGCGTGGGATGCTCCAGGTCGATGAGGCCCTGGTAGGAGGTCTGCTGGGGCGTGCTGTCCCGGGGCGGGATCAACGTCAGGGCCAGCTGACCTCCGTCCAGCCAGGCCGTGAGATCGGCCAGTTCGTTGAGCTGTGGCTGTGCGTCGACACGCTCGGCGTCCACGTGAGCAATGCCGCGCAGGTACTCGTGCTCGCGGCATTCCGCGAGCGACCTTCGCAGCGCGCCCTGCCCCTGGGATTGCAACGCGACGGTGCCCTGGAATTTCAGATTGTCGGCAAACATCGCCACCGCTGCGAACATCTGTGCAAGCAGCTCACGCACTGGTGCCGGATAGTCGTGCGCGCCGAACGCGCCGTCCAGCGCGCCGCTGAGACGCACCCACTGCCCGCGAATGGGCAGGTCGACAAACGAGAAGCGGTGCAGCAGATCTGTCGGATCCTGGTCAGGCATCGTTGCCCTCCGCGCCCTCCGCGCCCGCCGTGTCCTGCTTGAGGCGCTGCAGGTCGCGGCGCTGCTTCTTGGACGGTTTTGTGGCCGGCACCGTGAGCCCGGCCCGCTCCATACGCCGCCGGGCGGCGTCGGTTTCCCGGGCCTCGATGCTTTCCGGGGTTTCGGTATAGAGCGTTTGCGCCACTGTAGCCGGTCCCCGCTGGCTGGACAGCTCGTCGACCAGCACCGTAAAAGCGGTATCGCCGCGGCGTATCTCCAGGCTCTGGCCCACCCGTACCTCCTTGGCGGGTTTCACGCGCTGTCCGTCCACATGGACCTTGCCGCCATCGATGGCAGCTTTGGCGAGAGACCGGGTCTTGAAGAAACGCGCGGCCCACAGCCAGCGGTCAAGGCGCACACCCTGCAGCGCGGTGCTCATGGTTGCTGCGGTCGGTGGCGGCCGGCGTGGGTCGGTATGTCAGGCAGCCTGAAGCTCGGCGAAATCATTGAAGCTAGGATACCGCAAAACGTCCCGCACCGGCCGTTGCGAGTCGGGCTGCGCGACGCACAGCACGTTGGCGATGCCGTAGGCGGCCGCGGCCGCTAGCACCTCTTCGTTGTCGTCCACAAACAGCGCGCGAGCGCGATCGAAGGGATGGCTGGCCTGCAAAGCCGACCAGAACGGTGCGGCCTCCTTCGGGTGGCCGAAGTCGTGGCTGGAGATGACGGCGTCCACTTCCTGCTCGAGGTCGATATGGCTGAATTTCACCGCGAGAGAATCGCGGTGCGCGTTGGTGGCGATGAGGCTCTGACGGTGACTCGCCTGCAGCCAGCGCAGAAAGGCCTGAGCGCCCGGCCGGTAGGTGACCAGGTCGGTTGCCCGCCGGTGCAGCGCAATCAGATCGAGGCCCGTGAACGCGGTCCAGTGCTCGAAGCTGTAGAAATCGATGGAACCGCGAACGTCCCGCATGTGTCCGTACAGCACTTCCTCCGCCTCGTGCAGGCTCAGGCGGTGCTGGTCAGCGTAAGCACGCGGCAGTAACTGGTTCCACACGGTGTTGTCGTAGTGCAGGTCGAGAATGGTGCCGTCCATATCGAGAATGACCGTGTCCACGGCAGACCAGTCGACGATTGCGGTGCGGGTTGTGGGCGGCGTGGATTTTATGAGTGGAATCCCCTGGGCGGTGTTCGTGGCTGCGAATACAATGCCGCGTTGCGCTGAACGGAAGCGCGCCTGTCGCCGGGGCGAGGTGTCACCGGTGGGAGCACGAGGATTTGCAAACAACGAGAAAGGCTCATCGATGACGGACATTATGCGAGAAATCCCGGAGGATGCACTCATTGACATCGTGCGCCGCGCCGGGGCGGCGATTCTGGACGTTTACGACAGCGATTTTGCGGTGGAAAGCAAAGCGGACACCTCGCCGCTGACCCAGGCCGATCTCGCGTCGCACGAGATCATAGTAGCCGGCCTCGAGCAACTCACACCACTGCTGCCGATCGTCTCCGAGGAAGCAACGCCGGCGGGGTTCGCCGAGCGCGCTGGCTGGGCGCAGTACTGGCTGGTGGATCCGCTCGATGGCACAAAAGAGTTCGTGAACCGCAACGGCGAGTTCACGGTGAACATCGCGCTCATCGAGAACCACGCGCCACGGTACGGCATCGTCGGGGTACCGGTGCAGGATCTGGTGTACACCGGCGACGTGGCCGCCGGTGACGCCCGGGTGTTGAGCGCGGATGGCACCACGAAAACCCTTCAGGGCCGTGCCATGAGTGGGACGCAGGCAACGCTCGATGTGGTTGCCAGCCGCAGCCATGGCGGTGAGCGCCTGGAGGGATACCTCGATGCCCTGGAAGCACGCGTGGCGGGCCTGAAGCGTAAGCCGGTCGGCAGCTCGCTCAAGCTCTGCGTGCTGGCAGCCGGTGAAGCCGATTGTTATCCGCGGCTCGGCCCCACCAGCGAGTGGGACATCGCCGCGGCGCACGCGGTGCTGGCGGCAGCCGGTGGCGGTGTGTACACCTTCGACGGCGCGAGCCTGCCCTACAACACCAAGGAGAGCTTTCTGAACCCGGAGTTCGTTGCCGTGGCCGATGCGGGCTACGACTGGTTTTCACTGTTGCCGGCGGTGCCGGACGCAGACGAGTGACGCTGGTGTAGCTACGGGTGCCGCTGCAGTTGCAGGCGGGCGTGGTTGCTTTAGGAAGTTGCCCTGGAAGGGCTTGGGGGGTTGGCCTCAACTAGCCGGGCTGTATGTGGTGTAATCGCCCTGCCGAGGAGAATAACACTGGTTATACATACAGTCCCGGCTAGTGAGGGTTGCTAGCATACAGCAAAAAAACGCCTTTGGAACGGTTGCATATCTGTCCACTGCCAGCGGCACTGAAATCTCGTTGCCGTTCAATGTCTTAAGCGCTTCGAATCCATAATTCCTTCACTTTTTCCCTGGCTCGGGTCGCGGTCTTACATCTTGCCGACATTTGTGTTCTGTCAAGGGATTTACGTGCCCGTGGCCGTTGTGCACTATGAAAAACGGCCCGCCTGGACAGCGGTGCTCTGGTCCCCAGCGCTCATTAGATAGCAAAAAAATCGAGCAAATACAGGGATTTATAAGCGAAGCGCTCGCTGGGGCAACAGGAGTCCGCAGTGGGAGACGTACGTGGACCAGTCCAAACCGCTCGAGCGGCGCCTTGGCGCCCGTCTCGACTATGCATCCGACTTTCCCCCGCATCTGCGCCGGGAATCTGACGAAGACCTCAGCCCTGACCCGCACGATGAGCCGACAGTGCAGCACAGCGAGGCTGCGGCGCGATTTGTCGCGTATGCGGGACCTTATCTGTTCTGGGCAATGGTGGCTGCGCTGGCAGCCGGTATCGTGCTTCTACGCTGAGGCTTCAGCGCTGGCAAACTCGATGCGCATGAGCCAGCGCAAGGCCAGCTCGTAGTTGTCGAAGAGCTCGGTACGGCCCATGCGACAGACCAGCAGATACAGCGCGGCGAGGGCGGCGCGGTCCATCTCGTCGTTGATGACCACGGCCATGGAGGCGGCGACGGCCGGACGATACTCCTGCAGCATGAAGTCGTGCATGCGTTGTGCCGCTTCCGCATCGGGCTCGAAGGCGATCTCGCGCAGATCGATCAGCTGAGGCAGCGAATTGTCGAACGCAGGATCGGCGAGCAGCGTCTGCCCCAGCGTGAGCGCATCCGGCAGGGTCAGTCCCGTAGGTGCACGTACGGTGATGAGGCCTTCGTCGGCGTTGATGTGGTAGGCGTCAGCCATGGGTATCCCTTCGCAAGCATTCGTCATCGCCGGGCGGCCGGCACGCGGCATTATCGGCGAACGGCGGTCGGCGAACTGTGCGCGTGTGCGCTATTTCGGTGCGTCGCTTGACAACGTGTGGCGCGCCCGTTGCGCGTGTTCGGTAAACCGGTAGGCTCGGAGCTCATAGAAGGCAAGTACGCGCCGGGAAATGACAGCGATACGGCAGAACGGCGGTCTCCACACACAGGAAGGCTCGATGACGGAAAACTGGCTGGACCGGGCCCGGGCAGCCCAGCCTGCGCTGGTTGAGCACGCGTCCTGGGCAGAGGCGAACGGGCGCCTGCACGACACGGCGCTGCGGGCCCTGGTAGAGGCCGGCGTGCCGCGGCTGTATCTGCCTACGCGCCTGGGCGGTGGCGCGGTAGCACCTGCCACGTGCGCGCAGGTCTGCGAGATTCTGGCAATGGCGGACAGTGCGGCTGGCTGGCACGTCATGGTGTACAACGCTGCCCGGATGATGGCGTCCACGTGGCCCGCCGCGCTGGTGCAAAGGCTCTGGGGTGAGGCGCCGGATGCAATGGTTGCAGCCAGCGGTCATACGCCGCTCGAGGGGCGGCGCGACGGCGACATGGTGGTGGTGTCCGGTCGCAACAGCTTCGTCAGCGGCTGTCATCATGCCGACTACGTCATGTCGCCCGTGCTGCTCGACGGCGAAGGTTTTGCCACGGTGGCAGTGCCTGCTGAGCACGTGACCATCGTGGACAACTGGGACACCGTGGGCATGCGTGGCACGGGCAGCAACGACGTGGAGATTCGCGCTGCCCGCATACCGGCCGAGCTGGTGGCGGTGCCCGGCACGGCGCGCAACGAGTTCTACACGGATCCGCTCTATCGCTGTCCGGGGCGGGTTGTGTTCGCCACCTACATCCCGGTGGCGCTGGCGCTGGCGGCGCGCGCCCTCGACGAGCTGGACGCTCTGGCCCGGGCCAAGGTGCCCTACGCGTCTGACGGGAAACTCCGGACGCGTACGCTGGCCCAGTCTCACTACGGCCGCGCGCTCGGCAAATACCGCAGCACGCGGACGTACTTCTACGACGCGCTCGACCAGGTCTGGGCACAAGCGCAGACCGGCCACGAGTTCACGGATGCCGAGCGCGCCGATCTCTATCTGGCAGGCACGCACACCATGCAGACGTGTGCGGAGGTTGTGCGCCATGTCGCCGATGCGGCCGGCTCGTCGTCGTTGTATCAGAGTCAACCGCTGGCGCGCATTGTGCGGGACATGGAAGCGTTGCGGCACCATGGTTTTGCCAGCGAAAGCCGTTTCGCCAACGTTTCCCAGCTGCTGTGGGAGGCCGAGCTCGACTACCCGCTGCTGCTGCGATGAACGAAGGACGTTTCACGGGCTGGGGTCCCGCGCATGGCTGAGCACATCGTCATCTATGGCGCCGGTGCCATCGGCGCAACCATTGGCGGGCGACTGCACATGGCCGGATACGCGGTGACGCTGATTGCGCGCGGCCGCCACGGTGAGGTGCTTGCCCAAGAGGGGCTGACATTGGTGGCTCCCGATGGCGAGCACGCTCTGCGCCTGCCCACCGTGACGGGGCCGGCAGACGTGCCCTGGGCTCAGGCGCCGCCTTCTGCGACCGCAGTGCTGTTGTGTATGAAATCGCAGCATACCGAGGGTGCGCTGCGGGATCTTGCCGCGGTGGCGCCGGCCGGGGTCATGGTTGCCTGTGTGCAGAACGGCGTTGCCAACGAACGTATGGCGTTACGTTACTTTCAACGTGTGGTCGCCACCGTGGTCAATCTGCCTGCCACACATCTCGATCCCGGCGTGGTGGTCACCCATGCAGCAGGCAGGGGCGGCATTCTGGACAGTGGCATCTATCCGCACGGCAATGACGCCGGGGTAACGGCACTGACAGATGCGTTCAGTGAGGCAGGTTTCAGCGCGCGCCCGGACCCTGCCGTCATGCGTTTCAAATACGCCAAGCTGCTCATGAACCTGGGTAATGCTCTGCAGGCGGGCGTCGATCCCGGTGAGGACACGGCCGAGCTGGGGCGCGAGGCGCGGCGGGAAGCGCTCGCCTGTTACGCCGCCGCCGGCATCGACTGCGCGACGCGCGAGGAAGTGCGTGAGCGCCATCGCGATACCTATCGCATGGTTGGTATCGAAGGCTACCCGCGGGCTGGTGGCTCGTCGTGGCAGAGCATGTCGCGCGGTACGGGGGATATCGAAACCGAATTTCTCAACGGCGAGATATCGCTGCTGGGTCGGCTGCACGGCGTGCCCACGCCGGTCAACGATGCGTGCGTGCGCATGGCCCGCGCGCTGGTGGCTCACGGCGCCGGGCCGGGGCAGTTCACCGTTGCACAGCTGCGCGCTCTGGGCGCCGGGCCGTGAGCGCCGCTCAACAGTGTTTGCGGCGCATGGCCTTGGCAGCGCGCTCGTCGCTGTCGAGGCGCTTGGCATCTTTCAGCGCATAGCCCGCCCGCCGCTCGGCCCGCAGGGCTTTGAGCATGGCCCGGGCCTCCCGGCATTGCGCGCGAGCTTCCATCAGAGTCTCAGAGCGCCGCTGGCCCGCGCGGCCGCGGGAAAGGGGTGTCACGTCCGCCAGGCGTGCGCGATCTGCGGCTGACATCGGCTCCATGGCGAAGTTGCTGTGCTGACCGGGCACGTAGCGGGTGCGCCCGTGGCCCGGATCGGGACAGCCATGGTGCGTGAACGTGCGTTTGCCTGTTTCACTGTCCAGGCATTCGTAGATGGGCGCCGCTGTGGCCAGGCAGGGCAGGAGAGCCGCTGTGGCGATGGCGGCGCGAACGCGCCAGGCGATGGGGAACGGAGAATGCACGGTGCGTGCCTCGAACGATGACGGGCGCACACGATCGCCTGGCCGCAGCAATTCGTGCATAGGCGACGGGCACGGTCGGTTGTGAGAATTTTCACCGATGTGCGAGTTGTGTCATGTGGTTGACATACAGCCGCGGTAGGGTGGCGCACCATACGACCCATGGACACACCGCCACAGGGATGTGGACCCCACCGAAGCGCTGCGGAACGATGCGCTCCGGACCTGGCCACGCGGCTGTGGTGTCTAACTCACAAGGTAGTCAGTTGAACACCAAGACCCGAACCTATCTCGTCGTGCTGGTACTGCTCGGCCTCGGGGTAAACACAGGCGTGTTGCTACTCGCTTGAGCCGGCAGGGAGCTGGCTTTTTTTGCCAGACGAATCCGGCGATTCGTCTGGCACTTTCGCAACCCGCACATCCCGACCCTGACCTGAGTGCCCCGTCGCCTAGAGGGATGCCAGCCAGTCGTCGTCAGAGCCTTCGTTGATGCCTTCGAACAGCGGGGTGGACAGGTAGCGTTCGGCCGTGTCGGGCAGCATGGCCAGCAGCACCGACCCTTCCGGGGCGGCTTCGGCGACTTTCAAGGCGGCCGCATACGTGGCCCCTGCACTGATGCCGACGAATATGCCTTCCTCGCGAGCGAGCTGCAGCGCGCAGGCCATGGCGTCATCTTCGCCGATGGGCACAATCTCGTCGGCAACAGAGCGGTCCAGCACGTCCGGGATGAAGTCCGGGGTCCAGCCCTGGATCTTGTGCGGTGACCATTCGGCGCCGGAGAGCAGCGCTGCCTGCTCCGGTTCAGTGGCTACCACCTTCAGCTCGGGCCGCGCTGCTTTGAGCACCTTTCCGGCGCCGCTCAGCGTGCCGCCCGTACCCCAGCCGGTAACCCAGAAATCGAGACGCTCGCCGGCAAAGTCCCGCAGAATCTCCGGCCCCGTGGTGCTGGCGTGGTACTCGGGATTGGCCGGGTTCTCGAACTGGCGCGCGAGAAACCAGCCATGTGCCTCCGCCAGCTCCGCAGCCCGGCGCACCATACCTGAACCGCGCTCTGCGGCTGGCGTGAGAATCACCTTGGCGCCCAGGGCGCGCATGATCTTGCGCCGTTCTATGGAGAAGGTCTCCACCATGGTGGCAACGAACGGGTGGCCGAGGGCGGCGCACACCATGGCCAGGGCAATCCCGGTATTGCCGGAGGTGGCCTCCACCACGGTCTGCCCGGGCGCGAGCGCGCCGCGATCGCGGGCATCCTTGATGATGGCGTAAGCGAGGCGATCCTTCACCGAGGCAAGCGGGTTGAACGACTCCACCTTCACGTACATCTGAACGTGATCGGGTGCTGCCCGGTTCACTCGCACGATGGGCGTGTTGCCAATGGTCTGCAGAATGTTGTCGTATTTCATGAGGCCGCTGTGATCTTCTTGGGGGGCGGTTAGACTGCGGTAAATGCGCGGATGAGACAAGCGCGTTGCGGCGTGTTGGACAACGCTGGACAAGGGCGGAGAAGGCCGGACAAGGCCGGCAAGAACGCGCAGCGGTGCATGACAGGTTAGGCAACGGATCGCGGTAAGGCATGGCAGCAACGGTAACGACATGACAAAACGTGGACGGCCAACGGCGCTGACGGTGCTGAAGAGCGGACACTGGTTCAAAGGCCTGCCCGAGGCGCTGCTGCGTGAGGTTGCGTCGCTGAGCGTCGTACGCAACTACGAAGCGGGACAGACGATCTTCGAGCGCGGTGAGCCCGGCAACTACATCTACGGCATCATCGCCGGCACGGTACGCATCAGCGTGCAGTCGGAGGACGGTCGTGACCTTGCGCTCAACACCATGGGACCTGGTGACATCGGGGGAGAGATTGCGGTGCTGGATGGCGGGCGTCGCACGGCCACGGGGACCGCACGTACCAGCACCACGGTATTTCTGATCGGGCGCGACGATCTGCGCTCGCTCATGCTCGCCCGCCCAGAGCTTGCGCTGCACATGATCGAAGTGTTGTGTGAACGCGTGCGGCGCACCAGTCAGCAGGTGGAGAACGCGGCGTTTCTGTCGCTGCCGCAGCGGCTGGCCCGGCAGCTCGAAGCCATGGTGCGCGACGCTGCCTACGATGGCGCCGCGGACCCCGGCGCTGGTACGCGATTGGACATTTCGCAGAGTGAAATGGCGAGCTTTCTCAACGCGTCGAGACAGGGCGTGAACATGTGCCTGCAGGACTGGCAGCGGGCCGGCTGGGTGAGCGTTGGTCGCGGCTACGTTGTCGTTAACGACCTGAACGGCATTCGCGAGGCCGTGGAGATGCCGGCTTAGGCGGACAGGTCGCGAACGAGGACAGCACCCATGGCAAAAGAAGACGAGGCGCGCTGGGACGAGCGTTATGCACAGGGCAGTCATGCCCAGGAAAACCCCAGCGCCTATCTGCGGGCGAGCCTGGAACAACTGCCGGCGCCGGCTTCGGGGGCCATGGCGGCAGACCTGGCCTGCGGGCGCGGGCGCAACACGCGGGCGCTCGCCGGGCGGGGCTATGGCGTGCATGGGTACGATGTTTCCTCCGTCGGGCTGGCCGCGGCTGCGGCGGCCACGCCGCCAGCCCTTGCCGGGCGCATCGCCTGGCATCACCGCGACCTGCTAGCGTCGGGCCTGCCGCCGGAGGCGCGCTACGATTTTGTGCTGCTCTCCCGTTTCGTGGCCCCGGCGCTGCTCGAAGGTCTGCACCGTCATATCGAGCCCGGAGGCTGGGTCTGTATCGAAGAGCACCTGGCCGTGCCATCCGGCGAAAGAGACTGGCAGGCGTTGGTGGCAGCAGCTGACTGGCCGGATGCCGGTCTCCGTCCGGCCGCAGTGACAGGCCCCGGCAGCGCGCGGTTCCGGGTTGCGCCGGGGAGCCTGGCCGGTGCGCTGGGACGGCACTTCGAGGTGCTGCACACCCATGAAGGGCTGGTTGCCGACGCCAAGGGCGAGCCCGCGTTGCTCGCGCAGCTTCTGGCCCGCAGAACGCGTGACTGACTGTCCCCCGCGGAGCGGCCGGTGTACCCTTGCGGCCCCTTTGCAGCAGGCAGCGTGCGATGCAAGCGATCCCTACCATCAGCTATGCGCAGGCGATGGCGGGCGGGCTCCCGGAAGAGACCACGCAGGCCCTGGCGACCGCCTGCGAAGACCACGGGTTCTTTCTGCTCGACGAGCACGGTGAGGACGTGCTGGTGGAGCGGGTCTTTGCGACTGCGGCGGAGTTTTTTGCCCAGCCCAGGGCGACCAAGCTTGCGGTGGCGCGCGACGAGGCCAACCCGCTCGGTTACTTCGACCGTGAGCTGACCAAGCAGAAACGCGATCAGAAAGAGGTGTTCGACTTCAAAGCGGGCGGGTATCTCTCCAGCAACCCTGCCAAGCAGACGCGCTGGCCGGAGGAAGACGCTGCGTTCCGCGAGGTGCTGACCGAGTTTTTCACCACATTCACCCGGCTGTCCGAAAACGTGATGCGCCTGGTGCTGGAGGCACTGGGGATGCCGGCCGCGGTGGCAGCCGGAACGGTCTCGGACGGTTTCGGTGACGTGCACAGCAGTGCTGCGCGCCTCAATTTTTACCCACCGCACGATCCGGTGCCCGCCGGCGAGCGGCCGGCGGTAAGCGCGCTGGGCGATATGGCGCTGCATCACCACACCGACCCCGGGGCAATTACGCTGCTGCTGCAGGATGCGCATGGCGGCCTGCAGGCGCGATCGAAGGTGCATGGCTGGATCGACGTTGCACCGCGCCCCGGCACCATCGTGGTGAACGTGGGTGACGTGCTGCAGGTCTGGACCAACGATCGCTGCACCGCGGGCATGCACCGCGTGCTGCCGGTGGCAGGCGTGGCGCGCAATACGACGGGCCGCTTCAGCGTGCCGTTCTTTTATCAGCCCCGTTACGATGCGCAGATCACGCCCTGGGTGGCCCCGGGCGAGACGGCGCACTACACGGCGTTTTCCTGGCGCGACTACATTCGCGGGCGGGTGACGGATAACTTTGCCGACTACGGCGTGGATGACATTCAGATCACCCGCTACCGCATCGGTAACGCGCCCGGCTGATGCGCTACACGCACATTCTGCTGGACCACGACGGGGTGCTGGTGGATACGGAGCCTCTTTACTTCCGCGCCACCCGGGAGGAACTGGCGGAGCACGGTGTGCCCATCGCCGAAGCCGAGTTTCTGGCGCTGCAGGCCGATGGCAGAACCGCCTGGGGACAGATGGCGGCTGCGGGTTACAGCGCCGAAGAGGTGGACCAGGCCAGGGCGCGTCGCAACGCGCGCTATCAGCAGCTGCTGTGCACCGAGAGCATCGACATTCCCGGCGTGGCGGACACACTGGCGCAGCTCAAAAATCGTTTCAGGCTCGCTATCGTCACCACCGCCCGGCCGCAGGATTTCAACCTGATTCACTACGGCGAGGTCAGCCCGGCGCGGGATGCCCAGCCGCGACGCGCCATCGTGGAGCACATGGATTTTGTTCTGGTCAACGGCGACTATGGCCGCAGCAAGCCCGCACCGGACCCGTATCTCGCCGGCCTGGAGCGTTTCGGTATCACGGCATCTCAGGCGCTGGTAGTGGAAGATTCGGAGCGCGGCCTGAAGGCGGCGGTGGCCGCGGGCATCGACTGCGCCGTGGTGCACCACCCGTTTACGGCCACGCAATGTTTCGACGGCGCCGCCTACCGGCTGCAGACCTTTTCTGAGCTACTGGAGATTGTGCATGGATGATTTTCCTTTTGACGCCACGCAGGTGATCGATGGGCCGGAGGCGCTGCGCGCCCTGTACGGCGAGCCCTCGCAACGCTCGCTCGTCAAGGAAACCGATCACCTGCACCCGGTGTACCGGGCGTTTGTGGAAGCGGCGCCGTTTGTGGTGGTGGCCAGCATCGGCCCTAACGGCATCGATACGTCACCGCGGGGCGACGCCCCCGGCTTCGTGCACGTGGCCCACGACCGGCGCCTCATGCTGCCGGATCGGCGCGGAAACAATCGGGTGGATACGCTGAGCAACATCGCCAGCGATCCGCGCGTTGCCCTGCTGTTTCTCATTCCCGGCGTCGGGGAGACCCTGCGGGTTACCGGCACGGCCCGCATCGTTGTCGACCCGACGCTCTGCGAGCGCTTTGTGGTGCAGGGGAAGCTGCCGCGCAGCGTGCTGGTGATCGACATAGAGCGGGTGTTCTTTCAATGCCAGAAAGCGCTGGCGCGAAGCCGGCTGTGGTCGCAGGAGGCACAGCCGCCCCGCGACAGCCTGCCCAGTGCCGGGGAGATGCTGAAAGCCTTCGATACTGCCTTCGACGCGCAGACTTACGACCAGGGTTACCCTGAGCACATGCGCAAGACGATCTACTGATTGTCGTTAGAAATAACTGATCGGAGGCGGCGCCAGGGTTACCAGCAGATACGTGGCGCCGGCGCAGGCTGCCAGCAGGATCGCCGCAAGCGGTATGCGCGATGACGTGATGGCGTCGGTCTCAGCGGCGCTCTTGCGGCCGGTGATCATGGCACCGACCAGATTCTGCCCTTTCCGCAGCCGGTACCACAGCATGGTCGTCAGGTGCAGCGCCACCAGGATCTGCAGCAGCGTGAAGTTCAGGTGGTGCAGCTGGGCCAGCTGGCCGGCGGTGGCAGAGCTGACCGCACCGTTGTAGGGGCCGGCATAGAAGATGTCGTCAGAGATGAAAAGGCCGCTCGTCGCCTGCGTTGCCACCACGGCCAGCAGCAGCACCGCAGCCCAGCCACCGTGCGGGGAATGCCCGGCATGTGTCGAAGGCGTGGGCGTGACGAGCGTTTGCAGCGAGCGCCAGACGGTCCCGGGTCCGGTAACGAAGCCGGCGAAGCGGGCATGCGGGGGACCCACCACACCCCAGATAAGGCGGAACGCGACCAGCGTAAGGGCGCTGTAACCGCACCACAGGTGATATTCGAAATAGTCGAAACCCGCTTCAGCGGTGACCCAGGAGCCGACCAGAGTCAGCGCCAGAGCCCAGTGAAACAGTCGCGTGGGCAGGTCCCAGACCAGCTGCCGGGACCTCTGCTGCGGCGCCTCGGCGTCGCTCATGGCACCAGACGTCAGTTCTGAACGCGGTACTCGTCATGACAGGCTTTGCAGGCGCCACCCATGGCGCCGAACGCTTTCTGCGTGGCTTCCAGCCCGCCGGCGCCGGCGGCGGCGAGAGCGTTGGCGCGCTCAACCACTGTGGCGGCTTTGCCGTTGAAGTCGTCCATGTTGCTCCAGATGTTGTCCAGGGCCTCGGTTTCCAGGTCGTACTCGGTGGTGTCGAGGGCGAAGGCGTCCGGAATCATCGCGGAAAGCTCGGCAATTTTTGTGGCGTTGTGGCTGACCACGTCACCGTCGAAGGGAATCTGTTGGCGCACCATGCCAAGGATGGGGCCGAAGTAGAAACGCACCATGCGCAGCAGTCCCTGGCGGGATTCCAGCGTGGCGGTGGCGCGTTCCTCGCTGGCGGCAACCGGTGCCGCAGTGGACAGAAGCAGACAGCAGGCTAAGGCAGACAGGCAGTGTTTCAAGTTCGTGACTCCATTGATCTATGCAGGGCGACAGCGGTTAGTGTACGGAAATCAGGCGCTAAAGCGATACACAAGGTAGGCAACGTAGGTGCCCAGCAGAGCGAGGCCCTCCTTGCGGCCGAGCCGCGCGTTTCTGGCGATGAACAGGGGAATCATCACCAGCACGAAAATGAAGCCCATGGCCAGGTCCAGCGCGCCGCCCTCGGGGATGGGCAGGGGCGCGATGATGCCTGCTGCCGGCAGCACCACGAGCGAGTTGAAGATGTTGGAGCCGACGATGTTGCCCAGCGCCAGGTCGGTTTCCTTGTTGTAGGCGGCAATGGCCGAGGTCACCAGCTCAGGCAGGCTCGTGCCCACGGCAACGATGAAGATGCCTACCACCACTTCGGGTACACGGAGAATTTCCGCGATGATCGAGCCCTGCTCGATGGTGAGCTGGCCGCCGTAGGTGAGCATCGCCAGGCCTGCCAGTACCAGTACCACCTGCCAGATGCTCGCCCCGGTAGAGCGCGCCTCGGGCACCGCCGGGGGAAACTGTTCTGCCTCCACCAGCACCGGGTCGTCTTTCTCGGTGATCACGTCGCGCACCATGAAATAGACGAATACGCTGAACAGCAGCAGCAGAATGATCGCGTCGCCGCGGTCCAGCAGAGGTGCGGTGGACGACAGGGTGTAGTCGGCGGCCATGACCATGAGAATGGCCGTGACGAGCAGCAGGAACGGCAGCTCCCGGCGCACCACCTGACCCTGCAGGTAGATCGGCGACAGGATCGCCGCGATGCCCAGCACCAGTCCGAAGTTAGCGAGGTTGGAGCCTACGGCGTTACCGAAAGCGAGCTCGGTTTCACCCTGCAGAGCGCCGGTGACGTTCACCACCAGCTCCGGCGTGCTGGTGCCGAACGCAACCACCGTCAGCCCGATGACCATGGGCGGCACGTTGAAACGCCGCGCAATGCCGGACGCACCGCGGACGAGCGCGGTGCCGCCGACGAGCAGCAGGCCGATACCCACGGTGAGCAGCAGAAACGGCATCAGCCAGGCGTCTTCTGGTACGTCGTGGAGTCGTACGTCTTGTCAGGGGTGAGATCGTTCATTCGATCCGGGTCACTCCATCGACCTCCGGCCAGCTCGCCCGGGCGTTGCCACTGCGTTGACCCGGCGTTCACAGTCAAATCACATGCAGAGGTGGCATAGTGGTCATATGCGAGGCACAGGGCAAGCCGAAATTGGCAGATGCCAGCGAGAGAGGTGACGCTATGACAACGACAGACGAAGCAAACAACCAGGCAGGCTCCAGCCGTAACCCGGATACCGCCACCGGGATCATCGGCACAATAGCGGCGGTGACCGTGGCCGCGTTGATCGCGTGGCTGGCCAGTGACGGCGGGGCCAGAGCCGGTGGTATACCGGTGATGGTACTGTGTGCGGTATTCGCCTTTGCGGTGCAGTGGCTGGTGTTCGTGCATGCATGGACGAAGCGCACCGAGCATTACTTCGATCTCACCGGCAGCCTCACCTACATCGTGATGGTGATCGCCGCGGTAACGCTCACGGGCGCAACCGATGTGCGCTCGCTGACCATTGCGCTGCTGATTCTCGTCTGGGCCCTGCGGCTTGGGCCGTTTCTCTTCCGCCGGGTCAAGAACGCCGGCGAAGACCGCCGCTTTCGCAGCCTGAAGCAGTCGTTTCCGATGTTCCTCATGACCTGGACCCTGCAGGGCACCTGGGTGTTCGTCACGGCCTGTTGCGCCCTTGCCGCGCTGACGTCCGGCCGGGTGGTGGCGCCGGACGCCTGGTTCGTGCTGGGGCTGGTGCTGTGGGTGCTGGGTTTTGCCATCGAAGTGGTTGCGGACAACCAGAAAACGCGTTTCCGGGCAGACCCGGCCAACGCGCAGCGCTACATCACGTCGGGCCTGTGGGCCTGGTCCCGGCACCCGAACTACTTCGGCGAAATTGTGCTGTGGCTGGGCATCGCGCTCATGGCCGTGCCGACGCTCGCCGGCTGGCAGTTCGTTACGCTGATCTCGCCTGTCTTCGTGGTTGTGCTGCTCACGTTCATCAGTGGCGTACGCATGCTGGAGAACCGCGCGGACAAACGGTGGGGCAACGATCCCGACTACCAGGCGTACAAGCGTGACACGCCCGTGCTGATGCTGTGGTTTCCGAAGCGCGCCGCGGGCTGAGCGGTCAGGGCTTAAGGAGCTCCGCGCCAACGGTTTCGTAGCGGCGCGCCATGCGCTGCAGCCAGCGGCCGGTGGCGGCCATGTGCTGCGGCTCAACGCGGTAACGAACCTCGCGGCCATGACGGCTTTTCGAAACGAGGCCTGCGTCGTGCAGGATGACGAGATGTTTGGCAATGGCCTGGCGTGAGATGGCGCTGTGCCGGGTGAGCGTGGAAGCACTGGCATCGCCAAGGCCGGCCAGCGTGTCCAGAAGCTGACGACGTGTGTCGTCGGCGAGGGCCGCAAATACCTGGTCTACAGCGATGGGGTTTGACATGGGCGAACCGGTGCGCCGGGCGTTGTAGCGCTGACCGGGTCATTCTGCGGCGTGCCGGGCGAAAGCGCAATCGATGGGTAGCGTAGCGTGAACCGCTTCGTTAGACGTTACGCGCCGTCCGGTACCCGGGCCGTTACCTCCACCTCCAGTTTCATGGCCGGGTCGTACAGCTCGGCGACAAACATCGTTGCTGCCGGTGGATGTTCTCCCAGATAGCGGCGCAGCACAGGCCAGCAGGCTTCGAAATCGCTGCGCCGGGGCAGGATGTACCTTACGCGCACCACGTCGGCAAAGCCGGCGCCCGCCTCCGCCAGCACCTGCTCGATGTTGCGTATGCACTGCTCGGCCTGCGCTTCGACCTCGTCGGCAATGGTCATGGTCGTGTAGTCGTAGCCGGTGGTGCCGGATACGTGCAGGTAAGCGCCGTCGTTCACACAGCGCACGTAGCCCATCTGCTTTTCGAAGGTGGAACCGCTCGAGATTCGTTGCACCGTCATGTCAGGGGGCCTCCTTCGCATGAGCCGGCAGAGTACGGACGTTGAGCAGGAAAATCCCGATCGCCACGATCGCGAGGCCGCCGGCAAGCAGGAAGGCAATGCCGGGCACGTACACCGGCGCGTCCGGTCCGGTGAAGTACGTGAAGCTCTGCGTCATCAACAGCGGTCCGATGATGGCGGCGATGCTGCCCACCGACGCATTGATGCCCTGCAGCTCACCCTGCTCGTTCTGCGGGACCTGATTGCTCATGATGCCGGCCACCGCAGGCCCCGCCAGCCCCGCCAGGCCCGACATGACAATCCACAGATACAGCACCACCTCGCTGGGCGCGAGCGCGATGCCGATATACGCGGCGGCCGCGGCGCTGAAACCGATGAACGCCGTCAGCGTTGCCCCGAACCTGGGAATCACCTTGCGGATCAGCAGGCCCTGCACCAGCGCTGACAGCACGCCGACCAGGCCCATGGACAGGCCGATGTCGAACGGCGTCCAGGCGAACTTCTCCATGGTGTAGAAGTTCCAGTTCGACGGATACACGTGGTGGCCGATGCCGTAGATGAACATCACGGTGACGAGACCGATCAGCACGGGATAGCGGCGGATCCTCAGCAGCATGCCGACGGGGTTGGCGCGCCGCCAGTCGAAGGGCCGGCGATCCTCTTCCGCGAGCGTCTCGCGCAGCACGAAGTAGCCGTACAGGGTATTCAGCGCCGCCAGGCCGGCGGCGACGAAAAACGGCAGGCGGATGTCGATCTCGCCAAGCAGGCCGCCGATGGCGGGCCCGACGATGAACCCCAGGCCGAAGGCCATGCCCATGAGACCGAAGTTCTGCGCGCGCTCCTCCGGTGGGCTGACATCGGCGATGAGGGCATTGGCGGTGGCGTAGGTTGCGCTGGAGATACCGGTCAGCACGCGGCCGATGAACAGCACCCACAACGTCGTGGCCAGACCGGCGATCAGGTAGTTGACGGCGTACATGGACAGCGATGCCAGCAGCACCGGACGGCGCCCGAAGCGGTCGCTCAGATTGCCGATGACGGGCGCAAAGAGAAACTGCAGCGCCGCGTAGCTGATCACCAGGTAGCCCGCCCACGCCGAGGTCTCAGACAGGCCGAGGCCGGTCAGCTCCATGAGAAAGTCGGGCAGCACGGGCATGATCACGCCGAACCCCACCGTGTCGAGAAACACCGTGATGGTGACGAAGGTCAACGCGTGCCGTTTCTGATCCAACGTTTGCTCTGCCGGTTGTTCAGGCGCCTTGGGAAAACATGCGGGAATTCCGCTGCCGTGTCTACGACCCCTCCGCCCGAGTTGTCAGGCTGCGTGGATCGGACTACCGTTGGCTGTCCGTAAGGTTGCGTCCTGGGAGGGAACGATGGCCGAGTCCACCACGGAATCCTCTACCGAAATTGCCGCGCTGGAGCAGCAGATCTTCGAGCTGACGCAACGCCTGGCTGCGTTGCGCCGCGATTCCCCCGGCGAGCCGGTACCCGCTTACCGCTTCGAAACAGACCAGGGTTCCACCACGCTTGCGGAGCTCTTCGGTGACCGGGACACGCTGCTGGTGATACACAACATGGGCCAGGGGTGCCGCTACTGCACGCTGTGGGCCGACGAGCTGAACGGCATGCTGGGGCATCTCGAAGCGGCCATGGCGGTGGTGCTGGTGTCGAAAGACGCGCCGGAGCTGCAGCGGCGCTTTGCCATGAGCCGCGGCTGGCGTTTCCGCCTCGCCTCGCACGGTGGTGGCGCTTACATCCAGGAACAAACGGTGCAGGCGGGTGCCGGCAACATGCCGGGGGCCGTGGTGTACGTGCGCGACGGAGCAACGATCCGGCGCAAAAACAGCGCCGTTTTCGGGCCCGGGGACCTGTATTGCTCAGCCTGGAATTTCCTGGCGCTGGCGGGGCTCTCCGATGAGAACTGGACGCCGCAATTCAACTACTGGCAACGGCCGGCCGAGCTCGACGACGGCGGCCAGGACGTGCTCGGCTGAGGGAGACATCATGTTCGATCAGCGCGAAACCATCCGTGTCATAGAGGGGCTGCTGGGGCATCTCGACAAAGGCACCAACGTGGATGCCGGCGTACAGGTGAAAAACCCGGTGACAGCGTATACGTGCCCCGACATTGCCGCGCGAGAGTGGTCGACGTTCTTTCAGAACTATGCGCACGTGCTGGGTTTGTCGGCGGATCTGCCGGAGCCGGGGGCGTTCCTCACCAGCACGGACCTCGGCAAGCCGATTCTCGCTACGCGGGACGGTGACGGTCGTTATCGGGCCTTTCTCAACGTGTGCCGCCATCGCGGCACGCTGGTGGAGAGCGAAGCCCGTGGTACGAAACACCGGTTTCACTGCCCGTTTCATGCCTGGGGTTACTCCAGTGCCGGCGAGCTGGTGGCGGTGCCGAAAGAAGATCACTTCGGCCCGGTCGACAAGTCGTGCAACGGCCTGGTGGAGCTGCCGGCGGAGGAACGCTGGGGCCTGCTGTGGGTGCATCCGGACCCGGCAGGGGAAATGGACCTGCCCACCCAGCTCGGTGCGCTCGGGCCGGAGCTGGACAGCTGGGATCTGTCCCGGCACGAGTATCAGGGGTCGACCACGTTCGATCATGCCATGAACTGGAAACTGGCCATCGACACGTTCGGTGAGACCTATCACTTTAATGCGCTACATCGCAACACGCTGGCCCAGGACTTTTACGGCAACGCGCAGATGTACGACCGCTATGAGCGTAACCACCGCATGATGCTGTGCCTGAAGAACATCGACACTCTGCGCGGGCAGGATCCCGGCGCCTGGAACGTGCTGGCCGGGGCGCTGCCGGTGTATTACCTGTTTCCCAACGTGCAGCTGATCATCGGTCAGGCCGGTCCCACGCTGGTGCGTGTGTATCCGGACGCTGCCAACCCTCACGCCAGCTGGTCGCGCATCACCTTCTATCTGGATCGTCAGGGGCTGGAGATGCTGCGCACGCGCGCCAACGTCAATCCGGAGATTCTCGCCGAGCGCATGCACGGTTTTGCGGACGTGATCGAGCAGGAAGACTACGTGGCTGCAGCCTCCTCGCACGTGGGCGCCTTGTCCGGGGCGCAGGATCATGTGGTGTTCGGCCGCAATGAGCCTGCCCTGCACCACTATCACAACACCTACCGCGACGCGCTGGGCATGGCGCCGCTGGAGGAAGTGGCAGCCTCGGCGGGCTGATGCTCGGCGTCAGTCGTCGAAGATAGCCACGCAGCGTGTCCAGCCTGCGGACGCGTTGGCAATTTTCACCGGGAAGCAGGCCACGGTGAATCCGTTGGCCGGCAGCGCTTCCAGGTTGTGCAGCTTCTCCATCTGCCAGTAGGGAATTTCCCGGCCGGCCTTGTGACCTTCCCAGATCATGCTCGGATCGGGATTCTCGGCCCACCGCTTCGCCGTGTGGTTGAATGGCGCGTCCCACGACCAGCCGTCGGTGCCCACGACGCGAACACCTCTTTCCGTGAGGTAGAGGGTGGCTTCCCGTCCCATGCCGCAGCCGGCGTCCACGTAGCCGGGTTCGCCGAACACGGCACCTGCGCGCGTGTTCACCAGCACGATGTCGAGCGGTTGCAGCTCGTGGCCGATGCGGGCGAGCTCTGCTTCTACCTCGGCGGCACTGACCAGATAGCCGTCGTCGAAATGCCGGAAGTCGAGCTTCACACCGGGCTGCAGACAGTATTCGAGCGGGGTCTCGTCGATGGAAGGGGCCGGGCGCGCGCCGTGGTCGGTGGTGGAATGGAAATGCCAGGGGGCGTCCATGTGTGTGCCGTTGTGGGTGGACAGCGTGATCGTCTCCACGGCCCAGCCCTCGCCGTCCGGCAGGTCTTCCGGCTTCAGCCCCGGAAAGAAGTGCGCCAGCCCGCCGGCGGTCTGGCTGTGGTTGCGGTAAGTGACCTTCGGCGCACCGCCGGGATGGTCGGTGTGCTCGTTGTTGTCGATGGCGACCGACAGGTCCACGAATCTCGGCATTTCGCTGCCTCCCCAAGTTGTGCGCGACGGAAGTCTTGCGGCATGCTAGCACCGATCCTCGGGAGGGAGGGCAGCCTGTTTGAGTGCCGGTCACGACAGCTACACCATCTATGGCGGCGAGCTGAGCCTCTTTACGCGCAAGCTGGAAGCTGCCCTGCGATTCTACGGCGCACCCTTCGAAATGGCCGACAAGCGCTCGGCGGACCCGGCGCACATCGAAACCCGGGCAGGTACCCATCAGGTGCCCGTGCTTCTCACGCCGGAAAACTGGATGATCGCCGACACCACTCCGCTGCTGCGGCTGCTGGACGGTCGTTTTCCTGCGCGGGCGTTGTTCCCGATCGGCGCCCTCGGCGTGCTCACCCACGTGCTGGAAGAGCACTTCGACGAGTGGATCGCACGCGTCATGGTGCACTACCGCTGGCACTACGCAGACAGCGCTGCCTTCGCGTCTGCCCGCATTGCGCAGGGGAACGAGGCGGCCGCGGAGAACATCCGTGCCTGGGGCCCTCGGGCGTGCCGTGCGACCGGCACGGCTTCAGAGCAGCAGCAGGCTGCTGCCGAAGCGGAGTACGAACGCATGCTTGCGGCCGCGGAGCAGCAGCTCAACCGCACGGCGTTCCTGCTGGGCGACCGGCCCACAGCGCTGGATTGTATTGTGCTGGGCGGCTTGAGGGCGCATACCAACATGGACCCGGACCCGAAGAAGGTGGTGGCGGCTTACCCGACGGTGGTGGACTGGGCGGAGCGTCGCGCCGATACATGGGACGGTGCGGGCGAGCTTGCACCCTTCCCCGAAAGTACCCCGTTTGCGCGTCACGTGCTGAGCGAAATGGCTGCCACCTACGCACCCTTCGTGCTGGGTAACCAGGCCGCGCTCGCCGCCGGTGCCAAAGCGTTTCACGTCCCGACCTATGGCGAAGACGTGAGCTACCTGACCCGTCCATATCCCGAGACCTCGCGGCGCATGGTCGCGCAGCGTCTTCAGGCTCTGCCGGACGTGGAAGCTGCGACCGTGCGGTCATGGCTCGACAGCCATGGTCTCGCCGGCGTGTTCGATCTCAATCAGCCCAGGAGCGACTCATGACAAGAGAAGTTTCGACCAGCCTCGTCAAACCCGCGCACTTTGCCCACTACGTGTTGCGGGTATCCGACCTCGACGCCTCCATCGACTGGTACGGGAAAGTGCTCGGCATGGAAGTGGTGCACCGCAATCCGATGATTGCCTTTCTCACCTACGATGATGAGCATCACCGCCTGGCGCTGGCCAAGACCAACGCCGAGGCAGGTCCGCGGGGCGCACCGGGGCTGGATCACGTGGCGTACACGCTGACCTCGCTGGGGGACCTGCTGGCCACGTACAAACGCCTCAAAGCCGAAGCCATTCTGCCGGTTTGGCCTATCAACCATGGCCTGACGACGTCCATGTACTACGCGGACCCCGACGGGTGCCGGGTGGAATTTCAGGTGGAAAACTTCGCCACCAAGGACGAGCTGAACGCGTATATGCGCTCCGCGGCGTTTGCAGACAACCCCATCGGCGTGGATTTCGATCCCGACAAGCTGCTGGCGCGCTACGAGAACGGTGACCCTCTGGAAGCGCTGGTGCAGCAGGGTTCGGCATGAGTGGCGAGGGTGTCGCCCAGGTTCTGACGCTGTTCGAGCGGTCCCGGAACATGCTGACCGGGCTGGTAGCGCCGCTTGCCGACGATCCCGCTACGGTGATCGAAACCGCGCGCGGCGAGCTCGAGGCCATGGCGCCGACGCTTGCCTATCTCGATGCGCCGCGCAGCGGTCTGGCGAACGCGCTGTTTTTCTGCGCGATTCACCTGGCGGTGTTCCGGGTGCTGCGCGAGCAGAGGGTTTCGGCGCACCGCTACGGCGCAGCCATGCTCGACGCCCTGGCACAACTTCCGCCGGGTGCAGACGCCGAGCCGCCGTCCGACCCTGACTGGGCGAAAGGTCCCGGGACCCATGCCGGTGAGTTCGATGTGGAGCTCGTGCCCGGGGAGGCGCCCGACAGCTGGGGCTACAACATCAAGTCGTGCGCGATCTGCCATCTTTATGGTCAGCATGACGCCATGGAGCTGGTGCCGTACATGTGCGCCAGCGACGATGTGATGAGCGATCAGGCCGGCCAGGGGCTCCGGCGCACAGGCACCATTGCGCTGGGCGCGCAGCACTGCGACTTCCGTTATCAGGCGGGTGGCGAGCCCTTGCGCGTGGCCGAACAGTATCCCGACCGCATCCGCGTGGTCACCGAAAACTGAAAACTACTGCGGCTCGTAACGGCAACTGCCCGGCGTCTGTTTGATTGCGTAGGGCTTGTAGTTGCTGGCGGCAGCGTCCGTGCAGCCGGTGAGGTCCAGCAAAGCCACGGTTTTGAAATCGATGGGATGGGACTCGCTCTGCAGCGCAAGGTAGCCCTGGGAGACGAGGGCTGGCTTGTCCGCATGCGCATCGCCACGGTCGAGCTGGGGATGGGAGTAGGTGAGCACTTCCTCACCGTTCACCAGGTGGCGGATGCGTCCTGCGCCCAGCACCACCACGGTCATGCTCACCCATTGATCGCCGTCCAGCGTGGGTGAGCTCGACGGGGTGCAATGGGGCGTGAAGAGCTTGCCGTCGAGGTGCACGTGCATGCCGGGCGTGCACAGATTGCCCGTGGGTCGCGGCTTGCCGTCGCCGAGGCCGCCCAGAAACTGCGCTTCGATCGACGCCGGGAAATCCTGATTCAACGTCATGGAGGTGGGGTCCTGCGAGTGCAGCATCACCCCACTGTTGCGCACGGCCCAGCCGGCAGGGCCGCCGGGCGCCTGCTCGCCAACGAAGCGGTACACGATGTGCACCGCGTAGTGGGAGAACGGCTGCTCGAAGAACAGATGCCCGAACTGACCGGAGAATTGCTCGTAGTTGTCATAGCGCACCTGCAGCAGACCGTTTTTGACACGGAAGGTATCGTGAGCGTTGACCCCATAAGCATGTCCCGTGATCTTCGGTTGCCAGCCTGAAAGATCGCGGCCGTTGAACAGCGGCTGCCAGTCTCCCTGCGATGGGTCGATGTCGATGGCGGCGTGCGCCAGGCCCGTGAGCGCCGCGAGCAGCGTTGCGCCGCACCGGAAAAAACGTCTCTTGAAGTTCATGGCCTGTCTCTGCGGGAACGGCGCCAGCGTGCCTGACGGGTGTGGCCTGCACAAGGCGTCGTAGTGCAAGGTTTGTCAAACACGTGCAGGCCCTGCACCCTACCATGACTGTCGTTGCTCGAAGAACTGGCACGAGGGACGTACCCATGGCTCTGGTGAAACGCGCGCTCTGGCACATCGAGACCCGCCTCGACAGGCGTTTGCTGCTGGACGATGTGGCAGCCCTGACGGGGGTGTCACGTTTCCACCTCAGCCGCGCATTCAGCTATGGCACGGGCGTTGGGTTGGCTGCTTACGTGCGTGGCCGCAAGCTCTCGCTGGGTGCCGAGCGGCTGGCCGCCGGCTGTGACGATATCCTCAGCCTTGCGCTTGCACTGGGTTACAGCTCGCACGAGGCGTTTTCCCGTGCCTTCAAAGAACGGTTCGGTGTCACCCCCGAGGTGGTGCGCCGAAGCGGCGAAACCGCGGCGCTCGATCTGATGGAGGAATTGCGCATGGCTGACACATCCCCGACGGCATCCAGGCACGGCGCACCGCGCCTGGTGCAGCACGATGCGGTGACCCTTGCCGGGTTGAACGAGCGCTACACGCCTGAAAGCGCCGGAGCCATTCCCGGGCAGTGGCAGCGCTTTGCCCAGTACCTGGGTCACATACCCGGACAGGTAGAGGGTGCAACTTTCGGGGTGGTGCATGGGATCGAAGAGGAAGACGCCTATCAGTACCTGTGCGCCGTGGCGGTGTCGGGGCATGGCGAGCTGCCGCCCGCGCTGCAGCGGCACACGCTACCGGCCGGGCGCCATGCGGTGTTTCCCCATGCCGGCCACGTCTCGGAGGTGCGCAGCACGTGCGCCTACGCGTTCGACACCTGGTTGCCGCAAGCTGGGCTGAGCCCGGTGCCCGGTGTCTTCTTCGAGCGTTACGGGGAGCGCTTCGATCCCGTCACGGGCGACGGTGGCTTCGAGGTGTGGATACCGGTGCTCTGACAAGTATGCGTACGCTTGCGGAACTCATGGACAGGCTGCCTCAGCAGGGGCGGGTAACCTGGATCGGTGTACGACCCGCGAAACGGGCAGCCATGGCGGTGCTTGACGAGGTGGAAGCCGAGGCGGGGTGGGGGCTGACGGGTGACCGCTTCGCCCGGGAAGGGGGACGCCGCCAGGTCACGCTGATCCAGGCTGAGCATCTGACTGCGGTGGCGTCGATGCTGGGGCGCGACAACCTTGCCCCGGAGCTGGTCCGGCGCAATATCGTCGTCAGCGGTATCAACCTGCTTGCGCTGAAAGGCCGGCGGTTTGTGGTGGGCCATGCGGTGCTGGAACACACGGGCCTGTGCCACCCGTGCTCGCGCATGGAAGACGCCCTGGGAGCCGGTGGTTACAACGCCTTGCGCGGTCATGGCGGTATCACGGCGCGGGTGGTGACCAGCGGACGAATCTGTCGGAGTGACACTGTGGCAGTAGCTCTGTCAGCAGAGACGGGTCGCACGCAGCCCGAGCTTTGACCTTCGCGGCAAAAGGTGGTTTCTTGCCCCTTCCAGGGATGATCGGATCGGCGGTGCGCACGTGAAAAGCTACCTGGTCGTCATTGGCCTCCTCGTGCTGATTTTCGGGGCCATCGGCGGCTATCTCTACCAGCGCTTCAGCGCCTTTGCGAGCATGGATTTTGCCCCGCCGCCGGTGACGATCGCAGCCTCCATTGCCGCGGTAGAACGATGGGGAGAGACCCTCAGCGCGGTTGGCACTATCGAGGCCGTGCGCGGGGTGGATCTCACCTCGGAGACCAGCGGCGAGATCACCAGCATCAGCTTCGACTCGGGCGACGAGGTTACGCAGGGCCTGCCGCTGGTGGTGCTGAACGACGAGGTGGAGCAGGCGAGCCGCCGCAATCAGATTGCCGGCCTGGAGCTTGCCGAAATTCTCTACAACCGTGACAAAGAGCTGATCAAGCAGAAGTCCATTCCCCAGTCGCAGTACGATCAGTCACGCGCAGACCTGCAGCGGGCCCGGGCGCAGCTGGCGGAGACCGAGGCGCGCCTCGCCAACAAGAAGATCGAGGCGCCTTTCGACGGCACCATCGGCATTCGCCGCGTGGACGTGGGCGACTACGTGTCGCCGGGAACGGTGATTGCCACGCTGCAGGATCACACGGAGCTCGAGATCGACTTCACGGTGCCCGCGCGCTATGCACCGAAGCTGAAGCCCGGCCTCGGGGCCACGGTGACCGTTGATGCCTTTCCCGGCAGAACCTTCGCCGCTGAGGTGACCGCCGTGGACGCGCGCATCGATCCGGGCACCCGCAACGTGCTGCTGCGGGCGCGCCTGGCTGAAGTGGACGGTTTGCTACCGGGTATGTTCGCGGTGCTGGAGATTGATCTTGCGGAAACCCGTGAGGTGGTGACGGTGCCGGAGACGGCCATGACTTACGCCCTTCAGGGCAACACCATCTTCGTCATCGAGGAAGCCGAAGGCGGCGGCTTAACGGCCGTGGCCAGAGTGGTGCAGGCCGGACCGGTGCGGGACGGCAAGGTGGCGGTGTTTGGTGGTCTCGACGGCGGCGAGCGCGTGGTTAGCGTGGGCCAGAACAAACTGTACCGGGGGGTGCGTATCGTGGTTGACGAGACCGTGAGTCTGTAATGCCGAGGTTTACAGACCTTTTCATCCGTCGGCCGGTGCTGTCGGTGGTGATAGCGGCGCTGATGCTGCTGCTGGGGCTGCAGGCGGCTGTGCAGCTCGATCTGCGTGAATATCCCGAAGTAGAAAAGAGCGTCATCTACGTAAGCGCCGTTTATCCCGGCGCCAGCGCCCGGACCGTGCAGGGGTTTGTCACAACGCCGCTGCAGCGGCGCATCGCCTCGGCCAAGGGAGTGGATTACATCACCTCGCAGAGCGATCCCGGCGTGGCCTCCATCAGCGTGTACGTACGCCTGGGCGAGAACTCCACCGACGTCATGAGCGAGGTGATCACCAAGATCAACGAAGCGCGCTTCGAACTGCCGCGGGAAGTGGAAGATCCGGTGGTAACCAATCGCACAGGCGGCGACGCGATGATGTACCTGGCGTTGCTGTCCGACCAGATGTCCATCCAGCAGCTCACGGACTACGGGCAGCGGTTCATTCAGCCGGTGCTCAGCACCGTCGACGGTGTGGGCGATGCCCGGCTGCTGTCCAGCGGCCGTTTCGCCATGCGGGTGTGGTTGAACCCCGCCAAGATGGCCGCGTTCAACGTTACGGCCACGGACGTGAACGACGCCATCCGCCGCGACAACTTCATTTCTGCTGCCGGCACCACCCGTGGCGAGCTGGTGCGGGCGAGCGTGGATGCGCAGACAGACGTACAGGACCCGGAAGCGTTTGCCGGCATTGTGGTGCGCCAGGACGGCGACAAGCGCGTGCGGCTGGGGGACGTGGCCGACGTGGAGCTGGCCAGCGAAACCTACGATTCGGCGGCCTACTCGAGTGGCAAGGAGACGGTGTTCATCTCGGTGACGGAGGCCCCTGGCGCCAACCCGCTGCAGGTGGCGGCGAACGTGAAAGCCAAGGTGGCCGAGATCGAAGGGCAGCTGCCGGCCGACATGACCATCTTCATGGATTCGGATGGCTCCATCTACATCCGCGAAGCCCTCAACGAGGTGCTCACCACCATCGCCGAAGCTGCGATCATCGTGGTGCTGGTGATCCTGGTGTTTCTCGGCTCGCTGCGCGTGGTGGCCATACCCATCGTGGCCATCCCGCTGTCCCTCATCACCGTGCTGTTTCTTGTCTGGACGATGGGCTTCTCGATCAATCTGCTGACCCTGCTGGCGCTGGTGATTGCCATTGGCCTGGTGGTGGACGATGCGATTGTGGTGGTGGAGAACGTTCACCGTCACATCGAAGAAGGCAAGCAGCCGCTGCCGGCGGCGCTGCAGGGTGCCCGCGAGGTGGCCATGCCCGTGATCGCCATGACGTTGACGCTGGTGGCCGTGTATCTGCCCATCGGCTTTCTCGGCGGGCTGACGGGGGTGCTGTTCAGCGAGTTTGCGTTGACGCTGGCCGGGGCTGTGGTGGTATCGGGGATCGTCGCGCTGGTGCTCAGTCCCATGATGTGTGCGTATTTTCTGCGCGATCACGATCATCAGGGCAAAGTGGCCGACTGGCTCGACCGGCAGTTCGAAGCGCTGCACGATCGCTACAAGGCGCTGCTGGCAAAATGCCTGGACAGCCGCGGTGCCGTGATGCTGTTTGCAGCGATCATCTTTCTGAGCCTGCCGGTGTTCTACCAGCTCTCGCAGGCCGAGCTGGCCCCGGACGAAGACACCGGAATGATTTTTGCGGTCGCCACGCCCCCCGACTACTCGAGCCTGGAGTACACCACCTATTTCCTCGACGAGATGGTGGAAATCTGGAGCGGCATTCCGGAGATCACCCACTCCTGGCAGGTGAACGAACCCACGAGCGTGTTTGGCGGTCTGCAGCTGAAACCCTGGAGCGAGCGCGAGCGCAAGCTGCCGGAGATTCGTGAGGAGGTGCAGCGTAAGTTCAACGGTATCAGCGGGCTGGAGCTCTTTACCTTTGCCGGTGGCGGCGGGCTGCCCGGTGCTGATTCCGGGCTGGCCCTGCAGTTTGTGATCTCCGGCAATACGGACTACGACGAGCTCAACCGGGTGGTCGACGAAGTGCTGGCGAAGGCGCGTCAGTCCGGGCTGTTTGCCTTCGTCACCAAAGATCTGCGTCTGTCGCGTCCCGAGGTGTCGGTCACCATCGACCGGGAGCTGGCAGCCCGGCTGGGAATCTCCATGCAGGATATCGGGCAGACGCTGCAGGTGATGCTGGGTGAAGCCGAAACCAACCGCTTCAGCATCGAAGGGCGCAGCTACAAGGTGATTCCGCAGGCCGGGCAGGGTTTTCGTCTCACCAAGGAATGGCTGGAGCGGTACTACCTGCGCACCCGTTCCGGGTCGCTGGTGCCGCTCAGCACGGTTATCGCCCTGAAACAGAACGTGGAACCCAACACCCTCCGCCAGTTCCAGCAGCTCAACAGTGTGAACGTTCAAGGCATCGTGCTGCCGCCCAACACGCTGGGGGACGGGCTCGCTTACCTGGAGCAGGCACTTCGGGAAGTGGCGCCGGCCGGGTACCGGATAGGCTACGAAGGAGCATCGCGTCGTTTCATGGAGGAGCGCCAGGCCTTTCTGCCGCTGTTCGGCATGTCGCTGGTGTTCATCTATCTGGTGCTGTCGGCTCAGTTCAACAGCTTCCGCGACCCCTTCGTGGTGTTGATCAGCGTACCGCTGTCGCTGTTCGGCGCCATCGTGCCCCTGGCGTTGGGTTTTGCCACGCTGAACATCTATACGCAGGTTGGCCTGCTGACGTTGATCGGGCTCATCAGTAAACACGGTATCCTCATCGTCGACTTTGCCAACCACCGTCAGCTTGCGGGTGAAGACATCCGTTCTGCGGTGCTGGAGGCGGCAGCCATGCGGTTGCGGCCGATTCTCATGACCACCTTCGCCACGGTGCTTGGCGTGGTGCCGTTGCTCATTGCGGCCGGCGCAGGCGCAAACGCGCGCTTCGCCATCGGCCTCATGATTGCCGCCGGCATGCTGGTGGGAACGCTCTTCACGCTGTTTGTGCTGCCCACCTTCTATCTGCTGCTGGGGAAGAAGAAGGTGGTTCACGATCAGTCGCCCGCGCCTGCCCCGGAAGCTGCCGCCGAGCCCACCTGACCATCGGGATGCCCGAAGGCGGGGTCCGTATATCTCTGCTGTTCCGGTGCTGGCGGCCGCCGCAGAATGCGCTTGCCAGGTTGGAGAGCTTTCGAATGATCGTAGAACTTGAAGTACAAGAGGGCTTGCAGGCCGCCTGGGCCGACCGGATCCGCCGCCAGATCGATTTCAAGCTGGCGTCGCTCACGGCCCACGTGCGCATGGTGCGGGTACGGCTGTCAGTAACGCCTGACAAGACAGGCAACGACGTTTACCGGTGCACCATGCAGGCAACGCTTGCGGGCAGTGTGGTGGAAGAGGCGATAACCACGGGACCGTTGCCGAACATCTGCGTAGCCGATGCGGCCGCGCGGCTCGCACGCACGATTGCCCGGGCGTACAAACTGTCTGATCGCGCCTTGCGCCAGCAGTCTGCTTGAGGGGCGCGCTTAAGTTGTGTCCAGAATCGTCCGGGCCGATTCGGTGATGGCAAGCACGGCCGGGTGCTTCAGTTTCCGTTCGGGGGAAATGGCGTAGTAGCTTTCGCTGATACCTGGAACGGTTCCCAGCACCTTCGAGTGGTACATCGAGCACACCTCGCCGGCAATGGCCGTCGGTGCCGGAAAGGCACCCAGGCCGGCTTCTCCGAACGCTTTCAGCAACGCGCTGTCGTCGAACTCGGCCACCACCTGCGGCGTGATACCTTCGCGGTCGAACCAGTCGTCGAGGCTGCGACGGAGGGGACTCGAATCCACGGGCAGCAGCATTGGTGCGTCTCCCAGCGAGGCCGGAAACGCGGCAAAGCGCCGGGCGATGGACTTGTGCGCGAAGAAGGTGATGCCGCTCGTACCCAGCGCATGGTTGTAGGCTTTCACGCTGGTGCCGGGGGGAATCGGGTGGTCTGAGATCACGAGATCCAGCCGATGCACGGCGAGATCCCCCAGTAGATATTCCAGGTCACCTTCGCGGCAGGTGATGCGTACTGGATCCTCGAGGCCAAGCGCCGGTTCCAGCACGCGCAACGCCACCAGCTTGGGAATGGAATTAACGACACCGACGTTAAGAACCGTTGGTACAAGCGCCTGCTTGCTTTTCACCCGCTGCGTGAGCTCGGCGCCGAGATGAAAGATCTCGTCGGCATATTGATTGACGATGCGCCCGGTTTCAGTGAGCGCAAGACCCCGGCCAACGCGTGTGAAGAGCGCTTCTCCGACGGCTTCCTCGAGCAGCTTGAGTTGCCCGCTGATGGTCTGCGGGGTGAGGTGCAGCACCTCCGAGGCGCGCGCGATACTGCCTTCGCGTGCCACCGTCCAGAAGTACAGCAGATGCGTGTAGTTGAGATGTCTCACCGCCGACTCCGCTTGACGGTTCTGGGGGAGGCTGCGATGGGTGCGCGCAGAAGCGCCGGTTGTGGCTGTCCTGCGCGCAGGGCCCTGGCGCTCGCCGCCATGATCACAGCGATCACGGCGATAACGGAGATGATGAGCATGACGGTCTCCACGTAGTTTTGCGGACGCATCATGCCGCGTTGGCTGCATACGAAACAGTCGAAGTTTCGTTGTCGATCGTTCGGCGTGGGCGAAGTGTTGAACCAATCGGAAATACCGAAGTGTTGATGCTGAAACCCTGAATGGACCCACCCCTTCCCGCCGCTAAGGTAGCGACCACTTTTCCCGGGGAACGAGCGGTGATCATCGACAGCGGTGAAGGCGTACGCGTAGGCATCATTGGCGCAGGCCAGCTCGGTGCGTATCTCTGCCGTGCGGCCCGGCAACTGGGCATGCACACAACGGTACTGGCTGCCTCCCCGGACGACATTGCCGTGCCTTTTGCCGATGCGGTTGTGCTCGGCGAAGACCGTGCGGCGGCCGCCTGTCTCCCTGAGCAGGTGGATGTGGTTACCTACGAGAAAGAAGACATTCCCGGTGCCCTGCTCGACACGCTGGATGCGCGCGGCAACCTGGTTGTTGCGCCAGACACGGGGGTGCTGCGGCTGCTGCAGAACAAAGCCCGGCAGAAACACTGGCTGGCCCGTCATGGATTTCCCACCTCTGAGTTCCGCGTGCTGGACGGTCACTGGCGCGCAGACGCGCTGGCTGGCGAGCTTGGCGACCCATGGGTGCTGAAGACCCAGACAGGGGGTTATGACGGTCTGGGCGTGAAGGTTGTGCGTGCGCCGGAGGACACTGAAGCGTTTGCGGGCGTAGCGTGCATCGCCGAGCGCTTCGTCGCGCATGACCGCGAGCTTGCGGTGGTGGTTGCCCGCGGTCGGGACGGACAGCTGGCGAGCTTTCCCGTCTGTCAGCTCAACTTCGATGCGCACGGCAACGTGTTGCGCAGCGTAGTGGCGCCAGCGCCGGTACCGGCGGCCACTGCCCGGGAGGCCACAGACCTTGCCACGGCCGTTGTTGCGGCTCTAAAAGGTGTGGGCGTGTTTGCCGTAGAGCTGTTTCAAGCCACGGACGGAACGTTGCTGGTGAACGAGATATCACCACGCGTACATAATTCGGGACATCTGACGCTGGAAGCCTGCAGCGTCTCGCAGTTCGAGCTGCACCTGCGTGCAATTTCGGGCATGTCCCTTCCGGTGATCGAACAGCGGCGCCCCGCCGCCATGGTGAACGTGCTCTGTGAAGCGCCGGCCGCCCCCGGCGGCGCGCTGCCTGCAGCAGGGCGCTTTGCCGTTGCCCCCGACGTGTACGTGCACTGGTACGGCAAGCGTCAGCCGCGGCCGTTGCGCAAACTGGGGCATGTGACGGCCACAGGCGACGACACCGGACAGGCGCTGGCGAGCGCAGAACGGGCGCTGGCGGGTTTGCCTTTTCAGTCTGACGTGGCCGCCTGATGCTCCGCGTGGCTGTGATCATGGGGAGCGACTCGGATCTGCCGGTAATGCAGGGAGCCGCGGACGCGCTGCGTGAGCTGGAAGTGGAGCACTTTGTCACTATCGTCAGTGCCCATCGCACGCCGGATCGTCTGCATGCGTTCGCAAGCGGTGCCGAGGGACAGGACATAGGCGTCATCATCGCGGGCGCGGGCGGTGCGGCACACCTGCCGGGCATGGTGGCCTCGCTGACGCCGCTGCCGGTGATTGGTGTGCCCATCAGCGCCACCAAGCTGGAGGGGCAGGATGCGCTGCTCTCCATCGTGCAGATGCCTGCCGGCGTTCCGGTAGCCACCGTGGCCATAGACAATGCCCGCAACGCAGGCATTCTCGCGGCGCAGATTCTGGCAGTTGGGGACGCCGCGCTGCGCAGCCGCATCGTCGCCTTCAAGCAGGCCATGGCTGAGGTTGTGGAAGCGAAAGCGCGAAAACTGGAACAGGGCGACTAGCGGCTTGGACTCTCTGTTTCTCGCCAATCTGACCAGCCCGCCGCTGTTGTTTTTCATCCTCGGCGCCACGGCGGCGCTGGTGCGTTCAGATCTCGAAGTGCCGGAACAGATCGCGAAGTTTCTGTCGCTTTACCTACTTTTTGCCATCGGCTTCAAGGGCGGCGTTGCGCTGTCGGTGAGCGAAGTGGGCGCGACCATGCTTGCCACGCTGGGCGTGTCGCTGGTGCTGGCCTCCGTGGTGCCCCTGGGCGTGTTCTTTGCGTTGCGCAGGCTGATGCCGGCCGCAGACGCGGCGGCAACGGCAGCAACGTACGGATCGATCAGCGCGGTGACGTTCGTGACCGCTACCAGTTACCTCGATGCGGAGCAGATCGGCTGGAGTGGTTACCTGGTGGCCGCCATGGCGCTCATGGAGTCGCCGGCAATCATCGTGGGGCTGCTGCTGTACCGCCTGCAGCGCAGCAACGGCAATGGCGACAGCTTCTATACCCGGGATGTCGTGCGCGAATCCTGTCTCAACGGCTCGGTGTTTCTCATTGTCGGCAGCCTGATAGTGGGCTGGATAACCGGTACGGAGGGCAAGGCGCAGGTAGCGCCTTTCGTGGACGAGCTGTTCATAGGCGTGCTGTGTCTCTTTCTGCTGGACATGGGCATCGTGGCCATGCGGCGCATACAGGACATCTCGGGGGAAACTGCGAGCATCTCGCGGGGCGGTATGCTGGTGTGGGGCCTCGTTCTGCCCGTTGTCAACGGCGCCCTGGGCTTCGGGGCAGCCCTGCTGCTGGGCCTCGGGGAAGGCGATGCGGTACTGCTAACGGTGCTTGCCGCATCGGCGTCGTACATAGCCGTCCCGGCAGCCATGCGTCTTGCGCTGCCGGAAGCCAACCCCAGCGTCTATCTGGCCATGTCTCTCGCCATTACCTTCCCGTTCAACCTTCTGATCGGCATCCCGCTGTACCATACGGTGATCCGTTCGCTGCTCTGAGGCACAGCCGTCGTGAAACCTTGTAAACGTATCGAGATCGTCATCGAGCAGCGCCTGGCGCAGCGGGTTTCCGAGCTGCTGGTAGAGCTGGGCGCGCCCGGATACACCCTCATCGGCCGCGCCAGCGGGCGCGGCGATCGTGGTGTGCGCAGGGCCGACGAGCCCACGGGCACCGCGACAAACTGCCTTTTTGTCATTGCCTGCGACGACGAAGACGTGGTGCAGCGCGTCGTGGAGGGCATTCGCCCGGTGCTGACACGTTCCGGCGGTGTGTGTCTCGTGTCCGATGCGATGTGGGTACGGCACTGACGGGATTGCTCGGCTCAGCCTTAGGGCTGCCGCGTGAAAAGCGAATTGTTGGGTATGTGCTTCTCAGTAAGCTCTTGTGCTAAGACGCGTATAAAAGGAGCGCCCATGGACGTGATCAACAGAACCGTAAATCCCCTGCGCCGCTTCACGATGGCCGCAGCCTCTGCTGCTTTCGCGATTGTGCTGTTTGCCCCGGCCGCAGCCTTTGCATCCAGCTCCCAGGCTATGAAAGCCCTCGATCTGAAGACCTTGTGCACCAGTGAGGTGGCTGCAGAGCGGACAATCTGCCGCGGTTATCTGCAGGGCTTTCTGGATGGCGCGAGTCAGACCGATTCTTCCCTGACGGAGGCGCCTGCAGAACAGGCGGGCACCGTTAGCAGCTGGGCTCAGCGCGCCTTCGAGACGCGTGTAGGCACGCATGTCGAACATTTTGAACGGGTCGAACGTGTCGATACGGTTGCAACGGCGTTGAGTCAGGACTTCTGCGTAACGGATGCCGACGCGGTGCAGGCCATCAAGGACCGCATGCGCACGACGGCTCAGCGCCCCGCCGCTGACAGCGCTGCAGGGACCTGGCTGCTGGAGTTCGTGCAGACGAACTTCCCCTGTCAGCCCACCACGTCTTAGGTGGACCGGGCCTGCCTGGTGCGGGCCCAGCCTAGATCGCTGGATCGATCAGCACGCCGGGGTTGAGAAGGCCCCGGGGGTCGAGTTCTTTCTTCGCCGCGCGTAACGCCGCCTGAAACGGCGCCGGTACCTGCTGGTCGTAACCGGGGCGGTGCATACGGCCCACCGCGTGGTGGTGAGTGGACGTACCGCCGGCATCGATCAGTGCCTGGGTAGCCGTATCCTTGATGTGCTGCCACATCTCGGCTTCGGCGCCGACCCTGCTGACCCCCGAGAAGCTGTAGTACGGCGCCGGTCCGTCGGGATAAACATGCGTGAACCGGCAGGACAGCCGGGCGCCCTCGCCCAGCGTTTCCCGCAATGCCGTGCCTACCTTGTCTCGCACATGGGCGTCGAACGCAGGCCAGCGGTCCCACGTGATGGCAGTTTCGAAGGTATCGGACAGCAGACCCAGGCCGTTGCCGACGCCTGCGTTTACCCCGATGAACGACGAACGCCAGGCGCCAACGGCGCCTTCTCTGCCGGTGGCCTTGCCGGTGCCATCATCGATGAGAACATGATCGTCGGCGATGATCCCGCCACATTCCCGCGCGATGCGCACGGCAGTTTGGATGGCTTCCCCCTGCGGTATGTCGGCCGATTCGAAACCGATGATCAGCAGCGACTGGGCGCCGTCCAGGCCTGCGCTGGCTTCAGCTTCGGCGGGATCCAGCAGGCGCAGATTGGCGGGCCACAGCTTTGCCTGCACGATATGGCGCGTGGCTTCGTAGCCTTCGGCCCAGGTGGGAAACACGACCCCGGCGGTGGCGCGATACACCGGCCTTTTCTGCAGGCGCAACCAGACACTGGAGATCACCCCCAGAATACCTTCCGAACCGATCGCCATGCGGTCCGGGCTGGGTCCGGCGCCGCTGCCGGGCAGGCGGCGCGACTCCCACCAGCCCCTGGGGGTGAGCATGCGAACCGACTCCACGAAATCGTCGATGTGCGTGTGATTGGTGGCGTAGTGGCCGCCGGAACGGGTAGCCACCCATCCGCCAACCGTGGACCACGGAAAGCTCTGGGGAAAGTGGCGCAGCGTCAGCCCATGAGGACGCAGATAGGCTTCGAGATCCGGGCCGAAGACACCGGCCTGGATGTTGGCAGCCCGGGATGTCTCGTCCAGCTCGATCACCGTGTGGAAATGATCCATGTCGATGGTAACGGCCGTAGCGCTTGCTTCGGGTACGTTCAGCCCCCAGACCACGGAAGTGGCGCCACCGTAGGGAATTGCGGTATGGCCATGCTGGTCGCACCAGGCGAGCACGGCTTCCAGCTCGTCTTCGTTCCGGGGATGTGCAACTGCGTCCGGTGGATTGTCAAAATGCCCCCGCAGGGCTTTCAGCAGTTCGAGCGTGTGGCCGCCATAGGTGTGCAGGGCGCGCTCGCGGTGATCGGTGCTGACGAAGGCTGAGAGCGCCTCAGGTACCTGCACGCGGCTGGCGCGCAGCGTGACGTCTTCGAGTCGTGGGATGGGCGGGGGTTCGACCACCCGGCCAAGGCGCTCGGAGGCAATCCCGGCCATCTTGCGTCGCTCTGCCTCGCTGGGCTCGTCGCTGACGTTGCCCCAGGTCCAGAAACTGCGTGGTTGGTTCCAAACGGTCATGCTGCCTCTCCCGCAAACGCAGGAGATACACTGCCATTACTGCGGCTGCAAAACAAAGCGCCCGTCAAGAGAAGGCGACGAAAGACAAATAGCGACGAAAGAAAAATAGAGGCAGACTGCGCGCCATGTCTGGCCGATGGATCTGGAGGGTTGAGAACATGTCTTTCACCGCCCGTTGTTTGCCGTTAGCGCTGCTGGTCCTGCTCTGTGCGTGCGCGCCTCCTGCCACGGACGAAGAAGCCACGCTGCGGGTACCCGATCTTGCGGGCGCCACGCCGTGGACCGATCTCGAGGTGGAGGATGCAGCGGACGACTTTCACTTTCTCATAGTGAGCGACCGCACCTGCTGCGCGCGCCCCGGCGTGTTTCATGGGGCGATGCCCAAGGTGAACCTGCTGTCCCCCGCCTTTGTGGTCAGCGTGGGGGATCTGATCGAGGGCTATACGGAAAACCAGGCGCAGCTCGACCGCGAATGGGACGAGATGGAGTCTTTCGTGAGCGAGCTGGACGCACCGTTTTTCTACACCCCGGGCAACCACGACATGAACAACGCGGTCATGGCGCGGGAGTGGCAACGCCGGTTTGGTCCCAGTTACTACCACTTTCTCTACAAAGACGTGCTTTTCGTGGTTCTCAACAGCGAGCTCTTCGGCATGGTGGGACGACCCGACACACCCGTTCCGGGTCCATGGCAGCAAGACGAGCAGATGACGTTTGTGAAGTCGGTGCTTGCGCAGCACCCCGAACCACGCTGGACCATCGTGTTGCTGCATCAACCGCTGTGGACCTATCCGAAGGTTAACGAGGACTGGCTGGAGGTGGAGGCGTTGCTGGGCGGGCGCGACTACACGGTCTTTGCCGGCCACTTCCATCAATACAGCCGCGTGACACGGAACGACCGGAACTTCATCACGCTGGCCACCACCGGTGGTGGCAGCGGCCTGCGGGGTTCGGCGTTCGGTGAGTTCGACCACGTTGCCTGGATAACCATGCGCGACGACGGTCCGCGTATCGCCAACGTGCTGCTGGATGGGATCTACGACGAAGATGTGTCGAATCCGGAGCTGCAGGCGGGGCTCACGGAAATTGCTGACGCCATCGAGATGTACCCGGTTGCGTCTACCGATGAGTTGTTCAGCGAAGCCAGTCAGCGCGTCACCATTGCCAATCCATCGGACGAGGTGCTCACGGTGGCGCCGGCCGTTTCGCGAAAAACCAACTTCGACATTGCCGGGCTGGTGCCCGTGTCCGTGCCCCCCGGCGAGAGCGTGGAACTGTATCTGCGACTGTCTTCGGAGAAACCCGTGCCGTACCACAGCCTGTCGACCGCGTCGGTGGAATGGATTGTTACCGGCACCGTTGCCGGCCGCCCCGCCCAGTTTCCGGTGCAGAAGCCGGTACTGCCGTTGTCGAAGTACGCCATCGGCGAGATCGATGCGGTAGAGCTTGACGGCGATCTCGCCGAGTGGGATCAGCTTACGTACAGCGTGGCACAGCAGGGTGACATTCTGTCTCCGCAGCTGGACCCCGCGGATGTTTCGTTCAGCTTCGATGTGCGCGAAGGCAGTGAGCATCTCTACATTGCTGTGGAAGTTACGGACGATGATGTTTCGGCGCATGGTGATCTCATTCCGCGCGCACAGGATTCGGTGAGGATCTTCGTGGACCCCCGGGCGCCGGAGCTCAGAGATGCGAGCATGGGTGCAGGCGAGGGGGTGCTGGGCGGCGATATGGCTGCCCAGGTGTCCACGATCATCCCGGTGGGAGATCACGTGAAGGACGAACTCCTCGGCTTCGTCGATGAAACGAACGCAAACTCAGAAGCCGCGCTGGTTTTGACTGAGACAGGCTATGCGGTCGAGTTCGCCGTGCCCCTGAGCTACGTGGCGAGCAAAACCCCCGATGGCGAAAGCTGGACGGAAGCGCGCATATCGGTAGGTGTCTATGACCTCGACAGCGGAGCGCATGCGCCGGATATCCTGCATTGGCAACCCTATCGCTATGGCCCGGCACCCCTGCCGGGGAGCGCTGTGTTCGTGAGACCTTAGGTGTGCCGGGCTATGCCCTCAGCGACCGTGCGACCGGACGTTTGATGGCCCGGTAACCGGGCACCAGCCCCCCGAGCAGACCCACGACCAGTGCCAGCGCGGCAGCAAGCACGAGCGCGTTTGCTGTGATCGTGAAGCGAAAGGCGACCTGTGCGCCGCTGGATGTCGCCGCGGCCACAGTAGACAAGGTGGCGCCATCCAGCAGCAGGTAAACGACGGCAACTGCTATGGCCGCGCCCAGCAGGCTGAGCAGCGTGCACTCGATGAGCACGGCGACCAGCAGAGGCAGGCGTTCGAAGCCCAGCGCCTGCAGCACGGCAACCTCCCGGGCGCGGGCATCCATGGCCGACTGCATGGTGTTCAAAGCTGCCGTCAGCGCGCCGAGGGCCATGATGATACCGACGAGCCAGCCCAGACCGCGAATCAAACCCGTCGTCGGGCCGGCCTGATCGGCGTAGAAGGTACTTTCCCGGTGGGCGGCAACGGTGAGGCGCCGGTCTTCGGCAAGGCGGGCCCGAAAGCCTTCGAAGGCGCCCGCGCTGGTGAGCTGCACAAGCATGGACGAGAACGTGTCTCCGCGCCCCAGGGCCTGGGCCAGCAGGCGCTCGTCCACCCATAGCTCAGTTTCGAACGCGCTGCCTTCGGCGGAAAACAGACCGGTGACGAGCCAGCTCTGGCCGCGGATCTGGATGTGTTTACCCGGTTCCAAGCCGGCAAAAATCTGCGCGGCCTTCACGCCGGCGATGAGCTCGTACTTCCCGGGCGCGAAGGCGCGGCCGGCAACCAGCTCGACCTCGGGACGCACCGTAAACGACTCGTTTGTTGTTCCTCGCATGGGCAGGGTAGCCTGGGCGGTGCCGTTGTGCATCGGCAGATTCACGGTGATGTACGTTTCCCGGGAAGCATGGTCGACTGCCTCGAGATCTCTGATCAGCGCATACTGCCCGAGGGGAATGCTGCCGTTGATCTCGGAGGTGGATCCGGCTCGAAGCACCAGGGCGCGGTCTGGTTTGCCGGTGCTGACCAGGGCTGCCTCAAACGCCGTAGCGATCACGGACAGGGACAAAGCCACGGCAACCAGTCCTACCATGCCAAGCACAATTATCACCCCCGGACCGGGACGGGCGGCCAGTAACCGCAGGCTGATGGCACACAAACTGAAAATCTGTCGCATAACCTCACGCCTCCGCGCGTAGCGCCGTTACGATGTTCTGGCGCACAGCAGTTGTGGCCGGGAAAAAGGTGACGCCGGCGCCGATGGCGCAGGCGAGCGCCAGGCCCTGGAGCACAACGGCGGGTGTCATGGCAAGGCCGCCGAGCTGCTGGATCTGCGGCATCACGGTGTTCAGCTGCAACGCCAGCCCGTGCGCGATAGCCAGACCTGCGACAGCGCAGACAGCGGTTAGCACCACACTTTCCGTAAGCACCAGAAGGGCGAGGGACGTGGCGGGAAAACCCAGCACACGGCAAACCGCCAGCTCGGTCACACGCTCGCGCACGGAAACGGCAAGCGTGTGGCCGGTGATCATCACCAGCGTGAACAGCACGGCGGCCAGCACCAGTGTGGCCATGAGGCCGACATCACCGAGCTGGCGCGCCAGGTTCAGCGAATACTGCCTGCTGCTCTGGGTGCGTGTTTCGCTGCTGGAGTTGGCAAAAATGTCATCGATGCGACTGATTGTCTGTGTCAGCTCGAGCGGGTTTTCCACCTGCAGAACGAACGCGCCTACCGTGCCCCGGCCGAAAGCGCGGTACTCGTCGAAGTACTCATACGAGAAATAGAAGCCGTCGTCGCCGATGAGAGAGCTGCTCGTGCTGTATATGCCGGCGAGCTCGAAACGCCACGGGCTGCCATCCTGGTTGTGCCAGATGTTGGGGACAAGCGTGATGATGTCGCCCACGCGCCAGCCGAAACGGTTGGCAAGCTCCGCGCCCGCGATGGCGCCGTGGCGCGTGCTGCGGAAGCGCTCAGCGGCCTGGGTGGAGAGGCTGATCTCGGCATTGATGCGTAGAAACTCGTCTGGCGTGACCGCGTACTGAGGGAAAAAGTTGGCGGGATCCTGGTAGGTACCCCCGAACCAGGTCATGTGTGCAACCGTGGCGATGTTGTCCAGCGCTGCAATGCGTTGGCCGTGCGCCACGGGCAACATGTCGGCCACAGAATGTCTGGGTACCACCACCAGACGTGCGTCGTTGTCTGCGTCGATGCCGGCGGCGAACAGCATGCGTATCGGCTGCAGCAGGCCGAAGAGCACAAATGCCAGAACGAGGCTCGCTGCCGTCAGGGACATGCGCATGGGGTGCCTGGACAAATCGGCTCGCACCAGCGACCACCAGCTCATGCAGCGGCTCCGGCTGCCGGCAGCAGGGCGCCTTTGTCCATGTGCCAGACGTGCCCGGCATGGCGGGCTGCTTCGGGATCGTGTGTAACCATGACGATGGTTTTGTCGAACTGCTGGTGCAGGGTTTCCAGAAGCGCGAGCACCTCGTTGGCGCTTGCGCGATCGAGATCACCGGTGGGCTCGTCGCACACCAGCAGTTTCGGGTCGGAGACCAGGGCCCGGGCCAGGGCCACCCGCTGCTGCTGGCCCCCGGACAGCTCGGAGGGTTTGTGTTTGCGCCGTGCCACGAGGTCGACGATTTCCAGCGCGGCAAGGGCCCGCTCGGCGCGCTCGGCGCGGCTCAGGTTGGTGAGCAGCAGCGGCAGGGCTACGTTGTCGATGGCGCTGAGCACCGGGATCAGGTTGTAGAACTGAAACACGAAGCCGACATTCGCTGCCCGCCACGCAGACAGGGTGTGCTGCGGCAGCTCGCTGATGGAGACGCCGTCCACCACAATCGATCCCGCCTCCGGCGCTTCCAGGCCGGCAATGAGATTCAACAGCGTGCTCTTGCCGGAACCCGAAGGCCCCATCAGAGCCACGAACTCCCGTTCTGCGACGACGAAGTCGAGATTGTGCAGAACCTCTACGCGCTCGCTGCCGCGCCGATAGCCGTGCCTGATGGCGGTGCATTGAATGAAAGGTGTGGTCATGGCCCTGGCTCCCGTTTCTCGATGGGTTCGCAACGTTAGCGGGCGCCGGCTCCCCGGGCTCGTCGATAGTTACGAGGGCTTGGCGTTTGCAGATTCCGGTGCGTTATTCGATGAATCGACCACGTTTTGCGCCTGGCGCCGGTAGGCGGTGGGCGTTGTCGCTTTCAGCTCTCGGAACGCACGGTTGAAGGGGTTTATCGACTGGTAGCCCGCGGACAGGGCGAGCGTGAGCACGGGGGTCCTGTTCTGCGCGGGGTCCTGCAGCGCGCTGCAGACTTCTTCGACCCTATAGTGGTGCAGCAGCGCGTTGAAGTTACGAAAGCCCATGTGTTCATGGATGAGATTACGGAGGCGATACTCCGGCAGCGCCAGGTGCTGAGCCAGGTCGTGAACGGTAAGGCCCGGCCGGCGATAGATAACTTCTTCTTCGAACGCAGCGCGGACTCTGGCGGCGTCCTCGACCTGCGGGTCGGGTAGCGGTGTGATGGGGTCGCCGGGCGATGACTTCTGTGTCCCGCCAAGCACAAAACGCGTGCCCGGAGACATGGATGCCATGAGCAGCACCACTGTCAGGGGCAGACCCAGCGCGATGAGGGCAACGTGGATAGGGTACTGCCATGGGGTGGGGACCCAGCCGAAACCGAATGCCACCCGTTCCACCGCGAGCGATGCCACCACCTGCAGGGAATACACGACGATGATCAGAATCCTGGCTCGGCGGCGCGATGCCACCAGATCGGCCCGGTGGCTGGACAGCATCCAGTAGAGCGAGAAGCCGAGAAACACCGTCTGCAGGAACGCTGGCGCTGCCTCGAAAAGCAGGGTCTGCATGGTGGGGCTGCCCGGGTTGTTTCCCAACAACCAGTGAATGGGCTCTTCCAGAAAAATCTGCACGAACCAAAGCGCTATGAGTGTCCTTGGCCAGGCGCGGGTGTCGCGGAAGATCACGTGACACAGTAGCATGAACGCCCCGCCAGTGGCGTTGCGGAGAATGTTGAACAGGGGATGCAACGCCCCGAGGTCGAGACGGTAACCCTCGTCCACCAGCACGCCATAATCGTCACGCGAGGAGATTATGTAGCTGATCACACCCAGCAGAACCACACTCACCAGCAGAGCAACGAGATAGTCGGGGGCCTGCCGTACGAGCTGTGCGGCAAGCAGCACCAGCAGCGTGACCGAGACTGCGTCGATGGCAACGTAGAGGAGGTTAATGTCGTTCATGCTTCCAGAAAGTCTACCCGCACCCCCATTTCGGGCATCACCTGCGCATCCGGGTCGATGAGTGCAATGCGCACCCGAATGGTGGCTTTGTGCCGGTCTGCGGTGGGGATGATGGTCAGCACCTGGCCCGCGTAACGGGTACCCGGATACGCGTTCAGGCGCACCTGCACTTCCTGAGCGGGCCGCACGCGGCTGATATAGGTTTCGGCGACGTCCACCTCCACTTCGAGAGACCCCATGTCTACCAGGGTGGCGATGCCGCTGCGAGTGAAACCACCACCGGCGGACATGGGCGAGACAATTTCGCCGCGCTGAGCCGACCGACCGGTAACCACGCCGGCGAAAGGCGCGCGGATCACGTAGTTTTCGAGCTCCAGACGTAGAACATCAGCGCTTCGCTCGGCGGAGCGCACCGTTCCCCGGGCGCTCACCAACCGGGCCTGAAGCGCTTCCGCGTGGGCGTCTGCTTCGTCCAGCTCCGCCTGGCTGGCGAGCTGGCGGCGCGCGAGCGCCGTGGTGCGCGCGAGCCGCCGTTGCGCTGCCGCCAGCGCTGCGCGGGCCTCTGCTACTCGAGACAACGCGGTGGCCCTTTGCGAGATCGCAAGCTCGTACTCCGCCCGCTTCACCTTGTCGTCGAGCCTGGCAATGATCTCGCCGGCATCCACATGGCTGCCCGCGTCGACGTAGACGGCCTCGATGGCGGCCGTGGTGCGAGCGCTGACTGTGGCGGCCCGACGGGCAACTACGTACCCGCTGGCCTGCAGAGACGCGGTTGGTGCCACCTTCGGCTCCGCAGGGGTGTCCGGAACCGGCGCAGACGGCTGTGCCGGGGTGGCAGCCTCGACAGTTGCCGGGCTGTCCGTCGCCTGCATCACAAACCACCCGCACGCCGCGCAGGTCAGCGCAAGCAATGTCACGGTGCGTGATTGCCGGAACCGGGGTGCAGGCCGGGCAGGTGCTGCGCGCTCCAGGCGCAGCTTGTGAAGCAATTCGTTCTGGGCCTGCGCTACGGTCATGCCAGCGTCTCCATCTGAAACCGAAGGCTACGGTACTCTGCGCGGCCCCCGGCGGCTCACCAGATCATGCAACACGCTGGCTGATTTCTGGAATCAGTGGCGATTCGTCGAATGTGGTGTGTTTCCCTTGTGCCCGGCAAAGCCTGGGGGCGCATGTCGCCCGCGGCGCTACGCTCGATCGCCGACGGCGGTAAGCGGCTCGTTGCGTGAGAGCAGATCCAGCTCATGACGGATCTTCGAGTGTTCCCTCTTCGTGATGGTGTAACGGCTGTAGAAGAAGATGGCAATCAGGGCCGGGACTGCGGCGATAGGACCATCCAGCAGGCCCAGTTGGGTCAACGTTTCCTGCGCAACCTCACCGGGTTGCGCCCCTGTGGGAAACTGGATGACGTCGATGGCAACGCCTCCCACCAGCGCGCCCAGCGCGGTGGTGGCCTTGGAAAAGAAGGTGCGCGCGGAGTAGAACATGCCCTCGCGGCGGTTACCTGATTTCAGCTCGTGCTGGTCTGCGATGTCGGCCAGCATCGACATGACCGAAATGTTGAGGATTGCGAACACGCAATAGCCTGCGCCGGAAAACCCGACCAGTAGCGGCAGCAGGGCCGCGTGTTCGTTGTCCGGCATCCAGCCGAGAAAACGGCCCAGCACAGGCGCGGCTGCGAAGAACGACAGAAGGACGAGAGAGACCACGGTGGTGCCACGTTTGTCGAAGGTCATGTGCAGCCGTTTGACGAGCAAAAACGCCAGAATGAAGCCGATGCCGGATCCCAGCGGAAACCATGCCAGCTCGCTGGGCACCAGCCCCCAGAAGTAGGTGTTCATGTGCATTTCGATCGTGGCGCGGGTGCCAATGGTCACGGCCAGGAACAGCAAACCCAGCAGCAACATGAGGTAGTTGCGGTTGCTCAGCACTTCCAGCAGTTCTGCAAGCATTGCGCGGGGTCTGATGCCGAGAGAGCGTTCATCCACCCTGGGCAGCAGTGGTATGCGATCGCGGGTGAACCAGGTGCACAGGAGCAGCCCGCTCACGATCAGCACGCTGGCTGTGACGCCGAACTCAGGGTAGGCCACGGCATTCAACAAACCGTTTTCGTATTGCTCGGTTTCTTTGAAAAAGACGAGCTGTGCCAGCAGAAAGATGCCGGCTCCGCCCACCCAGGCAAAAACAGCGTTGTAGCTCATGATCACAGAGCGCTGGAGATAGTCTTCGGACAGCTCGGCGCCAAGGGCGAGGTGCGGGATGTTGAACATGGTCACGAAGATGCGCATGAGCACGGAGAAGGACGTGAGCCATGCAAACAGCGCCCACTCGCTCAAGCCCGTAGGCGGCGAGAAGATACAGAAGAAAGTAATGCCCAGCGGCACGGCTGAGATCAGCATGAACGGATGCCTGCGTCCCCAGCGGGACCGCCAGCGGTCGGAGATTGCGCCCATGAGCGGATCGCTGATTGCATCCACCACCAGACTGACGGTGGTTGCCAGCCCCGCCAGCGTGCCCGGCAGATTGAGTACCTGGGTGTAGTAGAAGAACGTGAACGTCGCAAAGCCGAAGGTGGCGACGCTCTCGCCGGCGGCGCCCGCGCCGAACGCCAGCTTGGTCTTCAGGGGGACCGTTGTTGATGCCATGGTGACAGCCGCTTTACGGCGCCGGTGGAACGGCGCCGCAGCGAGGCCCGGCAGCTACAGCGAGTAGAGGTTGGCGACGTTGGTGCGCGTGATCTTGTCACGGCTTTCGGGGGAGTAACTCTCGAACATCTCGTCCAGTACCTGACTGGAGCATGGCCATGTCGAGTCTGTGTGCGGATAGTCGGAACCCCACAGCAACGTTTCCTCGCCAATGAGATCGCGGGTTCGCAGCGCCGCCGTGTCGTCTTCGATGGTGGCGTAGAACTGTCGCTTCCAGATCTCCAGCACGTCCACGGGCGGCGTGCTCGATGAGTCTCTGGCGTACTCCCGCGCCCAGCCCTGCTGAACCTTGTCGAGCCAGTGAGCGACCCAACCGGCGTTGAACTCAGCCAGCACAAACTTCAGCCTGGGATGCCTCGCGCATACGCCGCGAACCATGAGCTCGATCATGGTGTCGTGAATGAGCGCCGAAGAACCTGCGTACTGAACGATGGGGTCGCGTTCGGAGCTTGCCTTGAGCCAGTCGGGCGCGTGAGACATGCAGGCGACGTGGAACGCAACCGGCAGGCCCGCTTCCTCGGCAAGGGCCCACATGGGCTCGTAGTCGTCGTCGCTGTAACGTCGCCCCCGTGGCGCGTTGGACGGAATGACAATGCCTTTGAAGCCCAGCTTGATGACACGCTCCAGCTCCGCAGCGGCAAGTTCGGGTTGTTGCACGGGCAGTGCTGCCAGGCCAACGAGGCGGCCTTTCGAGGCGGTTTGCTGGCTGTGCATCCAATCGTTGTAGTTGCGTTGCAATGCAACCAGCAGATCGAGATTGGGCAGGCTGAACATGGGGAACCAGCCCGGGTACAGGATTTCGGCGGAGACCCCATCGATATCCTGGTCTTCAGGCCGGCGCGCGCCGTCGGTGAGGCCGGGGCGCATGGCGGCATAACCACCCGTGAAATAGGCCTGAATCTCCGGGTCTTCGATCGATCCCGCGCTGGGCTTCGATGCATGCTCCCGCGGAAGCGGCGTTGCATAGTCGAGGCGCGTTCCGGCGAGGGCCATTACGGCAACGTTGCGCGAGCGTTTCGGGTTGTTGGGAATGGTGATGTAGTCGCCCTGGCCTTCTTTGTGGACTACGCGCGGGGCGTCGTCTCCGAAGCGCTCGGGGAGGCCGGCAAAAACTTCAGGGCCTTCCAGGGCATGCGAGTCGGCAGAGATCGGGCGTGGGTCGTTCAGGAGTGTCATGGGGATTCCTCTAGCGGTGCGCGTTGTTCTGCGGCGCAGTGTACCCATTTAATGAATTGTGTTCAAATAACTTGAGTCGCCCTCGAACGCGCGCCGGTCAGTCGGCACCGAAACCATGATCGATCACGTAGAGCCAGTTCCCATCAGCCTGCTGACGAAGCACCTCGACAGGGTTGCCGTTGCGCGTGACGGTTTCGCCGTTGCTGCGCTTGAACGTAATGCTGTATGCGCCGCGCACCGCAGCGATATCGCCCGCCTGGTGAACCCAGACAGCCCGCCCCGTCATCGCAACCACTTTGTCGATGTAGCCGTCGTACTCTTTGCGTATCTGCGCCACTCCATGCGCTTCGCTGCCGTCTGCTCGGATCAGCACTGCGGACGACTCGTAGAAGGTGAGTAACTCATCGAGATCGTGACGGGCCAACGCGCTCGCAACGCGGGTGATCATGGCCTGCGGTTCGGTAACGGGTTCGCTCATTCAGATTCAGCCTCGAGGGTAGGGAACGTAGTCGACAATACAGCCAGAAGTTGCAAGGTCCCTGCTATCTTTTCCGTCTCTTCGCACGTATCAAGATCATAGCTGCGTGCGAGGGGACATCGATGATCAAAACGAGCCCGACTGATACTGATTAGCAGAAGTCGCGCGCGCAGAGGCTGCGGGAAACCCTCACCCGTTGGGGTTCTAGGGGACCTTGCTCGCCGTCTCAAAATCCAGTATTGATCGGTATCTGAGATTTATTGAGGGGTAACGGAATGGTTTGGGAGAACCGACTTATCAACGAAGAGTACGCCGTTGGTAACGAAGACCGTTACAGGAAAGCCCAGGGTCTGCTGCGCGAAGCGATCGTTAGCGGTAAGGAGCAATTTTCTCTTGAGCGCCTGAGGAGAATAGCGAGATCCAAGAAGCATATCTGGGAGAGGGGGCGCAAGACCGATTGGCTTGACGTCTGGAGTTACGCCAAGAAATCGGTTGTCAGCGAATATAGCTATGCGTATCCGGCCGAGGCGCCACAACAGGGACGAGTGGACGCGGGATTTGTCCGCCGCCCCGTTGTTGTGTGCCAAGGCGTTAACTTCTGCATTCATCCCCATACGACGGGAGAGATAGCGAAGTTTGTAAGGCGGCATCCTGTTAAATCGCGCGTTGTAATCCTGATGTTCGGACAGCTTGTGTCGAACCTTCTGTCAGGAACTAGGTCGATCGCTAGAGAGGGTTTTCAAGAGGGTTTGGAACGAGCGGGCGGGGAAGCCCGGCACGCCCATCGTCGAGGAGAACGAAGACGTGAGCGCCCGTTGCCTGAAGCCAGACCGATGCAGGACGTAGCGCTTCCGTTGGGGTGCGCATCTAGAAATCTTGAGGATTGGGAAGAATATGGCGTGTTCATTAATGTTCAACTCAAAAGCCGAGGTTCACTTCAGAATGTCCTTGACGGAGAGGAGCAATGGAACTGGGTGGCCTTGGTCGCGGAGACCGGCATTCTGACTATTAGCCCATTCATGCAACTTCCGGAAGAGCAGATAGTCGGATCGAAATCGAATGCGGAGAAATACAAAAGCGCTGTGCAACACACGTTTGGTGGGAACAATTTTGAAATGATGACGAACTACACCCACCGCGGTAGGCGCGCATGTCAACTAGTCCCACCGGGCACGATGATTCCTTTAGCCGCTCACGCGACCGGTAACCTCGAGCTACCGGATCCTCCGCTAGAAACGTACGTGCCGTGGAGGATTGCAACGCCGCCAGAAGACGCGCATGGCATTTGGAATTGGGCACTAGCCCGGGATTAGACCTGAAAGCGGCGGCTCTAGTTTGTTGCGCGGAAGGTTGGCCGGCGCAACGCAAAATCTTCTAATCTGAGCGGACGCGGGAAGGGATTTGACGCTGCCCGAACCAGAGTGGTCTGAAACCCTTGATAGATGGTGGCCAGAGGCAGAATCGAACGCGCCGCGCAGCGGTGCCGACACGGAGTCG
>CAZYYJ010000026.1:0-54809 GCA_964651595.1 uncultured Pseudomonadales bacterium | reverse complement strand
ACAGCCTCGTCAGCCGACCCCTTGGCAGCGACGCCCGCAGACAACTGGGGTTCTCGTTCCAGCATGCGGCGCTGTTGTGGTTCGTTGACGGCGAGGTGGTGGACACGCTGGCGCTCGCCGGCTGCGAGGAAGCCCATGCGGCCGCCTGGTGTGACGAACGCCTGGCGGCCAGCGGTCTTGCCACCACCGAACGGGCCGAGATGCCTTACACCCTAGAAGCGGCAGACTACGCGGCGTTCGATGGCGAGCCGGCCAGAGCTGCGCTGGCGACCCTCGGGGCATGGTTTGCGCAGGCGCAGCTTGCGCTCGACGCCCTGGTGGCGCAGTTCGGCGGCCTGGCGGTTGCGCCCGTTGCCGTCCGCTGCTGGCCGCATCATTTTGATCTTGCGGTGCTGTTCGCGCTGGAAAGCGGCGACCCGGAAACGGCGCGGTCCATCGGCGTGGGGCTCTCCCCGGGCGACGGCACCTACGCGGAACCGTATTTTTACTGCACACCCTGGCCGGCGCCGGACGCGTTACCGCCGGTCGAGGCGCCCCTGCACTGGCACAGGGACGGCTTCACCGCGCTCGTCTGTCCCGCCAGCCGCGTCACAGCGTCGACCGACGTGGCTGTAATGCTCACGGAGGCTCTCGAGGTGGCGCGCAGGTCTCTAGGCACCGGCTGACAAGCGCGCGGCCCTGGCGTCGCTATTACTTCCGGTGCGGGCTAACCTCACGGTTTCGTTCAACGGAGGGCAGGCATGGAAAAACGACGCATGGGCAGGCACGGTTTGGAGGTTACCGCCTTGTGCATGGGCACCATGACCTTCGGTCTGCAGGTCGACGAGCCCACGTCCCGCGTGATTCTGGACAAAGCCTGCGACCACGGTCTGGTGTTTCTCGACACCTCCGATGCGTATCCCGCCGGTGGTACGCGGGAGACCATTGGCGCCACGGAGGCGTTGCTGGGTCGCTGGATGAAAGCCAAAGGCAACCGGGACAGTCTCATCGTCGCGACGAAGTGTTTCGTGCCGACCCATGGCGGCCCCAACAACTGGGGTCTTTCGCGCCACCACATCATGCGGGCCGTGGAAGACAGCCTGCGGCGGCTGGGCACGGACTACATCGACCTGTATCAGTCGCACGGCTTCGATCCGCATACGCCCATCGAAGAAACGCTGCGTGCGTTCGAAGATCTCGTCACTGCCGGCAAGGTGCGTTACGCGGGCTGCTCCAACTACCCCGCGTGGCGGCTGGCGGAGGCGTTGCAGGCGGCGGAGCGGCTCAACGTGACCGGGTACATCTCCGTGCAGCCTCGCTACAACATCCTCTACCGCGATATCGAGGTGGAGCTGCTGCCGTTGTGCCGCAGCCAGGGGCTGGGTGTGATCGTCTACAACCCGCTCGCCGGGGGCTTCCTTTCCGGCCGCTACACGCCGGGACAGGACTTTGAGGAGAACTCGCGGTTCACGCTGGGTACCTCGGCCGATATGTACCGTGCGCGGTACTGGCAGGACGCGCAGTTCGACGCGGTGGAAACGCTGAAGGCAGCGGTTGAGGCCCGCGGGCTGGATCTCGTTTCCGTTGCGGTTGCCTGGGTGCTGGCGCAGCCGGGGGTAAGCTCGGCGCTCATCGGCGCATCGAAACCGGAACAGCTCGACGCCAACTTTGCGGCGCTGGAGACGACGCTGGACGAGGAACTGGTTGCGGCGTGCGAAGCTGCCTGGTGGAGCCTGCCACGCAGGCCGGTGCAGGAAGGCTATCGGTAGCGTATCGCTTGAGAAAGACGCGGCCCGGTCACAGACTAGAGAGCGGCAACCGGGGAGGTACTCAACCATGGCGGCACAGATCGACCACTTCATGTACGCGGTCGCTTCGCTGGACGAAGGGATTGCATGGGCCAACGATACGTTCGGCGTGGCGCCTGCCTACGGCGGCGAGCACGTGGGGCTGGGCACGCGCAATGCGCTGTTGTCGCTTGGCGACACCTATCTCGAGATCATCGCGCCCGATCCCGCGCAGAGCCTGGACGACACGCTCGGCGAGCGCTTTGCGGCGCTGTCGGCGGGCGGCCTGGTCACGTGGGCTGCCCGCGGTAACCTCGCAGCCGTGGCGGCCACCCTCGATGGCATGGGCCAGGCTACTGCGGGACCCAACCGCACGGAACGACGGACGGCGGAAGGTGAGCTGCTGGTGTGGGAACTGCTGTTTCCCATCGCGTCGGTGCACGGGGCGCGCATGCCGTTTTTCATCGACTGGCTGGCTTGCCCGCATCCCGGCGACACGAATCCGGTGGGCGGACGCTTCGAAACATTGCGCATCACCACCCCCGATGCCGACGACCTGGCGCGGACGTTCGCGGCGCTTGCCCTGGACGTGCCCGTTGAAGCAGGCGAAGCGGATCTTTCTGTTGCCGTGGCCACGCCCGGCGGCACGGTACAACTCACAACCACGGCCGAGACCCGCGGCCTGGCGCTGCGATGAGCGGGACGCCCGACGCGCCGATGAGCCGCGAGGCGCTGCAGGCGTACATGGATGCGTCGCCGTTCATCAGTCACGCCGGTATGCAGGTGACGCATGCTGACCCCGATGCCGAGACCCTCACCATGACGATGGGCCTGAAGCCCGAGTTCGAGCGGGCCCCGGGCACGGGTCAGTTCCACGGCGGCCCGATTGCTGCGCTCATCGACACGGCGGGCTGCTTCGGTCTGATCATGGTGCTGGGCCACGGCGTGCCGACGGTCAACTTCCGTACCGACTACCTGCGACCTGCCGTCAATACCGCGCTGCGGGCTGTGGCAAGCGTGCGTCGCATCGGGCGCACGGTGGGTGTGGTGGACGTCGACGTCTACGATGACGCGGACAGGCTAGTTGCCGTGGGCCGCGGCACCTTCGGCAGCCAGAGCGGCTAGCGCTTTACGATCGATCTTGTTGGTGCCGGCGAGGGGCATGGTGTCAACGAAGTACACACGTCGCGGGTGCATGTAAGCCGGTGCCTGGGCGAGCACAAGCTCCTGGGCCTCCGGCTCCGTCAGGCTCTGGCCGGGGGCCGTCACCACAAACGCCACGGGCTTGGCGCCTTTGACTGAGTCGGGTACGGGTACCACGCAGCACTCCGCCACGCGGGGGTCCGCTTCCAGAAGCCGCTCGATCTCACCGGGGTAGATGTTCTCACCACCGCAGTTGAACATGTCGTCGTCGCGACCCACGAAGTAGAAAAAGCCGTCAGCGTCACGGCGCATGATGTCGCCGGTGTTGATCCAGCCATCGTTGCTGAGCTTGGCAGCAGTGGCGTCCGGTCGGTTCAGATAGCCGTTCATGGCAGCCGGGGTGCGCACCTCCAGCACGCCTTCGTCGGCCTGATCGCCCGCCAGCCGGATCTCCACGTGGGGCTGGGGATGCCCGAGAGACAGGCTGGGCACGGGGATACCATCAGGATGGCGGCCGAACATGCCCGCGCCGGCTTCCGTGGTGCCATAGCCGTTGCTGATACGGGCTTGCGGAAAATGGCGTTGCACTTCGCTGATCAGCGTTGCCGAAAGCGGTGCCGATCCCACCTGGATGGCCGCCACGCACGTCAGGTCCAGGCGTGCCAGCAGCTCGGTCTCCTTCAGCAGCAGGGACAGCATCGTGGGCACGCCTGTCAGAACGTTGACACGGTGATCGTGGATGGCCTGCAGATAGCTGCGGGCGTCGAAGCGTGGCATCAGCACCACGGTGCCGCCCCCGGCCAGCAGGCCCATGAGAAACAGCAGGCCGTTCATGTGATACAGCGGGGCGGCGATGATGCCGGTGGCGCCCGCGAGCTGATCTTTCATGCGCGCCACCATGGCCCACTGGCTGGCGTGCGACAGCTCTACGCCTTTCGGCGTGCCGGTGGAGCCCGATGTGTACAGTACCAGGCCAGCTTCGTTCTCCGCCGGTTGCGTGACGGCCGCACCGGCCCCTGCGGGCGCGAGGACCAGCGGGTGCTGCGGGACAGTCTCCGGCAGGCGTTGCTGGTTGGCTGCGTCCACGAAGGCGGCGGTGAGTTCGGCGTCTGCGGCCACGTGGGCGAGAGTGGTCGCGGGAAACTTCGTATTCACCGGCACGGCCACAGCGCCGGCGCGCATGATGCCGAACAGGGTAACCACAAAGGCTGCTGAATTGGCGCCCAGAAGGCCGACCCGGGACCCTCGTTGAAAGGGATGCGTTACTGCGGCAGCGTCGGCGAGGCTGTCCAGCTCCGGGAAAGAGAAGGCCCTGGCATCGACAGCCAGGTCGATCAACGCGGTGCCGTCGTGTGCGGGGCTCAGCGTGGCGCCGAGATTGAGGCGGGCTGTGAGAGTGTCCGGACTGCTCATGGCACCAGCACAATCTTGCCGAATACCTCCCGCTCTTCCATGAGCCGCTCGGCTTCGTGTACTTCCTCCAGAGCCATGACTTTGTCTATCACCGGCAGGAGCGTGCCGTCTGCGGCGTAGGCGAGCATGGCCTCGATATCGCTGCGCTGCCAGCCGTTAGAGCCCATGAGGTTGTGTTCGAACGTCCAGACGTAGCGCACGTCGATCTGCTCGTCGAAACCAGCGGTGGCACCGCAGGTGACCAGGCGACCACCTTTGCGCAGACAGCGGGTGGAGTCGGTCCAGGTGCCCCCGCCGGTGCAGTTGACAAGGAGGTCTACGCCGCCTTCGCCGGTGATCCGCGGTTTGCCGACGAGATCCCATGTCGCCTCGCGCATGTCCTGAGCTACGTAGTTGATGCCGTGTGCTGCGCCCAGCTCCGCGAGACGATCCAGCTTGGCCTGGCTGCTGGCGCAGGCGATGACCGTGGCCCCCGCGCGTCGAGCCAGCAGCACGCTTGCCGTGCCGACGCCGCCGCTGGCGCCCATGACCAGCACCGTGTCGTCACCGCTGACACCACCACGGGTCACCATCATGCGGTGCGCTGTGGCGTACGCCAGAGGGATAGAGGCTGCTACTTCGAAGCTCACACCTTCAGGAATGGGTACCAGCTGGCGGGCGTCGGCGACGCAGAACTCACCCCGGCCGCCATTCCACCGCTCGCCGATCATGCCGAGCTTGGGGTGAATCGGATCTATTAGAACACGATCCCCGACGGCTGCCCCATCGACCCCGTCACCGAGGGCGACAACCTCCCCGGCTATGTCCGAGCCGATGATCAGCGGCAGCGGCAGACGGATGCCGGGCATGCCTCGGCGGCTGAAGATGTCGTGATAGTTGAGCGATGTCGCTCTGACGGCAATCTTCGCCCACCCGGGTTGCAGCTCGGGTTCCGGAAAATTGTCCTCGAGGCGGATTGCGTCGATACCCCCGTGCTCTCTGACTACTGCCGCGCGCATGCTTCGTCTCCCTTGGCTGGAACCCGATGGTCCTGTGCGCCTGTCAGCGTGTCAAACGATACCTGGTCGGCAGCCGGGCTGCGGCCTGGATCACAGTCGCTTCGTCGACCTTGTCCTAGTATCTCCACCGGCTCGCACAGCGGCTGGCAACAACGTCTGGAAACGAGACATCTCTGTGGCGAAAGCGCGTGCGCCGTCTAGTCTGTAGTTGAAATCCATGTAGTGAGGCCAGCCATGCCAAGCCCGTCAAACGTCTTTTCCAAAACGCTGCTGAGCACCGCGGTTGCATCTATCGGCCTCTGGACCGCGTCCGTGGCGGCGGATGGCCTCGACCGGGAAGTCGACCAGTGGGTGGAGCAGGTCACCGTAACGGGCACGCGCCTGCAGGACGCCAGTCCTGCCGGCCTGGTAACGATCGATCGCGATGCCATACGCGCGTCGGGAGCGACCACCCTTTCCGCCGTGTTCCGCGATCTGGTTTTCGCGGCTGCCGGCACCGTCGATGAGCAGTTCACGCAAGGGTTCGCCCCAGCTTCCGCGGCGGCAAATCTGCGCGGTCTGGGCGTGAGCCGGACGCTCGTGCTCCTGGATGGCCGGCGCCTGCCTATCTTCCCCTTTGCGCAGGAAGGCAGTCAGAGCTTCGTGGATCTCAACCTCATACCGCTCGGCAGCGTAGAGCGCATCGAAGTGCTGACTGACGGTGCCTCAGCCATCTACGGGGCTGATGCCGTGGCCGGTGTGGTCAACGTCATCACGCGCCGGCCGGAGGCGGGTACGGAGGTGTCGGCACGTATCAGCCAGGCATCGGAAGGCGACGGCGAAGAGGCCTATCTCAACCTGAACACCGGCTGGACCCTCGGCGACGTGGAGCTGGGTTTCAATCTCGACTACATGGACCGCGGAGAAATCTGGGCTCGCGACCGGGACATTGCCCGTTCTGCCAATGGCCCCATCGATGCGCGCAGCCCGGTGGGCAACCCGGGGACCTTCATCACCTCCCTCGGCCCTGTGCCGGATGCGGCCTGCCCGGCTGAAAGTCTGTCGGGTCCGTTCTGCACCTACGATTTCGCCCCGGACGTGACGCTGGTACCGGCGGTTGAGCGCCTGGGCGTTGCCGGCGCGTTCGACTACGCCATCACGCCCATGCTGGGAGCGTTTGCCCGCGTGCAGTACACCGACACGGAATCCGAGCGCGACCTGGCGGCGGCCCCGAATGGCTATCCGGTCAGTGCTGCGAATCCCAACAATCCCTTCGGTGAAAATGTCATTGCGGTTTACCGTGTCACAGAGCTGGGTCCTCGCCGTGACCGCTTCGAAAGCGAAGCGTTCAACTTCGTTGCCGGTCTGACGGGCGCGTGGAACGAATGGCTCTGGGAAGCCGCGGCCGGCGTGAGCAACGTCGAGACTGCCATTCTCGGTGTGAACGGCTATGGCGTGGCCGTCGACGTGCAGGCGGCCATCGATGCCGGCACCCTCAACGTCTTCGGCCCCAGCCCGAACTTCGATCCGGCGACGGTGATGTACCAGACCGAGCGTACCGGCGAATCTGATCTCACCTATTTCGACGCCAAAATGAACGGCCGCCTCTTCGAGGTTGCGGGCATGCCGGTGAACGCGGCGTTCGGGGTGGAATACCGTCAGGAAGAATTTTCCGAAGCTTTCGATCCGCGCACCGCAGCCGGGGAGATCATTGGCGTGGGTGGTGTCTCCGCCGACGGCGACCGCGACGTGTTTGCCCTCTTTGCAGAGTTTGCGCTCCCGCTCAGCGAAACCTTCGACCTGACGCTGGCCGGCCGCTACGACGACTACAGCGACTTCGGCGGCACCTTCAACCCCAAGCTTGCGGCCCGCTGGACCCCGAGTGATGCAGTGACGTTGCACGCAAGTGTCGCTACGGGCTTTAAAGCACCGGCGCTGCACGAACTGTATGCGGGCAACATTGCCGGTTTCACCGCGGTGTTCGACACCACGAACTGCACCGCCGCCCGCGCCGCCAGCGATGCGGCCGGTATCGCTCAGTATTGCGACACGGTGCAGGAAGTCTCCAGCGTTGCCAGCGGTAACGAAGAGCTCGACGCCGAGGAGTCGGACAGTGCGAGCATCGGTGTGGAGTGGTCTCCCGTCGAAGCCTGGCAGTTCACGGCCACCTACTGGCAGATCGAGAACGAGAACGCTGTGGTGTCGAGCCCGCAGTTTTTCATAGACAACGAAGCCCGCTTTCCTGGCAACGTCGTGCGCAACGGCGCCGGGGATATCGCCTCGGTGTCAGCCCCGTTCGAGAACGTGGCCGCACAGGAACTCTGGGGCATGGACTTCGGCAGCCGTGGAGAGTTTGCCCTGGGTGATGCAGGCATGGCGGGTGCACGCTTCTCGGCCACCTACCTGGGAGCCTTCGATCAGCAGCCGTCAGCCGGCGAGCCGACGGAAGATTTGAGCGGTGCGGACGGGTATCCCGAGTGGCGCGCCCGTGTCGAGTTCGACTGGTCGCTGGAAAACCTGTCTGCCGCGCTCGCCGTGAACTGGGTTGACGGTTACACCCGCGAAGCCGTTGACGATGAGGTTGACGCCTGGACCACGGTGGATCTGCAGGCGGCCTGGACACCTGCGGCGCTGCGCGGCGGCGAGGTGCTGGTAGGCATCGACAACGCTTTCGACGAAGAGCCGCCGGAAGATGCGTTTCTGCAGGGCTGGCCGTTCTTCAACAGGGCGCTGCACGATCCGCGCGGTCGCTTCTTCTTCCTCAGCTACAAGCACGCGCTGAAGTAGCGCGTCCCTGCTGGCGGCGCGCGACGGCCCGGGCCGTCAGCACACGCGTCAGCGGCCAGCGAATCAGCGCTGGGTTTCGCCGGGTCCGGGCCTCTGGGTCTCGCCTGGTCCCGGACGCTGAACCTCGCCGGGTCCTGGACGCTGGGTCTCCCCGGGGCCGGGACGTTGCGTTTCACCGGGCCCGGGACGCTGCGTTTCTCCAGGGCCGGGGCGCTGAGTTTCGCCCGGTCCGGGCATGGCCGTGACGTAGTCGCGGGATACTGTCGAAGTGCCGTTCATGTCCCCCCCTCACAACAGTTCGTCCCGGCAGCTTCCTCTTCGTGGAACTACTTGTCAAGAATGCACGCGGCGGCCGCGGCCAGCGGCTCCCGTGGCAGGGGGCACGCCGGCGGCGGGTGCAGGTCGGGGTCGTTGTCGATCAGAGCGGGCGGAAAACCATGGTCCAGGGCCAGCATGCGGGCGGCTGTGGCGTCACCGCCGGCTTTGGTGGTGACAATGGCTTCGAAATAATGGGCGGTGGAAGGCTCAGGCTCCAGCGCCCACATGACCTGCAAGGCCCCTCGAGCCGCGTCCATTTCTCCCCGGTGTGCGTGGTAAATGGCGATCAGGCCCTGCGACTCCCAGTCCGCCTGGTTCTGCTCCCGGCTTTGCGCTGCGATCGCCGTCGCCCACAACGTGCGGGCGTGGCGCTCGCCGTCGGGTAGAAAACGACAGGATTCGGCAAGACGCCCGATCAGGCGGTGATCCCTGGGTGCGAGCTGCAGTGCCCGTTGCTGCCACCGCGCGGCATCCTCGTAGCAGCCGAGGTAGTAGTTGACCATGCCCAGATTGGTCAGCGTGGACCGGCGCGGTGTGCCGGTCTCGCGCAGCACGGTTTCGTAGGTCTGTAACGCCTTCTGAAAGGCGCCGGTGGCCAGCTGCACGGTGGCGATGCTGTGCTGCACCGTGGCGCGCTCGGTGCCGGCCATGACCAGGGTGCGCTCGAACAGTTCCAGCGCTTTGGCATACTCGGCGTGGGTGTAGTAGTAGTTGGCCAGGTCGACGTAGACGCCCCAAAAGCCGGGTTCCAGCGCCACAGCCTGTATGTAGGCGTCTTCGGCATCGGCGCCGCGGCCGAGGCGGTCGAGCGTGTGTCCGAGCTGTGTGTAGACTTCAGCGTTGTCCGGGGCTGCCACCCTGGCAGTGTCGAGGTTTTCCAGCGCCTGCGCATAATCGCCCGACACCCTGTACAGCGCGCCGAGCGACAGGTTTACCTCTACCAGCTCCGGGTCGAGCGTCAGGGCCTGTGCGCAGGCTTTCTGCGCCAGCACGAACGGCAGGTTTTCCCGGTGCAGCTGGTACTGGCCCAGAAATGCTTCGCACAGGCCCGCATGGGCCTGCGCAAAGGCGGGATCGGCGGCGATGGCTTCGTCAAAGGCCGTCTGGGCCAGCGTCAGGTTCTCGAACGAATGTGAACGACGCAGGTACTCACGCCCGCGCAGGTACGGATCGTACGCACGTTCATCTTGTGTGAGGGTGCTCTCGATGGCGGCGGTCACTTCCGCTGCAGGCGTCGGCAGCACGGCGTTTGCCACAGAACGGGCGATGTCTTTCTGGATGGCGAGAAGCGATTGCTCGGCGGTGCTCCATTCCTCGGTCCACACAGCGGTGTCTTCCAGCGCGTCGATCAGGCGCACGGAGACCATGAGCGCTTCCCGGGCGTCTCCCTGCTGAAGACTGCCTTCCACCACATAGCGCACGTTGAGGCGCTCGCGCACATCGGCCAGTGCCAGCACCCCGGCTGTGAGGTCCTTGTTCAGCGCAAAAGAAGACGCGCGCGACGCCACCTGAAAGCCGCCGAGGCCGCTCAGCTGACCAATGAGACTGTCGGCGATGCCGTCGGCAAGATAGGTCGCGCCCGCGTCGCTGTAGTTGCTGAAAGGCAGCACCGCCAGCCGCAGATCGGGCTGCGGGCCATCCCGCAGGCCCTGCCAGCCGGCCAGCGCCGTGAGCACCAGCAACGCCGCCACCGCGAGCCCGCGCCGCCACAGCTTGTGCGAACGCTCGCGCCGATGCGGGGTCGTGGAAAACCGCCCGGTTGCGTCGCTGGTCTTTTCCCGGTTGAGGGCAGTGAGCAACTTGCTGCGGAAGCTGGCCTCGCTTGCCTGATAGGCCAGAATTGCCTGGCGGTTGGCGATGGACAGCTCCAGGCCCGACGGCAGCCGGGTGGGTTCCAGGTGCACCGCCAGGAACTGACGGTCGCGGTTGAGGGCAAACTGCGTTTCGTCCAGGCAGTGCTGTGAGGCGACGGAGCGCGGCGAGATGAAGAGCAGAAACAGCGTGCAGTCTTCGATGTGCCGGGCCAGCTCATCGGTCCAGCGGTTGCCGGGTGTGATGCCCTCGTCGAACCATACGTTGAGCCCCTGGGCCTGCAGCCAGGCGAGGTGGGGATAGACGTGCTCGGCGTCCGCATGCGCGTAACTCGCAAAGATGAAAGGGCCGCCACCTCGGTAGGCGGCAACGGGTGCGGGCTTGGCGTCGGGAGCGTTCATGTGCAGACGGACGTGCAGGCACATTGGTAAGTCACCTGCATCTTACACAACTTCTCGCGTCCGCATGGGCGGCGGGCACGCGCTTGCGATGCGGGCGTTCACGTGCACACTGTAAGCGATGGCAGCTGACAGGTTGATGAGGAGGCATCGCCATGGCGATGACGCAATGGCTCAGCAGAGAAGAAATCGAAGCGTTCACCGCGCGCAGCGATCTGCGCGGCGCGTGGCTGGTGGCGGTGAACTGGGCGGTGATCGTCGCCGTGTTCGCCGGCGTTGCCTGGTGGTCCAACCTGCTCACCTGGCTGCTCGGTGCGCTGCTGCTGGGAGGCCGTCAGCTTGGCCTCGCCATCCTCATGCACGAGGCAGGCCATGGCACCCTGTTTCGGACGCCGCGCTTGAATGCGCTGGTTGGAACGTGGTTGTGTGCCTACCCGATACTGAGTGACATGGTGGCGTACGCCGCGTCACACCGTGCGCATCACACGCTGGCCGGAACCCCGGACGATCCCGACCTGCCGAACTATGCGGCGTATCCTGTGACGGCGGCAAGCTTCCGTCGCAAGCTCCTGCGGGATGTGAGTGGCCAGACGGGGTTGCGCAACCTCCGCGCCCTGTTCGGTCGTGAGGGTGGCGACATCATGCTGCGTGGCGGTGATGCGCGGCCGCCGGTCACACGGGGGCTCGTGGTGAACGCAGTGTTGCTGGCTGTTCTGGCCCTCGGCGGTGTTGCAGAGCTGTATCTGGTCTGGCTGCTCGGCTACGTCGTCTTCTATCCGTTGCTGGCGCGACTGCGCCAGATTGCCGAGCACGCGGCGGTACCTGACCGTCTCGATGCGGACCCGCGACGCAACACGCGTACCACGCGGGCCGGTATGCTCGAGCGTCTGCTGGTTGCGCCCAATCACGTCAACTACCACGGCGAGCATCACTTCATGGCAGGCGTACCGGCGTATCGTCTGCCGGCGCTGCATCGGCGGCTGCTGGAGCTGGGCTACTACCGGGATCATCCCGACGCGGTGGCGCCGGGATACATCAGCGTGATGAAGCGGGCGCTGGGGGCTGTCTAGCGGGTTGCTTCCTTGGCGATCCACTCCCGGACGTCGGTGGTTTCCGGATAGAAACCGTCGGCCTCCACAATGTTGGTGCCGCGGTCTTCCAACCATGCCCGTTGCACGCTCCTGGAGTAGTTCAGGTAGAGCTTACCGTCGTGAATGTGCCACGCTTCGGGGTCGATACGCACGGTGCGACCGCGATCTGACATGGCGAACGCGCACCAGCCGCCATACTGTGGGGCGTATTTCTCCGGCTCGGCTTTGAACTTGTCGAGGTTGGCCTGGCTCGCAAAGCGCCAGTTGCCACCGCGCCAGGTGAATTCGTGGGCCGCGTCGCCTTTCACGGGTTTGCCTTCCGTGAAATAGGCGACGGCGTCGTAACCCTTGATCGCCGTGTCGTTGAAACGGCCGGTGTTCACGGCGTCGTCCAGCGCAAACGCGGCCGAGCTGGCGAAGATGAGGTATGCAGCCAAAATGAACCTGGTCATGGTGTCTCCTTACGTTGTTTATTCGTTGTTTCCTGGTTGCCGGACGTTTAGGCATGCGTTCGCCCAAACAGTTCCGCGGATTTTTCGATCGCGTCACGTGACAACGTTTGGCATTGCTCTGACGAGACCTTTGTAACGATCGGTGGGAAGGAGCGTTGTTCCAGCACGCAGTCGTTTGCGAGCCTTTGCAGCCCTTTGCGTTGACAACCGGGAGCGAGACCGGGGCTCGCCAGTGGGCTAGACTCGGCCGGGGCGACGGAGGGGACTGATGGAAGCACCAATTCACGGCCATTGCGCCGATCGCTTTGCGGGTGTGAAAGACGCCTTTGCGAAGAACTTCACCGAGCTGGGGCAGGTTGGCGGGCGGGTCGCCATCATCGAAGGGGACGAGACCGTGGTGGATCTCTGGGGCGGTTACACCACCGCCACCCGCGGTGAAGGCTGGCAGGACGACACGCTGGTGTGCTGCATGTCCGTCACCAAGGGTATCGTAGCCCTGGCTGCGCATCTGCTGGTGGAGCGCGGGCTGCTCGATCTCAACCGTCCCGTGGCCCATTACTGGCCGGAGTTCGCCGCCGGCGGCAAAGAGCGGATCACGGTGCGCGAAGCCATGGCTCATCGCGCGTCGCTGGCCTTTGTCGATGACGCCGAACCCGGCGATGCGCTTCACTGGGACCGTTTCGTTGCCAAGATTGCCGCGCAACCACCCAACTGGTCCCCGTGCAGCGACGAAACCTATCACTCGGTCACCATCGGCTACATCACAGGTGAGCTCGTGCGCCGCATCGATGGTCGCGCCATCGATGTCTTCATTCGCGAGGAGCTGACCGGTCCGCTGGGCGCCGACTACGTGCTGGGTTGCAACGACGCGGATGTGGCGCGGGTGGTGCGCCACATCCCCAATCCGGCAAACGAGCTCATGAACGGGGGATTGATCAACGAGGCAACGGCAGGGATGTTTGCACCCATGCCGGCAGATCTCGTCAGCATCGACGACCTTGTCAAAGCGGTGTTTCCTTCGGGTGGCGGCGTCGCCCATGCGCTGGCGCTCGCCAAGCTGTTTGCACCTTTTGCGAACGGCGGCAGCTACCACGGTGTGCAGCTGTTTTCCCCGGAGACAATAGCCGCGGCCTGCGAGGAGCAGTGGCATCACGCCGACTCGAAGTTCGGTAACGATTTCCGCGTGGCCGTGGGCCTGCTGCTGCATTGCAGCTTCAACGACTGGGGGCGCGAGGGTAACGTGGGCACGGCAGGGGCGGGCGGCTTCGGCGTGTTTGCGGATCCTGAGAACCGCCTGGCATTTGCCTACACACCCAATCGGCACACGACAGGCGCCGGTCTGGGCCAGGAACACAGCCGTCTGGTCGAGGCCATGTACGCGAGCCTGTAGACGCGCTCCGCACCGTCGCTGAACAACGGGAGAAACAGCTTGCTCAGAACAATCATTCTTACCGCCTCGCTGACAGCGGCTTCGACAGTGTCGGCTGCCTGGGAGGAACTGGTTTCCGACCGCACCGCCTCCATCACGAAGCAGATGGTGGCGTGGCGTCATCACCTGCATGCCAACCCGGAACTGGGCAATCGCGAGTTCAAGACCTCAGCCTATGTGGCAGCTCATCTCGAAGCCCTGGGCTTTGACGAGGTGCGCACGGGCGTGGCGCACACCGGTGTGGTGGGTATTCTGCGCGGTGCGAAGGCCGGTCCCACCGTGGCGCTGCGTGCCGACATGGATGGGCTGCCGGTGACGGAAAAAACCGGCCTGCCGTTTGCTTCGAAGGTCACCACCGAATGGCGCGGCGTGGAAACGGGCGTGATGCATGCGTGCGGGCACGATGCGCACATGGCGATTCTCATGGGAGTGGCCGAGGTGCTTGCCGGTATGCGCGAGCAGATTCCCGGAACCATCAAGTTCATTTTCCAACCCGCAGAAGAAGGCACGCCGCCCGGTGAGGACGGCGGTGCCGACCTGATGATCCGCGAAGGTGTGCTCGATGGCGAGCACGCGCCGGGGGCGATTTTCGGTCTGCATGTGTTTCCCATCCAGGCGGGCGTGATCACGTACAAGGCAGAAGGCATGCTCGCAGCGTCAGACGGTCTCATGATCCGCGTCAAAGGCGTGCAGACCCATGGTTCCATGCCCTGGGGAGGGGTGGACCCCATCGCCGTTTCGGCACAGATCGTGAACGGACTGCAGAATATCGTGAGTCGCCAGATCGACATTTCCAATGCCCCTGCGGTGGTGACCATCGGGTCCATCAATGGTGGCAACCGGGGCAACATCATCCCGGAGCAGGTGGAAATGACCGGCACGATCCGCACCTTCGATCCGGCCATGCGCGAAGACGTGCACGCCCGCATCGAAAAGACCGTACGCCTCATCGCGGAGGCATCGGGTGCCGAAGCCGACGTTGTCATCGGCAGAGGCTATCCTGTGACCTTCAACGACCCGGCGCTCACGGCCCGCATGAGCGGCGTGCTGGATCGGGTGTCCGCCGGCGGTCAGGCGATAGTGACCAAACCCGTCATGGGCGCGGAAGATTTTTCTTACTACGCGCAGAAGATTCCGGGGCTGTTTTTTGGTCTGGGTGTGGCGAAAGACGGCACGGGCCGGGGCGCCCCCAATCACTCGCCGTACTTCTATGTCAACGACGCAGCGCTGCCGGTGGGCGTGGAAGCCCTCAGCAGCCTTGCCTTGACCTGGCTTCACGAGGCGCAATAGCCATGGGCGCCTACGCAGATCTGAGCCTGCAGGAGCGCATGCTGCTCGCCTACGAAGTAGAGCAGTTTCTGTATATGGAAGCCGAGCTGCTCGATGCGCGCCGCTACGACGACTGGCTGGCCTGTCTCACCGAAGACATGCACTACTGGATGCCCATCCGTCGCACCACCCAGGCACGGGAGGTGCACCGGGAATTCACGGCGCCCGGGGGTATGGCGTTCTTCGACGACGACAAGCAGATGCTCACCACCCGGGTCGAGCGCTTGCGGGTGGGACGCGCCTGGGCGGAAGATCCGCCGTCCCGCACCCGCCGGCTTGTTACCAATGTGCGGATCGTCGACGTCATGGGCGACGAGATTGAGGTGCACAGCAACTTCCACCTGCACCGGACCCGGTTGAACAGCGAAGAAGACAACTGGCTGGGCCGGCGCGAAGACCGGCTGCGCCGTGTGGACGAAGGGCTGGTGCTGGCGCGTCGGCACATCTACCTGGAACAGACGGTGATTCTCTCCCAGAACCTGTCGAGCCTCTTCTGATGGGGCGTCTCGACGGGCAGGTGGCAGTGGTGACCGGCGGCGCGTCGGGGCTGGGCAGGGCCGTCGTGACGCGTTTCGTTCGCGAGGGCGCCCGTGTTGGTGTGCTGGATCGCGCGCGGCAGGATTGTGAATCGCTCACCCGCGAGCTGGGTGACGCGGTGCATTGTGTGGCAGGCGACGTGCGCGTGTACGCGGACAACGAAGCGCTGGTGCAACAGACCGTCGAGCGTTTCGGACGCCTCGATACGGCCGTAGGCAATGCCGGCATCTGGGACTACAACGCGAAGCTCGTCGAGCTCGCTCCGGACGCGTTGAACGACAGCTTCGATGAGCTCTTTGCAATCAACACGAAAGGTTACGTGCTGCTCGCGAAGGCGGCGCTGAAACCGCTTGCAGACACGCAGGGCGGCATGATTTTTACAGTGTCGAACGCGGGCTTCTGGCCGGGTGGCGGTGGCGTGCTGTATACGGCCACCAAACATGCCGTGGTGGGCATGATTCGCCAGCTTGCCTTCGAGCTGGCGCCGCATGTGCGCGTCAACGGCGTGGCGCCGGGGGCCATTTCCACGCGCCTGCGGGGACCGGCAAGTCTCGGCATGGAAGGCCGCGAATTCCCCGGCGATCGCATCGAAGCCGGTGCCGAAGGGTTCGTGCCGCTGGGGCGTATGCCGACGCCCGAAGAGTATGCGGGCGCCTTCGTGTTCTTCGCGTGCCGCGAAGACAACGTGCCCGCAACCGGCGCAATCCTGAACCATGATGGCGGCTTCGGGGTACGGGGTATCGGCCCCGTGCCGCGGGGCGGAGACGATCTTCTCGAGCGGCTCTAAGCCAGCACGTTTTTCGTTTCCAGCGGAAGCGGGTCGCGGCCCCAGGCGAGGAAGTCGATGGGCACGTCAGTGTCGCCGTTCATCCGCGTGCCGGTGATGTGTTGTGCCAGCAGCGAGCCGATGGCGGGCGCGAGCTTGAAGCCGTGGCCACTGAAGCCGTTCACGACGACAAAGCCGTCGACGGGGCTTGCGCCCACCACGGGGTGCATGTCGGCCTGATTGACGGTGTACAGGCCGGCGTAGCCGCGCAGCTGCCCCGCGTACGGCAACGCGGGCAGGCGGTGGTGCAGGGCATGCAGCTTCAACAGGCGGAAATCTTCGTCGCTCAAGGTGTCGAAGTGGTCCGGATCGCTCACCACCTCCTGCTCGTCCTCTTCGAGGGTAGAACCCAGGATGAGCTGCTGGCCGCGGTTCTGCGGGCGGAAGTAGATGCCGCTCAACATGTCCACGCACACGGGGATGTCGCCAACGACAGCCGCGGGGCGCTCGAGGTGCACCATCTGTATGCGCGTGGGTTGCAGCGGCCACTGCTGCGCGAGCTGCAGCTCTCCCAGCAGCGCGTTGCACCAGGGGCCACTCGCGTTGACGATCCAGGCGGCATCGATGCGCTCGCCATCAGCGCACACCGCAGCTTTGACCCTGCCACCGCTGCATTCGATGCGCGTCACCCGCGTGCGGAAGCGCACCTTCACGCCACGCCGCGCCAGGGCGGCAACGAGGTCCTGCAGCACGCTCACCGGATCCATGAAGCCTGCGTCGGTTTCCAGGAGGTGCGTGGCGCCGCCGGCGCAGTCGTGGTCTTCGCCCGTAGCGAAATCGGGAGCCTTCACGCACGGATTGATTGCCGGAAATCGCTGGCGCAGTTCCGTGTCATCGATAACACGGCTGGCGACGCCGAAGCGCGCAAGGCGCTCGCAGGTATCAGCCTGCCAGAGGTGTCCCGGGTGGCCCAGCCATAAGGCTCCCACGGCCTGAAATACGGCCAGGGGCTCATCGTCACTTTCCAGGAACGCGGCCCAGTTGCGGTACGCTTCGATGCCATCGCGGGCAAGAGCCACCATTTCGTCGTGGCTGTAGAGATGCCGGCAGATGGCGGAGGACGCGCCGGACGAACCTTCCCCCGGGCCCAGACCCTTGTCGAGCACCGTGATGGAAAGCTCTGCGCGCCTGGCAAGCTGCAGGGCGGTGCAAAGCCCCATGACACCGGCCCCGATGACGACAACGTCGGTCACGTCACCTCGCACGGGACGGGGGCGTGCGGCCCCTGCGCAGCAGCGAGCCCGAAGTCGACATCGCCCGACACTCTCATCCCCTTCGTTTCCCGGCCCGGGCAGTGTCCCATCGCGCCCCGACGCGGACAACACTTGACGGACCTGGCGCGGCGCTGAAGAGTACGGGGTGGGGAACAGCTAAGGGGAAAGGTATGAGCTACGGTTTTCCGATCATCTCGGCGGACAGCCACATCACAGAGCATCCGGACACGTATGTCGCCAACATCGACGCCAAGTGGCGCGACCGCGCACCGCGCATGGTGGACGGAGGCGACAAGGGTGATCTGTTTGTGATCGACGGTATGGATCGGCCCATTGCCATGGGCCTGGTGGCGGCAGCCGGCAAACCGCCCGAGGAGCTCACGGAGGCGGGCGTGCGGTTCGACGAGCTGCACCGCAGCGGGTGGGATCCGAGCGCACGGCTGGCGGATCAGGACCGGGACGGGGTGTCGGCCGAGATCATCTACCCCACGGTCGGCATGATGCTGTGCAACCACAAGGACTTTGCCTACAAGGACGCCTGCTTTGCCGCGTACAACCGGTGGATTGCCGGCTACTGCGAAACCGACAAAGCGCGCCTGCTGGGCTGCGGACAGACGGCGGCCACCGATCCCGCGAGCACCGTGGCGGACCTGCACGCCATCAAGGCCCTCGGCCTGCCCGGCGTGATGATGTCCGGTAATCCGGGCACAGAAGAGGATTTCGATTCTGCGGCCTGGAATCCGGTATGGGAGGCGGCCATCGAGCTGAATATGCCGCTGTCGTTCCATATTCTGACCACCCGCAACACGCGCGTGCGGGGACCGCGCTTGAACAGCTTTCTGTCCATCATCCGTGGCAACCAGGACATCATGGGCACGTTGATTTTCGGCGGCGTGTTCGAGCGCTATCCGGCGCTGAAGGTGGTGTGCGTGGAGGCGGATGCCGGTTGGGTGCCCCACTATCTGTACCGTATGGATCACGCCTACAAGCGACATCGCAACTGGCTGGGGAAAGGTGTCACGCTGTCCCGGCTGCCCAGCGAATACTTCAGCGAGCACATCTATACGACCTTCCAGGACGACTGGGTGGCGTTCCGCTGTGTCGATCAGATGAACTGGCGCCGGCTCATGTGGGCCAACGACTTTCCGCACAGCGATTCCACCTGGCCCTGGTCGCAGGAGATGCTGGCCGAGCAGACGGCGCATCTCACGGCCGAGCAGACGCGGGGCATTCTCTGTGACAACGTGGCGGATCTGTACGGTATCGATCCCGCGGGATTGCCGCTGGCTGCGTAAGCGGCCCTGTCTCCACGCTTCGGGGCACCTGAACTTCGCAATCAGACGTTGACGTTGTCTTCGGGGCTGTCTATTTTATTTATATAACAATATAGTTATGGAACAGGTTGATTATATGGGCGGTCAGGAAAACCTCGACGCGGTGTTCCACGCGCTTGCTGACGGAACCCGGCGGGCGATCCTCTCGCGCCTGGCCATGGGTGATGCGTCCGTGAACGAGCTTGCGGCACCTTTCAAGATCAGCCAGCCCGCTGTGTCTAGACATCTCAAAGTGCTGGAGCGCGCGGGCCTGATCGAAAGAGGCATCGACAAGCAACGTCGGCCGGCGCGCCTGAATGCCAGGCGCATGGTTGATGCGGTCGAATGGCTCATGGTTTTTCGACCCAAGTGGGGGACAAGCTTCGACCAACTGGACGAGCTTCTTCTGCAGCTGCAACAGGACACCTGAACAGGAAACCGAACATGAGCGATGTACCGGAATTTGTGCTCGACAGAGACTTCGCCGCGCCCAGGGAACTGGTATGGCGCACGTGGACCGAGCCGGCGTTACTGCAGCGCTGGTACGGTCCCGGTGTGGAAACCGTGATCCACGGCTTTGAGCTCGCGCCTGAAGGCGCGTGGCTCAACGAGATGAAAATGGACAGCGGCTCGAACTTTCAGAAGATGGTGTTCAAAGAGATTGTGGCGCCGGAGAAACTGGTCTGGCATCACTTTTCCACGGACGCCGACTGGAACGTGATCGCCATGCCCGGTTGGCCGCGAACGCTGCTGACGACGGTGACGTTTACCGCCATGGACGCCGCAACCCGCGTGCGCCTCACGCAGACGCCGCTGGATGCAACCGACGAAGAGCTTGCCGGTTTCCTGAAGATGAAAGACGGCATGGCAGGGGGATGGGGGAAAGGCTACGAGATCATCGACAGCCTGCTGTCCGAGCTCGCCGGCTAGGTTCCATGCTCGCGGGCACGGGTCAGCGCGGACGGTCGCCCGTGATGGTCACCCGCTCCATGCGGCGCTCGGCCGGCCAGTAGTCGGCGGCGGCATAGTGCTGGGCTGACCGGTTGTCCCAGAACGCGAGGCTGTCCGGTGTCCAGCGGAAGCGGCACTGATAGTCGGGTATCCACGCCTGGTGGTACAGGCGCGCGAGCAGCGCGTCTGAAGCCGCTTTATCCATACCTTCGATGCGGCGCGTGAACGCTCGGTTCACGTACAGCGCTTTGCGCCCGCTCACCGGGTGTGTGCGTACGACCGGGTGGCGCTGAGGGGGAAACTCCGCCCGCTTTGCGTCGATCTCCGCCTCAGTAGCGCCGCCCTCGCGCATGCCGCGCAGAAAACCCTCGTTGTCATGGATTGCCCAGCGCTCGTGGATCTCCTCCCGCGTCGCTGCGTCCAACCCTTCGTAGGCGGCTTCCATGTTTGCAAACAACGTGTCACCGCCCACGTCGGGGACCACGCGGGCGCGCAGAATCGAACCCAGCGAAGGCTCGGCGCGCCAGGTCACGTCAGAGTGCCAGACGTTGATGTACGGCGGCCGGTCCCGGTCGTTGTCCAGATGAATCACCTCGGGCAGGGCGCGGTCGTTGGTGGTGAACGGGTGTACTTCCAATTCGCCGAAGCGGCGCGCGAAGGCAACGTGCTCGGCGGCCGAGATGGACTGGTCGCGGAAAAACAGGACTTTGCGATCGACGAGCAGGCTGGTCAGCCACGCGATGGTGTCGTCGTCGACCTGGCGCAGGTTGATGCCGCGCACCTCGGTGCCGATGACGGGCGACAGGTGATAGAGCTCGAAGTCGTGCGCCTCGGTCAGTGCTTCTGCCATGGGATTTCTCCTTGCGTACCGCGCATGATGCGGCTTCGTCGGACAAAAGCCAACGCGCCGCTCCCGCGTGGAATTTTCACCGGCCCGGTCCTATCATTGCGGGCTTTTCGCGAGCCTGGGGAGCAGCCGCCCATGACCGAGTTGACGAAAATTCTCCTGGACGAAGGAGAGATGCCGACGCAGTGGTACAATGTGGTACCGGATCTGCCTGCCCCACCGCCGCCAGCGCTGCACCCGGGCACGCACGAACCCGCCACGGCAGAAGACTTTGCCCCGCTGTTTCCGCAGGCATTGATTGCGCAGGAGGTCTCCACCGAGCGCTACATAGACATTCCCGGAGAGGTGCTCGATGTCTACCGTCTCTGGCGGCCCACGCCTCTGTTCCGCGCGCACCGCCTGGAGAAGCTGCTGGATACGCCAGCGAAGATCTTCTACAAATACGAGGGCGTGAGCCCGGCGGGCTCGCACAAACCCAACACTGCCGTGCCACAGGTCTGGTACAACGCCCAGGAAGGCATCCGCAAGCTCACGACCGAGACCGGCGCGGGGCAGTGGGGCAGTTCCCTCGCGTTCGCCTGCGCCCAGTTCGGCCTGGAGTGCGAGATCTGGCAGGTGGCGGCCTCCTACCGCGCCAAACCCTACCGGCGCACGATGATGGAGGTGTGGGGCGGCAAGGTGCACCCCAGCCCGTCCGAGGTGACCGACTACGGGCGCCAGCTGCTGGCGGACAATCCCGATCATCCCGGTTCGCTGGGCATCGCCATCTCCGAGGCGGTGAGCGAGGCCGTGGAAGACCCGCACACGCGCTATGCGCTGGGCAGCGTGCTCAATCACGTGCTGCTGCACCAGACCATCATCGGCGAAGAAGCCCTTCTGCAGATGGCCAAGGTGGATGCCGTGCCCGACGTGCTGGTTGGCTGCACCGGCGGTGGATCCAATTTTGGTGGGCTCGCGTTCCCGTTCCTGCGGGAGAAGCTCAAGGGTGCCATGAACCCGGTGATTCGCTGCGTGGAACCTGCAGCCTGCCCGACGCTGACAAAGGGTCAGTATCGCTACGATTTCGGCGACACGGCGGGACTGACGCCGCTCATGAAGATGCATACGCTCGGCCACACCTTCATCCCTGAGCCCATCCACGCCGGCGGGTTGCGTTACCACGGCATGGCGCCGCTGGTGTCCCATGCCTACGAGCTTGGCCTGGTGGAAGCCATCTCCATTCCGCAGCGGGAGTGTTTCGAAGGGGCACTGAAGTTTGCCCGCGCCGAAGGGATCGTACCGGCGCCCGAGCCCACCCATGCCCTTGCGGCGGCCATCCGCGAAGCGCTGGCCTGCAAAGAAGCCGGCGAGGAAAAGACGATCCTCACCGCCCTGTGCGGCCACGGGCATCTGGACCTCGCGGCCTACGAGAAATTCCTGGCGGGAGACATGGTGGATCTCGATCTGTCAGACGAGGTCATCGCCGAAGCCATGGAGAGCGTGCCCGAGATCGCCTGAGCGACACACAACGACCATTTGGGGAACACAGAAATGAAGATACGTCAGCCTGCGGCCGTGCTCGCAGTTGCTGTGACCGCGGCTGCTGCCGCGCCGTCCTATGCTGAAGAGCGCGAAAGCGCGGTGGATCGGGCACAACAGCTTGTCGAGGAAGTGGTGGTGACGGCGCGGCGCCGTGAAGAAGGCCTGCAGGACGCGCCGCTGGCCGTGTCAGCCTATACGGAGGACAGCCTGGACTACCGTGGGGTCTCGCGCCTCGACGATATCGCCCGCTTCGTGCCGAGCCTGACGCTGGAAAACAACCCGAGCTTCGGCGGCGCGTCGAACTCAGCGGCCATCTACATCCGCGGTGTCGGGCAGAAAGAGTTTCTTCCCACCACCGAGCCCGGCGTGGGGCTCTATGTCGATGGCGTCTATTTCGCCCGTTCCGTCGGCGGAATTCTGGACATTGTGGATGTGGAGCGCCTGGAAGTGCTGCGGGGTCCTCAGGGGACGCTTTTCGGCCGCAACACCATTGGCGGCGCAATTTCGGTGACTACCGTGAAGCCGGAGCCCGGCGGCGCGTTCGAGGCGACGCTGGCCGCTGCTGCAGGTACGGATGATCTGCTGCGTTTGCAAGGCGCCGTGCACGTTCCTGTCAGCGATACCTTCGCGGCGCGCCTGAGTGTCGCGTCGATCGACCAGGATGGCTACGTCGACCGCACGGATGGCACGGATCTCGGCGACGACGACACGCTCACGGCCCGGGCGGCTTTTGCCTGGCAACCCAGCGACCGGCTGGCGGTAGACGTGGCTTTCGATGTCACGCGGGATCGTGAGAACGGCCCGGCCCTGCAGCTCATCGACATCGACTACACCGATCTCAGTCAGCTTGCAGGGGTTGTGCTGGCGCCGCCGCCGCCGCTCGCATTCATCCACAACGTCACCACCGCGGCGGCCGGCCCTGGCGTGCCCTGCGCGGCGACGGACCCGGCCGGTAATGGCGTGACATCCAATCCGGCGGTTGCCAACTGTTACGACGACCGGTTCATCGGCGCTGACGGTACCAACGAAGGTACGGCCCCGGCGTTCTCCGAGACCGACGTGTTCGGTGCTTCTGTGACGGTCAGCTACGACCTCAACGAGGCTCTGACGCTGAAGTCCATCACGGCCTGGCGCGACCTGGAGTCGGAGTTCGCACGGGATGGCGACCATTCGCCTCATCGCATCTCCACGTTGTTCGACGATCTGGAACAGGAGCAGTTCAGTCAGGAATTCCAGCTGCTGGGCGAGCACGAGCGGCTCAACTGGATTGTCGGGGCTTACTGGTTCGACGAAGACGGCGACAACGTGAACATCCTCGACTTCACTGTGTCCAATTTCCGCTCCGGCGGAAAGTTCGACAACGAGGCGTGGGCCGTGTTTGCGCAAGGCACCTACGACGTCACCGACCGGCTGCACGTCACCCTGGGGGGACGCTACACGGAGGAGGAGAAGTCGTTCCTGCCGGATCAGATCATTTTCACCAACTACTACGCGGGAATCAGCCAGGTCGTGCCTCCCGGCAACCCTCTGGCGGCCCTGGACGCGCCTTTTCTGCAGGCGGGCTCACGGATCCTGCCGCTTCTGGAAAAGCAGATCGACATCGACGAGTTCACGCCGCTCGTGAACGTCTCCTATGACGTCAGCGACGACGCCATGGTTTATCTCTCCTACTCGGAAGGGTTCAAGTCCGGCGGCTTCACGCAGCGCGTGTTTCCGCCCATCGTCGCCGGCTTCACGGCGCCCCCGGGGACGGCCGACATCGACCTCATTCCCACCTACGATCCCGAATTTGCCGAAGTCACCGAACTCGGGTTCAAGCTTGCGCTGGCCGACGGGCGTGTCCGCTTGAACGGCGCGCTGTTCCAGACCGACTATCAGGACCTGCAGGTGCAGGTGTTCAACAGCGTGGCCCCTGTCACCGAGAACATCGGGGAGGCGACTATCACGGGAGTGGAGCTGGAGCTGCTGGCCGCCCCCGGGAACGGCTGGTTCTTCGAAGCGAGCGCGTCTTTCCTGGATGCCGAGTACGACGAAATCGACACCAATGTGACGCTCATCGGAGAGAACTTCGACTTCGAACGGGTGCCGGAAGAGGCGTTTGCCGTGGGGGTCTCGAAAGAGTTCGGTCTGGGTGAGAACGGCTCGCTGATCGTCCGTGCCGACTGGAGCTATCGTGGCGAGACCTACAACGATGCGTTCAACACACCACAACTGAAAACCGACGCCTACGACCTGATCGATGCGAGCGTACGCTGGCTGAGTGCCGATGAGGCCTGGTCGGTGATTCTCTCGGGCCGTAATCTCACGGACGAGGAATACCTCGTCACCGGTGTATACGGCACGGCGTTTCAGGTGTTCGAGGGTGTGTTCGATCGCGGCCGTCAGTGGCAGCTCGAGCTGCGTAAGCGATTTCAGTAAGGAGGCAGCACATGGCGAGAGTCAGGATTGCCCGGCCGGAGCAGGTGGATGACCCTGCGGTTGCCGGCATTTTCGAGTGGGTAACCGCGATGGAAGGCAGCGTGCCGAACCACTTCTACGTGGAGATGAACTTCCCGGAGTTCTTCACCGCAAAGCTGGGCGCAACCAAGGTGCTCTGGGAAGCGGGTGAGCTCACCATGGAAGAGATACAGCACATCGGCATTCTCGTATCGAAAGCCAACGGGTGTGCGTACTGCACCGCGGCGTTCTGCACGATTCTGAATCACGGTCTCGAGACAGCGGAAGACTATGTGGCTGATCTCGTCAAAAACGGGGCCGCGGTGGTAGAAGGGGCGCGCCTGCAGGCAATTCTCGCATACGCGCTGCAGGTGAATGGCGACGCGGCCGGCGTAACCGATGCTCAGGTGCAGGCGCTGCGCGATGCAGGTCTGACAGACAAAGGGCTGGTTCAACTAACCCATGTCGTCAGTGATTTCGCCTCTTACAACACGCTGAACCTGGCGCTGCAGACTGACTACGACTACCGGGCTTTCTGGCGCGAGCTGGCTTTCGGTTGAAGCTCAGAGCTTAGGGCGCGCGCTCGTCTTCGGAAATGCGCAACAGCTTGGCGAGATCGAAGGTCATGGCCTGCACGCCGGCATCTGGCGCGAGGCCGCGGCTGTCGGCAGGTAACGCCTCGTACCTGCGGAGTTGGTCGGCAGTCAGCACGGCACTGAAAGCAGCGTCGAACTCGCCATGCAGCGCATCGAGATCAGCCTGGATGGCGTTCATCTGCGTCGTGTAAACGCGCATGTCAGTCGCGTCCACGGTGCCATAGAGGGCTTCAGCGCGGGCCTCGAAGCGGGCGCTGATTGCCTCGTACTCTGACGCCTGGGCAGCATCTAGCGCCAGGGCGTCTCGCAGCATCGCGGTGCGACCGCTCAACGAGTCGTCAACAAGGCCGTCGCGTCTCGCGCGCCAATTGCGCAATCGTTGATCGATTGTGCTTTGCGCGCGCACGCGGTTCTCGGCCCGATTTTCGGCAATCAATCGGGCTACCAGGCGTTCCAGATCAACGTGGGCGACGGGGGTGCGCGCTGCCAGAGAAGCCTCCGTCGCTGGTTCCACCGCTTGTGCCGGGTGCCCTGATACGTCGGCCAGGCGGTCCTCCAGCACCTTGACCTGCTGTTGCAGGTCGACGTTTGCGCGCGCCAGCATGGCCACGTCACGGTCCAGGTTGCGATACCCGTCGAGCAGCACAAGGGCTGCCAACATGACGGCAAACACAGCCAGGACAGCGAGCGAAATTCTCATGCGGGCGCGGCGCTCCTGCTTTAATTGGCGCTCAAGGCAGATCAATCGGAATCAGCACACGATTGATCGTGTGAATAATACCGTTGCTGGCTTTGATGTTGAGCGGGAAAGTCAGGCGCGGATCGCGCAGATCCGGCTCGTTGTCACGCAGACCGAACAGGAACGGATCCAGCGTTGGGCCCAGCACCGTCGGGATATCGTTGCCGCGGATGGTCGTAAGCAGAAAACCGAAAACGCTCACGCGGGCGGGGACGACGTGATACAGCAGGACGTTTCTCAACACAGGAATCGGGTCGCCGTCTTCGGCAAGGCCGCTGAGAGCGGTAACCAGAAACTCCCAGGCTCCCTGTTCGCTTCTGCCGCGATAGCCAAGATCGCGGGCAAGGCGGATGAACGAGCGATCATTCGGCGCGAAAACGGTGAAAGCGGCGCCGGGCTCTGCCAGGGTCTCAGCCAGATCCGCGGCGATGACCGCGGTCAGCAGTATGTCGAAGTCGTTCCGATTGCGGTCGAATTCGCCGCCGCTGGCAGCGACGATGTCGGTGATGGTATTGGCGTTCGCCGCGGGTGCAGGTAAGGCGAATACCAGCAATGCGGTGCAGACGGCGCCTGCGATGGATCGAATCATCTCTCTCGACTCCTGTGTAGTTATTCTGGAGTCGCGCAAATTAGTGACGTGTCCGTGAACGATGCGTCAATGTATCGTGATGTTTGCGTCACGATCGATTTTACAAATCAGGGCGGCGGATGCCGCCCTGCAGATTCCTCTTCTGCCCTTTCAGGCAGCCTTCGCCAGCGGAATGACCTTTTCGCCGAACTCGCGCAGGCGATCCAGCCCTCCGGGTCCTGCGAAGAAGAAGGCCGGCACCATGATGCGTCCGACCCCGAGGGCCGCCATTTGCTCTACGCCGGCCGGCGGATCCATCATCTGCATGCCGAACATGGTGTTGATCTCGAGGCTTGCCGGATCGCGCCCCTGTGCCTCCGCGGCGCCGCGCACGCGGGCAAGCAGGGCGCTCAGCTTCTCGTAGTCCCCTTCGCCGGGGAAGTAGCCGTCCGCGAGGCGCACGGCGCGGTTGATGGCGGCGTCGGTGTCGCCGCCCACCAGGATGGGAATGTTGCCGTTTACCGGCCGAGGGCTGCACGTTGCCGGCTCAAAATCCACGAACTCGCCGTGAAACTCGGCATGGGGTCCCGCCCACAGCGCGCGCATGGCGGCGATGTACTCGTCGTTGCGTGCGCCGCGCCGCTCCCACGGTACGCCGAGAGCGTCGAATTCTTCTTTCAACCACCCCACGCCAAGCCCCAGTTCCACGCGGCCGCCCGACAACGCATCGAGCGTAGCCAGCTCTTTTGCCAGCACCAGCGGGTTGCGTTGGGGCACGATGAGAATGCACGTGCCCAGGCGCAGCGTGGGTGCTGCAGCGGCGGCGAAGGCCAGCCAGATCAGCGGGTCGGGAATGGGCGTGTCCGGTTCTGCGGGAATCTTGCCGTCGTCGGTGTACGGGTAGCGCGAGCCGATGCTGTCGGGAATGATGACATGCTCGCCACCCCAGACAGATTCGAAGCCCACCTCCTCGGCAACCTGGCAGATCTCCAGCGCGCTGGCGCCGTCAGTGCCGATACTGCTGGCAAACGCCAGTCCTACTTTCATGCCCATACGAGTCTCCTGCTCAGTTTTCGGGTACGGCGACAGTGGCTGAGCCAACCAGCGGTCGGTCTTCGCCGCGTTGCAGCCAGATGTCGCAATCGGCGAGGCGCTCGCCGTTGGCTTCGCGCACGGCGGTGACCTCACCGCACGCTTCGATACGATCGCCGTCCAGCACCACCTTGGGAAAGGTCATCACCAGCCGGCGGATGCTGGTGGGGCCGGTCCAGGCGTGCAGCATGTTGATCATGTAGCTCAGCCCCAGCGGTCCCTGGTTGATGGTGTGGTTGCCGTAGCCGAGCTTGTCCACCACGCGTGGGTCCCAGTGCACCGGATTGGGGTCGCGCAGAATTGCGGCCATGGTACGCATGCGCGCAGCGCTGACACTCTCCATGGTCCACGCCGGCACCGCATCACCCACGTTGACCTTCATGTCAGATTTCTCCGATAGTGCCAGGTGATGGTGGTGCGGGCGGCGTGGGCGCCGTCCCCGTCGTGCAGATCGAACTGGAACTGGATACGGTCGTAGATGCGTGGTTTGCCTTCGACCCGATCCGCTGCAGTGATCCGGCCGGTTACGTCGTAGGCCAGCTCTTCGCGCAACGGCTGGTAAAGCTCCCAGTCGTAGCTCTCTATGCCAATGGAGAAGTCCGACTCGGCCTGCCCGAGCGCAAACATCTCGCCGATGCTGGTGTTGGCGCCGAGAATCGGCATGTGAAACAGCGCCACCGGGTGCGCCAGGTCGTCAGGCAGCGGTGCGGCACCCGTGCATTCGGTGAGCAGAAAGTTCTCCCAATGGGCAATGGTGTAGCTGCCGCCGGGAAACTCGTGCCCCACCAGGGCACGGATCTCGGCAACGTCCGGTATGTCAGGCATCGGCTTCCCCAAGGATCAGGCGTGGAGCATACACTATCCGAGCGGACGCACAGGCTCGGTGCCGTCCCAGCCCACCGCCGCCTCGCGCACGAAGTCGTAGAAACCGGTGAGCGTCTCGGCGCGCTCATAAACCTCCAGCATGTGTCCCTGCGTGGCGACCGTGTCGATGAACGCAAACTCGGTGCCGGTTGCGGTCTCGGCCCGGGCCGCGATGGCCAGGCCCTGCGTTTCGCACTCGCGGTACGTGGCCGCCAGCGAGTCGACCATCATGGCCATGTGGTGCAATCCCTCCTCCCCGGGTGCATACATGTCGCGGAACGGTGAAGGGCCCTCTTCGTCCTGTTGAACCAGCTCCATCATCAGCGCCCCCCACTGGCCGTAGGCGGACGTATGGAGAAAGGTCTGGGGCCGGCCCCGGTGCTCCCCCCAGGCCAGCTGGATGCGCCTCACCAGAAAAAACGGTCCCGCCCCGAAGCGGGATGCCATGCGGGCGGCGGCGTGTTCCGCGTCGTTCACAAAATAGGCAATCTGCACGACGGGTTCATTCAGCATCGTCGATCCTCCCCAGGCCAAGCTCGTCGAGCAGGTGATTGAGGTGCTCCATAGCTGCCGGGGACGGGCCGGGATAGGCGCCGGCGATGGGTGTGTTGCCCTGGTAGCCGAGCTCCATGACCCCCTGGGCGCTGGAGAAGTAGGCTCCCGCAACCAGTGTCGTCAAACGCTCGAAGAACCGGTGCTGTGGCAGATTCTCCGGGTTGTCGCGAGCCAGCGCGCCGCAGACCTCGTTCTGTGCCGCGGTTGTCATGGCCGCGAAAGGGGCACCGTATCGGGCAGTGCAGTCGGCATCGAGCCACACGAAGCCGGGGATCAGCAACGCGCGATCGGCCTGCTGCACCGGATATGGCGCGCTCACCCACTCGTCGATCACATCCGCGACGCGGGCAGCGCCGGCACCGGGGCACAGGCACTCGCCGAGGCTGTCCACCAGCGCGAGCTGGGCGGGGCTCAACGTTCGCGGCCAGGGTGCCGGGGCGGGGGCGAGCAGCACCGGGTCGGTCCCGTAGCCTGCTGCATCAACCGGTGCGAGGTTGAGCTCGGGCCAGGGCGCTGTGATGGGCTGATCTTCCGGCGCACCCGGATAGACGCATCCCAGCAGAGGCATGGTCGAGGCCATCGCGGCAACTCTCGCCAGAGCAGCGCGCCGGGAGAGACGATCGCTCACGCGGCCCCCCTGTGCCGCTCGGTCTGCAACTCACTGGCCAGCCGGTTCGCGTTGCGCATGGCCAGCGTCATGATGGTCAGGGTGCAGTTCTTGTGGGGATTGGAAGCAAACACGCTGCCGTCCATGAGGTACAGGTTGGGGTGATCCCAGCAGCGACCGTCACGATTGGTGACGGAGGTGAGCGGTGAGCTGCCCATGCGAGCCGTGCCTACCTCGTGGATGATCTGGCCGCCTTTCAGCAGTGCCTCTGCGGGGGTGCGTTCACCTTCCAGCACCTCGGCGCCCATCAGCTCGAAGATACGCCGTCCGGTTTCCAGGCCATGTGCTGCCTGAGCCAGTTCCTGTTCACCCCAGGCCCAGTGAAAGCGTGGCACGGGTATGCCCCAGCGGTCGCGGGTCGAGGGGTCGATTTCCATGTAGCTCTGCTCGTTGGGCAGCATCTCGCCGCGCAGGGCCAGGCGTACGTAGGCGCCGTAGCGTGCGCGTACGGCTGCCTTGAGCGCATCCCCCCAACCGGACGCGTAGCGGCCGAGGCCCATGCCGGGGGCGCTGAAACCGCCAGAGATTTCGAAATGGTAGCCGCGCGCAAAGGCCAGCTCGCCCCGGGCCTGGGCGGCATGGCCCCACCAGGGCACGAAGACGTGACAGCCGGTATGGCCGTCCTCGTTGTAGCGGGGCCGACCCTGCAGGCCAGGCACGATGCCGGTGACGTTCACCCCTGTGCTGTCCATCAGATTGCGCCCCACCTGTCCGCTGCGGTTGCCCAGGCCGGCGGGAAACGCGTCGCTGCGGGAGTTGAGGAGAATGCGGGCGCTCTCACACGCGCTGGCACACAGTACAACCGCCCGGGCAGACAAGGCGTGCGCGGTACCGGTGTTGCGGTCGATGACCTGCACAGCGCTGATACGCCCGTCTGCGTCCGTGTCCAGACGGCTGACCATGGCGTCCGTTACCACGCGCAGGCGTCCCGTGGCCTCGGCCATGGGCAGCAGCGAGGTGGTGGTCTGAAAGGCGGCGCCGATGCTGCATCCGCGTCCGCAGGGGGTCGCCCAGAAACACGCCTGACGCTGGTCGAGCGGCGCTGTCAACACCGCCCGATGCATGGCTGCCACCGGAATGCCCAGCTTTGCGCACGCTGCCTGCACCAGCAGCTCGTAGACGCGCGCCGGTGGCGGTGGCTGCAGCACGCCCGGTGCCGAGTCCGGTATGTCGTCCAGGCCCGGGTTGTCGCCGCATACGCCAACCAGCGCTTCGGTGCGGTCGTACCACGGGGCAAGGTCGGCGTAGTCGAAGGGCCAGTCGGCCCCGAGACCGTCGCGGCTGTAGCCCTTGAAGTCGTGGGGGCTGAAACGCAGCGAATAGCGTCCCCAGTGGTTGGTGCGGCCGCCGAGCATGCGCGCGCGCCACCAGAGAAAATCGGTGCCTTCGGCGGTGGTGTAGGGTTCGCCCGGTACCGTCCAGCCGCCGTCCACGGTGGCGTCGTAGAAGCCAAAGTCCTTGTCCGGCGTGCCGACGCCGCGCAGAGGGGCTGCAGCGGCCGTTTCGAACATGGGCGTTTCGGTCAGCGGGTCGTAAGCGCGGCCCGCTTCCAGCAGCAGCACGTTGATGCCCTGGCGCGTGAGCTCGTAGGCGGCCATGCCGCCCCCGGCGCCTGAGCCCACCACGATGGCGTCGTAGGCGAAATCACCGAGTTTGTCGGGCCACGGCGCCAACTCAGGTGCGGGCCGCAAAACCTGCGATGCACTCGCCGGTGTCGCGGTCGAGCAGGGCGTTCCCCGCAAGGATCTCGACGCGATAGCGCTCGCCCGGCACCGCCCCCACCGGGTTGCCGCCTGCCGCGACGATTCCCGCCTGCTTGCGGAAGCACCGGCGGGACAGCGCGGTGCCCTTGTCCCCCGCCATCAGGTGTTCCTCGCTGTGCAGGCTGACGTCACCCTGGCCCTTCTGCGCCACATAGTCGGTCTGCCAGCGCTGATGGTCTTCCAGCGACCATTCGGAGAAGGGTTTGCCGTGCTCGGGGCCCCAGTGATCCTGCAGCATGGGTATGTTGGCCCCGTCCGGCCGGTTGTCGGGGTCGAAGCGCATGAGACCGAACATGACGTAGCTGGTGTCTGTGCAGGGGGTCAGCCAGCTCAGATTTGCCGGTCCCAGTTCCTCGTCGGTGACGCCGGCCGTGCAGTTCATGTTGGGCATGATCACCTGGCTCACGCGCTGCTGCACGGGCCCGTCGGGCGGGGTGCGCTTCTGGATGGATATGACACCGTCAGCGGTCTCTTCGAATTTGACGTCCGGCAGAATGCCCAGGTTGGGCGAGAACTGCGGGCCGTTGATGGAGAAATGCAGCACGCACACGTGGAACGGGTCCATCCAGTTGTCGTACATCTGAAACCAGTTGTAGTCGCTGGCGGCGGCAATCTTGGGGTGCGGGCCGTTGGGGCCGGCGTCGGAACGGTATGCCACAATTCTCTCGTTGGGCCCCAGATCTTCTTCGAGGGAAAAGACCGGGAAGCCGGGCTGCAGCGCCGGTGGCCCCATGTACGTGAACAGCAGGCCGTGCCTCTCCTCTACCGGGTACCACGGCTGACGGACACGACTGCGCAGCTTCTCGTTCTTCTCGGTGGGAATCTCCAGGCACTGACCGTCGGCGTCGAAGCGCCAGCCGTGATAGCAGCAACGGATACCGGTCTGTTCGACCTTGCCGTAAATCAGGTCCGTACCGCGATGCATGCAGCGGGGGTACAGCAGGCCCGGGGTGCCATCGCCGTCCCGGTACAGCACCAGGCATTCGTCGAGAATTTTGACGTGCTTCGGGCGTCGGGTTGCTTCCTCCGCCAGCGCGAAGGGCTGCCAGTAGCGCCTGAGGAGTTCGCCGCCCGGCGTGCCCGGGCCCACCCTCACCAGCTCGTCGTCGCTGGTGGCCGGCGGGCGCCCATAGGCCCGTCCCTCCAGATAGGCCTGCTCTGAGCCCGCGCGCGTGTCTTCCGCTTCTGCCATGCCGTCTCCCCTTGGCTGCGTCGCGTGCCTTCATGCTAGCAGATGTGTTTCGCGCGGGAGAGCCCGGATTGCCGTGGCTGCGAAGGGCCGCTACGGTAGGCACAGGCCGAGCGTGCAGCCGCGGGGGGAGACGATCGTGCGTACCGTTCAGGACATTCTCAACAAGAAGGGCGACAGCGTGTACTGGATCGAGCCGCTCGCGTCGGTGTTCGATGCGCTGCAGCTCATGAGCGACAGAAACTGCGGCGCGCTGTGCGTCATGATCGACGACTACCTGGTGGGGATCGTGTCCGAGCGCGACTACGTTCGCCACGTGATCTTCGATCGCAACGCATCCAAGCAGACCAAGGTGTCCGAGATCATGACGCGGGACGTGGTGCACGTGGGTCCGGCCGACTCGGCTGAGCATTGCATCGCGCTCATGCGCGACCACAAATTCCGTCACCTGCCCGTGGTGGTGGAAGGCCGGGTGGTGGGCATGCTGTCGCTGCGCGACCTGTTCGTGGAGATGATCGACGAAGCGCAGCAGGCGGCACACGGTAGCGCCGACTAGCACCCGCCGCGCGTCAGACTGCTGGGCGCCGTGGCGCGGGGGCAGTAGACTGCGCGGGTTCCAGTCAAGCGGTATGGATAGCGATGTCGGCCAACGAACGACGAGTGGTTTCCGGCGCGGGCGGTTGGTCGATCTCTCCCGGGGAGCCAGACCTCGCGCTCGTGCCTCTGCGGGCAGTGCCTGCCTCTCTGCGCGCGACGGTTGCGCTGGAGACGTCGGTGACGGAAGCCATTGCGGCCCGTTACGGCGAGGCGCCGATGGTCACCGTCGAGTTCGAGGGGGACGCACAGGCCCTGGCCTGGGAAGCAGAGCTGCTGGGCATCGATGCGCCTGGTTGCCGGGCGCGTCACGTCAGTCTCTGGGCGGGCGGTGAGCCGGTGGTACATGCGCGTTCGCTGGCGCCGGCATCAACCCGGGGCGATGCCCTGTTGCGGGAACTGGGCACCCGGGCCCTTGGCAGCCTGTTGTTCACCGTGCCGGCCTGGACCCGGGAAGGACCGGTGCTGCCGGTACGCGCCGGCGTCGCCTATGGACGCGTATCGCTCTGGCGTTACGGGCCGGATGGAGGCGGCCTCCTCGTGACCGAGTGTTTTGCGGCGCCATTGACAAGCTGAACCGCAACCCGTCTGCGACCCCTCTCCGCAACGCCAGGAAAAGTCCCTCAGAAAGGTCCGGCATAAAGGCCCCGGGGAAAGGTTCCGGGAAAGGTGCTATCTTGATCTGCGGGGATACCAACGAGACGGATCAGGGAAGTGTCCAAGTTGCCGTCCAACCTGCCGGAGCTGGTGCTGTCACAGGTGGCAGAATCACCTTTTGCGTGGGTCATCACGCGCGCCGAGGATGGCGTGATCGTTTACGTCAATGAAGCTGCGGTGGTTTCGATTCAGCAGCTGTACGGCGTGGCGGAACCCCTGGGTCGAAGCGTGTTCGAGCTGGGCTACCACAATTCTGTGACGCACCGGGCGGCACAGCTCGAACGGGCTCGACGGCAGGGCGGCCATCTGCGCCGCAACGATCTGCGCCGGGGCGATGTGCATGTGGAACAGCTCACCACGTCCCATGCGTTCCGGCACGACGGGGTTGAATACGTCGTTGCCAACTTCGTGGATCTGTCCATGGTCATCGAAGGCGAGAATGCCCTGGGCGAAGCGCTCGAGCGTCTCGAGAAAGCGCAAGCGATCGCCATGACCGGAGATTTTGTGGCCGAGCTCAACTCGCGCGAGTTCAACGGCTCCGCGGAAGCGCTGCGCATTCTGGGTTTCCCCCATCAGGCCGCGACGATCAGCACCAACAGCCTCTTCAAGCAGTTTCATCCCGACGACCGGCCGGCGGTGCGCGATGCCATGCGTGCTCAGGTGCTGGACGGGGCATTTGCCGTCGAGCACCGCCTGCGGCCCGATATCGACGGCGACCGCTGGGTGTACGCGCAGGGAAAAGTCGAGACCGCGGCCGACGGCCGCCAGCTGCTGCGGGGCACGGTGCAGGACATCACGGAGCGGAAACGACAGGAGCTGGAACGCCGTCGTCTGGAGGAAAAGCTGCGGGAAACGCAGAAGCTCGAAGGGCTGGGGGTCCTCGCTGGCGGCATCGCCCATGATTTCAACAACATGCTCGCGGGGATGCTCGGCAACGCGGAGCTGGCGCTGCTGTCCCCGAAGCTGCCGCGCGAGGTGGCCGCGCGGCTGGAAGACATCGTCAAGGCGGCGACCCGTGCCGCAGACCTCACACGTCAGCTTCTGGCCTATGCCGGCAAGGGCCGCTTCGTAATCGAAACCCTCGACCTTTCCACGCTCATTCGCGAGATGATGGATCTGCTCGAGGCATCGGTGTCGCGGCAGCACCGCCTGGAGCTGGAGCTGGCGGAAGCGCTGCCGGCGGTGGAAGTGGACGCCACACAGATTCGTCAGATTGTGATGAACCTCGTCATCAATGCGGCCGAGGCCATCGACCACGATGCCGGGGTGATCACCGTCAGAACGGGGCTGCGGGTTATCGATGGCGCTGCCCCGGCCGGCGATAGCCCCGGAGGAGAGGTAACGCCGGGACAGTATGTATGCCTGGAGGTGAGCGATAACGGCGTGGGCATGGCGCCGGCGACAACGGCGCGGGTGTTTGAGCCGTTCTTTACCACCAAGTTCACGGGCCGGGGCCTCGGCCTTGCCGCTGCGGTGGGCATCGCCCGCGGGCACCAGGGCGCCATTGGCATCCGCTCTGCACCGGGGGAAGGCACCACCTTCAACGTGTTGCTGCCCGCGGTGGACGACGTTGTCGCCCCGCCTCGCCGTGATCCCGTGCAGCGCGAAAACTGGCACGGATCCGGTTGTGTGCTGGTCATCGACGACGACGCCATCGTGCGGGATTTCTGCCGGGCGGTGCTGGAGCGTTTCGGCTACGAGGTGCTTACTGCAGCAGGCGGCGCGGAAGGCCTTGCGTGCCTGGCGCGACCGGGACAATCGGTTGATCTCGTGCTGCTCGACCTCACCATGCCCCAGCTCGACGGATCGGCTACTTTCACCCGGATGCAGGCCCAGCGGCCGGGCATACCCACCATTCTGATGAGCGGCTACGACGAGCAGGATGCCACGCAGGCGTTTGCCGGCAGGAGTCTCGTGGGATTTCTTGCCAAGCCGTTTGCCGTCGCGGATCTCATGGCCCTCGTCGATCGCGTGCTGGGAACAAAGCCGTTGCGCCTGTGAGGGGCGGTGTGCGCGGGTCCGCTCGATAGCTCGTCTCCCTCGCCGATCGCGTTCAGCCGCGCCGCTGCTTGAAACGGCACGTAGGGGAATCTACGCATTCTGCGTGGCGGGTGGTGCGTCTAAGCTCGTGCCCTGTGCATGCGTAGAGAAGAGGTGGGCGTCATGGGCCTGCAGCCCGCGAACGTTCTGACAGTCATCCAGCAGCTGCGGGACGTGCCTGCGGTTTTCGATCGGCTGCGCCGTCTCCGTCTGACTGACACCCCGGCGCACGCGGTGCGCGTGGTCTACGCCGGGCTGGCCGATCTCGGCAGCCGGCACGTCGGCAGCGTGGACGAACTCAAGAGCTACGTGCTTGCAGCGGAGGAAAGCTCCCTGGAAGACGCGTTGCGGCCCATTGCAGCGGAGTTTCCCGGCCTCGAAAGCGCAACTATCTGGAATCGTCGGCAATGGGAAGGCATCGTAAACACGGCGCACGGCTGTGCTGCGGACCTCATCGTCAAGGCTGCGCACGCCGACGAGCAACCCGTGTTTCTGCGGGCGCCCGATGATTGGAACCTCCTGCGCCACGCCCGGGTGCCGGTACTCATGGTTGCCCCTGGTGAGTGGAAAAACCGGCCGGACATTGCTGCCGCCATCGATGTGCATGATCGCGCCCATGCGGAGCTCAACCGGCGCGTCCTGGAGACAGCCGACAGCGTTCGCGGCCGTGTGGAGGGGCATCTGCATATCGTCAGTGCCGTTCCCAGCGTCGGCGTGCTGCTGGACAACGCGCCCCTTGACCAGGACAGCCTGCGTCGCGAGCTCGACGCCGAAGCCCGGGAGCTCATTGACGAGCTCTGCACGACGCTCGGTGTAACGAACTACGTACCGCACGTGGTGGCCGGCGAGGCCGGTCCGCGGCTGGGGGCATTGTGTGAAGAGCAGGGCATGGATCTGCTGGTGCTGGGTGCCAAGGCGCGCTCCGGCCTCGCTGGGTTCATGCTGGGCAATACGTCGCAGAGTATGCTGGCTCACGCGTCAGTGGACGTGCTGACCGTGCCGATCGATGCCGGTCCGGCTTGAGGGTGGCGCCTGCCGGGGCGCAGCCCTCAGCGCACCAGCGCTGCCGACTTTACCTGCGCCCAGACCTGCGCGCCGGGTGCCAGCGAAAGGTGGGCCGCTGATCGACGGGTAAGCCGGGCCAGGAGCGCGATGCCCCCGGTATCCAGCTGTGCGAGCACCATGGCCGCGTCAGCATCATCGTCGAGAGAGACGATGGTTGCCGGCATCCGGTTGAGAATGCTGGTGTCGTCGTGCCGCGCGAGCGCGAGACTCACGTCCCGCGCCAGCACGCGCAGGCGCACGCTGCTGCCGATCGCTTCGCCGCCGTCTCGCACCCACAGCGTATTGTCCGCTCCCAGCGCGACGCGCATGAGATGAAATGTCGTATCCCGCTCGCTCACCGTGCCTTCCAGCAGAACACCGGGCTCGTTGGTGTCCGCCGCGGTGCCGAGGTCGGCAAACACGGCGGTTGCGGGCCCCTGGGCCACCACGCGGCCTTCGGCCAGCAGCAGTGCGTGGTCAGCCAGCGATGCGACCTCGTCCAGCGCGTGGCTCACGTACAACGCGGGTATGTCCAGCGTCGCGTGCAGCTCTTCGAGGTAAGGCAGCACTTCGCGCTTGCGCGCGGCGTCCAGCGCTGCCAGCGGCTCGTCCAGCAGCAGCAGGCGCGGGCGGATGAGCAGCGCCCGGGCGATGGCAACCCGTTGCCGTTCACCGCCGGACAGCTGCGACGGGTAGCGATCGAGCAGAGCGGCCAGCGCCATGATGCCTGTGGCCTGCCGGTACAGGGGATCGTTGTCAGTGACACCGGCGCGCTTCATCGCGTAGCGCAGATTGCCGGCTGCGGTCAGGTGGGGAAAGAGGCTCGCCTCCTGGAACACGTAGCCCAGCGGACGTCGGTGACTCGGGAGAAACACGGTGTCGTCCTGCCACAGCTCACCGTTCACGCGCAGGTGCCCCTCGTCGGGACGTAGCAGGCCGGCGACGCAGCGCAGCAGCGTGGTCTTGCCTGAGCCCGACGGCCCGAACACCGCGGTGATGCCCTGGCCGGGCAGCACTTCCTCGATCTCCAGCGAAAACGCGTCGCCATAGCGCAGATGGAAGCGTGCTTCGATGGTGCGTTCGGCGGCGGTCATATACCCACGCCAAAACCCGGTCGACGCTGGCCGCGTCGGCGCTGGTAGCTGTACAGCGCCAGCAGCACTGCAAAAGAAAACAGCACCAGCACCGCGGCAAGCCCGTGCGCCTCGTCGTAGGCCAGCGCTTCCACATGGTCGTAGAGTTGTACGGAGACCACCCGGGTCTCGCCCGGAATGTTGCCGCCGATCATCAGAACCACACCGAACTCGCCCACCGTATGTGCAAAGCCGAGAATCGTGGCGGTGACGAAGCCCGGGCGGGCCAGGGGCAGCACAACGGAAACGAAGCGGTCCCATGGTCCGGCCCGCAGCGTGGCAGCGACTTCCAGCGGACGCTCGCCGATGGCTTCCATGGCGTTCTGCAGCGGCTGTACGACAAAGGGCATGGAGTAGAGCACCGACGCCACCACGAGCCCCTGGAACGTGAACGGCAGCGTGCCGAGTCCCAGTTGCTGGGTCACGGCGCCGAGCGGACCTTCGGGCCCCATGGCGATGAGTAAGTAGAACCCCAGCACTGTCGGCGGTAGAACCAGCGGCAGGGCCACCAGGGCCGCCACGGGACCTTTCCAGAACGAGGTCGTGCGGGCGAGCCACCACGCCAGGGGGGTGCCGACGACAAGCAGCAGCACGGTGACCACGGTGGCCAGCTGCAGGGTCAGCCACAGGGCGGTGATATCGGCGTCGGAGAAGCTCACGTTCAGTCCGCCGGGCGTTCGGTGCGATAACCGTGCGCTTCGATGAGGCGGCGGGCTTCAGGAGTCCGAAGAAAGGTCAGCAAGGCCTGCGCGCCGCGACTGTCGGCTCCCCGGGCGAGCAGCACCGCGTCCTGGCGGATTGCCGGATGCAGGTGTGCCGGTACCCGCCACGCGTTCTGTGTCTCGCCGCGCGCGATGAGCTGCGCCATGGCGACGAAGCCGAGCTGGGCGTTGCCCGAATGAACGAATTGATAGGTCTGGGCGACATTTTCCCCCTGCACCCATTTCGCCCGGGTTGCGTTGGCGAGGTTGAGGTGCTCGAGGGTTGCAACGGCGGCAGCACCGTATGGGGCGAGGCGCGGGTTGGCCAGCGCCAGCCGATCGAACGCCCCGCTGGTGAGCCTGGCCGGGGTGCCGTCGACGAAGCCGGGAACCGAAGACCAGAGCGCTAGCTCCCCGATGGCATAGGTGAAGCGGCTGTCCGGCACCGCGAGACCGAGACGCACGAGCTCGATCGGTTTGCTGTCGTCCGCGGACAGAAACACCTGAAACGGTGCGCCATGACGCACCTGGGCGACAAACTTGCCGGACGCGCCGGTGGCAATCTGTAACGCGTGCTCGCCGCTGTGCTCGAACACGCGCGCGAGCGCGTGCATGGTGGGCGCAAAATTGGCCGCCACCGCCACGCTCACGGTATCGGCGCGCGTGCCCGGCGCGCAGACGCTGAGGATGACGGACAGCAGCAGACTGACAGGAAGGCGCGCCATTGTCAGGCGTGGTCGGCTCGGCGAACGTTGCAAGGCAGCGATGGTACACGAGGCGCCGGGATCCTGCCGGCGCTAGATCACCTCCAGGTAGTCACGGTCGGGCAGCGCGGGGAACGGCGCCGTTGGCAGCGCCTGATACCAGAACGCAACGGACGCGATATCGTCCTGCAGCGGCAGATACTGGCGATCCCTGTGAGTGCGCCAGCCCAGGGCCTGGATCGTCACGCGGAGCGTTTCCTTGAAGTGCACGGGATCGGGGATGTGCCAGCGGTACATGCCGAAACGGGTCTGCGAGTCGTACACGCCATCCGGGCGGATGACCTGCGGAAGGCCGGCGTAGGGTGTGTTGTACGGTTCGTAGGCAGACGGTGGCGCCGTCGGTCCGCGAGCCACGATGCCCGGATCGAAACAGTAGGCGCCGCAGAAGTAGTCTTCCGTGCCGGTGCCGCAGATCGTCGGATACTCCTCATCGCCGTCGAGGTAGAATTTTATTTCACCTTCGCCCCACCAGCCGGCGTTGTTGGCGCCCCAGGCCATGTAGGTACCGGCGTAGTGACCCTGCCCCGTGACCCCGTCGATGATCGTGTACACGTCCTTGTAGGGCAGCGGATTCACGCGCCGGAACTGCGCGTGGAAATACGCGGCGTCAGCGGGCACCTCGGTCAATGCATAGTCGATCTGGTAGTACACCGTGATGGTCTCGTCGCTCAGGTTTTCGAGAGCGAAGCGTGCCCGGCGGCGGAACGGCATGGGCCAGTAACAGTTGAACGCCCGGCCCGGGTTCACGCACACGGCCAGGGAGGAGACAGGCGCGTAGCGCTCCCAGCCGTTGGCGAAGAAGTCGCCGACAGGGCTCTCGATGGAGGGCTGTTCCTGCTCGTCCCACCAGGCGCGCAGGATCGTATGGCGCCACTTCCCGCCAGCCATGGTCATCCATAGATGCTGGATGACGCCGCTGCCGGCGATGTCCGCCAGCTCGAAGCTTGCGCCCGGCTCGATGCGCACGTAGGGCGAGATCTTCCAGCCCTGGCCCAGACCCCGGGCGGCGTGGGCGGCGGGGCCGTCAGTGGCCATGCCGCCGGCGCCTTTTGCGCCGCTGAAGTTCTCAGGACTGATAGAGCGCGACACTGCCGGGGACAGGCGCGTGAGGTGGCCCAGGTCGGGTCCGGAATTGAACAAGCTCATGGTGACAGGGTGCCCGCTGCGTGAGGTCGGTGACGCCCATTATGCGGCGGCCCCGGTAGTCCGCACAGCCCGGACGGTCGCCCGAGCCCCAGGCGCCGGCTCGCGCCGTTAGTCGATCGTCAGAAGCAGCGGGATGCGTCGTGGCGGTCGCTCGTACATGATGTGGGTGTGCTCGCGCCCGTCCCAGGCGTACTCCACCCGGTAGTGGGTGGTACGTTCGCTCTGCTGCAGGCGGCAGTCGGCTTCCAGATCCCATGCAAGCAGCTCGGTGAGGCTTGCTGCCACGGGTTTGGCCCTGCTGCAGGCCGCTGCCCGTGGCGGCTGGGTGCGGACCTCCGTGACGGGCTCCACAGCCAGCACGGTGCCGTACACCACGCGCTTCTCTTTGCCCGCGGCGGGCAGGGCACACAGCGCGAGACATGCGCCGAACAGCAGCGTGTAAGCAGACTTCATAGTGACCATCCCATGGTTTGCAGGGTGAGCTTGTCGCGCAGGCTGAGACCCGCGGTGCCGATACCCAGCACGACCGTATAGCCGCGGGCCGGGCGCGACCGTTCCACGGACACCGTGGCACCGTCCAGACGCTCGGTGAGGGTTGCCGCCAGCCGCCTCGCGCGGCCGCGGGAGTCGAAAGTGACCAGCTCTGTGCGGGTGGCCCGTTGCAGTGCCTCGGGAACGCTGCCGCCGTTGATGCGTTCCCGATGGCGCGTGACCGTGGCAACGTAGCGCTTTGCCCCCTCGGGCAGCGCATCGCTCTGGCGGATGCGCGTGGGACCGTAGTTGTACGCGGCCAGTGCCCGTCGTTCTTCGCCGAAACTGCCCGTGAGCTCAGCGAGATACTGGGCCCCGAGCGAGATGTTGAGGCAGGGGTTGTACAGTTCCGCAACCCGCCGCACCCCCAGGTGCCGGGCGGTGCCCGGCCACTGGATCTGCATGATGCCGTGTGCGTTGGCATGCGAGCGGGCATCGGCGTTCCAGTTGCTTTCGGTCGCCGCAACCGCCAGCAGTAGATCCAGCGGCACATCGTGCAACCGGGACGCGGTCTCGAAACAGGCCTGGTAGGGATAGCGTACGGCGCCGTGACTGACGGCAGCCAGACACAGGAGAAGCAGCGCGCTGAAACAACGCCCCGTCACTGCGGCGCCCCGCCGGTCATGCCTGCCACACGCGCCTCGATTGCCGAACGTTCGCGATCGTCACGATAGCTGGCGGTCACCAGGTACTGGCTGGGACCGGCTTTCCTTACCTCGAACGGCACTTCCAGCTCGCGTACGAGACGACCGGCGAAACCGCGTGCGGACGCTTCGCTGTAAAACGGCGACCACACCACCAGCTCGCCGGGGGCATCGGTCGAGACCTCAATCGAGGCGTCAGGCGGGGTCGCTGCAACCCGCTCCGTGCCATCGAGCGTCGGCACTGCCACCTCTCGTGCGGCCACTTCTGCTGCTGCCGGCTCGTCCGCCTGCTGCCCGGCAGCAAGCGGCTCGTCTGCAACCGCCACGGTCTCCGCCATTGCAGGGCTCGCAGCAGCCGCTTCCCGCGGCACGTCCGGTTTCGGCGCTGGCGTGGGCGGCGGGACGGTAAGCAGTTCGTCTGCAGGTGCTTCCGTTGAGGACCCGGCGTCTGCCGGAGAAGGTACCGTCCACGGATCTGCCAAGTGCGAGCGTGTCTGAGCGATCAGAGTGTGGGCCGCGTCGGCGATGGAAGCGGGCGAACCGTTGAGGGCCGCAGCGGCAAACAGCGTGGCCGCAGCACCGCAGATGAGTCCAAGCAAGAATCGCATGGTGAGTTCCTCCTTAAAGGGTTTCCAGAGCCCCATCGGGGGCACGGCGGACGTGCACGGCCTGCCAGTGCAACTCGTCCTCGTGCTGGGCGACGAGGCGGACCAGGTCCTGCATGGCGGGTGCTCGTCCGGGACGCGAGCCGCAGGTGGCTGCGCTGATGCGTCCCGCTATCGCGCGGATGACGTGGCGTCGCGGGCTGGCCAGTACGTACAGACCGGCGTCGGGCCGGGGCGCCGCGGCGGGTCGCTCGGGCAACGAGACACGGTACTGGTATTCACCGGCCTCCCGTTTGCGTGGTCCGCGGCAGTTCACGGCTTTCAACGTGCCGTGGTACGCGGCAAAGGCTGTGACATAAGCCGGCGCGTGCAGGGTGTAGCGTGCTTCGAAACATCCAGGTGCGGTACCGGTGCATCTGGCCGTCTCTACACCGCTGAGTATCGTAAGGGCGCTCAGCAGCGCGGACGGTTCTGCTTGCGGCACTACCGGGGGCGCCTGTGCCGGCTCGGCTTGGGGAGCGGACTGGCCGAACCCTGCGATGTACACCGCGGCTACCCGCTGGCTGATGGCGGGGGTGTCCGCGGGGCTGAGCGTCAACGTCAGTTGCTGGGTGCCTGCGCCCATGGACGGGGTGGACGTGAGGATCCACTCGGCGTCCCTGGCGAAAGGGTATTCCGGCCGCGTCAGCAACCGCTGACGCAAAGCCTCCTGATACGCGGCCAGCGCCGGCGGCGCCTGATCGTTCAACATCACGGTACCGCCGGGACCGCTGCGCAGCGTGCAGCCGAGCTGTGCCAGCACCGCATCAGCGACAGCGTCGGGGTTCTGCCACGGTACCGGGTTGCCGGCCGTCCCAGCCGGCGCGGTACGCGTCACGCTGGCCAGTGCCCGTCGCTCACTGGCCTCGAGCCGTCCTGCCCAGCGGAAGCTCAGGCCCCCGGCCCATACACCCTCTTCCAGGTCCAGCACGGCCAGTTGCAGATAGTGCTGGCTGCGTCCCTGCCGCGACACCTCGATGGCAATGGCGTAGCCCGTTTCGCGCACTGCGGGGCACTGTGTCCGCGGCTGCTGAAAGGTGACGTCGTTGCGGCCGGCACGCAGAATTTGATGGGTGAGATGCCGCTGCACCGCCACGGACAGCTCGTGGTCGGGGACCAGCACGCCGTGCTGGAGGGTGCGGAAGCTGAGGCGGCTGTGCTTGAATTTCGGATGGTTGGCCAGCTTGTCGATGAGTTGCGGCCCTGCCTCCAGGTCCAGCCAGCGGCCGAGAGCGCCCCCCAGCAGGCCCCGGTCGGCCGACGCGGCCGTCGCAGTGAAAACCAGAACCAGCGCCGCACTAATCTGCCGCCACATGGCGTACCTCCTCGTAACGATTGATCAACAGGCTGCCGCTGTCGACGGCCGCCAGGTGCTGGTTGAGCTGACGCCTCACGCGCGTGGAGAGACCGACAGCCCAGGTCAACGGCGCGTTGGCGGCGTCCGGCGGCAGGGTGCGGCGCATGTGGGCGGGAATGGTGCCGGCATCCAGTTCGTACACGTCGCCCGGAGCGGGTGCGGCTTCGAATTGATAGGCATCGTTCAGGCGCAGCACAGTCGCCTCGTTGAAGGCGTAGACCGTCACCCGGCCTTTGGCGACGAGGCGCAGAAAGTCGGCGTCGGAGGCGAAGCGCAGCGTGAGCCCTGCTGCTTCTGACGGCGCTTCGGCGGCGACCGGTTCCACCGCTTCGGGTTCCGGCACCGGTGGGACGACCGGTGGCTGGACGACCACCGCAGTCGCGGTTGCCTGTGCGGGCAGCGGCGCGGGCTGCTGGGATATCTCTAATGGTCCCGGTGGAGGCGGGCGGGTCACGGTGACAACCTGCGGCGGTGGCGCCTTCCTCGTTGCTGGCACCGGGGCCGGTACCGGTGCCGGTTCCGCAGGTGCTGGGGGCGCCGTGGCTGCCTCTACGGGCGGAGCCGATGTTTCCGTGGCCACCGGCGGCGCTTCGACGTTGCGCACCATGGCCATGATGGCCACCAGGCAGAACGCCACGATGGCCATGAAACGCATCACGTCGGCCTGCAGGCTGGCATCGTCGATGTGTTGCTGGGACCGGTACATGACGTCAGGCCGGTTCCCGCTCGCGGCGGGCGGGATCGGCCCCGGGCAGGTGGCGTACGTTGGCGTCGCTGGTGAGGCGCTGCTCGATGCGTTCGGCGGCCGCAAGCAGGGCGCGCAGCTCGGCGCGCTCTGCGTTGTCGTACAGCCGGTGCAGCTCGGCACCCACGAACGCGGTTTTCACGAGGCGCATGACGTAGCCGCCTACCGCACCCACGATGGTGGTGGTCAGAGCCAGAAGAATGCCGCCGTCGACGAGGTTTCTCAGCACCGTGCCGGCTGAATCCGTCAGGGCGCCGTCCGGATCGCCGAGGGCTGCCTGTAAGGCACTGCGCATGCCCACGGCCGTCCAGATCACGCCGATGCCGACGAACACCTGGATCCAGACGTCCAGCATCTGGTCGAGCGCGCTTACCTCCTTGAGGTCGGCGCGGGCGGCGTCGCGGCCGTCAGACAGGCGCTCCACGAGCTTCACCAGGCGGTGCAGCTTCAGCACGAAAACCACCAGCACGATCGCGAAAAGCCACACCGAGTGCCCGAGGTTCAGGGTCAGCCAGGGCGCCAGCGTCCCTTCCGGCGCCATGGGCCCCTGCGGTTGGGCGGTCACCAGCGCCAGCAGCGCCAGCACCACCCCGGCCGTCAGGCCCCAGCCGAAGCCCCAGGCTGATTTTTGCTCAGCCACCGGCACCGGCCGCGCACGCCCGGCAGGTGGCTTCGAGGACCAGCTGCGTTTCTTTCAGCAGATGATCCGCCCGGTAGTAGGACGTCTTGTCCTCGCTGGCGCGCAGCAGACCCGTATGCTTGTCGCGCAGCTCCTGTTTCATGTTGGCCAGGGTCTGCGCTTTCACCGGACAGGTCTGCGCGCAGGTGTTGTAGTCACCGGTGAGCGAGACGAACTTCACGTTGAAGTAGCGGTTGTAACGCTCTATCGCCTGGCGTTTGCTGATCACACCGGCCTCGTGCACCCGCACGAGATGATCGCTGAATAACGCCTTGTTGTCGGGATCCGGATTGGCCTCGGCCATAGCCAGCAGGTCGCCGAAATAGCGGTCGAAGTGGTATTCGCAGCCTGCGGCGAGGCGCGTCTCCACGTCCTGGATCGCGGCGTTCAAGCCGCGGTCCAGGGGCGGCGTGCACACGTCGGCAACGGGGGTGGTCTGGCAGGCCGCGGCTATCAGCGCGGCTGTCACGACGAGCATGAGTCGGTACATGTTGTTTCTCCTGTGGTAGCTGCAGCTACATTTCCAGCGGACTGACGAATTCGCTCTGGCCGACCTCGAAGGGCGGCGATGCGATGGGTGAATCAGCCCCGGCGTCGCCGAAGAGAATGCCTTTCACACCATTCACCACGGCCGCCATCTCCGGGGTGATGAGCCCGAACGATTGATTCAGCTGCTCCATCAGAGCAGCCCGGTTGATCTCCTGCTGCGTGGCGGCAATCAGATGCGAGGCTTCTTCCATGTCCAGGTAAATGTCCGAGGCAATCACCGCCATGGATTTGCTGGGCCCGTTCTGGTGCGTGGAGACGAGGTCGTAGTACTGCTTGAACCGATCGGACAGGCGCACCCCGGAACGACCGCGCAGCGCAGGCCGGTTCTCGGCGCTGACAGCCGACGCGCGTCCCAGCAGCTGATCCTGCAGCGTGGTCGGGGTGGTTTTGTGTCCCAGCTCCTGGCGCAGGCGCTTCTCCAGCGAGGTGCGCGTGGACTGCACGGCACGTTCCATGTCGGGGAGCCGGTCACCCATGGTATTCAGCAGCTCGAGATAAGTGGCGCCGAGCTGCTTGCCCAGGCGCGCGCAACCCTGATCGCCGTCTGCCTGTTCGCACAGACTCTCCGCGTACAGCTGCTGCTGCATGTCCAGCCGATGGATGATCTCCTGGAGATTGTTTTCCATCTCCTCCGCGACCTGACTGGTTTCGCGGATGTCTTCCAGCACGGTAGTGGGAAACAGCTGCACCACCGGTCCGGCGCGCTCGGCCGCGAGGGCCGGCAGGCTCATGGCCAGCAGGGGCAGAATGGCCAGCGTGCGCGCCAGGGAGCGCTTCGCGTGACGCAGGGATGAGCAGATGGTTGTCTGCATGGTCTTCCTCCTCTTCAGGTGTCGGGGGTCAATCGTGAAGATGCTGTGGCCGCATCGAGGGGTACGATGCGGACATTCACGTAGATGCGGTCTCCGGGATCGCGAGGCATCACTTTCTCGAAGGTCTCACCCGCGTAGCGATAGGTGATGCGGTACCCCTCGATCTCTTCCACCACACGGGATTCGTGCGTGGTACGGCAGTGCTCGAAGGGTTCGTGGCCGTAGCGACGGGTGGCTGGGCGCACGGTCGTGCACCGGCGCACCGGCATCCGCTGGTAGTGCTTGCGCACGATGGGCCGTGTCTGCACCACCTTTGCATACGACGGGTAGCGCACTGCGGCGTTCTGTTCGCGCTCGTCCGATGCGGCGTCGGCCGTTGCCGATGCGGGCACCGCAAGGGCGCTTACCGTCAGCAGAACCCAGGGCAGTGGCATGACGCGCTCCAGTGACTCCATTGGCCGGCATGGTACGGCGGCATAGCTAAACGCAAGCTGAACGGTCCCGGGTGGGGGACCGGAGGCCGGCGTGTGCAAGGTGTGTCGCAGCGCACAGCTTGGGTGGGGTCTATTGGGTAGGGTCGGCTGGAACCGCGGCAAACCTCCGCTATTTTTTACAAGTGACATCGCTGCGCGAAGGCCTCGGGTCCCCCAATGCAACGAACCTGGTCAACCAGTCTCATCATCAGCTCGGTCAGTGTCTTCGGCGCCATCGCGCTTCTGGCCATCCTGCTCGTTGTCGCGTCCTCGCCCGACGGTGACCGCATGCGTCGCCTGGACGCGCAGCTCGGCTATCTGCTCTCGGCACTGGACACCATGGAACAGGGCCTGGCTGCGTCCTCGCAGAACAACGTGGTGCTCGATACAGAGCTGAAAACCCTGGACCGGGCGCTGGATGAAGGCTCGGCGGCCCTGCAGGGTTCGGCCCTTGCGATCTATGCCCCTGCGGGGATTCTCGGGCAGCTGCGTCGACCGATGATGGCGTGGATCAATTCCATCGACTCTGCAGCCGGTACGCTGAACGCCGAGGAGGTGATGCTGGCGGCCTACGAAGATGCCGCGGTGGATATCGAGCGCGTGCGTACGCAGCTTTTCGAGCACAACGATGCAGCGCTCGCGCTGCAGGACACCTATCAGAATTTCGAACGCACGGCGACGCAGGTGGTGGCCGAAGTGCGCGAGCTGGGACAGGACACGCGGGCAGATTCCATCTACGTTGCCACGGAACGCATCAAGGACACGCTCCAGGGAGATGTGTCCCAGAACGCCATGTTCGGTCTGATCGATCGCCTGGATGCGGCCGCCAAAGGTGCCGATGCGGGCGTGCAGGAACAGGTGCGACGCCTGTCGGAGTCGACCTATGCCATGCTGGCGCTGCGCCGCACCATGAGCCAGGCGTTAGGGCTCATGCAGCTGGGTGATGCGAAGGTGCATCTGTCGGGCGCCAGGACGCTGTCCCGGGCGGACGCCGTCTACGTGTCGGTTGCGATCAGTGATGCCCGGGTGCTGCTGAACATCTACACCGTGCTGATGCTGGTCATCGTGGCGGGCTTCGGCCTGCGTCTGCGCGCCAGCCACGTGGCTTTGAACCGTTCACACGATGATCTGGAGGCGCGGGTCGTCGAACGCACGGCCGATCTCGCCCAGGCCAACGAAAATCTGAAGGAATCTCAGGTGCAGCTGGTGCAGGCGGAGAAAATGTCCTCGCTGGGTCAGCTCGTCGCTGGCGTCATGCACGAGATCAACACGCCCCTGCTGTACGTCCTGAACAACACCACCACCACGGCGCAGACGGTGGGGGAGCTGAACGAATACGTTCAGGCAACGCTGCCGCTGCTCAAAGGCGGCGCGGCGGTCAGCCGGTTGCCTGCGGACCTGAATTTTGATGCTGAAGACCTGGCAGAAGGGATTGCCGAGGTACAGACCCTGTCGCAGGACAGCATCGACGGTCTGCAGCAGATCAGCGAGCTGGTGCAGAGCCTCAAAGACTTCTCGCGTCTGGACCGGGCCTCGGACGATCTCTTCGACGTGCGGGAAGGCATAGAGAAAACGCTCACCATCACGCACAACCTGCTGAAGTACGGCGTCACGGTGGAAAAGACGCTGGGCGATGTGCCGCCCATCCAATGCTCGCCGTCGCGGGTGAATCAGGTGTTCATCAACCTCGTGACCAACGCGGCACAGGCCATGGACGGCAAGGGCACGCTGAAGATCAGCACTCAGCACCTCGTGAACAGCGTGCAGGAAAGTGTCGAGATCGTCTTCGAAGACACCGGCTGCGGCATTCCGCAGGAGTATCTGAACAAGGTGATGGACCCGTTTTTCACGACCAAACCCGTTGGCCAGGGCACGGGCCTCGGGCTCTCGATCGTGCGGCAGATCGTCGATCAGCATGGCGGGCAGATTCTCATCGACTCCCGTGAAGGCGTGGGCACGCGCATCACCCTGAATTTTCCGGTTGGCGGCAAGCCGGCGACCAGGCCCGATAGTGAGGAGGCTGCCTGATGAGTGCAGTGCAAGCAACGACGTCCGATGGGAAACAGGCCAAGGCCAATGTGCTGTTCGTGGACGACGAGCAGAAGGTGTTGAACTCCATGCGCGCGTCGTTCCGCCGCGAATACAAGGTCTTCCTTGCCAACTCGGGCGCCGAAGCGCTGGAGATTTTTGCCAGCAACCCCATCGACGTGGTCGTCTCAGACCAGCGCATGCCGGAGATGACCGGCGTGGAAGTGCTGTCGGCAATCAACGCTCGTGATCCAAGCTGTATCCGCCTGCTGCTGACGGGCTATGCGGACCTGGCGGCCATCGAATCGGCGATCAACGAAGCAGAGGTGTTCAAATACCTCATGAAACCCTGTCCTGCCGAGACCCTGCGCGAGTCCATCGAAAAGGGCCTGGCAGAACGCCGGGCGCTGGCTGCGACCGGCGAGGTGATTCAGTTCGCCGACGTTGCCCGGGCCCGCACCCCCGAGCCCCCCGCGGGCGCGCCTGTGCCGGAAGCGCCCTCAGCGCCGCCGGTACTGGAAACCGCCGTGCGCGAGCCAACGCAGCCGCTCACCGATACGAAGCTTGTGACGGAAAGCGGCGCCGGTGTGCTGCTGTTGAGCGAAGACCGCGACCTCATTGCCGGCGTGAAGAGGGTTTGTGCCAAGGTGCCGCTGCATCAGGCGGCGACGCTGGAGATGGCGTTGACGCAGCTCGCCGCGCATCCGGTCGGCGTGCTGGTGGCTGACATGGCGGCCAACGAATCAGACATCGATCAGCTGAGCTCCGCAGTACGGGACGTAGTCCCCGACCTCGTGCTGGTGCTGGCCAGCGAACGTTCGGACGCCAACACCCTGATCGAGCTGATCAACTCCGGACAGGTGTTCCGTTTTCTCCTGAAACCGCTGCACCAGACACAGGCGAAGATCTGGCTGCAGTCGGCGCTGCGTAAATTCGACGCGCACAACACCATGGGTCTCGGTGGCAATGCGCCGCATCGCAGCTTCTGGCGCCGGATGTGGCAGACGCTGTCCGGCACGGGGCCCGCATGAACGCCTTCGTGAACCAGGACCCCGGATCTTCGTTGCTGGGCAACGGCTTCGCGCTGGCTGCCTGGGTGGCGATCATCGGCGTCTGCGCATCCTGGTTTTACCTGAAAAGTGATACCGCGGCGGTGGCCGCGAGCCTGCCTGAGTTGCCCCGCATCATGGCCGTGGCGGAGCCGGCTGGCGAGATACAGGACACGCCGCTTGCCCGTGCCGAGGAAGCCTACGCGGCCGGCCGCATCGTGCGCCCCCGCGGCGACAGCGCGCTGGACTATTATCGTCAGGCAGCAGCTGTCGATCCGCAGAACCCGGCGGTGCAGCAGGGGCTGGAACGGGTGGTGGCTTACCTCATCAACTCTGCTGAAGATGCCCTCGGCAAAGAGGATCTGCAGGGCGCTCGCGAGTTCGCCGAGCAGGCCCTGGCGGTGCAATCGGCGAACCGTGCGGCGCGATCCGTCATGGACCGGGTGGCGCTGGAAGAAAACCTGAACCGTCTGCTGGATCGCGCCGCCGAGCAGGTGGCGGCAGGGCGCTTGACCCGCCCGGACGGCGACAACGCGCTGAGCTCCTATCGTGAGGTGCTGCGCCTGGCGCCCGGCAATGCAGTTGCGCAACAGGGGCTGGAAACGGTTGCTCAACGCCTCGCCACCATCGCGCAGAGCGAAGCCTTCGCCGAGAATCACGAGCGGGCGCGAGCGCTTCTGACGCAGGCCAAGAATATCGCGCCGAACGCCCCCGGCATTGCCGAGACGGAGAAGCTCACCACGCAATGGTCGCAGATCGTGAAAGACCAGGTCTTCAAAGAAGACCTGCTTGCCGCGGCCCGGGCCATGCGCGAACGGCACTACGTGGGTGATGCCACCGGCCCCGGCGCGCTGGACTATTACCGCTCCGCCCTCAAGGTGGACCCGAACTCTGCCACCGCCCAATCGGGTGTGGAGCTTGCGCTGAACGGCCTGATCGAGCGGATCTGGGAGCATCTGAAGCAGGACGACATTGCCGCTGCCGCCGCGTCGCTGGTACAGGCCGACGCGGCGGGCGCCACCGGTGATCGCGTCGTCGAGGCGCGCGAGGAACTCGAGTTTCTGCGCAGGCGCGAGCGGGCGTTCAACGGTCAGTTCGACGCGGAACGGGCGATTGGTGAGCTCACGGCGCGGTACCAGCAGGTGCCTGTGGTACCGCCGGGTGTCGCCGACGGCTGGGCTGAGCTGATGTTCACCGTGAACGTCGACGGTCAGGTGCAGGACATCGAAGTCGTGGGCATGAGTCACGACAAGCTGGAAAAGCCGGTGCTGAAGGCCGTGAAACGCTGGCGCTTCGAACCTTACAAGGAGCGGGGTCGCGTACTTCCGGTGCGTACGGGCGTTCGCTTCACGTTCCAGGGCTGAGCCGGCCGGCCCGCTGCTGCTTCCCCGTCTTTTTTCCCATTTTTCGTCGGCGCCAGCCTGAGAAAGGCGCCGCCGCGTCCCGGTACGCGGCAAGCGGAGCCGCATCGTAGGCTTTGAGGTCCACCGGAATCATGCCGAGAAATTCGTAGCCGTCCGGGCGCGTATGGATCTGGGCTGCGCGGAAGCGCACACCCGCGTCCGCCGCCTGGGCCGCGGCGTCGGCAAAAGCCGGGTCGTGCAGCCGGCTCGGGCGCAGCCGCACCCCGTCGGGTCGCTGCAGCACGAACAGCACTGTAGCCTTGCGCCCTTCACGCACTTCCCGGGCAAGCTCCTTCAGATGCCCCGCAGCCCGTTCACTGACCGAGTCGGGGAAGTAGGCGGTGTTGTCCGGATAGACCAGGTGGCAGTTTTTCACTTCCACGAGATGCTCGGTCGAGCCGCTCGTCAGAAGCAGGTCGATACGGGATCGTTCGCCGTAGCGTACCTCGCGCCGCAGTGTACGGAAGCGGCGCAGCCCTGGAATGCGACGGGCCCGCACGAGAATTTCCGCCAGCCGGTTGGGCACCACGGTGTTTGCGCCCACGAAACGCCCGTCGAGTTCCAGCAGTTCCAGCGTATAGCGCAGCTTACGTTTGCTGTCCGGTGGCACGGCGGACAGCCAGGCGCGTGCACCTTCGCGAACCATGCCTTCCATGCGGCCGGGGTTGACGCAATGGGCATCCACGATGCGGCCGTCGGCCAGTTCCATCTCGGCAATGAAACGGTCAAAGCGTGCCCGCAGCCGGGCTTCGATGAGCGGCTGGTCGTGAGGAATGAGCATGCCGGCATTGTACCGCGCCCCGGTGGCTGTCGGAGGGTTGCCTGGCAGAGCTTATATATAAGTTTATATACGTTGACAGTTATATTTCTATAGGAGTATATTTCTGTTCACTGTTTCTCCGGACCCGACCACATGGATGCGTTTTCAGCCATTGTCGAACCCAACCGGCGCCTGCTGCTGGAAGCCATGCGGCGTGAGCCCTGCACGGTCAATGCGCTGGTCGCGCTGACGGGCTTGAGCCAGCCGGCGGTGTCGAAGCATCTGAAGGTTCTGAAAGACGTGAACCTTGTCGTGGTGCGTCCGGACGGGCAGAAACGATGGTATGCGCTGAACGCGCAACCCCTGATGGAAGTCGATGCGTTTCTGGAACCCTACCGTCAGTTCCTGAGCGACCGGCTGGACCGCCTCGAACAGCATCTCAACGAGATGGACCAATGAACGGCGTAACGGCTGATGAAAGGAGCGATGTGATGACAACCCCCGCCGCAAACCTCGATGCAGAACGATTTGGCGTCTATGGGACCGACGCTGCCGGCAACCAGACGATTACCTATACCCGCAGGCTTGATCACGCCATCGACAAAGTCTGGCGGGCGATCACCGTGGCTGAGCACCGCGCAGCCTGGTTTCCCGAGCTGACTCTGGCGACGCTCACCGGCGGCGACGCTGTCGTGAATTTCAGCGGCTCGGACTGCCCGGCGCCGGAAGACAATCCGGGCGACGTGTATTTCTGCAAGGTGACGCGCTACGAACCCCCGAACGTTCTGGAGTACCTGGGGCCCGGGGAACATCACCGCTTCGAGCTCGTGGAGGATGGGGCCGGGTGTCTGCTCACGTTCCTCGCCACGCTGCCCGACGCCGCTGCCTTCGACGATGCAGCCAACACCATTCAGTCACGATACAGCGTGGCGTGTGGCTGGCACTACAAGCTGGATCAGATGCAGTGGAGTCTCGACGGCGTGCCGTTTGAGGACGAGGGTTACGCCGGGCCCATCAAGACCGAGTACTACTTCGCCTACCGGAAGCTGGACAAACGCTAGATCGTTCCAGAACGGGATCACAGGCCGGGGAGTCCGATACACAGGGCAGCGGTGAGGACCGAGGCCACCGTGCGGAGCGTGTTCCAGCGCGTCCACCGCCTGAGGTAGTCGTCCCAGGTTCTTACCGCGGCCTCGCTGTCGCCGCTCACGGCTGCGAGGGCGTTGTTCAACGGCACGTTGGCCAGGGCGGTTACGCCGAACATACCCACCAGATAAATTGCACCGCTCGCAACTGCCCGGCCCGCGCCAGGTGTGCTCCAGGACCACAGCCCCGTCGCAACCATCAGCAGCGCAACTGCGCATGAGCCGAAGAACAGGGCCATGAACGCCGACTTCAGAATGACGGTGTTCACCGCGTTCATGGCGGCGATAGCGCGGGCGGGGCCCAGGGCGGCGAACGCACGCATGATGAAGCTCGAAAACGCGAGGTAAACGCCCGCCATCATGGCGCTGCTGATCGCCAGCAACCAGTTCAGAAAGTCGATGGTGGTGCTGTCCATCAGGCGATGCGCCTGCGGGCGCGGGTTTTGCTTGTCATCGTTTGAAGGCTCCTCAGCCAGGTGAGTAATGCTCAGAGGCGCCAATGTTGCGCGAAACGGTCTGGACAAAAAATCACTGAAGCGCCACTATTTTTGACTGAACGTCCAGAAACGGCTCGATGACAACCACACCCAGGATCGCGACCCCCAGCGTCGCCACGGAGCTGCCGCCGTCGGACGACCCGCTCGCCGAGCCCCTCAGGCTGCTGAAACTGACCGGGGTGCTTCACTGTCGCGCGGAGCTCACCGCGCCCTGGGGCCTCGATCTACCGCGCATCGCCGACTGCATGGCAATTCACATCGTCAATCACGGCCGCTTGTTTCTCGATATTGCCGGGCACCAGACCCGTGCGGTCGACGCCGGCAGCGTGCTGCTGATTCCTCACGGCACGCCTCACCAGCTGCGCAGTGCGCCGGACGCGCACGCCACGCCGCTGATCGACGTGCCGGTGCACATGATCACCGAGCGTTACGAACACATGGTGTTCGGCGGTGGTGGTGCCCGCACCAGCGTCAGTTACTGTGGTGTGCGGTTCGATCCTGTGGGGGCTCGCCGGCTGCTGCAGGTGCTGCCGCTGGTCATCCATGTGGATACGCGCACGGAGGAAGATGAATGGCTGCGGGACACGGCGCGGTTCCTGGGACGCGAAGCGGACGCCACGCGTCCTGGCAGCGAGGCGATCATCACGCGCCTCGCCGACATTATCGTCGTGCAGGCCATCCGGGCCTGGCTCGCCTCTGCCGATGGCCAGTACGGCTGGCTGGCTGCCCTGCGCGACCGGCAGATCGGCCGGGCCCTCGCGGCTATCCATCGGGACCCGGCGCGCAACTGGACCGTGGCCCGGCTTGCCGACGAAATCGGC
>CAZYYJ010000025.1:0-58417 GCA_964651595.1 uncultured Pseudomonadales bacterium | reverse complement strand
CGTTCATGCGCCCGGCAAAAGAGTATCCGGGGCGGACGTCGCTGCGGCCGCCTTCTTCGCCCAGCGTGTGGCCATGATCCGGGCGCATGGGAATGCGCTCGAAAGCGCCGCCGTCGGCGCTGCGCCGCGCTTCTTCGTCCAGCAGAGCCTCGACGATGCCGACAATGTCGTTGTCGCCGTCGAGGTGCTCCGACTCGAAGAACGAGCCATCCGCTTCGCGCTTGGTGTTGCGCAGGTGCACAAACTCGATGTGTGGTCCGAACTCGCGAATCATGGCGACGAGATCGTTGTCGGAACGGGCGCCATAAGAGCCTGCGCACATCGTGAGGCCGTTGGCGGGGCTGGGCGCTGCAGCAAGCAGGGCGCGGGCGTCATCGGCGGTGGAGACCACGCGCGGCAGACCGAACAGGGAGAACGGTGGGTCGTCGGGATGTATTGCCATACGGATGCCGGCCTTTTCCGCGGTGGGGAGAATGTCGCGAAGAAAGGCGATGAGGTTGGCGCGCATGCCTTCATTGCCGAGGGCCGAGAACTCTGCGATGGCGGCCGCCACGCCCGCCCGGTCGTAGGAACCCTCGCCGCCGGGCAGGCCGGCGATGATGTTGGCTTCGAGGCCGGCCTTCTCCGTTTCACTCATCTCGCCGTAGCGTTGCGCGGCGCGTTGCAGGGCTTCCCGGGAGTAGCACGCCTCCGCGCCGGGGCGTGCGAGAATGTGCACGTCATACGCGACGAAGTCGGCCATGTCGAAGCGCAGGGCGTCCGAGCGGTTGGGTAGCTCGTAACCGAGGTTGGTACGGGTCCAGTCGACGACGGGCATGAAGTTGTAGCACACGCGGGTGATACCGGCGGCGCCCAGGTTTTCGAGGGATGTGCGGTAGTTGGCGATGTACCTGGCGTAGTCGCCCGTGCGCGTTTTGATGTCGTTGTGCAGCGGCACGCTTTCCACCACGGCCCACGTCAGATCGTACGCTTCGATCAGCGCCTTGCGGGCCTGGATATCCGCCAGCGGCCACGCGTCACCGGTGGCAATGTGATCCAGCGCCGTGACAACGCCGGTGGCGCCGGCCTGACGGACATTTTCCAGGGTGACGGTGTCGTCAGGTCCGAACCAGCGCCACGTTTCTTCCATGCCTGCCTCCAGAGGTGGTGGCTAAATGGTAAACTGGTCAGGCCAATTATCCAAGACAGCCCGCGTCGCCACCGCCTCACCGGTCGTCTGCCGCGGTCAGTGCGTCATAGGCGTAGAGACCGTCCATCACCCTGCCACCGGCCGCTCTCGCGCCGCGATTGCGCAGCCAAGCCTTGATTCCCGACAGGTGAAAGGTGGTGGCGTTGCGCCGTGAGCCGCTCTGAATGCGGGCGGTGCGTTTCCGGCGCAGGGCTTCGTAGCGCAAAAGGCCCGCGGCCGGGTCTGCCTCCCCTGCCAGGCAGGCTGCAAGGACGGCCCCGTCTTCGATGGCCATGGCGGCACCCTGGGCCATGAACGGCAACGTCGGGTGACACGCGTCGCCGAGCAGCGTCACACGGTCGCGGCTCCAGGCCGGCATCGGGGGACGGTCGTACAGCGCCCATTTGTACAGGGAATTGCGCTCGGTGTTGTCGATCAGCGTCTGGAGGTCGCTGTGCCAACCGGCAAAGTCAGCCTTGAGCTCGTCGAAGTCGCCCGGCTCCGTCCACGATTCTACTTCCCAGCCGTTCTTTTCAACCACGCACACACAGTTCACCAGCGCACCCCCGCGCACGTAGTAGTGCACGAAGTGTTTGCGTGGGCCCCACCACGCGGTGGACATGGGCCGGATCAGGCCTTCGGGTAACCGTTCGACGGGTACCAGGGCACGCCACGCCACGTTGCCGGTGAACGTTGGTTGCTCATCGCCCCAGAGGGCTGCGCGCAGCGCGGAATGGATGCCGTCGGCACCGACGAGCACGTCACCACCGTGTGCGGCTTCGCCGATGTGCACTTCCACACCGGCCGGATTTTGCGAGAAACCGGTAACGCACGCGTCCACGTGCAGAGTGATTGCCGGTGAAGTATCGGCCGCATCCACCAGCACCCGGAGGAGGTCGCCGCGGTGCATGTGGTAGTAGGGATGGCCGTAGCGCAGCCGGGCGCTTTCGCCCAGGGGCTGCTCGGAAATGACCGCCCCTGTCTTCCAGCCGCGGAATTGCGTGCCCTCGGGCAGGAACGCCCTGGCCTGCAGCGCATGCTCCAGGCCCACGTGGTGCAGTACCCGCGACGCGTTCGGCGAAAGCTGTATGCCGGCCCCTACCTCCGCAAACTGTGGCGCCTGCTCGAACACGGCCACTTCGCAGCCGCGCTGCGCGAGACACAGGGCGGCAGTAAGGCCGCCGATACCGCCCCCGGCAATCAGAACTTTCATCCGGGGCAGTTTAACTGCCGGGGCGGCCGAGGCCACCGCGCCTTGACGGCGGATCTACCCCGGCGCGTAATGTGGCTTTCACGATGGCGAGATCTCGTTTTGGCCAGCTCAGCCTCAGTGCGCTTGATGCGAAGCTATCTGGTTGACGTCGTCGGCGGGGGGCGCACCGATCTCATCGCCAGCCTTGCGCATCCGGATATGGTCGACGAAGCCAACCTGGCGTTCGGCGGACCTGCGGGCCGCGAGGGCCTTGTGGCACATGTCAAAGGCTTCAACCGTCACGTTGCCGACTGCGAGATCACAGTGCGGGACATTGTGGGCGATGAGGCGCAGGTGATGGCGTGGTGGTCTTTCAGCGGGATGCACATCGGTCCCTGGCTGGGGATAGCGCCCACCGGTGAGCGCATCAACGGGACCGTGTTCAGCTTTTTTGCGCTCACCGACGGTCTGATCAGCCGCTACCGGCTGTGGCTGCATACGAGCCTGGCCGGCGGAACCACCTTCGATTCGGCCGCCGCGCTCGACGCACGCCACGGCCGCTGATCAGCCGGCCGAGGCTGCCGCCACCGGGGTTGCGGCCTGGGTGGCATCCAGCAGGCGGTACTCTGCGAAATCCGGCCGCTTCATCTCCTTCAGGTACTGCTTCGGCGGGAAGGGGTACAGATTGGGCATGCCCGTCTCGTCCATGTACCAGCTCGTGCAACCGCCGCTGACCCAGACCGTGCCGGGCATGGCCGCAGCCATGGCTTCGTTGTATGCCCTGGTTGCGTCTTCGCGGGCTGCGATCGCGGCGAGGCCTTCGGCCTTCATCTTGTCGAGCATGCTGATGACGTAGTCCACCTGATGCTCGGAGATGGTGATGAGAGATAGGTTGCCGACAGGACCGGTGGGGCCCTCCAGCAACCAGAAATTCGGAAAACCCGGAACCGCCACGGCCCGGTGCGCACGGGGGGCGCGCCCCCAGACGCTGGCGAGGTCCAGGTTGTCTTCCCCCGTCACCCGCGTCGGGAGGATGAACGCACCGGGGTCGAAGCCGGTAGCCAGCACCAGCACGTCAAGCTCGTGCACCGTCCCGTCGGCGGTCTGGACGCCTTCCGGCACAATGCGCTCGATCTCGTCGGTAACGAGGCTGGCGTTGTCCCGGGAGATTGCAGGGTAGAAGTCCGAGCAGAAGATCAGTCGCTTGCACGCCGCCTGATAGTCGGGCGTCAGCTTCTCCCGCAGCGCCGGATCCGGCACGTTGTCGTCCAGATTTTGCTGACACAGCTTGCTGATCAGAGCCTGCTTGTCTTTGTCGCCGGTGGTGGCTGCGCCGAAACTTCGGACCAGCAGCTCGAAGTAGTACCGGTAGCCGATGCGCATGAGAAACGGAAACCACCTCATCAAGCGCTTGGTGAGCGCGGTATAGCGCTTCTGCGGCAGGGCCATCATCCACTGGGGCGTGCGCTGGAAAACCACCATCTGCTTCACCCTGGCCGTGATGTCGCCGACGATCTGCGCGGCGGTGGAACCCGTGCCGATCACGCCGACCCGTTTGCAGGCAAGGTCTACGGAGTGATCCCAGCGGGCCGAGTGAAAACAGTCTCCCGCAAAGGTGTCGAGGCCGTCGATGGCCGGGGTCATGGGATGGTGCAGCACGCCGGTTGCGCCGATCACGATATCGTACACGGCGCTGTCGCCGTCCCCGGTGGTGAGATGCCACACCGGTGCTTCGTAACGCAGATCGGTGACCGGGGTGTTGAAACGGACCAGCTCCGTCACGCCGAAATCGTGCGCGGTTTTCTCCACGTAGGCCTGGATCTCGGGTCCGTAGGAATAGCGGTGGGTCCAGTCGGGGTTCAATGCAAAGCTGAAGGAATACCAGCGCGACGCGACATCGCAGGACAGACCCGGATAACTGTTCTCGCGCCACGTGCCGCCCACGCGGTCGGCTTTCTCGAACACCGTGAGATCGGTGTAGCCCGCCTTTTTCAACTTCACGACAGCGGCGATGCCGGACATGCCGGCCCCGATGATGGCAATTCGCGGTTGGCGGCCGGCCGAAGCCCAGCCCTGGTGTGCTTGCACGTTCATGATGCTGGCTCCAGAGATATTGACGTCGTGTCAATAAGGTAGCGGCTTTATTGACACGGTGTCAACAGGTGGGACAATGGCCGAAAGCAAGGCCGGAGGTGGCGACATCGCAAGCACGAGATCCCAGCGCGTCCGCCGCTCGCCGGAAGCTGCCCGCACCGAGATCCTCCAGGCCGCAGAAGCGGCGCTTGAGGAACTGCCTTTCGGTGAACTGACTGTCGATGTGGTGATGGGGCGCACCAGCATGACCCGGTCGGCGTTCTATCACTACTTCTCCGGTCTCGACGAGATTGCCGTGGGTCTGCTCGATCAGATCGAGCGGGACATACGCGCGTCGGTGGACGCGTGGCTGAAAGGAGAGACGCAGGAGGTGGATTACCGCGCGGCCACGGCGACGCATTTCGAGGCGATGTTTGCCAACATCAGCGCCCATCGCGCCGCGCACACCGCCGTGGCCCAGGCGGCCAGCGGCAACCGGCGGGTTTACCAGGAGTGGCAGCGCCGGGTAGTGGGCTACTTTGTCGACCTGACCGCCCGCTTCATCCGGCGGCAGGTGGCCATGGGGAGAAGCCGTGTGGCAGATCCCGACCGCATCGCTCAGGCCCTCATCCTCATGAACAACGCGGTTGTGAACGACAGCTTGTCGCGAGAGGCGCCGGATTCGCCACGGGAACTGGCGCGCACCGTGTCGGTGGTGTGGAACGCAACTATCTACGGCGCGCCGTGATTACGCTCGACGCCGGCCCGGTGTTTGCGCCCCTGTGCCTGGATGCGTTGACGGCGCGCCTGGCCGAACGTGCCGGTTTCGCATGCGGATACGTTTCCGGTGGCGCCCTCGGCTATCAGCACGCGGTCAGCGAAGCGCTCCTGTCAGTGGATGAGCTGGCGGACGTGGTGCGGCACGTTACGGCGCGCTCGTCGCTGCCACTCATCGTTGACGGGGGGGTCGGTTTCGGTGATCCGGTGCATCTCACGCGGGCGCTCGCCCAGCTCGAGGCTGCAGGTGCGGCGGGCATCGAGATCGAAGATCAGGTGGCGCCGAAGCGCGTCAGCCATCACCGGGGAGTGGAGCATCTTGTGACGCTCGAGGCGATGGTCGACAAGGTGAAGTTTGCGGTAGATACGCGTCGGGCGGACAGTTTTCTCATCATCGCCCGCACCGGGGCGGTGAAGAACGAATCTTTCGAAGCGGCCCTGGAACGGGCGGTGGCTTACGCCGACGCCGGTGCCGACATGATTCTGCTCATGCCGGAGAACCGCGGGCAGTGGGCGTCTCTCGAGGGGGTGCTGACCAAGCCGGTGGCCACGTTCGGCGCACTGGGCGGCCGGTCTGCAGAAGAGTGGCGGGCCCTGGGTGCAGCGCTGGTGATCGATCCGTTCACGCCCCAGGTGCTCGCGCTGAAGGCGGTGAAAGACGCCTTCGAGCGGTTTGCAGAAAGCGGCGCCACGGGGGTCGGCAGCGCTGAGATCTTCGAGCTCTACAATCAGCTGGATGAGCTTGCGGGCTTTGGTGAGCTGTATGCCATCGAAGACCAGACCACCGAGAAGCCTAACTGAAGTCGGCCTGGCGTCGTTCGTAGAAGGTCTCCCGCGGCTCGAACGTTGCCTCATCGCCGAAAGTCTCCTGCACCCAGGTCAGCGCGCCGGCTTCGTCGAGCGAGATGTCCCATGGTTTGCCCTGGGGCTGCGCCACGTGCCACGGGGTGTCCCAGAACACTTCAATGCCGTTGCCTTCCGGGTCGTTGAAATAGATCGACAGGGTGTTGCCGTGGGAGAGGGGGTTGACGTTGATGCCGTCCATGGGCGCAAGCCTGCTGTAGAGGGCCTGCACGTCGGCGAAGGCGCCGGTGCGGAAGGCCACGTGGTTGAGTGAGTTGGACGGATCTTCGTCTTTGCGCACGGCAACCATGGCAAGCTGGTGATGCTCGTCGGGGTTCTGGCTCAGAAACACGATGTCGGGAGAGCCTTCCGGCCCCATGGGCCCGCGATCGGTGATCTGAAAGCCGAGCACGTCGGTATAGAAGTTGAGCATGGCATCGAGGTTGCGGACATAGAGAACGGCGTGGGACCACGTCAGGGTCATGGTTGAGCTCCTCGGGTTGATTGCGTGAGGTGGAGTTTTTCGGCCAGCGCGGCGATGAGATCGTCGAGGGTGGTCGCGTCGGTGGTGTGACCGAACACGATTCGATCGGGCCGGACGATCGCGGCAGGGTGTGCCTTGAACAGTCTGTCGAAATGCCCCTGGGTGGTTTCGAGGCCGTTCAGGGTCACGACCCGTGCCGCCAGGCGATCGACGACGGCCTTCGAGGCCTCGCTCAGCGCAATGTCGGCTTCAGAGCGTGCGACGACCGCAAAGCCGCTACCCAGAAGCTCGTCCAGGCGGAATTCGTGGCCCGCATCGTTGCGGACTTTGGGCTGACTGAACAGATAGCCCGTGGAACCCTCGTCGCTCACCTGGTCGAGCATCACCGCACCGTCTCTCAGCGGTGGCTGTTCCCGACCCTGGCCATAGCCGGATGAGCGCAGGGCAGGCGGCGTTGCCGGTGGCATCGTGCCGGCCTGTTCGGCCCGTTCCACCTCAGCGAGGTGCTCCATGAGCCGGCCGATGGCAACGGCCCACTCCACCAGGTCGCGCGCGTGGGCGTCGCGTTCTGCGTGATAGGTGTCGAGGAGCGCAGCGTCGGCGGTGCCAGCAAGCACCATCGGCAGCTTCCAGGCCAGATTGATCACGTCGCGCATGCCTGCATTCATGCCCTGGCCGAGAAACGGCGGCGTCTGATGGGCAGCGTCGCCCGCGATGAACACGTTACCCACACGCCAGCGGTCGGCGGTGGCTGCGTGAAACTGATACACGGCGGCCCGGCGCACCTCGTAGGTGTCACGGGGCGTCCAGGGATCGATGAGCGAGGCGATGGTCTCGGGGTTCAGCATGTGCTCGGCGGTTTCCCCGTCGTTCATGCGGAATTCCCAGCGCCGGTAAGGATCCTTGGTACACACGTAGGTGCTGAGGCGAGCCGGATCGCAGACCTGTACCGTCGCGTTGTCCAGGGTGTGGCCGTCCTTGATGGTGACGTCCACCACCAGCCAGTCGTGATCGTAGCCGAGGCTCTGCCATTCGATCCCATACTGCTTGCGCGTGGCGCTGGACGCGCCGTCGCAGGCAACGAGGTAGCGCCCGCGCAGAGGCACGGGTACCTCGCCCGACAGGGGCGTGGCGGTGAGCCGGACGCCGTCGCCATCGTCGTGCAGCGCCGATGCCTCGAAGCCGACGAAGGCGGTGACACCTGGCTGCGCCAAAGCCTCGCGTCGTAGATACGCTTCCAGCTCGGGCTGGTCGAACATGTTCATGGGCTGCCAGCCATTCACGCCAGAACCGCGCGCCTCGCTGCCGAACAACCACTCGCGCCGGCTGTTGGCGAAGCCTGCCCTGTCACCGGGTCGCACGCTCTGCATCAACGCATCCACAGCCTCGCCGCGGCCCACGCGCTGCATCGCCCGCACGATTTCCCCGTCCAGATTCACCGCGCGCGGCAGGCGGTACACCTCCACGTCGCGCTCGATGGCTGCGACCGTCAGTCCGGCCGCGCCAAACAGTATCGCGGCGGTGGCGCCGACGGGGCCAAGGCCCACGATGATGACGTCGAATTGCTCGGTTGCTGTCGTCATTAAGAATCAGCGTGGTTGACTTCGTTCAAAAATGAACGCTATCATTTTTGACTGTAGTCAGTCAATTGCGAAGAGACGCCCGCGCTGCCATGAGTACCGACATAGCCGATATCGATCAGGAGAGTGATGGCGGGCGCCTCACCCGCGTTGAGCGCAAGCGCCGCGATGCGCGTCAGCGTATCGTCCGCGCCGCAGAGCGTCTCATGCTTCAGCGTCCGGTGGACGAGGTGACCATCGCGGAAATCACCCGTGCAGCGGACGTGGGTCATGGCAGCTTCTATCTGCACTTCAAGTCGAAGTACGAGGTGCTGATACCGGTCATACAGGAACGCGCCGCCGCCTGGGATACACATGTGCGCCAGCATCTCGGGCATCGCGACGATCCTGCCGACGTGGTGGCGTTCACGGCACGGCACATGGCCCGCGCGGCATTGCGGGACCCGCTGTGGCGCTGGTTTCTCACCCATTCCGGCGTGCCCATCGACGACATGCAGGCCGCCATCGGGCGCTTCGGGGCACGGGACTTCAACGCCGCTTTCGATGCCGGACGCTTTGCTGTCCCGGACGTGAGCGTCAGCAGCCGGGTGATCCTCGGTGCCTATGTCAGCACCCTGCTCGGCTGTATAGATCTCGATGAACGGGCGGCGGCAGCCGCCATCGACGACATGATGGAACTGGTGCTGCGTGCCGTGGGCCTCGGGTCCGAGGAGGCCGCCGCCATTGCTCACAGCCCGCTGGCTGACCTGGCGCCGAAACCGGAAACGAATCAGCGCGCCTCATAGGCGATTCTGACTTTCGCAGATGCACGAGAGGAGACGGATGAAGAGGAGACACACGTGAAATTAGCAACCTACAGCACTGCTGCCGATCCGACGCCGCGTATCGGCGTTGTGCTGGACGACCAGATGGTGGATCTCGCCTCCTGCGGCGCCTTTCCCACGGACATGAAAACGTTGCTGGCGCAGGGCATCGATGTCGCGGCCATCGAGGCCGTGCTGGGTAAAGGGGGCCGCACGCCCCTGACTGAGACAACTTTGATGGCGCCGGTGACCAGTCCCGGCAAGATCCTCGCCATCGGTCTCAACTACGCCGACCACATCGAGGAGACCGGTGCGGACACGCCGAAGCACCAGATCTGGTTCAACAAGCAGCACAACTGCGCCAACGGCCCTTACGCCGACATCAATCTGCCGAAGGTCTCCGACAAGCTGGACTACGAAGCTGAACTCTGCCTCGTGATCGGCAAGCGGTGCAAGCACGTACCGCGGGAGCGCGCCCACGAGGTGATCGGCGGATATTTCTGCGGCAACGACGTCAGCGTGCGCGACTGGCAGATCCGGGTACCGACCTTTCAGATCGGCAAGTCGTTCGACACCCACGGACCGATGGGGCCGTGGCTGGTCACGCCCGATGAGGTAGGTGATCCCCACAACCTGGATATCCGCTGCCTCGTGAACGGGGAGGAGCGCCAGCATTCCAACACGAAACACCTCATCTTCGATTGTTTCGACGCCATCGAGCACCTCACCCAGGCCTTCACGCTGGATGTGGGGGATGTGCTCTTCACCGGTACGTCCAGCGGTGTGGGTGTGGCGATGAAACCGCCCGTGTGGCTTGTGGAAGGTGACGTCGTGCGGGTGGAGATCGAGAAGCTGGGTTACATCGAGAACCAGGTGGTGCGGGAGGTGGCGGAGACCGTCATCGGTTGAGCGGCTGAAGCTCTTCACGGCCCTGGAAGTGCGCCAGGGCCTCCGGATTGGCGAGGGCGTCGGTGTTGGTTACCGGCAGCCCGTGCACCACGTTGCGCACGGCCAGCTCCACCACCTTGCCGCTGATGGTGCGGGGCACGTCGGGGACCTGCAGGATCACCTCCGGCACGTGCCGCGGCGTGGCGTTGCTGCGGATTGTTGTGCGTAACTTTGCGACCAGGTTTGCGGAGAGCGTGAGACCCTCGCGCAGCACGACAAACAGCACCACGCGCACATCGCCCTCCCAGACCTGTCCTACCACAACGCTGTCGATCACTTCGGCGACGCGCTCTACCTGACGGTAGATCTCAGCGGTTCCGATACGCACGCCGCCCGGATTCAGCACCGCGTCGCTGCGACCGTGGATGACGATGCCGCCGGTCGGCGTGATCTCTCCATAGTCACCGTGGGCCCATACATCGGGAAAGCGTGCGAAGTACGCGGCCGTGTATTTGCTGTCCTCGGGGTCGTTCCAGAAGCCGATGGGCGCTGAAGGAAAGGGCCGGGTGCACACCAGCTCGCCCTTTTCTCCCGTCACGGGCTCGCCAGCTTCGTTCCAGATTTCCACGGCCATGCCGAGGCCCCGGCACTGAATCTCGCCCCGATAAACGGGCGCATCGGGGTTGCCCAGCACGAAACAGGAGATGATGTCGGTGCCGCCGCTGATGGAGCACAGCGCCACATCGGCTTTGATGTCGCGGTAAACGAAGTCGTAGCTGCCTGGGTTGAGGGGTGAGCCGGTGGACAGAATCGTTCGCAGGCTTGTCAGATCGTGCGACCTGGCAGGGATGGCGCCGGAGCTCTCCAGCGCGGCGAGGTATCTGGCGCTGGTGCCGAAAACGTTGATGTTCTCCGCGTCGATCAGGTCGAGCAGGATCTGGCCGCTGCGCGCAAACGGCGAGCCGTCGTACAACACGAGCGTGCAGCCCGTCGCCAGTCCGGAGACCAGCCAGTTCCACATCATCCAGCCACAGGTGGTGAAGTAGAACAGCACGTCTCCGGAGCGCAGATCCGTGTGCAGCTGGTGCTCTTTGAGGTGCTGCAGCAGGGTGCCCCCGGCGCCGTGCACGATGCACTTCGGCGTGCCTGTGGTGCCCGAGGAATACATGATGTAGAGCGGATGATCGAAAGGCAGCTGCGCCGGGGGAGGCGCGGGCGGCGATGGCGCGGCGGCAAACTCTGCGTAAAGGGTCGCGTTCTTCAGCCTGCCAAGCGGCGGGGCCGCAGCGAGCTGGGGCACCACCACAATCTCCTCGATGGCGGGTAGCCGCCCGGCGATTTCCGCAACACGTTCGAGACAATCGATGCGCTTGCCGTCGTACACATAGCCGTCCGCCACAAACAGCAGCCGCGGCGCAATCTGCCCGAAGCGGTCGCACACGCCGGCGGTGCCGAAGTCGGGCGAGCACGACGACCACACGGCTCCCAGCCAGCTGGTGGCGAGCATGGCTGTCACTGCCTCTACGATGTTGGGCAGATAGCCGGCGACGCGATCGCCGGGCGCAATCCCGAACGCGTGCATGGCGCCGGCGAGGCGCGCAACCTCCGTGTACAGCTCTGCATGGCTGAGGGTGCGGCGCCGGCCATCTTCCAGCACGCCCACCAGCGCTGGACGATCGTTGCGGTATTGCAGCAGATTGGCGGCAAAGTTCAGTTGCGCGCCGCTGAACCAGGTGGCAGTCGAGAACGCCTCACCACCGGTGAGCACGCGCTCGGCGTTTACGCTTGCAACGACGCCGGTATCGTCCCACACCGCCTGCCAGAACGTCTCCGGTTCGGCGACGGAAAACGCATGCAGCTCCGCGTAGCTGGCGAACGCCTGCCCGCTGCGCGCTTCCAGCCGTTTCTGCAGTTCGCGCATGCGCGTACCATCGCCCGACGGCTGCCATAGCGGTGTGGCTTTGCTCATGCTCGTTGTCCCTGACAGTGCTACCCCGGAGCGTAAGTCTACGCCAGCGGATCGCGAGTTTGAGCGCGTCCCCGCCGAGGAGTACATTGCCGGTACGACTCGCGGGGGGAGCGGAGGATGAAAACACTGATCAGGGCGGGTGTGATGGCGCTGGCGCTGCTTGCTGGCGGTAACAGCCTGGCTGCGGGCTTCGCCGGTACCGTGCTCGACGAGGCAGGCGAGCCGATCGTCGGCGCCATGGTGACGGCGCGCTTCAATCTTCCATTCCAGGAACGCACGGTGTTTACCGATGACGCTGGACGTTACCGGCTGGAAGGTCTGCCGCCGCAGACCGAGTATCTTTTCCGCGTGCGGCGCATCGGCTGGCGGGATGTGCGGTCGGCAGGGCATGAGCTTGGCGGCGACGGCACCGCCGTGCTCGATTTCACGATGGTGCGGCACACCGACCCCGCCGACGTCGCCGCGCAGCTGCCGGCCAACCACTGGTACGAACTGGTGTTGAACGAGCTGGAAAGCGAGCACGATCGCGAGCAGTTCGTACGGCAGTGCACCTTCTGCCATCAGCAGGGCAACCCGGCAACGCGGCTGGTGCGGGACGAAGGAGAGTGGCAGAAGGTGCTGGCGCTGATGGCGCGCATGGGGGCGGGTCTCGATGAGGATCTTGCAAAGCGCATGCCCGGCATCCTCAACCGCGCGTACGACCCGGCGGTTGCGGTGCCGGCGCTGACGGCAGGCTGGGAAGACCCCGATTTCTCCCCGCCGCCCTCAGCCACCGTGCGCCAGGCCGTGGTTGACGAATACGAGCTGGGCGGCCGTTCTTCCATGCAGCACGATATGATCGTGCACCCGGACGGGCAGATCTATTCGGTGGATATGACCACCGATACGCTCTTTCGCATGGACCCGCGGGTGCCCGGCGGGCAGCGGGAATGGTTCAGCATCCCGCGGGAGGATGTGCCGCTGGGCGGCAACATGGGTTCGGGCGCGCTGCCGTCCAACTCGGAGATGCACGTGGGCCCGCATTCCCTGCAGGTGGACCACAACGGCGCCATATGGATCACCCTGGCAGTGGGCAACCGGCTGGCGAAATTTGATCCCGCTGACAACTCCTTCACCATCGAGCCGCTACCCGGCGGCATCTATCCGCATACGCTGCGCGTGGATGCCAGAAACCGTATCTGGTACACGGTGGCGGGTTCCAATCACGTGGGCATGTACGATCCGCAGACCGGGCAGCACGAGAACATCCGCGTGCCCGCACGCAGCTTCGGCGAGGCGGTGATGCTGCGCATGCTGCCGTTTTTCCTGTGGCTCAACCAGTATGTGGATCTGCGCGGCGCTGCCAGCGCCGGAGGGGAGGGCGGCGGGCCGGTGCCTTACGGTATCGACATCGCACCGAATGGGGACGTGTGGTTCAGCCAGCTCAACGCCCATCGTATCGGCCGCATCGATCCGGAGACCTTCGAGCTCACCATGATCGACACGCCCTTTGCGGCGCCGCGGCGAATCCGCTTCGACTCCCAGGGCAACCTGTGGATCCCCGGTTTTTCATCCAACGTTCTGGCGCGCTTCGACGTGGACACCTTCGAGTTCGAGACCTTCGAGATTCCCATCCATCCGCTCGGCACGGAAACGCCGTATGCGCTCAATGTCGATCTCAAGACCGACACGGTGTGGATCTGTGGAACCAACAGCGACACGCTCCTGAGTTTCGACCCGGCGACCGCAGACTTCACGGTGTATCCGCTGCCGACCCAGACCACCTACACCCGCGAGATCGACTTCGACGAGGCCGGGGGCATCTGGACGAGCAACTCCAATGTGCCCGCCTGGCAGATAGAAACCGGCATACCGCGCGTGCTGCGCCTCACCCCGGCCAGCGCGTCCCCGGCCGAGGTGTCTGGAGGTCGATGATGCCGCGAGGCCTTGGGAGAATTGCCGGCGTGCTGGCCGCGGCGGTGCTGCTGTCTGGCTGCGCCCCGGCACCGCCTACCCAGGGAGAGCTGTCTGCGCTCGAAGCCCGGGCGGAAGGGCTGGCCAGCGAGCTTTCGAAGGCAACCCATGATGCGTCGGCGGAGGTCCTGGTGCGGCTGATGTTCGATGCTGCGGTGGATCTCGATCTCTACGTGACCGACCCGCTGCTCGACACCGTGTACTTCGCTCGCCACGAATCCCGCACCGGGGGCGTGATCAGCGAGGACGTGCGCTGCGACAGCGACGGGCCCCGGGTCGAAGAAGTTCGTTTCGATACGCTGTGGCCCGGGCGGTACCGTGTGGGCGTGGATTTCCCACGCCGCTGCGATGGCGCCCGCTCGATTCATCCTGCGCCCTACGCCATAGAGGTCACGGCGGATGGACAGACCCATCGAACCCACGGTCTGGTGAATCTCGAGTTTTTCGAAGTGGAAGTGCTGGCGTTCGAGGTTTTGGAAGGGGAATCGTGATGCGCAGCCTGATTTTGCTCGTTGGCTGCCTGGTGGCCGCGCCGGCGCTGGCTGACGGCAAGGCACTGTACGACGCGTTGTGCAGCACCTGCCACGGCGTAGCGGGTATGGGCGATGGCCCCGGGGTGCCCGAGGAGATGATCCGACCGCGACCGTTCAGCGCCGGTGTCTTCAAGTTCGACACGGACTCCGACTGGCGTAAGGGTACCGATGCAGATCTTGCCAACGTGATCCGCAATGGCACCCGGGCGTACGGTGGATCACCGCTGATGCCACCCTGGCCGGGGTTGGACGAGAGCCAGCTTGCGGCCCTGGTAGCCCATATCCGCGCTCTGCAGCGCGCGACCCCCGCACCATAGAATACCTGTCAGGCTACCGGGCGCCTGAGCGGCGCCCGGCAGGTGGGTGGGTGAGCTTACCCCGCCAGCGTGAAGGGCAGGGAGCGCAGACGCTGTCCCGTGGCCCGGTACACGGCGTTGGCAACCGCCGGTGCCACCGGAGGCAGGCCGGGTTCGCCTACCCCCGTTGGCTCGGTGCCACTATCCACGATTACGACATCCACCTCGGGCGCTTCGTTCATACGTAGAATGGGGTAATCGTGGAAATTGCTTTCTTTCACGGCCCCGCCAGCCAGCTCGATCTTGCCGTGCAGGGCGGCCGTGAGGCCGAACATGACGGCGCTCTCCATCTGCGCGCGCACCACGTCGGGCGTTACGGCAAGGCCACAGTCCACGACGCACGTTACTTTGTGAACGCGAATGGCGCCGTTGTCCACGGACACCTCGGCAATCTCCGCCACGTCGGTGAAGAACGAGTTGTGGGCAGCGAAACCGAGATACCGGCCCGCCGCGGGCTGCATGTTGCGCATGCGCTCACCGGCGATTGAGATCACGTTGTTCAGACGGGGATTGCCACGGGTGTTCTGCAGCCGGAAAGCCACGGGATCCATGCCTGCGGCTTCGGCCAGCTCGTCGATCATGGATTCGGCCGCAAAGGCAGTGTAGGAATGGCCCACCGACCGCCAGAACGTCAGGGGAAAACCGTGATCAACCGTATGATGAGTGACCGCCCGGTTGGGCAGGTCGTAGTCTTCGTACAGGCCTTCGATGCTGGATCGGTCCACCATCCAGCCGCCGAAGATGCTGTCAGCCATACCGCCCAGCCAGCCGACCATGCTGTCGGGCATGTTGGGCAGGAAGGCGGGCACCATGTTCTTCAGCGTTGTCGGCGTGATGTTGCCGCCGGCGCGCTGCGCATGCCAGGCAGTAATCGCCCCCTCGCTGTTCACGCCCGCTTTGACGCGCATGAGTGAGGCGGGCCGGTAGACGCCGTGGCGCATGTCGTCTTCGCGGGTCCACAACAGGTGCACGGGTTTGTCGACCGCCTGCGCAATCTCGGCGATTTCGATGATGTGCGTCAGCGTGCCCCTGCGTCCGAAGCCGCCGCCAAGGTAGGTGGAATGCACGCGAATCTTCTCCGCGGGGATACCGGTGACCCGTTCGATGAGTCCCTGGGCGCCAACGGGTCCCTGCGTGCCCGACCAGAGGTCTGCTTCGCCGTTCGCCAGCTGCAACACGGCATTCATGGGTTCGAGGGGTGCATGGGCAAGGTACGGCGCCCAGTAGTCTGCCTCGACGACCTGGTCAGCCTCGGCGAAGCCCGCCGCCAGATCACCCTGCTCGGCTTCGTTGAGACCTTCGCCGCTGGCCAGGGCCGCTTCGTAATCCGCCCGGACCGAGGCAGAGTCAACCGCTGCCAGCGGGACGTTCTGCCACACCGGCGACAGCTTTGCCGCAGCGCTTTTGGCGTGCCAGTACGTGTCGGCAACCACGGCGATCCCGGAAGAAATGGTGAGCACGTGGGTGACGCCCGGCGCCGTTTCCGCGGGTGCTTTGTCTACGGAGACGAGCCTTGCGCCCGCAACAGGAGAGCGCACCACCACCGCATGCACCATGCCGGGTATGTCGATGTCTATGCCGAACTCAGCGGTGCCCGTCGCCTTGGCGATGGCGTCGAGGCGGGGCATGGTTTTACCGATGTACTTGAAGTCCGCGGGTGCTTTCAGCGGCGCGGTTTCCGGGGTTGCGAGCGTTGCCGCTGTGGCGACGAACTGGCCGTACGGATGGCGCTCACCATGCACCAGAATGTGCCCGTCATCGGTGGTGATGTCGGCGGCGGCAACACCGAGATCCTGCGCGGCGGCCTGTACCAGCACGCTGCGCGTATTGGCGGCTGCCTGCCGCAGCGGCAGGTAGTGGGCTTTCAGCGACATGCTGCCGCCGGTGCCCTGCACACCGCCGAAGTCGGGGTTGCCGTAGTCGGAATGCACGCCGGCGAACACGATATCCAGACTGTACGGGTCAACGTCCAGCTCTTCGGCCACCAGCGTACCGAGGCCGGTGGTAACGCCCTGGCCCATCTCGTCACGCGGGCAGTAGAAACGCACGGTGTTCTCCGGTGTGAGCTGCAGGAACGCGTTGGCGACAAAACCTCCGGGAGCGCCTTCTATCGGCAGCGGCGCGCGCGCGCAACCGCTCAGCGAGAACCCCACCACCAGGCCGCCGCCGGCAACCGCCGTGTTGCGCAGAAAGTGTCGTCGCGACAGGTTCATGGTACTCATGCCTGCACCTCCGTGCCGGCCTTGACCTCGTAGGCAAGGGTCTCCGCGCCGACGCTGAGAATCGCTTTCTTTATGCGGGGATAGCAGCCGCACCGGCACAGATTGCCAGCCATGGCGGCGTCAACGTCCTCGGCGGTGGGATTGGGATTGCTCGCCAGGAGCGCCGCGGCCGACATGATCTGCCCGGACTGGCAATAACCACATTGCGGTACGCTGTGTTCGTGCCAGGCCGCCTGCAGCGGATGCAGGTTGTCGGGAGTGCCGAGGCCTTCGATGGTGGTGATGGCCCGGCCGGCCACGGCGCCCACCGGCATGGTGCAGGTGCGTATGGCCTGGCCGTCCATGTGCATGGTGCAGGCGCCGCAAAGGCCTGCGCCGCAGCCGAACTTGGAACCTTTCAACTTGAAGGTGTCGCGTACTACCCACAGCAGTGGCGTGCTGGGATCGTCTTCGGTGACAACCTCCTGCCCGTTCAGACTGAACTTGATCATGGTTTTCTCGATGGTTGTGGTTGGGGAGATGGCATGCTTTGTCATTCACCGGCGCGAATGCCGCGAATGATCCGGCGCGCGTTGGGCACGAAGGTGCGATACGCGTCGAAAGAGTGGATGAACTCGCGCACGTCGTCCGGCAGGGTCTCGGCTTCCAGCGTGGGACCCTGGTCCGACTGGGCAGCCCCGATCAGCAAAGGCGCCAGCGCCCCGAGCGCCTCCATGGCCTGGGTGATGCTGAGCCCGAGCGTGTCGGCCACGGCTGCCGCGAGGTGGTCGAGACGATTGCGCAGGGCGCGCTTCGCGACGACCAGGGCTTCGATGGACACATTGTGCTCGATGATGGCGTTCAGGCGCATGAGCATCGGCAACAGGCTGACATCCTCGCAGGCCGTGCGAAAGAACGCTTCGCAGAATGCCTCGTCGGTCATGCCCGCTTCGAGCGAGCGGGTTATCGCCGTGGCCCAGTGGTCTATTTTGGCCTCGCTCAGGGCCAGAAAGACCTCTTCGCGGGTGCGGAAATACAGATACAGCGTTCCTTTGGCCAACCCGACGGCCTTGGCGAGACTGCCCATGGAGAAAGCCTCGAAACCGACCTCATGCAGGTGGGCATCGGCTGCAGACAGAATTGCCTGGCGGCGTTCCAGCTTCTGATCTGCTGATCGGGCGCGTTTTGTAGGGGCCGCGTGGGGCATGGCTTGTCTGTAACTGACGGGCGGTCATTAATCTAAATGACCACCCGTCAGATAGCAAGCGGCTTACGCGGTGGTGATGCGGTCCAGCGCCTCGGCGAGGGCGTCTACCGTGCGATCCACATGCCCCAGCTTTTCGAGGCCGAAGAGCCCCAGGCGGAACGACTGGTAGTCCTCCCCTTCGTCACATTGCAACGGTACGCCCGCGGCAATCTGCAGCCCTTCCGCGGCAAACGCTTTGCCGGTCTGGATGTTCGCATCGTCCGTATAGCAGACGACCACCCCCGGCGCTTCGAAGCCTGGGGCCGCTACGCTGCGATAGCCTCGGTCGGCGAGCAGGGCGCGTACCTTGCGGCCCAGCTCGTGCTGGCGGTCCCGCAGCGTGTCGAAGCCAACCTGCCCGCTTTCCAGCATGGTGTCTCTGAACTGCGTGAGCGAATCCGTGGGCATGGTGGCGTGGTAGGCGTGGCCGCCTCCCTCGTACGCCTGCATGATCGTGAGCCACTTCTTCAGGTCGGCAGCGAAGGAGCTGCTGGTCGTTTGTTCCATCTGCTCGAGCGCCCGATCGCTGAGCATCACCAGCGCGCTGCAGGGCGATGCGCTCCAGCCTTTCTGCGGCGCGCTGATCACCACGTCGACGCCGAGCGCCTCCATGTCGACCCAGATTGCGCCGGACGCGATGCAGTCCAGCACAAAGAGGCCGCCGGCCTCGTGCGTGGCCTTTGCCACGGCTTCGAGATAGTCGTCAGGCAGGAGAATGCCGGAAGACGTTTCCACGTGCGGTGCAAACACCACCGCCGGCTGCGTTTCTGCGATGGCAGCGCACACCTCGTCGACAGGCGCCGGGGCAAAGGGTGCGAGCTTGTCGTCCGCCGTCCGGCTGGCTTTCATGACCGCGTGCTCGGAAGGGATGGCACCCATGTCGAAGATCTGTGTCCAGCGATAGCTGAACCAGCCGTTGCGCACCACCAGGCACGGCTGGTCTGTTGCAAACTGCCGGGCAACGGCTTCCATGCCGAAGGTGCCGCCTCCGGGCACCACGGCCACCGCGGCGGCGTTGTACACCGACTTCAACGTGGCCGAGATATCGTTCATGACCTGTTGAAACCGGTTGGACATGTGATTGAGCGAGCGGTCGGTGAAGACGACCGAGAACTCCAGCAGACCGTCAGGGTCGACGTCTGGCAGCAATCCGGGCATGCAAATTCCTCGAGCGGTGAGTGATGTCGGGGCGCGATGATCCTATATCAGGTGCGGTGGCGTCGAGGGAGTGCCCGGATTCTTCTCAAAATCCGCTGACGGTTCTGCCGGCGATGAAGTCGTTGATCATGGCAGCCAGCTCCGGACCGGCGTCCTCCTGCACGAAGTGACCGGCGCCCTTGATGGTGACGTGCGTTGCGGTAGGGACGCGGTCGACGAACACCTGCTCGCCGCCGCGCGTGATGGGGTCCGAATCGGTGAATGCCACCAGGAAGGGTTTGTCCCACTGTTCGTACACTTCCTGCCAGACCCGCTCGTTCTCCCGGAGCTGTGACGGCACCAGGTAGGGCATGATCTGCGCTGCGGCTTTGTAGCGACCGTCAGGGAACGGCGCTTCGTAGGCCGCGGCCATGCTCTCGGGGGCGCCCATGAAGCTCATGAGCTTGCCGATCGGCAGCTCGTCCACGTAGTAGGAGTAGGCCACCCAGCGGGGAAACGTGAGGTTTTCCTGCAGCGCTTCCATTGTCATGGCGCCTTCCCACCACACGGCCAGCTTGAACAGCGGATAGCCGATCCAGCCCTGCAGGCCCGAAGCCGCGGGCAAACCGGTGTTGGAGACTACCACGCGTGCGAAGCGCTCCGGGCTGTCGCCGACCACGCGCAGGCCGATCAGGCCGCCCCAGTCCTGTCCGAAGAAGGTCGCATCCCTGAGATCCAGCCGGGCAACGAGCTCGCCCATCATGTCGACGTGGCCCTGGTAGCTGTAGGCGCCTTCGTCCGCGTACTTGTCAGAGCGCCCGAAGCCCACCAGATCCGGCGCAATCACACGGTGTCCCGCTGCAGTCAGCACGGGAATCATCTTGCGAAACAGGTAGCTCCATGTCGGTTCACCGTGGATGAGCAGGATCGGCGCGGCGTCGCGGGGCCCCTCGTCGAGGTAGTGAACGCGCATGCCCTGGATGTCCATGTAGTTGGGCTGGAACGGGAAATCGTCGAGGTTTTCGAAGCGGGCGTCAGGCGTTCGCAGCACACCCGGGGCAATTTCTTCGGCGGTGGCGGCAGTGGCTGTGAGGCAGACGGCCAGTGCGATGCAGACGAGCAGGTTGGATTTCATGTCATGTTTCTCCAAGCTGAAAACGACGCCCCCGCGGCGCCGGGCGAATGTGTGCCTCAGGCAGACGGCACAGCCGGTCCATGCGCGTCACCGAGCCGTCGGCGTACTCCCATATCAGCTGCTCACCATCGCGGTAGCGGCGTACCACGACCGGGCCCCAGCCGAACACGTGAAAGTCCAGCACGCCGTCGTTCCACACCATGGACGCAGACGTGCGCGGACAGTATTCGCGCCCTCCCAGCACAAACAGCACGCCGCCTTCCGTATCGTTGGTGGTGATGCCACCGGTACTGTTCGGACCGGAGTCGTGAATGAGACCCGACGCGGTCACCACCACGCGCGAGCCGCATTGCTCGATGCGCTCCACGTGACCGACATGCCCCTCGACACCGATCCACAAACCTCTGAGATCATCGGCGCCAGGGGGCAGCGGCTCGGTGCACCGGGCCAGAACCGGCAGTGGAAAGTGCTGGTAGCTGCAGCCCGGCGTGTTGCCTTTGGGAATATCCGCGGCGAGCTTGCCGCGACCGTCGAGCGGGGGCAGGGCGCAATAGTCGAGCTGGCTGCCATCGCCAGCGAGCGTCGCGGGGTCGATCGTGAGCGGTGGGCGTGGTGAGAAGAACAAACCCCAGAACGCCGCCAGCGCGAGCACGGCGAGGATCATCAGAAGGATGCCGAGAGTTTTTTTCATGGGGAGAGCGGAGCGGTGCGCGATAGAAATAATGGTACACATTATTAAGACCCGTGGAAACGCGCCGCGCCGGCTTTGCGGATTGGCTGGTGTACGGTAGCGTTCGGTCTTCGTCACCCACGAAGAGGTTCCGCATGAGCGATCTCGATCCCCTGATGGCCTTCCTGAGCGAAAATCCACCCGGTGACGCCCTGGAGTTTCGCCGGTTGCTCGACGGTTTCTCGACGCAACTTCTGAACAGTGATCTGCCGGCGATCGGTGAGAGCACCGATGACGTATTGATCGCCTCCTTCCCGGAGCAGGATCTCACGGTGGACGTGCATCGGCCGGCGGGTGACGGGCCGTTTCCCGTGCTGATGTATCTGCACGGCGGTGGTTGGATCATGGGTAGTCCGAAAACGCACCGGCGCCTCGGCTTTCGCTTTGCCGAGGCAGGGATTCTCACGTTCAACGTGCACTACCGCCTTGCACCGGAGGCGCCCTTTCCCGCCGCCTTCGAAGACGCCATGACGGCGCTCCGCTGGGTGCACGCCAACGCGGCGAGCTACGGCGGTGATGTGAGCCGCGTGGCCGTTGGGGGGGATTCGGCGGGCGGCAACCTCACCGCGGCGCTCTCTGGGGCGCTCGAGGAGCGGGACCTGATCAAGGCAATCCTTCTGATCTACCCGGCGCTGAACTTTGCGGACATGAAGCCGGATCTGATCGAGTTTCCCGGTGAAGCGGATGTGGTGGACATGATGGTGGGTGCCTATATCGGCCACGACCGCGAGGGCCTTGTCGCAGATCCTCGGGTCAGCCCGATTCACGTGGCGGAACGGTTGCACCCCGCACACATCGTGTGCGGCACGGCGGACACATTGATCGATGGCTGCCGTGAGCTGGGCGCACGGCTGGGCCGGGCACAGATCCCCCACGAGATGGTGTTCTACGATGCCATGCCTCACGGCTTCGTGCAGATGGAAGAGATGTTTCCGGAGGCGCGGCGCAGCATCGATGGCATGATCCGCTTCCTGCAGAGGGAACTGTGCAAGTGAGCGGGGAACCGACCTTCTGGGGGCGCCGGGCGCGCACAATGGCCGAGATGGCGGAGCTGAATGCGCGCGGCGGCGGAGTCGAGGAAATGCGGGCATCGATTGCTGCCTACCGGCCCCGCCCGACCGATGTGATCATCTCGCCCGCCGGCAAGTGCGGCACCACGCTGCTGCAGCAGACGTTTCACACCCTGCGCACGCGTGGAGACATGGATTTCGACGACATCTCCCGGGTGGTGCCCTGGATCGAAACGGCCGGCAGCCTGGGCCTGGATATCAACGCGGAGCAGCGCGCCGAACCGCGTGGTTTCAAGAGCCACCTTGCCTGGAATCATGTGCCCAAAGGCGCGAAATACATCGTCTCGCTGCGCAACCCGCTGGATGCGTTCGTCTCGGGCTACCGTTTCATGGAGGGCTGGTACTTCGAGCCGGGCAGCATTTCTTACGAAGAGTTTTTTGCGCCGCGCCGCGAAGCCAGGGGGCGCGGTCTGGATCACTGGTCGCACCTGGTGAGCTGGTGGGAGCAGCGAGACAATCCGGATGTGCTGCTGTTGTCTTACGAGCACATGGTGGAAGACCCGACAACCATGATCCGGCGCATGGCGGCGTTCTGCGACATCGAGCTGGATGACGGGCTGCTGGCGCTGACGCGGGAGCACACGTCGCGGTCTTTCATGCTGGCCCACAAGGATCGCTTCGACGATGCGCTGATGCGGGAGAAGTCGGAGCGTGTCGGCGGGCTGCCGCCCGGCAGCGATTCAGCCAAGGTGCGCGCTGCCGGCCGCGGGGCGCGGCGCGATGAGCTGCCGGGTGCGGTGCGTGACGAACTCGAAGGGATCTGGCGCAGCGATGTTGCTGCGGCGACGGGTTGTGCGAACTACGCGGCTTTCGACGAGGCGCTGCGGGCGCTCTAGCGTCGGGTCAACACGATCACGGGTATCACCCGCTCTGTCTTGCTCTGGTACTCGTTGAATACCGGCATCGCCGCGGCCATTTTTGCGTACAGCGAGCTGCGCTCCGGTTCCTGCGCCACGGTGGCCGTCACAGCCAGCGTCTCGGCGCCCACTTCGATGGTCACCTCGGGGCTGGCAACGAGGTTGTGGTACCAGGGTGGACTGCTGGGTGCGCCACGGAACGATGCGATGATGACGTAGCGGTCGCCGTCCAGCGTGTACGCGAGCGGGTTGATGCGTGGCTCGCCGCTCTTTGCCCCCGTTGTATGCAGCAGCAACAGCGGCATGCCGGCCATGGGGCCACCCACCACGCCGGCATTGGCGCGAAACTCTTCGATAACTTTTGCGTTGAAGGCCTGCACTTCCGACATGTGTGCTCTCCCGGTGTTTCCGCGTAGTGTACCCTCACGGGAGAGACGCGCGCATCGGAGGTGACGATGGGGTCGTTTGCAAAGCTCGGGTTGGTGCTTGGCGCAGTCGTGATCGCCGGCCTGCTCGTTTACGGATCTGTCTGTCCCTGTGGCCCGGTGCCGGGGGTCTGGCTTTCTGGCAACGACGTGCTGGAAAGGGTGGACGACTGGTCCTTTGCCAACGACGTGCCGCTATGCCAGCTGCAGGTGGATGCGGGTCTGCCGCGCTCGATCAATCTGAACTGCATGGCGGCTGACGGGGCGTTGTACGTGAGCTGCTCCAACTGCGAGACCAAGGGCTGGGCGCAACATGCCTTGCAGGCGCCGGAGGCGACGATTCGCATGGGTTCCCGGCTCTACCCGGTTACGCTTTCGCGGGTGCTTGACGCGGACGTGCTCGACGTGGCGTGGCGCGCCCGTATCACCAAGCTTCAGCGGGACCCGGCCACCCCCAGGCCTGACCACTGGTGGTCATTCCGCCTACGCAGTCGTGTAGCCATGGCCGGGTAGCCGACATCGCGCCGACGGCGCGGGCTCACAGCGCCACCGAAAGGGCCATGCCGTCACCGCCGGGGTCGGCGCCGCCGTTCATGTGGCCGCCCTTGATCTGGATGCCGTGCACGAGGGCGAAGGCGAAGCTCAGAGGGTGGCGTCGTATTTCGTAGCCGGCGTCGGCCAGGGGTTGCGTGGTGTACGCGGGTATGCGGTTGCTCACGTCGATGGCGTTCGACGTCGACGAGAAACGCGGTGCGGACACCGCCTGCTGCATGTCCATGTCGAAGTCGATGACGTTGAGAATGCTCTGCAGCACGCCCATGGCGATCTGCGTGCCGCCCGGTGCTCCCACGACGATGCAGGGCTTGTCGCCCTCGAAGACGATGGTGGGGCACATGGACGAGAACCGGCTTTTGCCGGCGGCCAGCGAATCGGCCCGGCCGGGGCGGGGGTCGAACACGGCCATGCAGCCGTTGTACATGAAGCCGAGACCTGCGGTGATTACCCCGGAGGGCATGCCGAGACTGTGCGTCATGGATACGGCATTGCCAGCAGCGTCCACAACTGCCACATGTGTGGTCTTGCTGGACTCGGGCTGATTGTACCGATCTACCCGGGCGCGTTCGCCGGCCTGTATGGCCGCGGCCATTGCCTCCGCGTAGGCCTTGTCGCACAGATGATCCAGGGGTACGTCGACGAACGCCGGGTCGCCCACGAAGTTGTCCTTGTCGGTCGTGGCGCGCTTCATGACCTCGCTGACGATACGCAGATACTCGGTACTGTTGTGTCCCAGGGAGGCGAGGTCGAAGTGCTCCAGCGTGTTCAGCATCTCCACCAGCATTACGCCACCGCCTGGTGGCTGATTGGTAGAGAAGCGGTGGCCGCGGTATTCACCCCAGAGCGGGTCGTTTTTCACGGTGGCATAGGTCTTGAGGTCATCGAGCGTTAACAATGCGCCGTTTGCTGCCATGTCATCCGCAATTTCCCGCGCAATTGCGCCGGTGTAAAAGGTGTCGGCGCCGTCCCGGGCGATGCGCCGCAGGGTCTCAGCCAGGTCGGGGTTGTGCAGGGTCTGACCCAGTTGCTTGAGCGAGCCGTCAGCGTTGAAGTAGATCTGCTTCCCGGTATCCGTGAAAGCCAGCCGTTCACGGGTCTGCACACGGCCAGAGCCGTCTTCGACGTTCCAGAACTGCACCATCTGCGGCCGCACCATGGAGCCGCGCTCTGCCCAGGCGATGGCGGGCTGCACGACGTCGGCCCAGTGCATGATGCCGTGTCGCGTCTGCGCTTCGAAGTAGGCTTTCAGGCTGCCGGGCACCGTGATGGACTGATAGCCGAGATCGTTGACGTTGTCCTGCAGGATGAAGCCAAAGCCGTCCGGCGCCTCGCTCTCGATCAGCCCGGCCCACATGTCGTCGCGGGTTGCCCCGGGTGCGTTGCCGTGAAAATCGATGCAGTAGTGGTCGCCGGAGGCGGGAAGGTAGAGTTGCAGGCTGCCGAACCCGGCGATACCGCACATCTGCGGGTCGACGACCCCCTGTACCAGCGCACAGGCGATGGCGGCGTCCACGGCGTTACCGCCTTGTTGCAACACGACGGCGCCGGCTTCCACGGCTTCGGGTTGTGGGGCGGCAATCATTGCCTGGGACATGGTTGCGTGGCTCTGGCTGTGTCCCGATGGATCTTAACGTCTAACGGTCGAGCGCGCCGTCCACGCCACCGCTGTCCCTGGTTCGATGCGTCAGCATCACCTCGTGCAGATGGGTCACAATTCTGCTGCCTGTCTTCTCGAACAGGAACGGCAACAGGGCGTGCACGCAGCACACCACGGCACCAAGGGCCATGGTCAGCGCGAACGTCATGGCGGAGACCAGGTGCTGGGCGTAACTTTCGCCGACGGATGCGGGGTGCTGTGAAAATATCGACGGCTTTGTCATGCTTTAAAACCTCAAGGACGGCCTGAGTATTCTCCTTGCTGCCGGGCGAACGTATTCGCATAAATCTGCGAAATATCGCGCTTTGGCGGGAAGCAATCCCACATAATTCTAAATTTTGAGAAATTTCGATGACTGAGCTCAAGCTGTACGGCCTGCGCATCTCCTACTACACGGGGAAGATGGAGGGCTACCTCCGCTACAAGGAGATACCGCATGAGTTCGTCGTGCTGAATCGCGGGCTGATACGCCGGCTGTACGAGAAAACCGGCGCTGGACAGATGCCGGCGGTGGAATTGCCTGACGGACGATTCATGACCGATACCACGCCGATGATTCGCTGGTTCGAAACCCGGTTTCCGGACCCGCCTGTCGTTCCGGATAATCCGGTGCTGGGGTTTGTCAGTCATCTGCTGGAAGACTACGCCGAGGAATGGCTCTGGCGTCCGGCAATGCACTACCGCTGGAGCTACGAGGCCGATCGACTGCACCTCGCAAGGAAAATTGTCGATGAGCTGATGCCCGATGTGCCGCTGCCAGCTGCGCTCAAGCGTGCGTTCATCCGTCGGCGCCAGCATGTCGAATACGTGAAGCGCGACGGTGTCGACGCCCGCACCTGGCCGCACGTGGAGTCGATCTATCTGAATACGCTGGCACGCCTGGAGGCAGTGTTTGCGTCACGGCCGTATCTGCTGGGCGAACGCCCCACGCTGGGCGACTTCGGTTTTTTTGCTTCCATGTTCCGTCATTTTTCCCAGGATCCCACCGCATCGGCGCTCATGCGCCTGCGAGCACCCGGCGTGTTTGCCTGGCAGGCGCGGCTGTGGAATGCGCGGGCGAGCAGCATCCGGGGTGGTGAGCTTGCCGAGTTGCCTGCGGATCTTTACCCCATTCTCGACGATGCCGGGAGCGGCTACCTGCCATACCTCAACGACAATGCGCGGGCCTGGCAGGAAGGCCGCGAGCGTTTCGATCCGGTCATCCAGGGTGTTCAGTACCGGGCCGTGCCGGTGTCTCAATATCGGGTGTGGTGTCTCGAGCAGCTCCAGCAGCGCGCGCGGGAAGTGCCTGAGGCGCAGCAGGCGGAGCTGCGGGCGCTGCTCGAGGCGCGGGGTTGCTGGCAACCGCTGTTCGAGCTGGCGGAGCCCGGTTCCCGCTATGACGAAGCCGGCGAGGTGCCTTTCAGGGGGCGCAAGGTGCATTACCACAACCGCAGAGACTGAACGCCATCACGGCGTGCGCCCCGCGAGCACGGCTTTCAGACGGCGCAATCTCTACTGGGAAAAACGCTGGGACGGCTGGCTGGGTGACGTCATCGATTACGCGGCCGTCCCTCAGCTCGTGCCCATGCCGGACCAGAGCAGCGCGGTGATCTGATCGATCACGCGCTCGCGATCACCCTGCTCGCGCAGCCACCACAGGGTGACGAAGTGCAGGGCACCGAGCAGGCCGTAGGACCAGACACTGGCGACGTCCGGGTCGGCCCCGCGCGCGGCCTGGTAGGCGGCGATCGGTCCTGCGAGCTGTTCCACCGCGCCATCGGCAAGCAGCAGTGATTGCTTGACGCGGTCGTCGCGCGCGCCGCCGGCCGTGACGAAGAGATACAGATGCCGCTCTCTGCTCGCCAGATCCACGTAAGCGGCGACCAGTGCGCGCAAACCCTCCTGAGGCGTGCGCGCCTGTGCAAGCAGGGTGGTGATGGCTTCTGCCATGCGCACGGCCAGCCGTTCCGCAAGCGCGTTGACGAGCGCATCCCGGTCGCCGAGCTCGCGGTACAGCGTGGGTTTCGTGACACCTACCTCGGTTGCGATCGCTTCCAGGGAAATGCGTGGTCCGTTCTCCCGGATGAGCTTCTCGGCGGCGCCCAGGAGCGTGCCTTTGTCCGCGATGACCCCATCGGCCGACGTCCGGCCGGCGGGCCTGCCGCGTGGTCGTGGTTTTGTCGTCGAGGGGTTCACGAGAATTAAATTACCATGGGTAGATTTATGATGCGAGACACCATAGACTTTCGCGTACCCCGAGCCAATGGAGACGTGAGCTATGGCAGCAGTGCTAGAAGACACCCCGGTACACCTGCGCGGCAACGGCCGCCCGGTGCAGGAAGAACAGACCCTCACCGAGCTGAAGGTAACCGGCACCATTCCTGCGGAGCTGGATGGTCGCTACGTGCGCAATGGCGCCAATCCTCTGAGCGGCACCAGCGCCCATCCGTTCTTCGGTGATGGCATGCTGCACGCCGTGCGCCTGCGTGACGGCAAAGCCGAGTGGTACAGGAACCGCTACGTGCAGACCCCGTTCATCGCCAATCCGTCGGTGGATGTCATGGACCCTTCCGTGATGATGGACATGAAGTCGTCGAAGGCGAACACCCACGTCGTTGGCCATGCCGGCAAAATTCTCGCCCTGGAGGAAGGTCACTTTCCGTACGTGGTGGATGGCAATCTCGAGACCGTGGGCGCCACGGATTTCGGCGGCGTGCTGAAAGGTTCTTTCACCGCGCATCCGAAGCTCTGCCCCGTCACGGGCGAGCTGCTCGCGTTCGGCTATTCCGCCATGGAGCCGTACCTGCGTTATCTGCGTGTGGCAGCCGACGGGAAGCTGGTGCAGACCGAGGACATCACCGTAGGCGGGCCCACGATGATGCACGATTTCAACATCACCGAAAATTATGTGATCTTCATGGACCTGCCGGCTGTCTTCGACCTGCAGCTCGCCATGAGCGGCGACATGCCGATCCGCTGGGACGACGACTATCCCTCCCGTCTGGGGGTCATGCCGCGCAACGGCACGGATGCACAGGTGACCTGGTACGACATCAATCCCAGCTATGTCTTCCACCCCATGAATTCTTACGAAGACGGCGACAAGATCGTCCTGGATGTTGCCCGCTTTGCCTACATCTGGCGCGATTCCGCCATGGATTTCCCGAATCCCGATCTGTGGCGCTGGACCATCGATACCTCGACCGGGAAGGTGAAAGAGGAGCAGATCGACGACCGCGCAGCAGAGTTTCCCCGCGTTGCCGATGACGTGGTGGGGCTGAAGCACCGCTACGGCTACATGATGGCCATGTCCGAGGCGTTCGGCGGTGATCCGAGCGACGCGTCGGGTGCAATCCTCAAGTACGACCGGGAAACGGGCGTGCGCACGGATATCGAGCTCGGCAAAGGCCGCGTGGGTGGTGAACCGGTGTTTGCTCCCGCCGCCAATCGGCAGAACGAGGACGATGGCTATTTGATGACCTACGTGTACGATGCGAACACGGACAGCAGCAGTCTCGTCATCATGGATGCCGCGTCGATGGACAACACCCCCGTCGCAACCGTTGAGCTGCCGCGTGTCCCCAATGGCTTTCATGGTAGCTGGATACCCGCGTCTGTTGCCGACTGATCGCGGGTTCACCGGGCGGGACACCGCCCGGTAACAACGGGAGGGGATGGCAATGCCGGAGATATCACCACTGGGCTGGTTTCATACCGGCATAGCGATCATCGCGCTGGTCTGCGGCGTGTACTCGCTCGTCAAGTTCAAGCTCATCGCGCGCGCTCAGCCGACGGGTCTGGTCTACCTGGTGTGTACCTTTGTGGCGGCCGTGACGGCGCTGGGCATCTACCAGCATGGTGGCTTCGGGCCTGCGCATGGCCTGGCGGTGTTGACCCTCGTCGGGCTTGCAGTGGGTGCAATTGGAGAACAGACGCGGCTTTTTGGCGGGTTGTCACCTTACGCCCATGTCTCCGGCTACTCCTTTACGTTTCTGTGTCACATGATTCCGGCGATTACGGACGGCCTCATGCGCTTACCCGTGGGCGACCCGGTCGTCACCAACCCCGAGGATCCGCTGCTGCGCGGGTTCTATCTGTTGTTTCTCGTGCTTTTCGTCGTTGGTCTGGGCGCCCAGGTGGTCATGCTCAGGAACCGGGGGCGGGGCGTTGCTGAGGGTTCTCCCGCATGATCGCTGTTCGTCACGTTTCGCTGGTTCTGCTCTGTGTCTTGCCAGCGCTCACGATGCTGGAGGTCCGTGCAGAGGAAGCTGCGCAAGCCAAGAGCACGGAGATCGTGATTTACCACCTCGAAGGCCGGCGCTCGGAACGCATTGTGTGGCTCATGGAAGAACTGGCGCTGCCTTACGAGCTGGTCTACGTACGCGGCGATCTGGCGGGCTCCATGGCGAAGATTCGTGAGGTGAATCCGGATGTGCCCATGGCCCCCACGGTGCTGCTGGATGGTCAGGTGCTGGTGGAGTCAGGGGCCATCATCGATGTGATTCTCAACCGGCGCGCGCCGGGCAAGCTGGTACCGGCGCTCGACAGCCCCGACTACGCCCATCACATGATGTGGATGCACTATGCAGAAGGCAGCCTGGCGGCGCGGCTGTTTTCCGACTACCGGGCCTGGCTGCGTGAGCCGCCAACGGAACGCTCGCGGCTGGTGGACTCGGAAGCAACCGTGCAGCATGCGGAAAACTTTCTTGCGCGCCACGACTGGTTCGGCGGGGCGGCGTTTTCCAGCGCGGACATCATGATGTTGTTTCCGCTCAACGTGGCAACAGGGCTCAACATCGTCGACGAGGCGCAGTTTCCGAACGTGGCTGCCTGGAAGGCTCGCGTGCAGGCACGGCCAGCCTACAAACGAATGCTCGCGGCAGCGCGGCCCGACGGCATGATCGGCAGCCTCCCCAGGCTGCAGAGGCATGCCCCGTCTGGACCACGGGCGCCCGTTCCCACAGGCAACTGAGCAACGTCAGGCGGTTTTTGCCATGAATGCAACGTGACTGCCCTGCAGCATCAACGCGGCGTTCAGAAAGGGTCTCGTGGCAACGTAGTGAAAGCGGAAATAGGTTGGCATCCGGGCGGGATCCGTCACCTCTTCGAAGCCGTACCTCGCGTAGAAGGTGATGAGGGGGGATTCGCACATCAGCCAGGTGGGCCGGCTGGCGCGTGACAGTAGCGCCTCCATGAGCAGCCGGGACAGGTCTTCTCCCTGCCGCTCAGGCACCACCGCCAGCGACGCAATTTCGTGAACCGTGCCGTGCTGGCGCACCTGCCCGCAGCCGACGAAGTTACCGTGCCTATCCTCAGCCACGACAAACCTGGCCCAGTAAAGGTCGATGGGGTTCAGGCGATGGCGCAGCACCAGGGCGGTGATATGCCCCTGGTCGGCCATGGTTGCATCCCGTAGACGGAAGCCCTGCGTGCCCATGGACGCGCTGCGTCAGCCCTGATCGAGATCCAGCGGCCGGTAGTAGTCTTTGCCCTGGGCCATGTACTCGCCCATCACCTGCATGAACGTTGCGCCGGCCGAACCCTCTTCCGAAAGCGTCAGGTTCTGCCGGATGAAGTTGATGCTGTCGGGGTTGAGAGCCTGTGCCATGTCCCAGAAGTGCTCGGCTTTCTCCGCCTGCCCGTGGCTGCGGAAGAGGTTGCCCAGCCGGAAGGCGGCGTCAGCCTTGAGCTGATCGGCGCTGAACTCGCGGATGTTGCCGGCAACGGTTGCAGGGGGCTGCACGTGCGGGCTGTCTGCCCCGTTAGCCACCCAGTCTTTCAGTGCGGGCGTGTAGACATCGTTGCCGAACGAAATCTTCTGTGCGCCCTCGCCGAATTCGTGAATCTTCGAATACGTACCCTCATCGATCCGTACGATGCGTCCGCTCTCGTCGATCCACGCCGCGGACGGCACGTTCACAAAATTGAACACGCTGCTGACGATGTGGTCTTCGTCCACAACCTGTATGTAGGTGGGGTTGGCCGCGTCGAAGATGGGTCCGGCTACGGCTTCCCCGCCGGTATCCTCGGCGACGCAGATGATGACAAAATCGGGGTCGTTGATCTCTTCATAAACTTGTTGCCACACGGGCACGTCGAGGTGGCAGCCTCACCATGACGACCACGTGACGATCAGTGCTTTCTTGCCTTTGAGATCGGCAAGACGGATAACGTTGCCCTGCCTGTCGGTGATCTCGAAATCCGGCGCCATCGCGTTTGCGAGCGTGTTTTCGCGCCTGGCGGGTATCTCGCCGAAGCTCCACACACGCGCCTCGCTGTCAGCCACCCAGGGCTGACCCAGAAGCTCAGCAAAGGCGGTGACGTTGAACCACTGCTGGCCGTCCTGCGTCACGAGCAGAGTCTCGTTCATGGGAATGCACAGCTCTCCGTAGCAGGCGCCCTCGGGCTTCAGCTCGAAACCGTTCACGGCAGGAAGATCTGCCGGCCTGATCAGCAGGTCTGCGCCAGCACCGGTTTCCGCCAGCGTGACCGTTTTACCCTGGTACAGCACGGTTGCGCTGCCTTCAGGGTGAATGGGCGTTGCGTCGAAGGGGTGCCTCAACTCGGGAAACGCCATCATTGCTCTTTCGGGCGCGTCAGCCATCACTTTCCTCTCACGGGTACAAAAGGGCGCTGGTCAGCTTACACTGTTTGCCGCCGAATCCCAGCAGAGCCTACCCATGACCACCAAACGTTGCGTCGTTCTGGCCTCCCGTCCGCAGGGTGCGCCAACAGAAGACAATTTCCGCCTCGAGACCCGCGAGCTGCCCGAGGTGGGCGATGGACAGATCCTGTGCCGGAACCACTTCATCTCGCTCGACGCAGGCTTTCGCAACTGGATGGACGAGGGCAGCGGCGACGCGGTTTTGCCGGCCATGGCGTTGAACGAGCCGGTGATGGGTTTGACCATGAGCGAGGTGCTGGAAAGCAGGCACGCAGACTACCAGGCCGGCGATATGCTGATGGCACGCTTCGCCTGGGAAGACCACACCGTGACGGATGCCGGCGATTTCATCTCGCCCATCCCGGACGTTGCTTATCCGCTGAACTATTACCTCGGCGTGCTGGGCGACACGGGGCTGTCGGCCTATTTCGGCCTCATGGACCACGGCGCCGTCAAGGCCGGTGAGACGGTGCTGGTCAGTGCTGCGGCCGGCGCGGTGGGCAGCATTGCGGGACAGCTGGCGAAGCTTCTGGGGGCTCGGGCCGTCGGTATCACCAGCGGAGCGGAGAAGTGCCGTCGGCTCGTCGACGAGCTGGGCTATGACGCCGCCGTCGACCGCAGCAGTGATGATATCGACGCTGAGTTGAGCGCCGCGTGTCCGGATGGCGTGGACGTGTACTTTGACAACGTGAGCGGCCCGCTGCTGGAGACGGTGCTGAATCACATCAGCGAGGAAGCGCGTATCCTCCTGTGCGGCGCCGTTGCCACCTACAACGACACCGACGCCGCTCCCGGGCCGCGTAACCTGTTTCAGCTGACGGCGCGTCGCGCGCACATGCACGGCTTCATGACGCACATGAACCTGGACCGTTATCCCGCGGCGCGGGCGCAACTTGCGCAGTGGATCGAGGAAGGCAAGCTCGTGGTGCCCGAGCACCGGCTGCAGGGCATGGAGAATGTCGCCCGGGCGTTCTGCGACCTCTTTGCCGGCGCTAATTTCGGCAAGACGATCGTGGAGCTTTGATCGCTGTCTAAATCGGGTGCAGACGCACCGGCACGTCCTTGATGCCGCGGATGAAGTTGTTGGGCAGCCGTTCCACGTCACCCACCAGCTCCACGGTGTGGAAGCGCTTCACGATCTCTTCCCAGAGAATCCGCAGCTGCATTTCCGCCAGGCGGTTGCCCATGCAGCGGTGCACACCGAAACCGAACGCCACGTGGGCGCGTGCGTTGGGACGGTCGATGATCAGCCGGTCGGCGTCTTCGAACAGGGTCTCGTCGCGGTTGCCGGAGAGGTACCACATGATGACTTTGTCCCCTTCTCTAATGTGCTGACCGCCAAGCTCGATGTCCTGCAGGGCGGTGCGACGCATGTGGATCACCGGGGTCTGCCAGCGCACCATCTCGGCCACCATGTTGGGGATGAGTTTGGGATTGTCCCGCAGCTTCTGGTATTCGTCGGGGTACTTGTTGAGGCCGATCACGCCACCGCTGATGCTGTTGCGCGTGGTGTCGTTGCCGCCTACTAGCAGCAGCAGAATGGTGCCCAGAAACAGCGAAGGATCCTCGTTCATCTTCGCGGTTTCTTCGTTGTTGATGAGCATCGAGATCAGGTCGAACTTGGGCGGTTCTTTCGCGCGCTCGGTCCACAGCTGGTAGAACGCGCCGGCGGCCGTCATGAGCTCCGCGTAGCGGGCGTCCATGTCGATGCTGTCATCGCCGGTGACCTGGGGTACCGCGGTGGTCAGATCCGACCAGTACACCAGCTTGCGCCGGTCCTCGTAGGGAAAACCGAACAGCGTCGCCAGCATGCGTGCCGTCAACTCGATGGAAACTTCCTGTACCCAGTTGAAGGTTTCCCCCACCGGTAGATTTTCCAGAATGTCGACGGCGCGCTCGCGAATGAGCGGTTCGAACTCGGTGAGATTTTTCGGCGCGACGGTGGGCGCCACCGCCATGCGCTGGCTCATGTGTTTCGGTTCGTCCAGCGTGATGAAGCTCTGCCCCTGGATCTGGTCTTCGTTCATCACGATGGGATCGGCAATGGCAATGCCACCTTTCTCGGAGGAGAACACGGTGTGATTCGTGTCCACGGCCTTGATCAGCGGATGGGAGCACACGGACCAGAAAGGTCCGTTGGTGCTGTCCGCGAGATAGTGCACCGGTGCGTCGCGACGCAGCCGCGCAAACCACGGCTGCCACGAGTCGTTCTGGAAGAGTTCCGGTCGACTGACGTCGATCTCCTCGAGAGGCGTCGTTTCGGCCAGCGTCGCGTCGATTGCGTTCATCTCCTGTGTCCTCCGTGGCTTCAGCCTGCAAGTATCCCGTTCAGCGTGGCGCTCGGACGCATGGCGGCGTCCGCTTTGTCCACGTCCGGATGATAGTAACCGCCGATGTCCACGGGGGCACCCTGAATGTCCACCAGTTCCTTGAGGATCTGCGTCTCGCTCTCCGCCAGGGCTTTGGCGAGCGGTGCAAACTGCTCTGCGAGGGCGGCATCTTCGCTCTGCGCCGCCAGGGCCTCTGCCCAGTACATGCCGAGGTAGTAGTGGCTGGCACGGTTGTCCGGCTCGCCCGTTTTGCGGGACGGCGATTTGTTGAGATCCAGCAGCTTCGCCGTGGCAGCGTCCAGCGCGTCCGCCAGCACCTTCGCGCGGGGGTTGTCGGTTTTCTCGGCGATGTCGTACAGCGATACGGTCAGGGCGAGAAACTCGCCCAGCGAGTCCCAGCGCAGATGATTTTCCGCCTCGAACTGCTGCACGTGCTTGGGCGCGGAACCGCCGGCACCCGTTTCGTACAGGCCTCCGCCCGCCATCAGCGGCACGATGGAGTACATCTTGGCGCTGGTGCCCAGCTCCATGATCGGGAACAGGTCGGTCAGGTAGTCGCGCAGCACGTTGCCGGTAGCGGCAATGGTGTCTTCGCCATGGCGCGCCCGTTCCAGCGTGTGTCGCATGGCCAGGGTGAGTTTCATGATCTGTATGTCGAGGCCTTCCGTGTCGTGCTCCGGCAGGTATTTCTCGATTTTCCGGATGATCTGCGCGTCATGACCGCGCTGCTCCGGGTCGCCGCGGTATTTGTCCAGCCAGAACACCACGGGAATACCGGAAGAGCGGCTGCGATTGATGGCCAGCTTGATCCAGTCGCGGATGGCCGCATCTTTGGTCTGGCACATGCGCCAGATGTCGCCCTCAGCCAGGTTCGCGTGCTCGATGAGCACCGTGCCTGTTTCGTCCACAACGCGCACGGTACCGTCAGCAGGCAGCTCGAAGGTCTTGTCGTGGGAGCCGTATTCTTCCGCTTTCTGCGCCATGAGGCCCACGTTCTGCACGGTGCCCATGGTGGTGGGATCGAAGGCGTCGTGGTGTTTGCAGAAGTTGATCACTTCGAGATAGATCGTGGCGTAGCACGAATCAGGAATGATGGCCTTGGTGTCGCGCAGGTTGCCGTCGGCGCTCCACATCTTGCCGCCGACACGGATCATGGCGGGCATGGATGCATCCACGATGATGTCGCTGGGCACGTGCAGATTGGTTATGCCGCGATCGGAGTCGACCATGGCAAGGCCCGGGCGCGATTCGTGACATTTGCGCAGGTCTGCCTCGATCTCGTTCTTCAGCGAGAACGACAGCGTGCCTACTTTGTCCAGCACGCTTGCCAGCCCCAGGTTGGGGTTGATGCCCAGTTCCTCGAAGGTATCCCGATGCTTGTCGAAGGCAGTCTGGTAGTACACCTCCACGGCGTGGCCGAAGATGATGGGGTCGGACACCTTCATCATGGTGGCTTTCATGTGCAGCGACGCCAGCAGATCGGCCCGCCTGGCGCCTTCGTATTCTTCGGCGAGGAAACGTCGCAGGGCACCAACGTCCATGAACATGGCGTCGACCACCTCGCCGTCCTCCACGGCCACGGCGTCGCGCAGCACAGTGACGGTGCCGTCGCCCTGCACCAGCTCGATCCTGAGGTTGCCGCCGTTCTCTACCGTGACGGATTTTTCGCTGTGGTAGAAGTCGCCTTCACGCATGTGCGCCACATGGGTGCTCGAAGACTGGCTCCACTTGTCCATCGGATGGGGGTTTTTGCGCGCGAACGCTTTCACGGAAGCCGGCGCGCGTCGATCCGAGTTGCCTTCGCGCAGCACCGGGTTCACGGCGCTGCCCAGAACGGTGCTGTAGCGGTCCTGAATGGCCTGCGCCTCGTCGCTGTCAGGCTCTTCGGGGTAGTCGGGAATGTCGTAGCCCTGCGACTGCAACTCGGCAATGGCATCTATGAGCTGTGGCACGGAGGCGCTGATGTTCGGCAGCTTGATGATGTTCGCGCCGGCTTCCTTCGTGAGCTCACCCAGTTCTGCGAGGGCGTCGGGCACGCGTTGCTCATCTGTCAGGTTTTCGGGGAAGGTGGCGAGAATGCGCGCCGCGACCGAGATGTCGGAGAGTTCCACATCGACGTCGGCAGCGTCGGTGTATTTCTTGATGAAAGGCAGCAGCGAGTAGGTCGCGAGCGCTGGCGCTTCGTCCGTGAGGGTGTAGATGATCTTCAGTTTTTTGTCTGCCATTACCTTCCTGACTTGTCGTGATCCCAGAATGTTGAAATGCGGTTGCGGGCGAAACCCGTCGAAAATCGGGCCCGCATTATACGTGTATCGGGCCGGGCCGTGCAGGCTCGCTGTCTGGCGATGTCATGCGCCTGAAACATGCCCGCCTGGTCGTTCGGGAGGTAAACTTAACGAACCGGGTGTGAAGGAGGTGTCGTGGGACTGAAAGGAGAAGCTGCGATCGTTGGCGTGGCCGACTACGCGAACGAGCGCAAGTACACGGGGCCGCGGGCCTTCTTTACCGAGCAGTTTGCCGATCTGACGCGGCTTGCGCTCGATGATGCCGGGCTGGAAAAGCGCGACATCGACGGTATCTGCTGCAACGCGATTCGCGAGACCAGCATGTTCGCGCCAGCCACGCTGGCTGAATACCTCGGGCTGCACGTGAACTTTGCCGAGTGTGTCGATCTCGGTGGAGCGTCACCGGTCGGGATGGTCTGGCGGGCCGCTGCTGCCATCGAGCTGGGTATCTGTCAGGCGGTGGTCTGCGCCGCGCCGGCGCGGCCCATCCCCTCCAATCCGAATCCGTCACCCAGAGATCCCAACCGCTTCTATGGCTCAACCAGTGCCAGCTGGGGCTCGCCTCAGGCGGAGTTCGACGTGCCCTACGGCAACGTGGCTCAGAATGCCGGTTACGCGCTGATCGCGCAGCGCTATGCGTCCCGCTACGGGTACGACGAACGCGCCCTTGCAAAAATTGCCGCGGATCAACGCGCGAACGCGCAGGCCAATCCCAAGGCGGCGTTTCACGGCCAGCCGATCACGGTGGACGATGTGCTGGCGAGCCCGGTGATAGCCGACCCGCTGCACATTCTGGAGATTGTGATGCCTGTGGCCGGCGGCAGCGCAATCATCGTCGCCAACAAGGCGCTTGCGGGCAGATCCCGCAACAGGCCCGTGTACGTCACCGGCTTCGGCGAGCGGCTCACGACAAAATCCACCACCTATCAGGAGGACATGACGCAGACGCCCGTAGGCCCGGCCGCCCGGTCCGCGTTTGCCATGGCGGGCAGGGCGCCCGAGGACGTGGACGTGGTGGAGCCTTACGACTGCTATACCATCACGGTGCTGCTGACGCTGGAGGATGCCGGCTTCTGCGGCAAAGGCGAAGGCATGCAGTTTGTGAGCGAGCACGATCTTACGTTCAAAGGCGATTTTCCGGTCAACACGCACGGCGGCCAGCTCGGCGCCGGGCAGGCCGGCCTGGCGGGTGGGATGTCACAGGTGATCGAAGGGGCCCGGCAGGTCATGGGCAGGGCCGGGGAACGCCAGCTTGGCCGTTGCGACACTGCGCTGGTGACAGGCACAGGGGGAATCATGAGCGAACAGTCAGCGATTCTGCTGGAGGGTGCGTAGTGAATACGCCAGCACCGCCGATGCCGGTGCCCACGCCCACGTCCCTGCCGTTCTGGCAGGGCCTGGCGGAGGGTAAGGTCATGCTGCAGCAGTGCGCGTCGTGCGGACAGTGGGTGTTTTACCCGCGCAGCCACTGCTCTGCCTGTCTCAGCGCTGATCTGACGTGGAAGGCGGTGAGCGGCGAAGCGGTGGTTTACAGCTTCACCATCGCCCGACGCCCGACAGCGCCGCAGTTTGCCGGGTTGGAGCCGCAGTACATAGCCGTTGTGGAGCTGAAAGAGGGCGTTCGCATGAACTCCGTTGTGGTGAACGTTGCCGAAGCGGATCTCAGAGTGGGCCTGGCCCTCAAACCGGTCTTTGCAGCGCAGCCGGACGGGCAGACGCTGCTGTACTTCGAGCCGGCCTGAAGCGGCGCTAGCGCTGCACCGGGTGTTCCAGGTCCGGATCGCTGTAGGGCGTGTCCTGCTCGGCTTTCAAAAGGCGCTTCAGCCAGCGGTCCACGCGACTGCCCCGTGTGGAAAAGAGCCTTGCGGCGACGCGCGTCTGCAGCCTGGCTTTGGTTTCGCCCAGCCGGTGCGAGAGTTCGCTGCGCCGCGTCATGCCTGTTCCGCCAGCGCGGTAGGTGCCTCGGTTTTCTCGATACGGCCCGCAAAACCTTTGAAGTGAGGTACCCCCTGCTCGTAGTCGAGATATTCGTTGTCATCCGCGCACATCATCGCGTCGCTGGAGATGAACGCGCCTGCAAGCGTCTCGTTGCCACGCAGCTCGGGATACCACCAGCCGTGCGGCACGCGGATGTGACCTGCTTTCATGGACGCCTGCACTGACACCTGCGCCACGACACTACCCGTGGCGGTACCCAGCCGGGCCCAGTCCCCCTCCACAATGCCTTCTTTAGCGGCGTCGTCGGGGTGCATGAAGAGCTTCGGCAGCGGGCAGCGGTCGCGCAGCACCTTGATGTTGCGCTGGCCGGTCTGGAAGAAGGGATCTTCGCGCACACCGGTGAACACCTGGTAAGGATAGGCTTCGCTCACGCCCGGGGCTTCGCGGTAGTAGGGCAGGGGGTCGAACCCCAGCGCTTCGAGCACGCTCGATTTCAGTTCCACTTTGCCCGAAGGGGTGGCAAACCCGGTTTTGCGGTATTTGCGGAACTGCGGTGCCGGCGCTTCCATGAACGTGCTGGCTTCGAACTCGGCGAAGGTGCGATTGGAACGTGACAGCCGGTAGTCGAGCATGTCGTCCAGGCTGGCCCAGGGAAACTGCGCCTCGAAACCGAAGCGGTGCGCCAGATCGCGCCAGAATTGAAACGTGCTGGATGCCTGTTCGGGCGCGTCTACCACCTGCTGCGACAGCGACAGCCGGTTCGACCAGCTCCAGCTGTCGGCGATGTGGTTGCGTTCGCTGAAGACGTCCCCCGGCAGCACATAGTCGGCGAGCATGGCGGTGGGGGTCATGAAAATCTCGTGCGCGACGATGAGGTCCTGGTTCAGCATGCCTTTGTGGATCTGGTGCTGGTTCGCATAGCTCAGGAGCGCGTTGTTACCCAGCACAAAAAACGCTTTCACCGGGTAGGGGTCTTCGTTGGCCATGGCTCGGAAGACGCTGGTGGGATTGGCCATGTGACAGCCCATGACCTGGTCGGCGTAAGGAAACCCCCAGACTTTTTCGGTGGGTTCCTTGAGCATCTCGGCCACGCGGTAGGTGAACACCGGAAACTCGTCGTAACCGAGTTGCTTCTGCTTCTGGGCGAGGGGCAATGCCTCGTGCAGCGCAAGCTCGGACTCCGGAATGTAGCTTTCGTTGAAGCCCCCCAGCGTTTCGCCGCCCACGATGTCCAGATTGCCGGTCACCGCGCGCAGGATCGAGTGCAGGCGGATCGCCGAGGTGGACGACACCTGCTGGTCGGTGATGGGGGTCCAGGGGATGATGGCGCCGTCGGCCGTGGCGTACATGCGCGCGGCTTCGGCAATCTGCGCAGCCGGCACCCCGGTGATGGCCTCTACGCGTTCAAGGGGATACTCGTCCACACGCTGCTTCAGCTCGTCGAACCCCGTGCACCACTTCTGCACGAACTTCTCGTCGTAGAGCTTCTCGTCGAAGATCACCTTCAACCAGCCGAGGCACATGGCGGCATCGGTGCCGGCGCGTAAGCGCAGGTGCAGATCGGCAGTTTCCGCCTGGTCCGACACCCGGGGATCCAGCACGATCACTTTGGCACCCCGCGCCCGGGCCCCGTTGATGGCGTTGTAGATAGGCGTCCAGGAGTGTTTGCGGGGGTTGTGCCCGAACAGCACGATACAGTTGGTGCTGCCGAAATCGCCCATGGGGAACCAGCCGTACGTGAGCTTGTTTACCGCGGCCGTGTTGCCCGCGCACAGGGCCACACCACTGATCCAGTTCGGTGACCCCAGCAGGTTCATGAACCGCCGGTCCAGCGCGTGCGTGGACTGGGTGTTCCAGCCGGAGGTGGAGACAGCGAACGCTTCGGGCCCGTAACGATCCACGACCTTGCGCAGGCGTTCGCTGATCTCGTCCATGGCCTGCTCGTAGCTGATCTCTTCCCACTGGTCCTCACCGCGTTCGCCGACGCGTTTCAGGGGTGTTCGCAGGCGTTCGGCGTGATTGTGAATGTGGGGTGCCGCCGTGCCCTTGTAGCAGATGTTCTTTGCGAGCATGGCGTTGTCGTGTGCAACCACGCGATCGAGCTTGCCGTCTTTCGCGATAGAGCGGAACTGGCAGCCGATGTCGCAGATCGTGCAGATGGAATATTTTGTCGTCTCGGTCATGCCGTTGATCCCTCCCGGGCCGTGAGTTCGTTGAGAAGTTCTGTCAGCAACGCGCGTTTGCGGCGGCCGAGCCGGCTCGCCAGTGCCGTCTGGATGTCGTACCACAGCGGAGCCCCTTTCTTGAGCGCGCTTCTGCCTTTGCGGGTAAGGCGTACCACCCGCGTGCGCGCATCTTCGCCCGCCGTGATGCTTACGTGCCCCTGGTTTTCCAGCAGCCGGAGATTTCGTCCCAGCGTGCTGCGGTCGAGTCCGGTTGCGGCGGCCAGCGCCTTCAGCGTGGGCGTGGCGAGCTGGGTGACATGGTTGAGCAGAGACAGCTGCGTGACGGTGATGCCCGCTGGCGCCAGCTGTTCGTCGTAACGGCGGGTCAGGGCCTGCGCGGCATTGCGCACCTCGATGCACAGGCACAGGAGCTCGGGATCTGCGTTTTTCATCACCGGCAATATGTTGGTATATACCCGCATTATGACCACAGGCAGGCGCCGCGCGCAATGGCCGGGGCTGGACCGCGCTTTGTCGTCCGTGAAATGATGCGCGTCGAGCGAACAACACAACCATGCACAGGGGAAACAGACATGAGTGAACAAGGCACGGAAGAGGCCGTCCTGGTCGAACGCCGCGACCGGGTAATGGTGATCACGCTGAACCGGCCTGAAGCCATGAATGCGATCAACGGCGCGCTTTCCAACGGCTTGCTGAATGCAGTACGTGAACTCGACGCAGACGACGGGCTTACCGCGGGTGTCATTACCGGCGCAGGCCGCGGCTTCTGCTCGGGCATGGACCTGAAGGCTTTTGCGCGCGGCGAAGACATCGGGCCTCTGACGACGTTCATCCAGGAAGGCAGCTCGAAACCGCTGATCGCAGCCATTGAAGGTTTTGCGCTGGCCGGGGGTTGCGAGATTGCGCTCACCTGCGACCTGCTGGTGGCTGGGAAAGGCGCCAAGATCGGCATTCGTGAAGTGAAAGTTGGCCTCTTTGCTGCCGCTGGCGGCGTGTTCCGCCTGCCGGCCCGGGTGGGCTATACGAAGGCCATGGAAATGGCCATTACCGGAGAGCCCATCACGGCGGAGGTGGCGCTCGAGGCGGGCATGCTCAGCGAGCTCACAGAGCAGGGGGGAGCGCTGGAGGCAGCCATCGGCTGGGCGAACCGCATCGCCGAAAACGCGCCTCTGGCGGTGGCAGCGTCCAAGCAGCTCGTTCGCGCGGCGGCGCAGGGCAACGACGAGGCATCGCTCTGGGAGATGCAGAAGCCTTTGTCGGCGAAGGTGTTCAGCTCCAATGATGCTAAGGAGGGTCCGAAAGCCTTTGCCGAGAAGCGCGCGCCCAACTGGACCGGCAGTTAAGCGGCGAGGGGCGCCGGTCAGAAACCGGCGCTGATTCTCTGCCGTGAGCAAAACGGGCGCGGTGCGCGCGACACGTCTGGGCGATGGGCCCATCGTTCACGCGGCATTGCATCCCAGCATCGGCGTCAACATTCAGGGGCCTTCGCTGCTGAAGGTGCCGGACTGGGTGCAGAACCGGCTCGGTCGCTACTACCTCTATTTTGCCGATCACAAAGGCGCGTACATCCGGCTTGCCTTCGCGGATGAGCTGACCGGGCCCTGGCAGATCTACGAGCCGGGCACGTTGCAGCTGGCGCATTCGCACTTTCTCACCGAGGCGCCGCCGGTGAGCGATTCGCAAGCTGCGGTGATCCGCCAGCGTTTCGCGGAACTGGGTATCGAGCTCAACCACGACCCGCTGGAAGAGGTGACGACTCCTCATATCGCCTCGCCGGATGTGCATGCGGATGCCGACCGGCAGCAGATCGTAATGTATTTCCATGGCCTCGAGGCGCTGGGCAGACAGGTGACCCGGGTGGCGGTATCGAGCGACGGCATCAACTTCCGGGCCCTACCGCAAGTGCTGGGGCTCACTTACTGGCGGGCGTTCGTCTGGGAGGACTTCACGTACGCTCTGGCCATGCCGGGACAGTTTTACCGGTCGAAACACCCGTTGCAGGATTTCGAGAGCGGACCATTGCTGTTCAACCCCGCCATGCGGCACAGCGCCGTGCTGGTGCGGGACGACACGCTGCACGTGTTCTGGTCCCAGGTGGGGGATGCACCCGAGCACATCAAACACAGCACAATCGCATTGGGGGACGACTGGCGCAACTGGTCGGTCGACGGGGCGGCGGAGGTGTTGCGGCCTGAACGTGCCTACGAAGGCGCTGCTGCCCCGCTGACGCCGTCCGTTAGAAGCACGGCCTATGGCGTGGTCAACCAGCTACGTGATCCGGCCGTATATGTCGAGAATGAAGAGGTCTTTCTGCTCTACGCCGTTGGTGGAGAGGCAGGCATTGCGCTGGCGCGGTTGGCGTTCGACGCGTGAGTGCCCAAAACAAAACGGGCCGCATTTCTGCGACCCGTCTTCCTGCCCTTGGCCGGTAGGGCTCAGGCGGCGGCCGGCAGTCCGCTGCGGGCATTCAGTGCGCCCATGAGCAGCAGGCCGAAGCCGAGAAGCAGAAGCACACCGGGCTCCGAAACGATGCGGAAATCCGCGCTCTGCGCGCCGGGGCCGGTTGCGTCGAGAACGGCCTGCAGGCCCCAGTAGGTGGCGCCAGCGCTGTTGAAGTCGATTGTGCCCTCGAAATCGTCCGTCCAGGAGTGGCTCTCAGTCCAGTCGCTGATGCCGTTGCCGAGGAACGCCGAGAACGTCGCAAAGGACGTGCTGCCCGGAACGTAGCCGAGATCGATACCGGCGGCGAACACGTTCGGGTTATCTGACACTGTGGTTACCGTCAGCGTGTCACACCCGGAGGTGTTGCCGCAGTTTGCGATGACAGACAGGTGTATCTCAGCGGGGCCGCCCGAGAAGTCGGGTTCCGCGAGGGCGGTTGCGATGGTCAGAGACCAGCCGCCGAAGCCGCTGATCAAATCCACGTACGCCGCGTCGCCGTCGGTCTCCACGAGGTTGGCGCGGTTAGTGCCACCGATGTCCACATCGAGGATCAACACTGCCCACGAACTTGCGCTGCTCATCAACAGCGCCGCAGCCGCGACTACTTTGCAGAGTTTTCTTAGGTACATACTACGATTCCTGTCCTATCCAATTCCGTTTTCAAAATTCCGGCTGTTACGCACGCAGCGTAGAAGCTTGCTGCTATGAAGCAAACTCCGTGCCAGCAATAAAAACCTATATAAAACAATGGGTTGAATTTCACGCGGGCATTCGTCGTAAAAAAACCCGACGATTTCCCGGGAATAGCGTCGAAGCGGCGTAAAAATTCTCTACACTTTGCGCCGACGTCACGCCCAAGGTTGCGCAGCGGATGATCTACAGCGAGCACAGCCCCGTTCAGTTTCAGGATTCGCTGCCCGCGGAGGTGGACGTGGTGGTCATCGGTGCCGGCGTCATCGGCGTCTGCACCGCGCTGTTTCTCGCCCGGGCCGGCGTCTCCGTGCTGGTATGCGACAAGGGGCGTGTTGCCGGTGAGCAGTCGAGTCGCAACTGGGGGTGGATCCGCCAGCAGGGCCGTGACGCCGACGAGTTGCCGATAGTCGTCGACAGCCTCAAACAGTGGGAGACGCTTGCGCCCGAGTTGGACGAGGACATCGGCTTTACCCGTCGCGGCGTGCTCTACGCGGCGACGGACGAACAACAGCTCGCTGACTACGAGCGCTGGCTGGCGATTGCTCAGCAGCACCAGCTGGACACGCACATGCTTTCCTCGGCGGAGGTGGATGCGCTGGTGGCCGGCGAGCCCGGCCAGTGGGCGGGTGCCATGTACACCCCCAGCGACGCCCGGGCCGAACCCTTCAAAGCAGTGCCGGCTCTGGCGAGGCGCCTGCAGCAGGCGGGTGGTCTGGTGCGCGAAGCCTGCGCGGTGCGTGCGCTCGATATGCAGGGTGGCAGCGTTGCCGGCGTTATCACTGAGCACGGGCGGGTCAAAGCCGCTACCGTGCTTTGCGCGGGCGGTGCCTGGTCGTCTTTGTTTCTCGCTAATCTCGGCGTGAACCTGCCGCAGCTCACGGTCCGCGCGACGGTCCTGCGCACGGCGCCCGCACCGGACATTTACGGGGGTGACGCCGCGCTGGGGGAGATTGCCATCCGGCGCCGCCAGGATGGCGGATACACGGTTGCGTCCAGCGGTACCAACGAGCATTTTGTGGGTGCCGACAGCTTTCGTCACTGCCTGCCTTTTCTGCCGGCCCTCAAAGCCAGCGTGCGCTATCTGAAATTGCGCTTCGGTGGTGATCTCGTTGAACGCTTCACGCGTCCCCGCCGCTGGTCGCCGGACGAGGAATCGCCCTTCGAGCGGCAGCGCGTGCTCAATCCAGCACCTTCGGAGCGCGCGGTCACCGCCATGCGGCAGGGGCTGGAACGGCGCCTGCCAGCCCTCGCGGATGTCGAGTTCGAGGAAGCCTGGGCGGGCATGATCGATGTCATGCCGGACGTGGTGCCCGTCATGGACGCCGTGCCCGGCCATGCAGGACTGTATCTCGCCACCGGCTTCAGCGGTCATGGCTTCGGCATCGGCCCGGGGGCCGGTCGCGTCATGGCGGATATGGTGCTGGGAAAATCGCCTGCCCACGATCTTACCCGTTTCCGCTTCGCACGGTTTACGGATGGCAGCGCCATGCGGCCGGGTCCGGGTCTCTGACGCCCCGGGGATGAGTTCGCTCTGGTGTTTCGGCGAGGCTCTGGTCGATCAGTTTGCTGGCGGCGAGTGCGTCCCCGGGGGTGCTCCTTTCAATGTGGCTTGGCATCTGCACGGGTTCGGCTTGCGTCCCACTCTGGTGACACGGCTGGGTTGCGATGACAATGGCGATCGTATTCGCGAGGCCATGCGTGCCTGGGGTCTGGCCATGGACGGGGTTCAAGCGGACGCAGCCCGGCCGACAGGGCGGGTGCATGTCGAGCTTCGCGACGGAGAGCCCGCTTACCGCATCGACGCGCCTTCGGCCTACGACGCCATCACCGCCCCGGGCGGTGACGGTCCGGACGTGCTGTATCACGGTACCCTGGCGCTGCGCAGCCACACCTCGCGCCGAACCTGCCGGGCGCTGTGCGGCACCGCTGGGGTGCAACGCTTCGTGGACGTCAACCTGCGGGCCCCGTTCTGGGAGCGTGGGCAAGTGCTTGCCTCGCTTGAAGGCGCACGCTGGGTCAAGTGCAGCCAGACTGAGCTCAGCGCGCTGATGGCGGAAGACGCGCCCACCGATACAGCGATACAGCGTTTCCGTCAGCGGCTGGGCGTGGCAGAGCTGCTCGTGACCCAGGGTGAGCATGGCGCCCGGCTCTATGGCGAAAGCGCGGGCCCGCTGGCCATCGCGCCTGACGAGGCTGTGATCGTGGAAGACACCGTCGGGGCTGGCGATGCCTTTGCGGCGGCGTTTCTGGCCCACGCCCTGAGGGGATTGCCGGCAGAAAGCTGCCTGGCCCGTGCGCAGGCATTTGCGTCGCGGATAGTCGCGCTGCGCGGGGCTGTTGCCATGCAGCCATCCCTTTACACTCTGGGCTAGCTCTGGCGATACCGGCCAACTGTTGGTCCAGGCGCGCAACCGCACGCGCCCCGTCTGTCGGTAAGCCCTTGAAACTCAAGGAAACAGGTGTTGGCATGGGGGTTGCTTAGCAGCTTTAGAAGAGCCACCAATCACGCTCCGGGGAGAACGGCGACAATGGATGAAGAACAGGCCCTGCAACGCATCGAAGACCTGAAGGGTTTTTACGCTCACCTCGCAGCTTACGTCGCGGGCAACATATTTCTCGTGGCCGTCAATCTGATTACGAGCTCGGAGTTCCTGTGGTTCGTCTTCCCGCTGCTGGGGTGGGGCATCGGGCTCGTCATCCATGCGGCGCAGGTTTTCTGGACCGGTTCGGATTGGGAAGCCCGCAAGATGGAAGAGCTGACCGGGCTGAAAGAAACCAAGAACGAGGTGCAGCGTCTGGCTGAGCGGACAGACGCGCTTGTGACAATTCTGGCCAGCGTCGACTGGGAGCGTATCGATCCGGAGCTGATGCACACGCGCAAGTCTCTCGAAGCGGCACAGGATCGCATCACGGAATTGCGGGGCCGGTCGGATCCCGCGAGTCAGGCTGAGGTGGCGCGGGAAATTGAGCGCCTGGAAGCCTTCGTGACCAGTTCCAAGTTCGACTACTACGATCAGGCTTCGCGCGGCGCCTGATCGGCGCGATCGAAGGTCCCTACCTCGGTGTCGAGATCGACGCCGGCCACCTCGTAGCCACGCTTGAGATCGTCGAGGTGGCGACTCATCCATGCAGCGGCCAGCTCTGCATCGCTTTTGCGGAACGCGCGGGTCATCTCCCGTTGCGCGCCGGCGATGCGTTCCCGGGCCTGAGGCAGCGAATCGATCACCCGGCGCAGGCTCGATTGCACCAGCAGATTCAGCGATGGCAGCACCACGGCAAAAACCTTGTTGCCGGTGAGGGTGGACACCGCCTCCAGATAGGCAACGGCATGCGCCACCACGTCCTCGGCACCGTTGGCTGCGTCCAGCCTGGCCGTTATCTGGTCCAGCCCGCGGAGATCCCGTGGGGTGCTCTTCTGCGCTGCGAGCCTTGCGGTGCCGGGCAGGATGATCGAAACCGACTCCCAGATGTCGGCGAAGCTCACGCCATGGCGGGCGAGACCGCGGCTGGCTGAGGCGGCGGCTTCATTGGCGAGCGGGCGAGCTACCAGAAGCCGCTTGCCCGCACCGCGGCGCACCAGGCCCGACTGCTCCAGCAAGCGGATGCCTTCGCGGACAGTGGAGCGCTGCACGTCGAATTGCTCGCACAGGGTCATTTCCGTGGGAATGGGCTCTCCCTCGGCAATGCGCCCCGACAGGATCTCGTCTTCGAGGGCTTCGAACACCAGGGTGTATGCCGGACGCTTTTTCAGCGGGGCAATGCGGCTGGCCATGATTCAGCCCGCGGGTTCGATGTCGACGAGCAGCGCGTCCATGGCAATCTGCTCGTTCGCCTTCGCGTGCACGTCGATGACGGTGCCATCAACTTCCGCGAGAATCTCGTGCTGCATCTTCATCGCTTCCAGCGTGGCCAGGCGTTGGCCTTTGGTGACGGCATCACCCGGTTGAACGTAAATCTCCAGCAATTGACCGTGCATGGGGGCGGTCACGCGCCCGCTGCCGCCGCCTTCCGTGGCGGCTTCACCGGCCGCGACGTCGACCACCGTGAACTCGAGGGTGCCGGTGGCCAGGCTGAGCGTGAGGCCGTCCGCGTGCGCGTGGTAAGCCACGGTTTCCCGTTGGCCGTCGCGCTGCACGGTGAGCGTCTCTGCGGTAGACGCGAGGATTGCTACACGCGAGGGGTCTGCATCGGCGACGGTGACATCGTAGCTGGCGTCACTGACCGGTTGCACGTGGATGGTGGTCAGCGCGTCGCCGCAGCGATAGACCGTCACGGCTTGCAGGCGCCCGGCGCTGGACCAGTTGATCAGCTCCGGATGGATGCCCGTCGATGCGTTCAAGGCCGTTTGCGCGCGCGTCCGGTACTGCACCACGGCCGCCAGCGCCAGGTCTGCCGGCGTCGGCTCGACGGCAAAACCGGCGTCGCCGTACTCGTCTTCGATGAACGCGGTTGTCGCAAGCCCGGCTGCGAAGCTCTCCCGCCGCAGCGCGTCGATGAGGAAATCGCGATTCGTGGCCGGTCCCACCAGTGAGCTTTCCCCCAGGGCCCGTACCAGGCGCCGCCGTGCTTGTTCTCGCGTCGCGCCGCTGGCAATGACCTTGGCAATCATCGGGTCGTAAAACGGTGAGACCTCGTTGCCGCTCTCGACGCCTGCGTCCACGCGCACCCCCTCGCCGTCGGGCGTGCGCCACCGGTCGATGATGCCGGTGCTGGGCAGAAAGTCGTTGCGGGGATCTTCCGCATACAGACGCACCTCGATGGCGTGGCCACTGAGGCGCACGTCATCCTGCGTGAAGCCGAGCGGCTCGCCGGCGGCAACCTGTAGCTGCAAGGCCACCAGGTCGAGCCCCGTGACAAGCTCGGTCACAGGGTGTTCCACCTGCAGCCGGGTGTTCATCTCCAGAAAGTAGAAGGCGCCGTCTTCCCCGAGCAGAAACTCGACGGTGCCGGCCCCAACGTAGTCCACGGCACTGGCCGCGGCCACCGCTGCTTCGCCCATGGCGGCACGCAGCGCCGGGGTCATCACCGGGCAGGGGGCTTCTTCGATCACCTTCTGGTGCCGGCGCTGTACCGAGCAGTCCCGCTCGCCCAGATAAACCACGTTGCCGTGCGCGTCGCCGAACACCTGCACCTCAACGTGGCGGGGGCGTACGATGGCCTTTTCCAGAATGAGCTCTCCAGCGCCGAAGGCGTTGATGGCCTCGGCGCGCGCGGTCTCGATGCCATCGGCCAGCTGCGCCGTTTCGTGCACCAGCCGCATGCCTCGTCCCCCACCGCCGGCCGCCGCTTTGATCATCAACGGAAAGCCGATGGTGGCGGCTTCGCTCAGCAGCACGTCAGCGTTCTGGTCTTCGCCCTGATAGCCCGGGATGCAGGGTACGTCTGCCGCTAGCATCGCCCGCTTGGCACGCGCCTTGTCCCCCATGAGATCTATGGCATGCGCGGACGGGCCGACAAAGGTGATGCCCGCCTCCGTGCACGAGCGGGCGAATTCCGCGTTCTCCGAGAGAAAGCCGTAACCCGGATGGACGGCGTCGCTGCCCGTCTGCCGTGCGGCTTCGATGATGCGATCGATCACGAGATACGACTCGGATGCCGCCGCAGGACCGATGCGCACGGCCTGATCGGCGGATTGCACGTGCAGGGCATGCTGGTCGGCGTCGGAGTAGACGGCAACCGTTTCGATGCCCAGGCTCCGGGCTGTCTGCATCACACGGCAGGCGATCTCACCGCGGTTGGCTATCAGAAGTCGTTGGATGGCTGGCATGGTCTGTCCTAGGGGCGCGCGACGGCGAAGGTGTTCGGGTGCAGCTTGCGGGCACGGGCTTCCTGACACGTTGCGAGACAGAAGCCGAGCACGCGGCGCGTGTCCCGGGGGTCGATGACGCCATGACTGAGCAGGCGCCCGGCGGAGTAGAACGCGCTTTCCTGGCGTGAAAAGTGCGCCTGCACATCGGCTTCGAGCTTGTCCAGAGCCGCTTCGTCCAGGGGCTTGCCGCGACGCCGGGCCGCAGCTTCGTTGACCTGGCGCATGGTGCTGGCGGCCGAGTCGCCGCCCATGACGTTGGTGAGCGCGTTCGGCCACGAGAACAGGAAGTCGGGCTGGTACGCCATGCCGCACATGCCGTAGTTACCGGCACCGAAGCTGGCGCCCACGTATAGCGAAATACGCGGCACGCGCACGTTGGTGACGCTCTGTATCATTTTGGCGCCGTGCTTGATCATACCGGCCTGCTCCGACTCGGTGCCGACGATGTAGCCGGTGGTGTTGTGCAGAAAGATCAGCGGGATGTCCGCCTGATCGCACAGCTGGAAGAAGTGTGTGGCCTTGGTGGCGCCGGCGGGGTCGATGGGGCCGTTGTTGCCGATCAGCCCCACGCTGTGGCCCATGATGCTCGCCTGCAGGCACACGGTGGTGGCCCCGTAGCGGCCTTTGAACTCGTCGAAGCTGGAGTCGTCCACGACGCGGGCGACAAGCTCGCGCACGTCGTAGGGCGTCTGGTAGTTGATGGGCACCAGGCCCGCGAGCTCATCGATGTCGTAGCGGGGCGGTGCGCTGGCCGTGGTTGTGAGCGCCGGGGCCGCCTGGTTCCAGTTGAGGCGTCCCACCACATCCCGTGCGATGCTGATGGCGTGCGCGTCGTCTTCGGCAAGGTACTCCACCGATCCGGACACGCTCGCATGCATCTCGCTGCCCCCCAGCTCCCTTTCGTCCACCACCTCACCCGTTGCCGCCTTCACCAGCGCTGCACCCGCCAGCGCAGCGAGACCGTTGTTCTTGACGCCGATCACGTAGTCGGACATGCCCGGCATGTAGGCGCCGCCTGCGGTGGAGGGACCGTGCAGCACGGTAATTGTGGGGATGCCGGCTGCCGACAGCTGCGCGAGATTGCGAAACATCTCCCCGGCCATCTGCCAGTTCTCCACCGTGAAGCGCATGAGATCCGCACCGGCGCTCTCCACGAGATGCACCACCGGGAGCTTCTGACGTTTGGCAATCTCCTGAATGCTGACCACGGTGGCGTTGGTGGTCTGCGTATAGGAGCCGGCCCGTATGCCGCTGTCGTCGATCCAGACAAGACAGCGCACACCACGCACATAGCCGATGCCGGCGATGGTGTTTGCGCCCGGTACGCTCGTCTCGGGGTCATCGTCTTCGACCAGGTAGTTGGCAAGGCTGTGGAGCTGCAGGAACGGCAGCCCCGGGTCGATCAGCCGCGCGAGGCGCTCATGAGGCGGGATCTGTCCGCGCTCCTCAAACACCGGTCGGCGCTTGTTCGAGGTGCTGACGGCGCGCGCTTCGAGCGCGCGAAGCTGGTCCACCAGGGCCAGCATGTCCTGGCGGTTCTGTGCGAACGCCTCAGTGCCGGCATTGAGTCTGGAAGCGAATGCGGTCACGGCCTGATCCTGCCTTGCTCGAGTTGGTTGTATGATTGTATGACAACGCACTCTGCGCGTAATTTCAAGCCCGCAAGGGGGTCAGCGGTGGTGGATCTGCAGAACGCGGGCGGCGTGGCTGCTCAGCTGCTTGTCATCGCCTCCAGTGCCGCGAGCGTATCGGCCGGTTCAGGGCGCCGTGTGTAATCGGCGTTTGCTTCGCTGAAACGGACGATGCCGCCTGCGTCGACGATCAGTCGCGCAGGGATCGGCAGAACGAAACCGTCGTCATCGTGGAACGTCGGCAGGTCGAGACCGAAGCCTGCGTAGAGCTCCGCCAGATAAGCCGGCAACCGGTAGCGGATGCCGATTGCCTCCGCGAACTGGTTGCGCGTATCCGTAAGCACGTCGTAGTCCACAGGATGCTCATCGAGTTGCTGACGGCTGCGCGCAACGGTCTGCGGGGTGAGGGCAACCAGGTTGGCGCCGAGCGCCTGAATTGCCGGGTAGATGGCCTGCAGAGCATACAGCTCTGCCACGCAGTAGGGTCACCACAGTCCGCGGTAAACGGTCATGACCAGGGGACCGTCGCTCAGCAGCTCGGCGCTGGTGATGGTTTCACCGAACTGGTTGTGCATCTCGAATGCCGGCAGCGGCGCCCCGGCGGGGATCACGCGATCGAGCTGTCCACTTGCTTCGAGCTCTGCCGTTGCGCGATGCATCAGTTCGAGGGACGGCGCAGGAATGTTCTTGGCGGCGCCGGCGCGAATCTGGTCGAGTTTTTCAGCGAGGCTCATCGGTTTTCCTCCGTCGCCGGATGGCGTCAGTCGTAAGAGATGTCTGGTCCTGCGGGTACCACCCGGGTCGGGTTGATGACCGCGTGGCTTGCATAATAGTGCCGTTTGAAGTGGTCCAGCACTACGGTGTCCGACACGCCCGGAATTTTGTACAGCCGCTTCGTGTAAGCCCACAGGTTGGGATACTCCGTCAGCTTGCGCAGGTTGCACTTGAAGTGGCCGTGATAAACCGGATCGAACCGGACCAGCGTGGGAAACAGCCGCCAGTCGGCTTCCGTGAGGGTGTCGCCCACCAGGTACCGGTGGTCTGCGAGGCGTGCCTCCAGCCAGTCCAGGGTCTCGAAGAGCGGGATCACAGCAGCGTCGTACGCGTCCTGTGTCATGGCAAAACCCGCCTTGTAGACGCCGTTGTTCAGCGTGTCATAGACACGGTCGTTGACGGTGTCGATCTCGGTCTGCAGCGGTTCGGGGTAAAAGTCGTGGGCGACAGCGCCGCAGCCGTCGAACGCGCTGTTGAACATGCGGATGATCTCGGCGGATTCGTTGTTCACGATGGTGTTCGTGTGCTTGTCCCAGAGCACCGGAATGGTGACCCGGCCGGTGAATTCCGGATCAGCCTTCTGATAGATCTGATACATGGCCCGGGCGCCGTTCACGCTGTCGGGCACCACGCCCTCCGCGGGCTCGAAGGTCCACCCGTCCTTGCCCATGAACCAGTGCACCACCGACGTGCTGATCAGGGCTTCCAGGCCTTTCAGCTTGAGAAAGATATGTGTGCGGTGGGCCCAGGGGCACGCATGACCGATGTAGAGGTGATAGCGACCGCCGTCGGCTTTGAAGCCACCCGTGCCGGTGGGGCCTGGGGCGCCATCAGGCGTTATCCAGCTGCGGAACTGGGAGGCGGCGCGGACGAACCTGCCAGCCGCCCTGCGCTTGTCGAAACTGTCCTGTTCCCATTCCCCGTCAATGAGCATGCCCATGGCGCGTCTCCATGCTGCGGTAGTCAGCCAAGCACCGCAAAACCTTCGTAGTTGGCCGCACGAACCTCGTTCAGTCTGGCCTCGTAATCGGGAAAACCTATGTACGGCATGAACACCCGCGGCTTACCAGGCACGTTGGCGCCGAGGTACCAGGAGTTACAGCGCGGGTACAGGGTGAGCTCGCTGCGGTCGTTCACTGTCTGCACCCAGGCATCCTCCGCTGCGGGTTCGGCCGCTATGGCGCGGGCGCCGCTGGCGTCGAGCCAGCGGACCATGTCCAGAATGTACTCGGCGTGGTGTTCCACGCCGGTCACCATGTTGGCCAGCACCGACGGGCTGCCCGGGCCGGTCATGGTAAACAGGTTGGGAAAGCCGGCGGTCATGAGACCGAGATACGTGCGCGGCCCCGCTGCCCATTTCTGCTCGAGGCTCAAACCGTTCTCGCCCGTGATGTCGATGTTCAGAAGCGCACCCGTCATGGCGTCGAAGCCCGTCGCAAAAACCACGTCGTCGAACGGGTATTCCGTGCCACCGGTTACCAGGCCCGTGGCGGTGAAGCGTTCGATGGGCTGTTTGCTCACGTCCACCAGGTGCACGTTGTCTCGATTGTAGGTGTCGAAGTAGCCCGTATCGGCGCACAGGCGTTTGCAGCCGATGATCCCTTCCGGACAGAGCAGCTCAGCCGTGGCCGGATCGTTGACGATGTCGCGGATCTTGCTGCGAACGAACTCTGCGGCGTGCCAGTTGGCTTCTTCGCTGAGCCCCAGATCGCCGAAGGCGCCGAGATACATGAAGCCGCCCAATTGCCAGTGTGTCTCGAAGCGGCGTTGACGCTCTTCCGGAGATGCATCCAGCACGGAGTCGGCGTTGCGCGGATAGTCGGGGCCGAAGGCTGCCGGCTGCTGGCGGGCCCGGCGCCGGAAATCGGCGTAGTCGGCTTTGACGCGGCTGACGAGGTCGCGGTCGATGGGCCGGTTCTGGGCGGGCACGCTGAAGTTGGCGGTACGCTGAAACACCGTGAGATCGGCTGCCTGCGCGGCGATGTGGGGGATGGATTGTATGCCGGAGGAGCCCGTGCCGATGATGCCCACCTTACGGCCCGAGAAATCCACGCCGTTGTGCGGCCACCGTCCCGTGTGAAACGTCCGCCCGGCAAAGTCGCTCAAGCCCGGAAAGGCAGGGGTATTGGCGGCAGACAGGCAGCCCGTGGCCATGATGAGGTAGCGAACTTCAACCGTGTCCCCATCGCCGGTGTCGACGCGCCAGCGATGCTGGCGCTCATCGTAACGCGCGGTGCGCACTTCGGTCTCGAAGCGGATCAGCGGGTAGAGGTCGAAGCGCTCGGCCACGTGCTCTGCGTACGCGAGAATCTCCGGCTGCGCGGCGTAGCGCTCTGTCCATACCCATTCCTGCTGCAGTTCCGTGGAGAACTGGTAGCAGTATTCAATGCTCTCCACATCGCAGCGACAGCCAGGGTAGCGGTTCCAGTACCAGGTTCCTCCCACGCCGGTGCCGCGCTCCACGCCTTGCACCGAAAACCCGGCGTTGCGCAGGAGGTGGATCATGTACATGCCGGCGAAGCCGGCGCCTACGACCAGCGCGTCGAGTTGCTTGTGGGTCATGGGGTTATTGCGGGTCCGGGAAAACCGCCTCCGGTCAGGCGCACGCGCAAGCTCATGTGTTTCTCTCCAGCGGATGCAGGCCGTCGAGTGTGGCGTCGTGCACCGGGAAGCGTCAACGGTGGGCTGGCTGACGTCAAGCGCGCGGGAACAGTCGCGTCATCACCTCGGGCAGCGCTTCGCCCGCGGACGCGGTGAAGCGTGCCGCTATGTGACCGTCCGGTCTTACCAGCAGCGTGCCTTCGCCGAACAGATCGGCAAACGCCTCGTCGGCGGGCGCCAGATCGCTTTCTGCGGCAACCACCGCGAGGTCGATGGGGTAGCCGGCCTGCTGCAGGTGAGAGAGCGCCGCCTCCAGCTCTGCGTCCTGACGACCGGCGAGCACGAGAAAGCGACCGTAGGTGACGAGGTCGAGGGTGGATAGTGCGGTGTCGCCGTGTTGCAACCAGGCGTGTGGCAAGCGCGCGCCGGGGGTTGTGGAGGGGAGGTAGTGCGAGACCGGATCGTCCGACTGTGGCGGTGCGCCTTCGCTCCGGACGGCGTGGGACTGGTAGCAGAAACCGAGATCGAGTCCCGACATGTTGAAGTGTGCAGCCTGGCGGTCGACAGCCTCCTGTACCTGCGCGCTGAGCGTGGGATCTGCCAGCACCCGGTCGATATCGCCCATGCTGATCCGGTGATCTCCGTCTGTGTCGAGCGCGCGCGCGACCTCCGCCATCTTCATGGCGTTGGCATGACTCTGGGCGGCGTTGGTCTCCGCAACCGGCTTGCGTTCAATGCCGTAGGTGTCCAGCAGCGTCTGCGCGCAACCGCCTTCGACCAGGGCAATTTTCCACGCCAGATTGTGTGCATCCTGAAATCCCGTGTTCATGCCGATACCGCCGGTAGGGGGGAAGCGATGCGCCGCGTCCCCGATCAGAAAGAGGCGGTCGGCCTGGTACAGATCACTGATCTGCGACGTCATGCGCCAGGCGTTCATGCTGTTGATCTTGAAATCCACGTCCGCGCCGATAGCGTCTCGCAGCAGGGCGGCGAACTTCTCATGGTCGATGGGATCTGTCGGTTCGTCGGCGGCCACGGCCTTCATGAAAATCCAGTTCTGCTCGATGTCGTGCGCGATGAAGGTACCGGTCAGGGCTTCGTCCATGACCCAGTACAGCAACCCCTCGCGTCCGCGCAGCTGTTCGCGCAGATTGGCGTTGAAGTGGATGTTGACGAAGGTCTGGATGTTGTCGGGGCCAAGCATGCGAGCGCCCATGGCCTTGCGCACGGCGCTGCCTGCACCATCGGCGCCGATGAGATAGCGGGAATGGATGGTGACGTCCTCGCCGCGGGCATTGCGCACGGTGGACACATAGTCGTCGCCGGCGGTCTCAACGTCCTGCCACGTGTGCTCGAAACGCACCTTCGACGGATCGGGCAGGTGTGCGAACAGGTGCTGCTCGAACTGGTCCTGGCTGAGGTTGGTTGTGGGCGTCGGCGTATGCGTCAGCATACGCTGTATGGCAGACGGATCCCGGCCCATGGAGAAAACTCCCAGGTCCCTGCCGATCAGGCGGTCCACCCAGCGGACGTGGGCCGTATCCGCGGGGCTGGGTCCGGCCTGGCGGATGGGGGCGTCGCCCACGCCGATGCCGCGACAGATCTCCAGCGTGCGGCTGGACAGCACGTGCGCCTGAGGCGCGGCGTGCAGCGTCGCGCGGCGCTCCACGAGCTCATGGTCGATGCCCAGTTTTTCCAGCATCAGCGCTGTGACCAGCCCCACAGGGCCGGCCCCGACGATCAGAACCTGCGTGCGGATCATGTCTGCGACTCCGTTTTGTTGGCCCGGGGCGCCAGCAGGCGCGCAATTGCCTCCGCCTGCGCGTCCACCATGGTGGCCTCGTAGGGATCCTCGCCGGACAGCAGCCGGCATTCAGGCGCCATGGCAAAGATGGCGCCGCTCCCGACGAGCACGTAGTAGAACTGGGTGGCGGTGAGCTCAGGGATGACGCCGAGCGAGCGGCCTTCATCGAAGAGATCGCTTACCGCGCTGTGAAAGGCACGGTTGTACCGTTCGACGATCCAGGCGAGACGCCAGTCGTCGCGACGGCCCTCGTCGAACATGATGCGCATGACTTCCGGGTGCGCTGCGCTGGCGCGCACGAACTGCCTGATGAGAAAGCGGATGCCTTCGCCTGCTTCGATGTCACGGGATTGTTTCAGCGCGGGTCCGAACGTTGTGCGCATGCGCTGAAAAAGCTCGGCGATACACGCTTTCCAGAACTCTTCCTTGTTCCCGAAGTGATAGTTGATCAGGTTCCGCTGCACGGCTGCGTGGGTTTCCACGTTGCGTGTGCTCGTGGCGTCGTAACCGTTGCTCGAGAAGAGCTCGATACCTGCGTCCAGCAGCTTGCGGCGCGTGAGATCTGCCTTGGACGTGGCCGGGAGAGGGGTTGTGCTTGCGTTCATCAGACATAAGTCGTTTGACAATCGACATGCAATCTATAATATTTTTTGTCGACTGACAAATTATGTGAGGCGGTCATGGCTGAAGCGAGCACCCTGCCGAGAACGGCGCAGGAGAGAGGGAGGGTTGCGCCGGCGAAACTGGCGCACATCGTGCTGCGCACACGGAACTACGAGGCGATGGTGGACTGGTACAGCGTTGTGCTCGAAGCGGAAGCGATCGTGGCCACGCCCATGGCGAGCTTTCTCACCTACGACGAGGAGCATCACCGCATCGCGATCATAAACCGGCCCGATCTGGTGGATCGCGCTGATAACGCGGTCGGTGTCGATCATTGTGCGTTCACGTATGCGAGCCTGGACGATCTTTTTACAACGTATGAACGGCTACGCGCGCTCGGTATCGTCCCTTACTGGTGCATCAATCATGGTCCGACGCTGTCCATGTACTACCGCGATCCGGACGGCAACCAGATGGAGCTGCAGGTTGACGTCTTCGATACGAACGAGGCGTTCAACACCTGGATGGCGCAGAGCGACTTCGTGGCCAATCCCATCGGGGTGAAGTTTGTGCCGGAAGATCTCATCGCCCGCCATCGCGCGGGGGAAGGGCGCGAAACGCTGCTCGAGCGGCCCCGCATAGACCCGGCGGAGGTTCTCAAGCAACTGCCGTCAGCCTGATGGCCCCTCAGGTGCTGCCGACGGCGCGCGTGCTCGGCTTCGCGTCGCCGGCCTTTGCGCTGGCGGCCCTTGGCCTGCCGATCATTGCCATCCTGCCCCCGCTCTACGCGGAGCTTGGCATCAGCCTGACGGCGGTGGGCGCCATCTTCATGACAGCGCGTTTCTTCGATGTGTTCACAGATCCGGTGTTCGGCGTTCTGGGTGACCGCGTGCGCACACGGTGGGGGCGGCGGCGGCCGGCCATTGTGGTTGGTGTGCCGGTGCTGCTGGCCGGAGCGTTCGGACTGTTTCTGCCGCCCGAACCTGCCAGCGAGACCGTTCTGCTGCTGTCGCTGCTGGTGCTGTACGCCGGCTGGACGCTGC